>DATKKW010000056.1:0-3388 GCA_035542715.1 Myxococcota bacterium
GCCGATCGCCGAGAGCAGGCCGCCGATCGTCGTCGGGATGAGGCACACGAGCAGCGCGACCATCACCGTGATGGTGAGCAGCACGTTGCCGTACATCGCGAGCGGGACGAGCGTCACGCAGGCGAGCAGGAACACGATCGTGAGGCCGGCGAGCAGGATGTTGAGCGCGATCTCGTTCGGCGTCTTCTGGCGCTCGGCGCCCTCGACGAGCGTGATCATGCGCTCGAGGAACGACTCGCCGGGGTTCGCGCTGATGCGGATCACGAGCCGGTCGGAGAGCACCTTCGTGCCGCCCGTCACGGCGCAGCGGTCGCCGCCGCTCTCGCGGATCACCGGCGCGGACTCGCCCGTGACGGCGGACTCGTCGACGCTCGCGGCGCCCTCGATCACGTCGCCGTCGCCCGGGATCAGCTCGCCCGCCTCGACGACCACCACGTCGCCCTTGCGCAGCGCCGAGGCCGCGACCGTCTCGCTGCCACCGTCGCGCACGCGCCGCGCCGCCGTCTCCTTGCGCATCTTGCGCAGCGTGTCGGCCTGGGCCTTGCCGCGGCCCTCGGCGATCGCCTCCGCGAAGTTGGCGAACAGCACCGTGAACCACAGCCAGAGCGCGACGCTGCCGGTGAACCAGAGCGGCGCCGCGTTCGCGGGCGGAGCGACCATGTCGCGGATCCAGAGCGCCGTGGTGAGGACGCTGCCGACCTCGACCACGAACATCACCGGATTCTTCGCCATCGCCCGGGGCGCGAGCTTCTGCACGCTGTCGAGCGCGGCGCGCGACAGGATCTGGGGATCGAAGAGCGAGATCTCTTTGGCGCGGGGACCAGCCATCTGGGTCTCTCCTCGTTTGCCTTGCGTGGGCTCAGTAGAGCTTCCCGGCGTTGGCCAGGAAGTGCTCGACGATCGGGCCGAGCGCGAGCGCGGGGAAGAAGGTGAGCGCGCCGACGATCACGACGACGCCGACCAGCAGGCCGGCGAACAGCGGGCCGTTGGTCGGGAAGGTGCCGAGGCTCTCGGGCACCATCTTCTTTCCGACCATCGAGCCCGCGATCGCGAGCGCCGGGACGATCATGAGGAAGCGGCCCGCCAGCATCGCGAGGCCCATCGTCGTGTCCCACCACGGAGTGTTGGCGTTCAGCCCTGCGAAGGCCGAGCCGTTGTTGCCGGCGCCGCTCGAGTAGGCGTAGAGCAGCTCGGACAAGCCGTGCGGGCCGGCGTTGTTGAGCGACGAGAGGCCGTACGGGGCCACCGCCGACCAGGCGGAGAAGCCGAGGATGATGAACGGGAAGATGAGCACGTACAGCATCACGAGCTTCATCTCGCGCGCCTCGATCTTCTTGCCCAGGTACTCGGGCGTGCGTCCGACCATGAGGCCGGCGATGAAGACCGAGAGCACGACGAAGACCAGCATCCCGTAGAGCCCGGCGCCGACGCCGCCGAAGATCACCTCGCCGAGCTGGATGTTGAACAGTGGCACGAGCCCGCCGAGCGCGGTGTACGAGTCGTGCATCGAGTTCACCGAGCCGTTCGAGGCGTCGGTCGTCGCGACCGCCCAGAGCGTCGAGGCGGAGATGCCGTAGCGGACCTCCTTGCCCTCCATGTTGCCGGCGCTCTGGTCGACGTTCAGGCCGGCGAACGCGGCGTTCGGATGGCTCTCGGCCCAGTACGCGGTCGTGATGCCGATCGCGAACAGGAAGGCCATCGCGGCGAAGAGCGCCCAGCCCTGGCGCGTGCTGCGCGCCATGAGGCCGTAGGTGTAGGTCAACGCGGCCGAGATCAGCAGGATCGAGAGGCACTCGACGAAGTTCGTGAGGGCCGTCGCGTTCTCGAACGGGTGCGCCGAGTTCACGTTGAAGAAGCCGCCGCCGTTCGTGCCGAGCTGCTTGATCGCGATCTGCGACGCCGCCGGCCCCATCGCGAGCGTCTGCTTTGCCCCCTCGAGCGTCGTCACCTGGACGTAGGGCGAGAAGTTCTGGATCACGCCGCCCGCCACCAGCACGAGCGTCACCACGACCGAGAGCGGCAGCAGCACGTAGACCGTGGCGCGCACGAGGTCGGCCCAGAAGTTCCCGATCGTGCGCGGGGCGCCCTCCGGGATGACGCGCGTGAGACCGCGTGCCAGCGCGATGGCGATGCCCATGCCCGCGGCCGCCGACGTGAAGTTGTGCCAGGCGAGACCCGCCATCTGCGACAGGTACGACATCGTCGACTCGCCGCCGTACGACTGCCAGTTGGTGTTGGTCGTGAAGGAGACGGCCGTGTTCCACGACAGGTGCTCCGACACCGCGGGGAGGCCCGCCGGATTGAGCGGCAACACCGCCTGGAGGCGGAAGATCGCGTAGCTCACGAGCAGGCTGAAGGCGCTGAACGCGAGCAGTGCTCCGGTGTACTGGAGCCACGTCTGCTCCCGGCGCGGGTCGACCCCGGACGCGCGGTAGAGGAGGCGCTCGAGCGGGCCGAACAGCCGCTCGAGCGGCCGGTCCTTCCCCTCGAACACGCGGAACATGTAGATGCCGAGCGGCTTGGTGAACGCGAAGATCACCAGCGCGTAGACGATGATCTGGAGCCAGCCGACGAAGGTCACGGCATCTCTCCTAGAACCGCTCCGGGCGGAGCAGCGCGTAGACGAGGTAGACGGTGAGCGCGACCGACACGATCGCGCCGAGCCAGAGGTCGAGGGTCATGACGGCTCCTCTAGACCCGGTCACACGCGCGAGCGTAGGCCCACGCGATGCCGAAGAAGGCGACGGTGAGGGCGACGTAGACGAGGTCGATCATGCGGTCCTCCGAGGCGCCGGGCGCCAGTGCGCGGAGCGGCGTCGCGCGATGCGGACGCGGGCGAATCGCTCCGGCCTCTGGAGCGGCGCGAAGCGGCGCGGACACGCGACGGGCAGCGTGGCCGGCTGCTGCAGCGGCGTCCGGCGGCGCCGGCCGAAGCGTTCCCCCAGCGCGATCGCCGCCATGCTCAATCGCCAGCACGCGAGCGCCGCGGCGATCCCTTCGAGCGCCGTGATCGCGAGTCGGACGACCATCGCTGTGCCCTCCTCCGCCGGGAGCGGCGGCTGCCGCTCGCCCCTCCTGCATCGGGCGTGCCGTGGCTCTCGTGCGCTCTAGCGCGACGCCGCGGTGTCGTGCCGGTGCCGGCTCCTGCGCATTGCACGACGCCCCGCGAGTCGCCTGCGATCTGCATGGGACATTGGGCCCCGCGCACGCGGCAAGGAAGAGGAACGGTGGGGCATTTCATGTGCCGACAAGAGTCGTCGTGGCAGCTTCCACCCCAGCGGACAGGCCCGTCGCGCGCTGGCTCGGCTGCGCCGTCGGCGTCGGGCTCGCTCGGGGGATGGACAGAGACCGCCCTGGAATCGTGGCGGAAGCGGTGGAGGCGGCGGGA
>DATKKW010000057.1:0-12105 GCA_035542715.1 Myxococcota bacterium
CGAGCGGCTGTCGGCGTGGCGGAGCATCCGCTGGATCATCTGGAGCGAGGAACCCTGCGCGAGCCACGCGGTGGCGCTCGAGTGCTTCGTGCCCTCGTACATGCGGACTCGGACGCCGACCTTCGCTGCCGCCTGGTTCCATTCCTCGCGCAGCGAGTTCGCGATCCAGCGCCGCTCGCGGTTGCGGGCGGTCGGGTTCGGGAAGAGGGCGATGCGCTGGCGGAGTCATCTCCTCTTTTGAGATTCGCGCGAGCCGCCACCCCATCCATTGCTCCAGTTCGTCGTCGACCGGGATCCACGCCGCGGTGCGGCACGCACGCGGGCTCCGACAACATCCAGTTCGCCGGTTGGAACAAGCTGCTCGTGGTGGAGGACGCCGGCGACACGCTCGACGGTCAGCGCAACGCGCTGGACTCGGGCTCCCTCTTCGATACCCAGGTCGACTACGGAAGCGGCGCCCAGCCGATCCGCTTCCTGGCCGAGGGCCGCGACGCGTCGGCGACGCTGGACACGCTTCTCGCCGGGAGCAGCGGGTTCCAGAACGAGGGTGACAACGAGATCACGGGGATCCATGTGTCGGACGGGGAACGTCGGTCGATGGACTCCTCGGCGCCCGGATCCCGATCCCTTCCTGTTCGGCTGGCGTGTGTTCTACACGCAGCAGCACGGCGACAACAACACCTGGGAGATCGAGCCCTCGCTGGGCAGTCTTCTGAACCGGGTGAAGCTGCGGTGACACTCGGATCGAAGGGGCGGCACCGTGACACGCAGGCGTAGGGCGTTGATCTGCGCGTTCTCGGCGGGGTCCGAGAACGCCCGCTCTGTCAGATCCCCGGTCGCGGGGGCTTCGCAGGGCGAGAGGCCGCGAGGACAGCCAGCCCGACGAGTGCGAGCGCTCCACTGCTCGGTTCGGGGACGCTGGCGAGATACGCCGAGCCCGTGTCAGAGAGCCAGCTCACGTAGCCGAGCGTGAAACGGACGCCGATGCTCTGCGCGCCGTTCACGGTGTCGCTCCCGCTCGACTGGATGCCCTGGACCGCGAGGCCTCCGCCGGCGGAAACGAGGAGCGGCGAGCCGGAGAAGCCCCCGTAGCCGGCCCCCTCCCCGGGCACCCAGTCGCCGAGGCCGGGATCGTCGTACGTCCAGTGCTCCATCTCCTGCGTGTAGACGAGGGGGACGCCGTTCCCGTCGGTGGTGTAGGAGCCGCTGAAGGAGAGATAGGAGTCGATCACGTTCGCGAAGGTCTGCTGCGTCCCGTACGTCACGATGGGACCCGCCTTTCCGTACCCGAACTCGGCGAACGGGAACGGAGCGAACGAGGCCGGGGCCGCGATCAGTCCCAGCGGCGCGATGCCCGTGAGATAGCTCTGGCTCGAGGGCGAGAGCAGCGAGAGATCCACCGTGATCCCGATCAGCGCGAGATCCTCCGTGCCGTCCGGTCCCTTCGTGAAGGTGCGCACGTCCAGGGCGTTCGCCGTCGAGATGTCGAGGTTCGGGCTCGCGAGGTTGCCGAAGCCGATCGTCGAGAGCGGGCCGATCCGCTCGAGCGTATGGTCGGCCGCGAGGAAGACCATCGCGTAGCGACTTCCGTCGCGCTGCGCGCCGATGAGCGTTCCCGTCCCGCCGGAGCTCGGGTTCGAGCCCTGGATCCGGACGACCGGGTCGAAGGTCGGTGCGGTCACGGTGTTCGCGCTCGCGCTCGCGGCGAGTCCGAGCGCGAGCGCAGGGATCCAGAGGAAATCCGGACGCCGCATGCCGAGCCTCCTTCCGCGCGCCGCCCGCCCCAAGGCAGCGACCAGCGCCGCGATCGGACCACGCCCTCGTGTGAGGGTGTCGGGAGAGTGGTGTGAAGATCCGGCGGGGTCGTGCGAGGCAGGGGTCTCGCCCGCGCCGAAGCTCGTGCGATCTCCGCTCGGCTTCGCCTCCCTGCGCGCCGGACGGCTGCCTCGCTGCGCGTCGGCCGACTGGCCTTGCTCCACCTACCAATAGATGGTCATGTCGTAGTAGCCGTAGACCTCCTGGCCGAAACGCGGGTCCGCGAAGTCGGGCCAGTCGTTCTTGTCGAAGCCGGGCGCCTGCTCGAGCTTCTCGCGCGAGACGTCGAGCGCGAAACGAAGCGGGGTCGACTCCGATCGGGCCGCTCCGGCCAGAAGGTCAAGAATCGCAAGCAGGCGATCGCGATCGGCCTGTCCGAGGCGCGCCGCGAGGGCGGCAAGGCTCCGAGCCGCGGACGGCGCAGCGCGAAGGGCCGGCGTCGAGCGCCGAGCTCGCGGCGCCGCGCGAGAAGCAGCAACCGCCGCAGCCACGGCGGACGCCGCCGCAGCAGCTCCCGGAGCTCGCGTTCTCGTTAGTCGCGTGCCCCGGGCTCGGGAATGATCGAGATCCCGCCGCTCTTCTCGAGCACGGCGAAGCGGATCTGGTCCAGGCGCTCGAGGCCCTGCGAGAGCCGCGCCGCGGCGAGGACGTCGTCGACGTCCACTCGCATCGTGTGCATCGCGTCGGAGAGAGGCCGGCCGTGATGCACCAGCAGCACGGGCGCGCCCTCGAGCAGCGCCTCGATGCCCGGCGCGCGGTGCTTCCAGAGCGAGAGCGCGATGTCGAGCCCGACCAGGGTCGAGCAGAGCAGGATCGCGTTCGTGAGCGACGGATCGTCCGCGACGACCGCCTGCTGGACCATTTCGCTGATGATCAGCAGCAGCACGAAGTCGAAGGTCGAGATGTCCGCGAGCGTCCGATGTCCCGCCAGCCGGAAGAGCAGCATCAGGAACGCGTAGATGATGGCGATGCGCAGGACGGGCGGCATGGCGTCACGGGAGGACCACCTGGCGGATCGACAGGCGCTCCGCGTGGTCGACCGCGATCCGAACCTCGCGCACTCCGATGCGGCGCGGTGTCTCGCGCAGCGCGAGCCGGGTCTCGCCGCCTTGGGCGGCGAAGTCGAGCAGGGCGCCGTGCGCCGTCACGCGCCAGGTCTCCGGCTCCGGGACGATCGGATCGAGCTCGAGCTCGCTCGGATCCGTCGATTCGATCTCCACCCGGACGCGAGGGCCGGTCGGGGACGCCGCGATCCGGAACTCCGTCGACGCCCGGAGGCGCAACACGCGCTCGTACTCCACCTTCACGCGGTCGTTCGCGATCGCGGTCTCGTTCAGTGGACCCTTGCCGAGCACGCCGAGCGCGCCGAGGAGCACGAGCAGCCACAGCGTGGCGAAGCCGATGAGCTGGACGCGCCGGCTCTTCCGCGCGGCGTATCCGGAAAAGGGCAGCGGTGCCGACACGGAACCCTCCATGCGCAACCGCGAGAGCAAGTCGCGGGCCAATGAGCCGACACCGGCGTGACCCACGGGCCATCCCGCGCTCCGCTTCGGAGCCGGCAACATTCCGGACAATTTCGCTCGCGTTTGAAGAATCTTCTTCGCTCGGGAGCACCACGGCGCACCCGCACGTCCGAATGCTGGCCCGTTCCGGACGCCAGCAGAAGAGGGGCCAGAGCGGTTCCGGCGCCGCGCGCCGGGAGCGGGAAGATCGGACCTCCGGAAGCGGGACACTCCGCGACCTCAGGGAATGGGTGGCAACCAGGGCGAGGGAAATCGCGAAGCGGATCGGCAGTACCGCGAGGGCGCTACGCAGTTCGAACGCTCGAACCGAGTCCCGCGCGTGGCCGAGGAGGCGCGGCGCGAGATCGAGGACGACGAGGACGAGACCCGTGCCCGCGCTCGCGGTCGGGACGAGTCCGACGAGGACGAGCTCGACTTCGACGCGAACGGCGGCCACGCCTACGATGCGCGGGGCCGGTCGAGACTCTCTTGAGCGCGCCGCTCCCCCGCGCCGTCCGGGCTCTGCGTACGTGACCGGCCTACGGCAGAGACCGCGACCCCGGCTGCACGCGCTTCTCCAGGACGCGAGTCACGGCGTCGCAGACCGCGATTCGCGCGTGAGCGGCGAAGCTAGCTCGTGCGAAGCTGGCTCGTGACGGGCGCCGCCGGGCGACGCGCGGCGACGACGCCTCCGACGGCAACCACGCCCGTTCGCCGCTGCGCGGGCTACGGCGCGCGCCGACGCGAGGCGGCGGCGAGGATCCCGAGGCCGCCGAGCAGGAGCGTCACCGAAGCGGGCTCGGGCACGACCGAGAAGGTCGCCGAGTAGGTGCTCGTGACCGACAACCCGCCGGCCAGTGTCGCGAACACCTGCTGATAGGTGATCCCGAACTGGGACGTGAAGGTCCCCATCCAGGTCGAGCCGTTCGGATTGCTGACCCCGGCGAACACGAAGCCCATGCGAGAGCCGCCTCCCGGCGTGTTCTGGAAGTCGAACGGCGATCCCGGCAGCGCGCAGAGCTGGCCGGTCGCGGGAGCCAAGCCGCACGAGGCGGAGGGGTCGACCCCCGGAGCGACGAAGCTCAGGGAGAGCGTCCCCAGAGCGGGAGCCGCGTCGAACGACAGGAAGAGCTGGGCCGGGAAGCCGGTGCCGCCCGTCACCGCCGGCGGGTTGGTCACGTCCTGGATCGTGACCTGGGTTCCACCCAGCCCGGCGAAGGAGCCGGTCAATCCCGTCGCTCCGATCTGGGCCTTGTTCGCGGGGAAGGGAGACGTGTCGGCCATCCAGCTGATCGTCTGAGGGCTGGTCCCCGAGAGGGTGAAAGTCCCGTCGATGTTGAACGTTCCGATGGCCGCGCCGAGAGCCAGCGTCGGGGCGAGACACGAAACCACGCTCCCGAGAACCAGACTCCCCAGCAGAGAGATCCGCGCACGAGACGAGATCCGGGCCATTGCCGCGTCCCTCCGGCAGGGCTCCGGCCGCGCAACCGCGCGAGCTGAGAGTTTCCTACGGATGGAGTGGGAACGAACGGCCGGTTGTGTCAGCGATGGGCCAGGGGAACCCGCGGCCGATTCGATTCGTCGGAGGCAGGGTTTCCGGGCGAGAAATTCCTGGCTCGCGCCCCGACGGCAGCTCGGCGCCGGCCTTGCGACCGGTCTCGTACAGCAACCAGACGCGCCTCTCGGCCTCGTCGATCCAGACTTCCAGCAGGCTGGCCGTGGAGACGTCGCCGTACTCCTCGCACACGCCATGGGCCTCGCCCATGCGGGACGCGAGCTGTTGATTGTCCTCTCTCAGCTCCGCGAGCATGTCGGCGGGCGCGAGGTAGTCCGCGTCGTTGTCGATCACGGCTGGAGGCGCGTTCCCACGGTCCCGGGGGAACAGGCGCTATGGCAACTTTCACCTGGGAACGGCCCCAGACGGCTGGGGAGAGAAGCCGCCGAGCGGCGCCAGCTTCAACGATCCGGTCGGGAGCCCCGGGCGTACCGATCGGAATCCTCGCTCCGAGCGGCGCGATCATTGCGAGCGAAAGGGCACCCCGTGTCCGTGGCTCTGGAGTTCCATTTCGACTTCCGCTCGCCCAATGCGTCATCTCGCGCACCTGGTGATCCCGCTGAAACCAAACGCCTGCCCCTGCGTACTGCTGGGTGGACCATCGGGCGTGTCGTCCCTTCTCCTTACGCGTCCGTTGACCTGGCTGCCGGCTGACATGCCGGTCTCCCGGGAAGAACGACCCAGGTCCGGCGAGCGGGCTCCGGCCGCGCGCCTCGACGAAGCTCGCGACCCCGGGCGAGACAAGGCGAATGCCGCCATGGAACGCTACGCACAGGGCGAGGATCAAGCTTTCTCCCAGCTCTACGATTCGCTCGCCCCGCGCCTTCACCAGTACCTGCTGCGATCCAGCCGCGACCCCGCGCGGGCGGCCGACCTGCTGCAAGAGACCATGCTGCGGATCCATCGCGCCCGCGGTCGCTTCATCGTCGGTGCGGAGGTCCTGCCCTGGGCCTTTGCCATCGCCCGCCGGCTGCACATCGACAGCGCGCGCCGGCGCAAGGGCGAGAACCGAACCATCTCGCTCGAGACGGGCGGCCACGAGGCGAGCCCCCTGGAGGCCGCCGCCGACCAGTCTTCCGCCGACGAGCTCCTCGACGCGCAGCGCTTGGCCGGCGCCCTCGAAGACCAGCTCGAGCGCCTGCCCGAGAGCCACCGAGAGGCCTTCGAACTCATCCAGAACGACGGCCTCTCGATCCGCGAGGCCGCCGATGTCCTCGGCATCACGCCCAACGCGGTCAAGCTGCGGGCCCATCGCGCCTATGTGGCGCTTCGCATTGCGCTGGGGAATGTGGTCGACCGAAGCTAGGGGAAGCTCATGCTCGCACCCGATCTCAAGCATCGAATCCTCACAGCCGCGGCCTCCGAAGCGTCGCCCACCCGCCAGCAGCGCGTCGCCCGGAGCGCGATCCTGGCGGTCTCGTCTTTCGCGGTACCGCTCCTGCTCTTCGCGCTGGTCGGCGGCGCCCGGATCGGGCCGCGGCCGGTCGGGCTCGTCGCGATGACGGCGCTCGGGACGGCGGCCATCGCCGCGGTGGCGCTCTTCGCGGCGGCCGGGCGCGGGACGAGCATGCTCGGCCGCAGCACTACGCGATTGCTGGGCACCGCTCTGCTCGTACCCGCCGCGTTCCTGATCTGGAAAGTGGCCGCCAGCTCGAGCGTGCCTCACATGCTGGATCCCTGGCCGGACCGGCCCGGCTTGCGTTGCTTCGCCCTGACTGCGCTCTTCGCGACCTGGCCTCTCGTGGCGCTCGGTTGGGAGCGCCGGAGTAGCGATCCCGTTCATCCCCGGGCGCTGGGCCTCATCTTGGGGGTGGCGGCGGGCGCCGCCGCCGCCGTCCTGGTGGATCTCTGGTGCCCAGTCGGTCACGTGCCCCATCTCCTGACCGGCCACGTGGCGCCGATGCTTGCGCTCGGTGGCCTCGGGGCGCTCGTGGGCGCCCGAGTCCTGGGCGTCCGGGCGGGACGTTGACGCCCGCGCTGCTGCCGTAGACGAGGCGCAGCTGGCGGACACCTGGCTTGGCGGATCGTCGGCTCAAGCGCGCACTCTGCGTTCGCGCCGAACCGGCCTTCGGTTCCGGTAGAGGCCCTGGAGGGCGCGGCGTCCTAGCCGTCGAAGCCGAGCAGGACCGGCACGGCACTTCCGACCATTCTCATGCCTGGAACTCTTCCGTCTCGCCGCCAGCGCGCTCGAGCACGGCGGCTCCGGCCTTGGCGCCGAAACCAAACCCCGGCCCCTGCGTACTGCTGAAGCCGCGCGCCCATTTGGAGAAGAGATGAGACCCCTCCCGACCATTGCTGCGATCGTCGCCCTTCTCGCCGCGAGCGCGTCCGCCGCGCCGCAACAGGCACCGCACACGCACGACCAGCTCACTCGCCCAGACCTCGGTGCGGCAAGCCAGAAGGTCGACAGCAAAGTGAGTAGCCGGCTACGCGCCGCGGAGGGCTGGGTCGGCGCCGGCCCGCTCGTGCCGGCCGACCCGCCTCGCTCGCCCGACGGCAAGCTGCAGGTGTACGTGGATTGCTCGCCGCTGGGCGTCGAGCAGTTGGAGGCGCTGGAGCGGGCCGGCTTGACGGTGGACGGCGTCGAGCCCATTCGAGGCCGCGTCCGCGGCCGCATGGATGCTGCTGCGCTCGATCGGGTGGCTGAGTTCTCGTGGGTGCGTGCGGTGCGTCCGATCGACCGGGCCGTCACGCGCGTCGGTAGCGCCACGACGGAGGGCGACGCGGCGGCGCGGGCCAACCTCGTGCGCGCCCAGGGCCTCGACGGCAGCGGCGTGGTCGTCGGTGTCATCTCCGACGGCGTCGACCACCTGGGGAGCGCGCAGCAGAGCGGTGACCTGCCCAACGTGGTGGTTCCGAGCGGCGGCTGCCAGCGCGGGAGCGGCGACGAGGGCACCGCGCTGCTCGAGATCGTGCACGACGTCGCGCCGGGTGCACGGCTGCTCTTCGCCGGGCCGGCGGACAGCTTCGAGATGGTTCAGGCGGTGCAATGCCTCACGGCCGCTGGCGCCGACGTGATCGTCGACGATCTGGGGTTCTTCGGCGAGCCCTACTTCCAGGACGGACCGGTCGCAGCCGCCGTGCGGGCGGCAGTGCAGGCAGGCGTGTCGTACCACTCGTCGGCCGGCAACGAGGCGCGGCAGCACCTCGAGCAGGACTTCGTCGCCACGCCGAACTCGACGCTGCACGACTTCGCCGGGGGCGCCGGCGACAACACGAACGCAGTCGTCGTGCCCGCGGGAGGGACTCTCACCTGCGTCCTGCAGTGGAACGATCCCTTCGGCGCGTCAGCCAACGACTACGACCTCATTCTTCTCGACCAGAATCTGAGGCTCATCACGCAGAGCACCGATCCCCAGGTCGGTGCGCAGGATCCGATCGAGGCCGTGTCGGTGGTCAACCGGAGCAACAGCGCGGCGGTCGCGAACGTCCTCATCGATCGCTTCGGCCAGAGCCAGCCGCGGCGCCTGGAGCTCTTCTGTCTCGGTGCCAGCTCGATGGAGCACGTGGCCGCCGCCGGCAGCATCTTCGGCCATGCGGCGCTCGATGAGGTGGTGACCGTCGCCGCCATCGACGTCGCCGATCCGGGTCTCGACACGGTCGAGTCGTTCAGCTCGCACGGGCCGGTGCGCATCGACTTCCCGGCACGCAAGGACCGCGCAAAGCCGGATGTGGCGGGCTTCGACGGAGTTTCGATCTCGAACGCAGGCGGGTTCCCGGCCTGCCCGCCGTTCTGCACCTTCTTCGGCACCTCGGCCGCTGCGCCCCACACGGCTGGCGTGGCGGCGTTGCTCCTCCAGAAGGATCCGTCGCTGACGCCCGCGCAGGTGCAGACCGCGCTGCGAGCGGGTGCCGCCGACATCGGGCCCGTGGGGTTCGACGACGCCAGCGGCTTCGGTCGGCTCGACGCGCTCGTCTCGTCCCAGGCCACGACGGTGTCGCAACCCGTCGCCTGCGGAGTCGGCGGCGAACTCGTGCTGGTCCTCCCGCTGATCGCGGCCCTCCGACGTTGGCGGGAGGCGAGGCGGGATCGCTAGCGAGACGGCCTCTCGCTCGTGCACCAGCCAAGGGGAGTCGATCTGGGTGGTCGTAGCACTGCGGTCCGAGCAGGGCGTGCTAGGCCACGCGTACGCGGCCCGCAGTGCACGCCGCCCAGGACCACGGGGCAGCTCCCCTACCCCCGACCGCGCAGCGTGCGGTCGCCACACCAGGTTGGGTTGCGGATTGGCGCGTCGACGCACGCAGCCTGGCCCCGGGTAGTAGACCGAGTTACGTGCCACAGGGTCTCGACCCGCCAGCCTACCCGGCGAGCGGATTCGACGCTGTGAGGCTCGGGAACCGGCTGAAGTCGCGGTCCGCGGTCCAGAGCTCAAGGACGCCGTGCGCGAGACACAGCGCTGCGATGCGCGCATCGTGGACCCGCGGACCGGCGATGCGGCCGGCTTTGATCTGCGCACGCAGCGCGCTCCAGTGCTCTGGGCCCTCGGCGAGGAGCATCAGGCTCGGCGACTCGAGCCACGCCTCCACCTGGTCGAGCGCAGCCGCGGCCGGCGTCGGTGGATCCCAGATCCTCGGGTGGGTCGCGATCGCGAGGAACTCGTGGATGCAGGGCCAGGGGACGGCCCACGGTGTCCTCGCTTCGGCCAGCTCGCGGATGCAGCCGGCGGCCCGCTCATGCCATTCCGAATCGGTGCGATGGGCGTCGACGAGCAGGTTGGTGTCTACGGCGATCAACCGCCGCGGCCCTCGAATGCGGCCTCGCGGATGCGCTGCCAGTCGCCGTCCCGGAACTCGGGACGGAGCCCTCGACCGCCGAAACTGGCGTCGCGGAGCTGGAAGCTCGCCTTGCGCCGACGGTCGCGCAGCAGCTGGCGCAGGCCGGTCTCGATGAGCGCGCGAAGCGTCGTCTTCTCGCGCCGGGCCACAGCCTTCGCCTCCTCCGCGAGCGCGTCCGAGAGCTCGTCGTCTTCATACGGCTAACCATATCCGTACTCCACCAACGGTGTCCCGGCCGCTGGATCCACATCGGATCCGCATTCGGAGGCCAGAAAAGCGAAACGATTCCGTTAGCCTTCCTCGTCTCCTCCGGGTTCTTCTTTTCCCTCGCAGAGCTGCAAGGTCTGGAAACGGGGCTCGGGGGCACGCCACCGGCGCCGGATCGCTGTTGCGATGTTCACCTCCCGCGCTTGCGCTTCACCCGATCGGCGAGGGTAGTTGCGCCGAGCTGCGCGTTGCCCATGGGAAGGAGAGAGAAGCGCTCGACCCTTCCTCCGAAGTAGCGGGCCTCCGGATCGGCATGGACGGAGCGTTCGTCGCCCGTCCTCTCGAGACATCTCTCGATGATCTCATCGAAGGGCGCCCTCTCCGGTCCGCCGATTTCGATCGTTCGGCTGCGCGGCGCAGGGGTCGCCACCGCGTGTAGGGGATGCTCGACGCCTCGACCAGATCCTCCTGGACGATCTTCGCCCGAAAGTACCAGCAGGTCGGGGTTCACGACCTCGGCGTGCTGTTCTCGAGCAGCCTGGCCGAGAGGGGCGCCGTGAGCGACGCCTTCGCCTCATCGTCGCGTTGTGCGACTCGCTGAACGCGTCGTCGCGGGATCGGTCGCCGTCGTGTCGCCTCGCACGACCCCGTTCCCAGCACGTCGCATCGTCGATGCGGATACGCGTGCAATCGGAGGTTGCGCGCGCGTAACCGGCGGCTGCCGCACGGCGTACCTAGTCCACCAACGAGGGTGCCGTGCACTCGAGCGAAGCGCGCCACGAAGAGGAGATCTCGATGAGTCGACGCATCCGCAATGGTTCGAACGGAAGTCTCAGAATGGAGGATTCCGGGATGCCCCCCGTGGGCGCTTCGCTTCTCGCCACCGCGCTCGCGCTCGCGCTCGCGACGACCGCGTCGGCCGCCGGCGCGCCCCAGATCCGCTGGCAGGCGTCCGATGGCGCCGTCACGGTCGCCTACTCGCGCGACGGGCGCCTGATCGCCGACGCCGGCAGCACGCAGCTCATCCAGATCCGCAATGCGCCCGACGGACGGCTGGTCCGCTCGATCCGCGACAAGAGCGGCATCAACACGCTCGCCTTCTCGCCGGACTCGACCGTGATCGCCGGGGGACGCACCAACGGGACGAGCGGCAACCTGAAGGTGTACCGGGTGGCGGACGGCGTGCAGCTGATGCTGCTCGCCGGCCACTCCAACGCGACGCGCTCGGTTTCCTATTCGCCGGACGGCAGCCTGCTCGCGTCGGGCGGCGACGACCGGAACGTGAAGCTCTGGCGCGCCTCCGACGGCACGCTTCTCCGCACACTCAGCGATGGAACGCGCGTCCGCTCGGTGGCGTTCTCGCAGGACGGCACGCTGCTCGCGAGCGCCGGGCAGGGCGGCGTCGTGAAGATCTGGCAGGTCGGGAGCGGCGCGCTGCTTCTGACGCTCGACGGTTTCGCCGGGTCCGTGAGCCAGGTCGCCTTCTCGCCGGACGGGACGCTGGTCGCGGCGGCGAGCCTGGACGGCACGGTTCGGCTGTGGCGGACGTCGGATGGCGGGCTCGTGCGCGTGATCACGCTCCCGTCCGCCGGCGGCTCGGTGGCGTCGCTCGCGTTCAGCCCGAACGGCGCGGCGCTCGCCACGGGCAACGACGAGGTGGCGCCGTCGCCCGAGCACGGGACGGTCCGCTTCTATCGCGTCTCCGACGGCCGGCTCGTCACCACCTTCGACCGCGAGACCGACGTCTACGTGCGATCGATCGCGTTCCACCCGTTCGGCGGGACGTTCGTGTACGTGCGCGCGGTCGACGGCGTGCTGACGGTGGCCGCGACGCCCTTCTAGGGGCCGGGCGCCGCTGTCGGTCGAGGTTCTGCGGGCGAGCGACATCTTCCTCGGATGGACGCGGGGAGCGAGCGGCCACGACTTCTACTTCCGTCAGCTCCGCGACACGAAGATCAGCGCGATCATCGAAGACTGGGACGTGGACATCCTGCGCACCTACGGAAGGGCCTGCGGCTGGGCACTCGCGCGCGCGCACGCGCGATCGGGCGACGCCGCGCAGATCGCGGGCTACATGGGGTCGAGCGAGGCCTTCGACGACGCGATCTGCGAGTTCGGGATGGCGTACGCCGACCAGAACCAGAGCGACTACCGGGCATTCGTCAAGGCGGTCCGAGAGGGACGAATCGAGGCGGTCGTCGAATCCTAGCCGCGCAGGAAGGCGTGCGTCCGGGCCCTCCCAGACCTCGA
>DATKKW010000058.1:0-14164 GCA_035542715.1 Myxococcota bacterium
GCTTCAGTTGGCTGCGCGGCGAGCGCATCGACGCGGGCCCCGTGCGCGGAACCGGCTGCGCGCTCGCCTCGGCGATCGCGGCGCACCTCGCGCGCGGCGCCGCGCTCGAGAGCGCGATCGCCATGTCGAGGGAGTTCCTGCGCGACGCGCTGCGGAAGGCGAAGAGCCGTGGCCGGCGCGCGCGATTCCTGGGTTATGGCCTTTGATCCGATTGGGCGAAGTCGGCCAGCCGCACGGGAAGCCGGCGCGCGCCCCAGCGACCGGGCGGGCCGTCGAAGACGCCCGGCAGCGGCGTCGCGCAGGCCGTGCAGCGGCCCTTCTCGTCGAGCCGCCAGGCGCCGAGCTCGTAGCCGTCGCGCTCGATCACGCAGGCTCCGCACGCGTGGCAATAGCTGCTCTGGCCGCGCGGATCGTGCACGTTGCCCGTGTAGACGTGGCGCATGCCGTGGCCGCGCGCGATCTCTCGCGCGCGCGTCAAGGTCGCGGCCGGCGTGCGCGGGCGGTCGAGCATCTTGTAATCCGGGTGGAAGGCGCTGAAGTGCCAGGGCACGTCGGGGCCGAGGTGCGTCACCATCCACTCGCTCATCGCGTGGAGCGTCGCGTCGGCGTCGTTCGCGCCGGAGATGAGCAGGGTCGTCACCTCGAGCCAGACCCGCGTCTCGCGCACGAGGTATTCGAGCGTCTCCAGCACCGACGCGAGCCGCGCGCCGCAGACCTTCTCGTAGAAGCTCTCGTCGAAGCCCTTCAGGTCGACGTTCGCGGCGTCCATCTCGGCGAAGAGCTCCGCGCGCGGCTCCGGGCACACGTAGCCCGCCGTGACCGCGACGGCGCGCACGCCGCGCGCGTGACAGGCGCGCGCGGTCTCCGTCGCGTACTCCAGGAAGATCACGGGGTCGTTGTAGGTGAAGGCGACGCTGCGGCAGCCGAGCTGCGCGGCCGCGCGCGCGATCGCGTCCGGCGGCGCGGCGTCGGCGAGCGTGTCGACGTCGCGCGACTTGCTGATGTCCCAGTTCTGGCAGAAGCGGCAGGCGAGGTTGCAGCCGGCGGTGCCGAAGGAGAGCACCGGGGTGCCCGGGAGGAAGTGGTTCAGGGGCTTCTTCTCGATCGGATCGACGCAGAAGCCGCTCGAGCGGCCGTAGCTCGTGAGGACGATCCCATCGTCCTCCCGGCCGCGCACGAAGCAGAGCCCGCGCTGGCCCTCGTGGAGGCGGCAGGAGCGGGGGCAGACGTCGCACTGGACCCGCCCGTCGTCGAGGCGGTGCCAGTGGGCGGTGGGGATGGTCGGACCCTTCATCGAGATCGGAGCTTCCGGCCGAGGCATTCGGCGTCCTGCATCTCCTCCGGCCGAAAGCGCCGACTGTCAACCTTGCCTCCGGCCCGATGGCGACGAGGTTCGCTCCGTGGCGGAGACACGGACTCGCACTCGGCCCGCGGCGGTGGCCGGGCTCTTCTATCCCGGCGACCGGGACGAGCTCGAGGCTGCCGTCGAGGCGTACCTCGCGGCAGCGACCGCGGACGGCCGCGCGCTCCCCAAGGCGGTCATCGTGCCCCACGCGGGCTTCGTCTACTCGGGGCCCGTCGCCGCGACCGCCTACGCCCTCCTCGCGCTCCTGCGCGACCGTGTGCGCCGCGTGGTGCTCTTCGGCCCGGCCCACCGCGTGGCGTTCCGCGGCCTCGCGACCAGCAGCGCGGACGCCTTCGAGACGCCCCTCGGCTCCGTCGCCCTCGATCGCGAGGGCGTCGAGCGCGCCCTCGCGCTTCCCCAGGTGAAGGCGCTCGACGCGGCCCACCGGGCCGAGCACAGCCTCGAGGTGCAGCTCCCCTTCCTCCAGCGCGTCCTCCCGGACTTCCGCCTCGTGCCCCTCGTCGTCGGCGACGCCACGCCCGCCGAGGTGGCCGAGGTGATGGAGGCGCTCTGGGGCGGAGACGAGACCCTGATCGTGGTCAGCTCAGACCTCTCCCACTACCTGCCATACGCCGACGCGCGCGCCCTCGATCGCGAGACGAGCCGCGCGATCGAGGCGCTCCTTCCGGAGGAGATCGGACACGACCAGGCGTGCGGCCGGCTGCCCGTGCAGGGGCTCCTCCTCGCGGCGCGGCGTCACGGCCTGCGGGCCCGCACGCTCGACCTGCGCAGCAGCGGAGATACGGCCGGACCGCGCGACGCCGTCGTCGGCTACGGGGCCTATGCGCTCTCCTGAGGTCTCCGCCGAGGGCAAGGCCGCCTTGGAGCCGCTCCTCGCCGTGGCGCGCGCCTCGATCGCCTGGGGCCTGCAGAGCGGCGCGCCGCTCGAGGTGGAGGCCTCGCGCTTCGATCCCGTGCTCCAGCAAGCGCGGGCGAGCTTCGTCACGCTCCACGCCGACGACGAGCTGCGCGGCTGCACGGGGAGCCTCGTGGCCCACCGTCCCCTCGTCGTCGACGTCACGCGCAACGCCTTCGCGGCCGCCTTCCTCGATCCGCGCTTCCCGCCGCTGCGCAGCCACGAGCTCGCGAGCCTCCACCTGCACGTCTCCGTGCTCGGCCCGCAGGAGCCCGTGGAGGTCGAGACGGAGTCGGAGCTCCTCGCGCGGCTCCGGCCTGGCGTGGACGGCCTCGTGCTGGAGGAAGGCGCCTGCCGCGCGACCTTCCTGCCCGCGGTCTGGGCGCAGCTCCCGACGCCCGAGGCGTTCCTCCAGCACCTGAAGCGCAAGGCCGGCCTTCCTCCCGGCCACTGGTCGCAGACGATCCGGTTCTGGCGCTATGCGGTGGAGGCCGTGGAGGAGTAGCGGCGCTCACCACGTGTCGACGCAGGGCCGCTTCTTCCCGGTGCGGGGCGGTGTCGGCGGCGCCGCGGCGAGGGCGGCGAGGAGGAGACGGCGCGAGTCCGCGGGATCGATCACGTCGTCGATCTCGAAGTAGGACGCCGTGCTGACCGCCTTCCCGTGCTGGTACATGCGGGCCACCATCTCCTCGAAGGTCGCGCGCCGCTTCTCGGGATCGTCGATCGCCGCGAGCTCCTTGCGGAAGCCGAGCTTCACGGCGCCCTCGAGGCCCATCCCGCCGAACTCGCCCGTCGGCCACGCCACCGTGAAGAGCGGCGCCTTGAAGCTCCCGCCCGCCATCGCCTGCGCCCCGAGCCCGTAGCCCTTGCGCAGCACGATCGTGAAGAAGGGCACCGAGAGGCTCGCGCCCACGACGAACATGCGCGACACGTGCCGCACCAGGGCGGTCTTCTCGATCTCCGGGCCGACCATGATCCCCGGTGTGTCGCACAGGAACACGAGGGGCAGGTCGAAGGCGTCGCAGAGCTGCATGAAGCGCGCGGCCTTGTCCGCGCCCGGCGCGTCGATCGCGCCCGAGAGATGGATCGGATTGTTCGCGACGACGCCGAAGGGCTTGCCTTCGATGCGCACGAACGCCGTCACCATGCCCGGCGCGAAGTGCCGTCGCAGCTCGAGCACGGAGCCCGTGTCGGCGAGCGCGTCGATCACGCCGCGTACGTCGTAGACGCGCAGCCGGTTCTCGGGGATGACGGAGCGCAGGAGGCGCGGGTCGGCGCACTCCCACGCGGCCACGTCGCCCTGGAAGTACGACAGGTACTGCTTCGCGACGCGCACGGCCTCGGCCTCGTCCGCGACCGGCACGTCGACGACGCCGTTCGGGACCTGCACCGCCATGGGCCCGACCTCCTCGGGACGGAACACGCCGAGCCCGCCGCCCTCGATCATCGCGGGTCCACCCATGCCCACGTTCGAGCCGCGCGTCGCGATCACGACGTCGCAGCAGCCGAGGAGCGCGGCGTTGCCGGCGAAGCAGCGACCCGAGACGATGCCGACGAGCGGCACCAGTCCCGAGAGCCGGCCGAAGAGCTGGAAGGCGAGGCAGTCGAGGCCCGAGGGCCCGAGCGCCTCGGTGTCGCCCGGGCGACCGCCGCCTCCTTCGGCGAACAGCACGACCGGCAGACGCAGGCGCTCCGCCAGCTCGAACAGCCGGTCCTTCTTGCGATGGTTCTGGGTGCCCTGGGTGCCGGCGAGCACGGTGTAGTCGTACGCGAGCACGGCACAGCGTGCGCGGCTCGGCTCGAACAGGGCGCCGTTCACCCGCCCGACGCCGGCGACGAGGCCGTCGGCGGGCGTCTTCTCGATCAGCTCCTCGACGCTCCGGCGCCGGCGCTGGGCCGCGATCGCGAGCGCGCCGTACTCGACGAAGGAGCCCGGATCGACGAGGTCGTCCACGTTCTCGCGCGCCGTGCGCTGGCCCGTCTTGCGCCGCCGCGCGACGGCCTCGGGACGCCGCACGTCGAGCCCGATCGCGTGCCGCTCGATCGCCTCGGCCAGGTCGGGCCGGATCGCGTCGAGGTCGACGGCCTTCGTCGCCTCGCTGCGCTCGCCGACGAGCTCCGCCTCCTCGAGGAAGAGCAGCGCGTGGCCGGCGAGCACGGCATCGCCCGCCGCGACCGCGACGCCGCGCACGACGCCCCCGCGCTCGGCGTGGATCACGTGCTCCATCTTCATGGCTTCCATCACGAGGAGCGGCCGTCCCGCCTGCACCGTGTCGCCCTCGCGGACGTCGAGCGACACGATCGTGCCCTGGAGCGGCGCGCGGACCACGAGGCTGCCGTCGGCCGCCGCAGCCGCCGCCTCCCACTCGAAGCCGCCGGCAGCGCCTTCCGCGAGAGGCGCCCGACCGTGGTCCAGCACCGCGAGGGGATCGCTCGAGTCGAGGCGCGCGCCGGCGAGCCCTGGGGCGGCGCCCGCCGCCGTCGCGCCCGCGCCCTCGAAGTAGCGGCGCGCGTGGCGATCCACGTCGGCCACGAGCTCGGCCGCGTGCTCCTCCACGAAGCGCGTGTGGAAGCGCAGGGCCGCCACCTCCGGGTGTCGGAAGAGGCTCTGCAGGAAGGACACGTTCGTGGCGACGCCCTCGATCCGGAACTCGCCCAGGGCGCGATAGGCGCGGGCCAGGAGCTCGCCGAAGCCCGAGGAGGGCGTCTGCACCACGAGCTTCGCGAGCAGCGGATCGAAGCTCGCGCTCGTCGCGTAGCCCGCGTAGGCCGCGCTGTCGGTCCGTACGCCGGGCCCCGTGGGCGTCTCGAAGGCCGCGAGGGTGCCGGTGCTCGGTCGTGAGCTGCCGTCCGCCGCCATCGTCTCGGTCAGGATCCGCGCCTGCAGCGCGAGCCCGCGCGGCGTCGGGACGCGCTCGCGCGAGAGGCCGAGCTCTGCGAGCGTGCGTCCCGCCGCGAGCTCGAGCTGGGCGCGCACGAGATCGACGCCCGTCACGCTCTCGCTGACGGTGTGCTCCACCTGCAGACGCGGATTGGCCTCGATGAAGGCGAAGGTGCCGTCGTCGTCGGAGACGCGCGCGGCGGAGAGCAGGAACTCGAAGGTGCCGAGGCCGCGGTAGCCGGCGCGGGCCGCCATCGTGAGGGCCGCCTCGATCAGCCGCTCGCGCAGACGCGGCGCGAGGTCCGGGCAAGGCGCGATCTCGACCAGCTTCTGGTGTCGGCGCTGGAGGCTGCACTCGCGCTCGAAGAGATGGCTCACCGCGCGCCCGTCGCCCAGCACCTGCACCTCGACGTGTCGCGCCCGCGGCACGAGCTCCTCGGCGTAGACGTCGCCGCAGCCGAAGGCCGCACGGGCCTCGGACTGGCAGCGCGCGAACGCCGCCTCGAGCTCCGAGGCGTCGCGCACCACGCGCATCCCGCGACCGCCGCCGCCGGCGATCGCCTTCACGACGATCGCCGCTCCCTTCGGCAGCGCGGCGAGGAAGGCGCGGGCCTCGTCGAGGGACGTGACGCCTTCCGTGGCGCGCAGCACCGGCACGCCGCACTCGCGCGCGAAGGCGCGCGCACGCGCCTTGTCGCCGAGGAGCGCCAGCGCCTCCGGGTCGGGGCCCACGAACACGATGGCGGCCTCGCGGCAGCGCCGGGCGAAGTCGGCGCTCTCCGAGAGGAAGCCGTAGCCCGGATGCAGGGCGTCGCAGCCCGTCTCCCGCGCGAGGGCGACCAGACGGTCCGCGTCGAGGTAGGCAGAGGCGCCGCGGCCGGCGAGCGCGCACACCCGGTCGGCGTGCCGGACGTGGAGCGAGCGCGCGTCGTCTTCGGAGTGGACGCCGACCGTCTCGATCCCGGCCTCCGCCGCCGCACGCAGGATGCGGATGGCGATCTCGCCGCGATTCGCGACCAGCAGGCGTTGGATGGGCATGGCCGGGAGAGTGCACGGCGCGGGATCGCGAGTCCACCTCCCGGCGGCGGTGGGCTACGCGAGCGCGTCGACGGCCTCGCGCAGGCGGCGCACGCCGTCGCGGATCGTGCGCTCCGGGAGCGATCCGTAGCCGAGCAGCAGCTCCGCGCGCGCCGGCGGGCGCGCGTAGTACGGCGCCGCGGGATAGACGGCGACCCCGCGCTCGCGACACGCCTCGCGCAGGCGCGTCACGTCGCGGCCGGAGAGCTCGGGGACGCGCAGCAGCACGTGCAGCCCCGCGTCGACGCCGAGCACCTCGGCCCGCGAGCCGAGCTCCCGCGTGACGGCGTCGACCAGCGCCGCGCGGCGCGCGGCGTGGCGCGCGCGGGCGCGCCGCACGTGACGCTCCAGATGCCCCTCGGCGATGAAGTCGGCGAAGGCGAGCTGCTCGAGCGTGGCCGTTCCGGTGTCGCAGAGGGCCTTCGCCGCCTGGAGGTGGGGCGCGAGGTCGGGCGGCGCGACCAGCCATCCGATGCGCAGCGCCGGGAAGAGGAGCTTCGAGGCGGTGCCCACGTAGATCACGCGACCGTGTCGGTCGAGGGATTGCAGGCACTCGAGGGGTCGCCCCTCGAAGCGGAACTCGCCGTCGTAGTCGTCCTCGAGCACGTGGGCGCCGTGGCGTCGCGCCCACTCGAGGAGGGCCAGCCGCCGCGGCAGCGAGAGGACGCCTCCGGCGGGGTACTGGTGCGACGGCGTCACGCACACGAGGCGCGCGGGCCCGAGCGCCTCGAGCTCGTCCACCCGCAGCCCCTGCTCGTCGACGCGCACGTACGCGAGCTCGGCGCCGAGGGCCGTCAGGCAGAACGAGAAGCCCGTGTAGTGCGGCTCCTCGAGCACGACGCGGTCGCCGGGGTCGACGAGGACGCGCGTCACCAGGTCGACCGCCTGCTGGGATCCCTGCGTGACCACGATCTGGTCCGGGCTGCAGACGACGCCGCGCGCCCGGGCGAGGTAGCCGGCGAGGGCCGCGCGCAGCTCGTCGGCGCCGCCCGGGGACTGGTAGGCGAGGCGCTTCACCGAGAGGCGTCGCGCGCGCCGCCCGAGCACCCGTGCCCAGGTCGCGAGGGGCAGGTCGGCGTAGGCGGGCTCCCCGTAGCGGAAGTCGCAGGCGACGCGCTCGCGCGGGAGATTCCAGGTGACGCGGCCTGCCGGAAGCCCGCGCGTGAGACGCTCTCCATACGCCGAGAGGTGTGACGGCTCCGCGCGCGCGGACGCCTCCGCGGCCGCGCGTGCGCTCGACTTCGCGGGCGGTTCGGCGCGCGCGGGAAGCGCGTCGGCGACGTAGGTGCCGGAGCCCGCGCGCGGCGTCGCGTAGCCTTCGGCCACGAGCTGCTCGAAGGCCTGGAGCACCGTGTTGCGCGACACGCCGAGCTCTCGCGCGAGGTTGCGCGTCGACGCGAGGCGCGTCCCGGCGCCGAGACGGCCGGCGAGGATCGCCTCGCGGAGCGCGCGGTACGCCTGCCGATGGAGCGGGCCCTCGCCGTCGAGCCGGAGCCACAGCATGGCGAGAGTGGTACCACGGAACGGATCGATTGTGGTTCTTCCTTGGGATCGAGCTCCGGGGGATGCTCCTCCCTGCAGCGGCGCTCGTGCCGCGAGGAGGGTCCATGGCGATCGCGCTCCGTCCCGCGCGGCCCGGCGACGTACCGCTCGTCGCCCGCGTGCTCGAGATGTCGGGGCGCGGGCATCTCGCGCGCGGCGCCTGGGACGTCCTCTTCCCGGAGCCCGCGGAGCGGGAGGTCGCGCTCTTGGAGGTGGCAGGCGGCGTGCCCTCCTGGTGTCACCACCGGGTGTTCCACGTGGCCGAGCACGACGGAGAAGCGGGCGCGGCGCTCGCGTGCTTCGAGCCCGCGGCGATCGGGGGCACGAGCCTCGCGGAGCCGCTCGGCCGCGCGTTCGCGGCGCTCGGCGTGAGCCGCGAGCGGGCGTCCGCCGCGCTCGCGCCCCTCGCGGCCTATCTGCGCTGCTTTCCCGAGATGCCGGCCGGAACCTGGATCGTGGAGAACGTCGGAGCCCTGCCGAGCCACCGGCGTCGCGGCCTCGTGGCCGCGCTCCTCGAGCGCGCGCTCGAGGAAGGCACGCGCCGCGGCGTGCCGCGCGCCCAGATCTCGTGCCTGATCGGGAACGAGCCGGCCCGCCGCGCGTACGAGCGCGCCGGCTTCGAAGTGGTGGAGTCGCTCGAGGATCCCGCGTTCGAGGCGCTGCTGGGCGTCCCGGGATTCGTGCGCATGGCGCGGCCGCTCTAGCCGGCGCCGCGCTCGCGTGTCAGCCTAGGCGAGCGACGCGCCCTTCGCGTCCGCCGTTGCGGAGACGCCATGCGCCGACGCCTCGTCCTCGCCGCCATCGCGCTGCTCCTCTGCGCCTGCAGCCGGCTCACGCTCGCGAACTACGACAAGCTCAAGGTCGGGATGACGTTCGACGAGGTGAAGGCGATCCTCGGCGATCCCGAGCGCTGCGACGACGCGATGGGCTTCCGCGCCTGCCGCTTCGGCGACGAGAAGCGACACGTCGACGTGAAGTTCGTGGGCGAGAAGGCCGTGCTCTTCGACAGCGAGAACCTGCGCTGAGGCCCGGCTGCGCGCCGCCTCGCTCGAGCAGCCGTACGGCGCGGCGAGGCAAGACGCCTCGCTCGTGACGTTCTCGTGAGCCGCGACGGAGCGACGCTCCGCGTCGGCGCCGTCGGATTGACGCTCGAAGCGCGCTCTCTATCGTCTCGAAGACAGCGTGAAGCACGCCAAACGCGAGGTCTTCCACGCCATGCCGAAGCAACCCTCCTCCGAGAAGCCCCTCTCCGCGGAGGAGCTCGCGCAGATCGACGCCTACTGGCGCGCCTGCAACTACCTCGCCGCGGGGATGATCTACCTGCAGGACAACCCGCTCCTGCGCGAGCCCCTCGAGGCGGCGCACGTCAAACGGCGCCTGCTCGGACACTGGGGATCGAGCCCAGGCCTCGCCTTCGCCTACGTGCACCTGAACCGGCTGATCGTGAAGTACGACCTCGACGCGATCTTCCTCGCCGGGCCCGGGCACGGCGCGCCCGGCGTGCTCGGCCCCGCCTACCTCGAAGGCACCTACAGCGAGATCTATCCGAACAAGGGCCAGGACGAGGAGGGCATGCGCTGCTTCTTCAAGGAGTTCTCCTTCCCGGGCGGCATCGGGAGCCACTGCACCCCGGAGACGCCCGGCTCGATCCACGAGGGCGGCGAGCTCGGCTACAGCATCTCCCACGCGTTCGGCGCGGCGTTCGACAACCCGGGCCTGCTCGTCGCGGTGGTGGTCGGAGACGGCGAGTCGGAGACGGGGCCGCTCGCGACCTCGTGGCACTCGAACAAGTTCCTGAATCCGGTGCGCGACGGCGCGGTGCTGCCGATCCTCCATCTGAACGGCTACAAGATCGACAACCCGACCCTCCTCGCGCGCATTCCCCACGACGAGCTCGACATGCTGCTCCGCGGCTACGGCTGGGCGCCGCGCTACGTGGAGGGCTCCGAGCCCAGCCAGATGCACCAGGCGATGGCCGCGGCGCTCGAGGCGAGCGTGCTCGAGATCCGTCGCATCCAGGAGGTCGCGCGCTCCGGCCGCCGAGCGGAGCGGGCCCACTGGCCGATGATCGTGCTGCGCAGCCCGAAGGGCTGGACCGGGCCGAAGGAGGTCGACGGCCACCGCGTCGAGGGCACCTGGCGCGCACACCAGGTGCCGCTGGCGAGCGTGCGCGAGAACCCGGTCCATCTGAAGCAGCTCGAGGAGTGGCTGCGGAGCTATCGACCGCAGGAGCTCTTCGACGCGACGGGGCGGCTCGCGCCCGCCCTCGCGGCCCTCGCGCCGAAGGGCGCGCGCCGCATGAGCGCGAACCCGCACGCGAACGGCGGCCTCTTGCGCAAGGCGCTGCGCATGCCCGACTTCCGCGACTACGCCGCGAAGGTGGAGGACCCGGGACAGACGCTCGTCGAGAACACGCGCCCCCTGGGCCAGCTCCTGCGCGACATCCTGCGCGAGAACCCCGACAACTTCCGCGTGTTCGGGCCGGACGAGACCACGTCGAACCGTCTCGGTGCGGTGTACGAGGCCACCGGCAAGACCTGGCTCGCGGAGCGCAGGCCCGAGGACGCGGACGGCGCCGAGCTCGCGGCCGACGGCCGCGTGATGGAGATGCTCTCCGAGCACACGCTCGAGGGCTGGCTCGAGGGCTACCTCCTGAGCGGGCGCCACGGCCTGCTGTCGACCTACGAGGCCTTCGCCCACGTGATCGATTCGATGTTCAACCAGCACGCCAAGTGGCTCGCCATCGCCGAGGACATCCCGTGGCGCGCGCCCGTCTCCTCGCTCAACCTGCTCATCACGTCCACCGTCTGGCGACAGGACCACAACGGCTTCACCCACCAGGACCCGGGCTTCCTCGACATCGTCGTCAACAAGAGCCCGAGCGTGACGCGGATCTACCTGCCGCCCGACGTCAACACGCTGCTCTGCGTCGCCGACCGTTGCCTGCGCAGCACCGACGACGTGAACGTGATCGTCGCGGACAAGCAGAAGCACCTCCAGTACCTCGACATGGACGCCGCGATCAAGCACTGCACGAAGGGCATCGGGATCTGGGAGTGGGCGAGCAACGACGACGGCGCCGAGCCCGACGTGGTGATGGCGTCGTGCGGCGACGTGCCGACGAAGGAGGCGCTGGCGGCGGTCGTGCTGCTGCGGGAGCACTTCCCGAAGCTCCGCATCCGCTTCGTGAACGTGATCGACCTCTACAAGATGACGCCCGCGACCGAGCACCCGCACGGCCTCTCCGACCGCGACTTCGACAGCCTGTTCACCGTGGACCGGCCGATCATCTTCAACTTCCACGGCTATCCGTGGCTCATCCACAAGCTCGCCTACCGGCGCACGAACCACGGGCACCTCCACGTCCGCGGCTACAAGGAGAAGGGCAACATCAACACGCCGCTCGAGCTCGCGATCCAGAACGAGATCGACCGCTTCAGCCTCGCGATCGACGTGATCGACCGCGTGCCCGGGCTGCGGGTCTCCGGCGCCCACGCCAAGGAGAGGCTGCGCGACATGCAGATCGAGTGCCGCAACCACGCCCACGAGTACGGGATCGACAAGCCCGAGATCGACGAATGGCGGTGGCCCCTCTGAACGACGACGACCCGCGCACGGGTCTCGGCCGGGCCGCGCTCGGCCGTGGATTCTTCGATCATCTGACCTACACCGTGGCGCGCGTCTGGGAGAGCGCGAGCCCCCACGACCTCTACCTCGCGGCCGCCTACACCGCGCGGGATCGGATCCTCGCCAACTGGGCCCGCACGATCGACGCGATGCTCGAGCACCCCGGCCGCAAGGTCGCCTTCCTGTCGGCGGAGTACCTGCTCGGGCCCCACCTGGGCCACGCGCTCGTGAACCTCGGGATCCTCGAGCGCGTCGCCGAGATGCTGAAGGAGCGGGGCTACGAGCTCGAGGCGCTGCTCGACATCGAGCAGGAGCCGGGCCTCGGGAACGGCGGCCTCGGGCGGCTCGCGGCGTGCTACCTCGACTCGCTCGCCACCCTGCGCGTCCCCGCCTTCGGGTACGGCATCCGCTACGAGTTCGGAATCTTCGACCAGCGCATCCGCGACGGCCGGCAGATCGAGATCACAGACAAGTGGCTGCGCTACGGGAATCCCTGGGAGATCCCGCGCCTCGAGACCGCCTACGACGTCGGCTTCGGCGGTCGCGTGGAGCACGTGACCGACGCGCAGGGCCAGCCCCGGGCGCGCTGGGTCCGGGCGCGCGTCGTGAAGGGCGTGCCGTACGACACGCCGATCCAGGGCTACCGCGTCCCCCACGCCAACACGCTCCGGCTCTGGAAGGCCGGCGCGGCGGAGTCGTTCGACTTCGGCGCGTTCAACGTGGGCGACTACTACGGCGCCGTCGATCAGAAGGTCGTGTCGGAGAACCTGACGAAGGTGCTCTATCCGAACGACGCCTCCATGGAGGGGAAGCAGCTCCGTCTGGAGCAGCAGTACTTCCTCGTGTCGTGCTCGCTGCAGGACATGATCAGCCTGCACCTCGCGGTGGGTCGCCCGATCGACGGCCTGCACGAGCACGTCGCCGTCCAGCTGAACGACACCCATCCCTCGCTCGCCGTGCCCGAGCTGATGCGGCTCCTCGTCGACCAGCACGGGCTCGAGTGGGAGCGCGCCTGGAACGTCACGCGCCACACCTTCGGCTACACGAACCACACGCTCCTGCCGGAGGCCCTGGAGACCTGGCCGCTCGATCTCTTCGGACGCGTGCTCCCGCGCCACCTCGAGATCGTGTACGAGATCAATCGCCGCTTCCTCGACGAGGTGCGCGCGCTGCGTCCGGGCGACGAGGCGCGCGTGCGGCGGATGTCGCTGTTCGACGAGAACGACGGCCGGCGCCTGCGGATGGCCCATCTCGCGACGGTGGGCAGCCACACGGTGAACGGCGTGGCGGAGCTCCACAGCGAGCTCCTGCGCACGCGCCTCCTGCACGACTTCGCGGAGATCTGGCCCGAGAAGTTCACCAACGTGACGAACGGCGTGACGCCGCGGCGCTTCCTCGTGCTCGCCAATCCCGAGCTCACGCGGATCGCCTGCTCGCGGATCGGCGAGGACTGGGTCCGCGAGCTGGAGCAGCTCCAGCGACTCGAGCCCTTCGCCGAGGAGGCCGGCTTCCGCGCGGAGTGGCGGGCGATGAAGCTCTTCTGCAAGCAGCGCCTCGCGAAGCGCATCGAGCGCTACACCGGCGTCGAGGTCGACCCGTCGTGGATGTTCGACGTGCACGTGAAGCGCATCCACGAGTACAAGCGCCAGCACCTGAACGCGCTCCACGTCGTGACGCTCTACCACCGCCTGAAGCACGACCTGCGCGCGATCCAGAACCCGCGCGTCGTCCTGTTCGGCGGCAAGGCGGCGCCGGGCTACGCCATGGCGAAGCTCGTGATCGAGCTGATCCTCGGCGTGGCGGACGTCGTGAACCACGATCCGGCGGTGCGCGACCACCTGCGCGTGGTCTTCTTCCCTGATCTCAACGTGAAGCACGGGCAGGTGATCTACCCCGCCGCGGACGTGTCGGAGCAGATCTCCCTCGCCGGCACGGAGGCTTCCGGCACCGGCAACATGAAGCTGACCCTGAACGGCGCGCTCACGATCGGGACGCTCGACGGCGCGAACGTCGAGATCCAAGCGGCGGTGGGCGCCGAGAACTTCTTCCAGTTCGGCCTCACGGCGGACGAGGTCGCCCTGCGGCGCGCGCGCGGCTATCGGCCCCGCGACGTCTACGAGGCCGACCCCGAGCTGCGCGCGGCGCTCGACGCGATCGCGGAGGGCGCCTTCTCGCGCGGCGACCGCGAGCGCTTCGCGCCGCTCGTGCGGGCGCTCCTCGACCGCGACGAGTACCTGGCGCTGGCGGACTATCGCGCCTACGTGGACCGGCAGGTGGACGTGGACCGCGCCTTCTCCGACAGCGAGGCCTGGACACGGGCGTCGATCCTGAACACGGCGCGCGCGGGGCGGTTCTCCTCGGACCGCGCGGTGCGGGAGTACTGCGAGCGGATCTGGCGCGTGGAGCCGATGCCGGCCTAGCGGGGTCGGCCGCGAGCCTCAGCGGTCGTCGCCGCACTCGCCGAACACCACGATGCCGATCTTCGGGTCGTTCACGGTGAGCACGCTGTCGCCGCTCGCGACGTCGATCGCGAGGGACCAGCCGCGATCGCCCTCGCTGCCGTGGAGCACGAGGCGACCTTGCGGCGACTCGCCGCTCGCGATCGTCATGCTCTCGTCCGCGAGCTCGGGATCGAGAGCCGAAAGCGTCTTCGCCTTGAGGTCGACCCGCAGGATGTCGGGCACGTTCATCGCCTGGGGCGTCGCCTCGTCGCAGCCCTCGCCCGAGCAGTCGAAGCCCCGGCTCTGGGCGCAGACGAGGGGCTTCGAGCCGTCGG
>DATKKW010000059.1:0-44562 GCA_035542715.1 Myxococcota bacterium
GGTCGACGAGCCCGTGGAAGGGGCGTAGGGGCGATCCCGCCTGCGCGCTCCGGGGTCCTCACGGTCGGAGCACGAGGGTCACCACGCTGTCGGCAGGCAGGCTCGCCTGGAAGGTGCCGTCCGGCGCGATGGCCAGGTCCGCCGCTCGCGCGGGCGTCCATGAAGCGGAGGTGAGCAGGTAGACCTCGGCATGCGAGAATCGGCGCGTGTGCGCCACGGCGAAGCCGGCCGTGAGCGGGGAGGCGGTCTTGTTGAGGGCGACCAGTACCATGCGGTCGTCGCGCAGGGCGTCGACGCTCGCGTAGACCGAGCTCCGCACGATGTCGTCGGTCGTCGCCCGCACGGAGACGTCGCCGAAGGCGCCGCCCGCGCCGTCGTAGTTGCGGTACATGGCGAGGGCTCCGTAGAGGTAGCGCTCGGGCGGGGCGAGCTCCCACAGAGTCGCGGCGAAGACGCCTTCCCGACCGAAGATGCCGAGCACGTCGGCCTCCGCGATGCCGCCCGAGATGTTCGAGCCGTCGCCGTAGTTGTACTCGCTCAGGGCGAGCAGGGTGCCGGGCTTGTGGGCGTGGATCTTGGCCTGCATGCGGGGGAGCAGCGCGATCGGGCCACCCGTCGACCATTGCGTGATCCAGCTCGTCTCGGTGTAGGTCGGATCCCAGAGCGAGCGCGGCGCCTGGAGGCGCGCGTCGACGACGGCGGGCGAGGTTCCGCCGTCCGTGATGCGCTGCCCGCCACCAGTCGCCTCCGGGTACCAGTGCAGGTCGAGGACATCGACGAGGGTCCTTCCCTGCCGCGTCTCCTCCGCGCGGAGCTCGTCCAGGTACCAGTCGAGGAAGTCTCCGTGGGCGGAGGCGTCGGGCGCGTCCTGGAGCGTCACGAAGCCGTTCCAGCCGTAGCTCACGGGACCGAAGACCATCGCCTTCGGCGCGACGTTCTTGATCGCCGAGGCCATGTCGATGGTGCGGTCGACGAGCTCGTCGTAGCGGACGGGGCTGGGGTGGATGCGCGCGTGCGTGTAGGCCCAGAGATCCGGCTCGTTGTCGAGCGCGTAGAACAGCCTGTGGCCCGTGGTCCCGTGGGCTCCCGGGAAGCGCGATTCGAGCCAGGCCACGAACTCGTCCTGGTACACGAAGGCGTCGCTCGTGTCGGGCTTCGAAGCAAAGGGAGCGCCCTTCGCGGGCAGGGAGCGGCGGAATCGCACGTCGAGGTAGTTCGGGGTCTGGTTCACGTCGCCGCCGCCGAGCTTGTCGGCCGCCACGTAGCCGGCCATCGGGATCGTCACGATCGCCGCGGCGCCCATCGTGAACGCGTTCGCGACGGGGGTGCGCACCGCCTCGCCGGGCGTGTTGCCGCCGCTCAAGTAGCCGTCATTCTGGTTGTGCCAGTCGGATCCGGCGTTCGACGCGTTGTTCTCCCAGTTGTAGGCGGTCCAGCGATTGCCGCCGAGCCGCATCAGCGTCACGCCTTGCTTCCCCGACCAGGTCGTCGGCTCGTTCACGCCGTAGATCGTCGGATAGATGTACCGGCGGTCGAGGCTCGAGTCGATCCGGAAGGTCACGTCCGAGGCTGGCGGGGTGCCGGTCGGGAGCACGGGGACCGACACCGGGATGCAGCCCGCGTGCGCGCCGAGAGCGGCTGCGAAGACGACGAGGAGGAGTCGGCGGGTCCGCATCAGCATGGGACCTCCTTTCCACGACGGATCGTCCGCCGCCGCGCTGGTCGATGCGACGGGCGTCACACTTCCCGGTACATCTCCCGAGCTGCGACGGCAGGCCGAAACCTCAGCGGGCGTCGTGGAATATCAGGCCAAGGGCAAAGCGCCTGCCGGCGCGCAGCGTCGCGACACCGTGGCGCATCCGCACTCGATGGAAGCCGCGCGCGCCCCGCGCCGGACGCTCGTTCACCGCGAAGATCACGGCATCCCCCTGGTCGAGCGGCACCACCTCTCCGCGCGACTGCATGCGGGGGCGCTGCTCGAGCAGCAGGAACTCGCCGCCCTCGAAGTCGCGTTGCGGCGCGCTGAGCAGGATCGTCGCCTGCAACGGAAAGACGAGGCCGCCGTAGAGGTCCTGGTGCAGGCGGTTGTAGTCGCCGGCTGCGTAGCGCAGGAGGAGCGGCGTGGGGCGTTCCTGGCCCGCAGCCCGGCAACGCGCGAGCTGCTCGCCGAGGGTGCGCGGGAACTCCTCCTCCCTCCCGAGACGTGCACACCACGCGTTCGCGAGCGGCGCGAGCCGGGCATAGAGCCCCGCGCGCAGCGCTTCGGCGAGCGGCGGGAGCGGATACCCGAAGTACCGGTACTCGCCGCTCCCGAAGCCGTGCCGCTGCATCACGACGCGGCTACGGAACGCGGAGTCGTCGTCGTAGAGCGCGGCGAGAGAGCGACAATCGCTCGCGTCGAGCAGGCGCGGCACGGTCGCGAATCCGCGATCGTCGAGGCGCGCGGCGAGGTCCTGCCACGCGAGCGCGTCGAGGCGCGTGGCGATCGCCGCTCCCGGCGGAGGGGACGGCCCCTCCGCCCGAGGCGACCTGGCGTCAGGGAGCGACACGCCGTCGCCTCGCGCGGGCACGCGGCGCGGCGGACGCGCCGTCCTTGCCCGCCGCCTCTCGCGCGAGGAGCGCGCGCTTCCGCTCGACGCCCCAGCGGTAGCCGCCCGGCCCTCCGTCGCTGCGCACCACGCGGTGGCACGGCACGAGGACGGCGAGCCGGTTGCTCGCGCAGGCCTGCGCGACGGCGCGCACCGCGTTCGGCCGCCCGAGGGCGCGGGCGATCTCGGCGTAGCTGCGCGTCTCGCCCGGCGGGATGCGCCGCAGGGCGCGCCAGACGCGCGCCTGGAAGGCCGTGCCCCGCACGTCGAGCGGCAGGTCGAGGCCGTGGTCCGGCGTCGCGATGAAGCGCGCGATGCGGTCGGCCCAGGCGCGGAGCGCGCCCGCATCCTCGACGAGGACGGCCTCGGGCAGCCGTGCGCGGAGCTGGGCTACGAGCGCAGCGCGATCGTCGCCGAGCTCCGCCGCGCAGATCCCGCGCTCGGTCGCGGCGACGAGCATGAAGCCCACCTCGGTCCGCACGGTCGAGAAGCGCACGCGCTCGCCGCGGCCGCCGCGGCGCCGCCGGCCCGGCGTCATGCCGAGGCCCGTCGCCGCCGCCGCGTAGGCACGCGAGGCCGAGCCGTAGCCGGCGTCGAAGGCGGCCTCGAGCACGGGCGTCCCGGCGCCGAGGGTGCGCTCGAAGCGCCCGAGGCGCTCGGCGCGGGCGAACTCGCGCGGTGTCGCCCCGACGATCTGGTGGAACACGCGGTGGAAGTGGAAGCGGCTCATGCCCGCCGCGCGCGCGAGCTCCGCGAGGGTCGGCGTGCGATCGCTCTCCCGGATCAGGGCGCACGCGCGCTCCACGGCGGCGCGCTGGGGCTCGCCGGCCGAGGCCTCGTCGGGCCGGCAGCGCTTGCAGGCGCGGAAGCCCGCGGCCTCGGCCGCGGACGCCTGTGCGAAGAACGACACGTTCTTGCGCAGAGGCCGGCGCGACGCGCACGACGGCCGGCAGTACACGCCCGTCGTCGACACGCCGTACACGAAGCGCCCGTCGGCCCGCGGGTCGCGCCGCACGAGCGCCTCCCAGCGCGCATCGGTCCGGTCCATGGTGGCCTCTCCGTCGCCGCTCGGGGCCAGCATCGCGCCGCCCTCGCCCACGCTCCACCCGTGGCTCATGGCTCCTTGCCTCCGGATCGCAGGATTGCGATGGACGGAGGGTCGGCGATCGGGCGCTCCGTCCTCCACCCGGGGCTTGCGGTCTCGTTCTGGGCCGGCGGCGACGCCGGCTGCAGCCTTGCCCCTCAACGCCTCCCGGCCGCCGTCCGATCCAGACGGTACGCCCCTGTGTCGGCGTCGAGGGCCCGTTGCACTGGTATCCCGCCGTCCCCCTCCTCGCCGCGATGGCGCTCTCGGCGCTGGGAGGGATCTGCCTCGCCATGGGGACGGATCTCCGGGCGAACCGGGCGGCGGCGGCGATGCTCCTCCTCGGGGCCTGGTGGGCCGGCTGCGAGGTGCTCTGGAACTGCGCCACCGACCCCGAGACCGCCCTGGAGCTCCACCGGCTCGCCGCCCCGGGCTTCTGCTTCATCGGGCCCCTCGGCATGCTCCTCGTGCTCGAGGCGGCGGAGATGCCGCTTCGGCCCGAGCGCCGGTTCCTCGCGGCGACGTTCGCCGGCTGTGCGATCGCCCTCGCCCTCTGTGTCGCCGGGCCGTGGATGCTCGCCCGGATGGAGCCCGTTCCCTGGGGCTATGCCCTGGTGCCCGGTCCGGCCTTCGCTGCATGGACGCTCCTCACCGCCTTCGTGATCGGCCGCGCGATCGTCGTCTGGGTCCGCGACTACCGCGCGTCCGCCCTGTCGTTCAGCCGCACGCAGGGCCCCGTGGTCGCGCACCTCACGATCCCGGTGGCGGCCCTCGGCGTCGCGACAGACGCGGTCCTGCCCACGCTCGGCATCCAGGTCCCGCGCCTCGCGTCGACCGCGCTGTCGCTCTTCGGCGTGGTGTGCGTGCTCGGCCTCTCGCGCTACGGCTACTCGCGGCTCCATCCGCGGGCGTTCGCGACCCGAACGCTGCACACGCTCCCCGACGGCGTCGCGCTCACGACCCTGCACGGTCGCATCCGCGTCGCGAACGAGCGTCTCGCGGAGCTCGTCGGATGCCCGGCCCCGGACCTCGTCGGCCGAGCGCTCGGCGACTTCCTCGACCCGCAGCTGATCGACCCGCCACGCGAGCAGCGCGACGTCGAGTGCGAGCTTCGCCCGCTCCAGGGCCCGTCGATCCCCGTCTGCGTCTCGACGGCGCCCGTCGGCGACGAGGACGGGCGGAGCGCCGGCGTCGTGCTCGCGGTGCAGGACCTGCGCCAGGTCGCGGCGCTGCGAAGCCGGCTCGTGATCTCCGGGCGCCTCGCCGCGGTGGGCGAGCTCGCGGCCGGGATCGCCCACGAGATCAACAACCCGCTGGCCTTCGTCCGCGCGAACCTCGCCCTGCTGCGCCGCGAGTGGGAGCGCCTCGCGAGCGAGGCGGCGAAGCGTGACGGGAGCTTGCTCGACGAGCTCGACGAGTGGCCGATCCTGCTCGACGAGTCGATCGAGGGCGTGGACCGGGCCGCGACCATCGTGCGCGACATCCGCGAGTTCTCCCACGCGGGCGGAGCCCTGCCCGAGCTCGCGGACCTGAACCGGATCCTCGACCAGGTGTTGCGCGTCGCCCAGGTGCAGCTCGATCCGGCGCTCCAGGTGCAGACGCAGTGGGACGACGACGCGGTCGTTCCCTGCGATCCGCAGCGCCTGAAGCAGGTGTTCCTGAACCTCGTGCTGAACGCCGGACAGGCGATCGCCGGTGAAGGGCGCATCCGGCTCTCGACGCGGAGCGGACCGACACACGTCGAGGTCTGCGTCGAGGACGACGGCTGCGGCATGACGCCCGAGGTGCGCGAGCGGATCTTCGATCCGTTCTTCACCACGAAGCCCGTCGGCCGCGGCACGGGCCTCGGCCTCTCGCTCGCCTACGAGATCGTGCGAAGCCACGGCGGGGAGATCTGGTGCGAGAGCGAGCCCGGACGGGGGAGCACCTTCCGCGTGCGCCTTCCCAAGCGCCCGGCCGAGAGTAGGACGAAACGCGTCGCCGGGTGACGCGGGCCGTCACCACGCCACGGTCGGGGCCGGCCCTCCTCGGCAGGGCGCAGGGGTCGCCGATCCGGCCCCGCGCGCGGCCTCCTCCCGGCTGCGCTGCGCGCGCACGACGCGGCAGCGGCCTCGCGGCACGTCCCTTGCTCGTGGTGCCTGCAGGCCCCGAGGCCTGTAGGGGAGGTCCATGCGCCGCGAAGGGAGGGTCGCTGCAAGGTCGACGCGGAGGGCGCTCGCCGTCGTCGCCGCCCTCGCCCTGGCGGCGGGCGTCCTGACGCCGCTTCGTGTCGGCTGGGCGACTCCGGTGCTCGGTGGCGACGAGATGAGCTGGCTCGCCTCGAGCGGCGGCTCGCTCCTCGCAGTCGTGGAGCCGGCCGCCGCGAAGCAGCTCCTCATGGGGCTCCTCGGCCTGCTCGGGCTCGCGGTGAGCGGGTCGCGGAGCGAGCGGCGCTAACGTGCGCGGAAGGAGCGACCGATCGGCGCGCTGGGCGGTCCTCCTCGCCTTCACCGCCGTTGCGGGCGTGAGCCAGATGCTCTGGCTCAACTTCGCGCCCCTGCTCTCGCAGGTGCAGCGGCGCTACGAGGTCTCCGAGCTCGTCGCGAGCACCCTCGTGCTGGTGTTCCCGCTGCTCTACGTGGTGCTCTCGCTGCCGGCGGGCGCGCGCGTCGACCGTCGCGGCTATCGGCGCAGCGTCGCGGAGGGCGCCGTGCTGCAGGCGGCGTGCGCGTGCCTGCGCGTCTTCGACGGGCGCCTTGCGACCCTGCTTGCGGCGCAGATCGGAATCGCGATCGCCCAGCCCTTCATCATGAACGGCGTCTCGAAGCTCGTCTCCGACTGGTTCGACGAGGACGAGGGCGCGCTCGCCACCGGGATCGCGACGATCGGCATGTTCCTCGGCATGGCGCTCGCCCTGGCGGCGACGCCGCCGCTCGCCGAGGCCTTTTCGCTGCGCGGCGCGATGGCGCTCTTCGCGCTCCTCGCCGTCGGTGCGGCCCTCGCGTTCCTCGCGCTCGCGCGCGAGCGTCACGGCGGAGAGCGCCAGCTCGCGCGCGACGGCTTCCGCCGCCTCCTCGGGCGCGATCTCGCGCTCGTGTTCGCGATGGCGTTCCTCGGCCTCGGCTACTTCAACGGTCTCACCACCTGGCTCGAGCTGATCGTGGCGCCGAACGGCGTCGACGCGGTGCACGCGGGGATCCTGGGCGGCGTGCTGATCGTCGGAGGAATCGCCGGCGCCGCGATCGTGCCGGCGCTCTCGGATCGCCTCCAGGCGCGCAAGCCGTTCCTTCTGACTTGCACGCTGGGCGCCCTCGCGACCACCTGGCCGCTCTGCACCGGCCGCGAGTACGGCATGCTCGTGGTCCTCGCCGCGGCTCTCGGCTTCTCGTTCCTCCCGGCCTACGCGATCCTGCTCGAGATGTGCGTCGAGCTCTCGGGCCGCCGCTGCGCGGGCTTCGCCACGGCGGTCCTCATGCTGCTCGGGAACGCGGGAGGCGTGGTCGTGATCGTCGCCATGCAGCTCGCGAAGGGCGAGGGCGCGAGCTTCCGTCCCGCCGTCGTCCTGCTCCTCGGTCTCCTCCTCCTCGCGCTCGCCCTCGCCGCGCGCGTGGGCGAGACCTTCCACCGTCGGCCGCGCCTGGCGCAGGCCGAGGGAGCGGCGATCGAGCCCTTCGCCTGAGCGAAGGCGATCCGGCTCCCGCGCGCCCGCGAGAGCGGTAGGATGCCTTCGGACCACACGCCGGGAGGCGCATGCTCTTCCGTCAGCTCTTCGACCCCGAGACCTCGACCTACACCTATCTCCTCGCCGACGAGCGCACGCGCGAGGCCGTGCTGATCGATCCCGTGCGCGAGCAGCTCGAGCGCGACGTGGCGCTCCTCCAGGAGCTCGACCTCGTGCTCCGCTACACGCTCGAGACGCACGTCCACGCCGATCACGTGACCGCCTCCGGCGCGCTGCGCGAACGGCTCGGCTCGAAGGTCGTGGTGGGCGCCGAGGCCGGCGTGGAGAACGCCGACGTGAAGCTCGCCGACGGCACGGGCGTCCGGTTCGGCGCGCACTGGCTCGAGGCGCGGGCGACCCCGGGCCACACGAGCGGCTGCGTCACCTACCTCTGCGTCGACGCCGGCATCGCCTTCACCGGCGACGCGCTCCTGATCCGCGGCTGCGGTCGTACCGACTTCCAGCAGGGCGACGCCCGGCGCCTCTTCCGCTCGGTGCGCGATCGCATCCTCGCGCTGCCGGGCGATACGCGACTGTATCCGGCCCACGACTACCGGGGTCGGATGGTCACGACGGTGGAGGAGGAGCGGCGCCACAACCCGCGGCTCGGCCTCGCGCGCACGGAGGACGAGTTCGTCGCGATCATGAACGGTCTCAAGCTCGCCCACCCGAAGCGCATGGACGAGGCAGTGCCCGCGAACCTGCGCTCGGGGCTCGGGCCCGAGACGACGCCGCCGCCCGGGCCGTCGGTCGCCCAGCTCGTGGCGGAGCACGCGGGGCGTCAGGACGTCGAGGTCGACTTCGGCCTCGGCATCTGACGCAGGATCTCAGCCGTCGCCCGTGCCGAGGCGTACGGCCGGAAGACCGAGCGGCCGCTGCAGCCGCTCGTACAGCACGCCGAACAGCGCTGCGCCGACGAGCGCGCCCGCGAGCGCGCCGACGGCGTAGACCTTCCCCTCGCCGAGGTTCACGAAGATCGGGCCGGGACACATTCCGGTGATCGCCCAGCCGATCCCGAACAGGACGCCGCCCGTGACGTTGCCCCCGTGTCGGGGCTTCGGCCGCACGACCAGGGTCTCGCCGAAGGCGGTCCGTCCGTGGCGCTTCAGCCACCACAGGCCGGGGGCCGTCACCGCCACCGCGGCCGCCATGATCCCGTAGAGCTGGAAGCGATCGAACAGGAACATCCCCTCGACCACGTTGTAGTCGGCTGCGCCGCTGCGGCTCAGCACGAAGCCGAAGGCCGTGCCCAGACCGGCGAAGAGCCACTTCCTCACGACGCCCAGACCACGCGATAGATGACGTTCGCGGTCACGATTCCGGCCGACATGAACGCGAGGGTGGAGATCACGCTCGGGCCCTCGAAGTTCGAGATGCCGAAGATGCCATGGCCGCTCGTGCAGCCGCCGGCCATGCGCGTCCCGACGCCGATGAAGAGCCCGCCGACGAACATCCAGGCGAGCTTGCCCGCCGGCCCCCAGCCGATCGCCGCGTCGAAGCGGCCGAGGCTCCAGATCGGCGCCCATCCGCCCGAGAGCCACGCCGAGAGGAAGCCTCCCGCGACGAGCCCCGCCAGGAACGGCAGGCGCCAGGCGCTCGAGCCCGTGATCTCCGCGCGCTGCAGGTAGGGCGCACGCAGCACGAGGGAGCACACGTTCTCGAGGCCCGTCGAGATGCCGAGGCGCTGGTTCCCGAGCCAGAGCAGGAGCAGCGTGATCGCGCCGATCGACGCGCCCGCGAGCCACCAGGGCAGGGGAACGAGGTCGTGCAGGATGAGCATCGGGCCCCCTTCTCGTTCGAAGATGCGTCGATCATACGCCCGCGGACGGCCGCAGCGGCCTTCGTCCTATCCGACGAGCGCGCGCAGCAGGATGCGCGGGTGGAAGAGGGAGGAGGGACGCCGCTGCAGGTGCATGACCTCGAGGAAGCGAAGCGCCGCGAAGCGCACGCCGCGCACGCGCCCGTCGCCCACCACGAGGCCGACCGCGTCGTCCGCGACGAGGCCGCCGCCGCGCTCGCTTCCCATCTCGACTCCTCCCGCGCCGGTCAGCATACGCCCATCGCGGCGCCGGAGCGCGTCGAGCCTGACACGAGGCGGCAGCAAGATCTTCCAAGCGCGGCTCGATGCGCCTGATAGCGTTCTCCGAAGGCCATGTCCGCGCATTGCGAGCCGTCGTTCACGCTCTTCGACACCGCGCTTGGTCGCTGCGGCATCGCCTGGGGCGGGCGTGGAATCGTCACGGTGCAGCTGCCCGAGGCCCGCGAGGCCGAGACCCGCGCCCGTCTCCGCCGGCGCTTCCCGGGGGCCCGCGAGGCGCCGCCCCCGCCCGGCGTCGCGCGCGCGATCGGCGCGATCGTGGCGCTGCTGCGAGGCGAGCCGAGCGACCTCTCCGGCGTCCCGCTCGACATGGCGCGCGTGCCGCCGTTCCACCGCCGCGTGTACGAGGTCGCGCGCACGATTCCGCCCGGAGCGACGCTCTCGTACGGAGAGATCGCGGCGCGGCTCGGCGATCGCGGGCTCGCGCGCGCCGTCGGCCAGGCCCTCGGCCGGAACCCCTTCGCGCTCGTCGTGCCGTGTCATCGCGTGCTCGCGGCGTCGGGCAAGCCGGGCGGCTTCTCGGCACGAGGCGGTGTCGCGACGAAGCTGCGTCTCCTCGCGATCGAGCGCGCCGAGGGGCCGACCTTGGCGGTTTGATCCGCTCCGATCGCGCGCGTAGAATGCGACGAGATGGCGTCGACGACGATCTTCCAGCGCGGATCGCTCTCGGTGGTCGACTACCGCTGCAGCGTGGGGCCGGCCGACGCGCCGTTCGTCGAGATCCACGATCGCCACTCCGTCTCCTTCGTGCGCAGGGGCAGCTTCGCGGTCCACACGCGCGGCGCGTCGTTCGAGCTCGTGGCTGGCTCCGTCCTCGTCGGCCATCCGGGCGACGAGTACACCTGCACGCACGATCACGTCTGCGGCGACGAGTGCCTCTCGTTCCAGCTCGGGCCCGCGCTGGTGGAGAGCCTCGGAGACCGAGCCGAGATCTGGAGGACGGGCGGGCTTCCGCCCCTCCCCGAGCTGATGGTGCTCGGCGAGCTCGCCCAGGCCGCGGCCGAGGGCCGGGTCGACGTCGGGCTCGACGAGGTCGGGCTCGTGTTCGCGGCGCGCTTCGTCGAGGTCGCCTCGGGTCGCGAGCTGCGGCCGCTCGCGGCGGGGGCGCGCGACCGTCGCCGCGCCGTCGAGGCGGCGCTCTGGCTCGACGCGCACGCCCACGAGGCCGTCGATCTCGAGGGCGCGGCGAAGGAGGTCGGGCTCAGCCCGTTCCACTTCCTGCGGCTCTTCTCGAACGTCCTCGGTGTGACGCCCCATCAGTACGTGGTCCGCTCGCGGCTGCGCCGCGCGGCGCGGCTCCTGGCGGACGACGCCCGCCCCATCACCGACGTCGCCTTCGACGTCGGGTTCGGCGACCTCTCCAACTTCGTCCGCACCTTCCATCGCGCCGCGGGCGTGTCGCCGCGCGGCTTCCGCCGGGCGGCGAAGGGCGACCGCAAGATCCTCCAAGAACGGCTCGGCCCCGCTCTCTAGGATGACCCGCAAGGAGGTCATCATGTACGACCACGTCGGCTTGAAGGTGAAGGATCTCGACGCAAGCGTGCGCTTCTACACGGCGGCGCTGGCCTCGCTCGGCCACGTGCTCTGCTCGCGCTTCGAGTCGGGCGCGGGCTTCGGGCCGCCCGGGGAGCCAGCCCTCTGGCTCTCTCTCGCGGAGGGCTCGGTGGCGGACGGGACGCACGTCGCGTTCCGCGCGTCCGATCGCGCCGCCGTCGATCGCTTCCATACGGGAGGGCTCGGCGCCGGCGGCCGCGACCACGGCGCGCCGGGCCTGCGCGTCGACTACGGCCCGACGTACTACGCCGCCTTCCTGATCGACCCCGACGGCCACAACGTCGAAGCGGTCTGCACGCGGTAGGGAGCGAACATGCCGGAGATCATCCTCCATCACTATCCGCTGTCGCTCTTCGCCGAGAAGATCCGGCGCATCCTCGCCTACAAGAAGCTGCCCTGGCGCGCCGTGGAGCAGCCGCTCATGATGCCGAAGCCCGAGCTCACGCCGCTGACCGGCGGCTACCGGCGCATCCCCGTCCTGCAGATCGGCGCCGACGTGTACTGCGACACCGCCTGCATCGCGCGCCGGCTCGAGGCGCTCGAGCCCGTGCCCTCGTGCCTTCCGTCGGGCCAGGCGGGCGCCGCGGCGTTGATCGAGGACTGGGCCGACCATCGCTTCACGTCGCAGGTGGTGCCGTCGGTGATCGTCGAGATGCGGGCGAAGCTCCCGCCGGGAATCCTGGTCGATCGCGCGGCGATGTCGCCGGCGCTCGGCGAGCAGGCGCTCGTCGCGGCGGCGCCCCACGCGCTCGGCCAGTCTTTGCTCTCGATGGATCTCCTCGAAGGCGTGCTGCGCGAGCGTGCGTTCCTCGCCGGCGATGCGTTCTCGATCGCCGACGCCGCCGTCTTCCACCCGCTCTGGTTCCTGCAGCAGAGCCCGAGGCTCTTCGCGGCCGTGGCCGAGCGGCCCGCGCTCGCCGCCTGGTTCGCGCGCATCGAGGGCTTCGGCCCGGGAGAGGCGAAGCCGATGGCCGCCGCCGAGGCGCTCGCGATCGCGCGGGAGTCGGAGCCGGCGGACGTCGGCGGCGCGACGCTCGCGAGCGTCGGAGGCATCGCGCCGGGTGACGTCGTCACGATCGCGGCCGACGACCACGGCCCCGAGAAGAGCCGCGGGACCGTCGTGCGGCTCACGACGGACGAGGTCACGATCCGGCGCACGGACCCGGCGCTGGGCGAGATCGCCGTGCACTTCCCGCGCAGCGGGTACCGGATCGAGAAGCAGTAGCTGGCGAAGAGGGGGGACGCTCCGTGTCGTATCGCGTGATCCAGTGGAGCACCGGGAACGTCGGCCGCTACGCGCTGCGGCAGATCCTCGACCACCCGGAGCTCGAGCTCGCGGGCGTCTTCGCGCACGGCGCCGAGAAGGAGGGACGAGACGCCGGCGACCTCTGCGAGCGGCCGAAGACGGGCGTGCGTGCCACGCGCGACGCCGACGCGCTCCTCGCGTCCGACGCCGACTGCGTGGTGTACACGGCGACGGCCGATCGGCGCCCGTTCGAGGCGGTGGCCGACGTGGCGCGCATCCTGGCTGCGGGCAAGAACGTGGTCTCGAGCTCGATCGTCGGCCTCGTGCACCCGCGCGCCCTCGGCGAGCGCGTGACCGAGAAGCTCGAGGCCGCGTGCCGGAAGGGAGGCACTTCGTTCTTCACCTCCGGCATCGATCCTGGCTTCGCGAACGACCTCCTCCCGCTCGTCCTCTCGGGCCTCGCCGGTCGCTTCGAGGAGATCCGCGTGCAGGAGATCATCAACTACGCGACCTACGACCAGCCCGAGGTGCTGTTCGAGACCATGGGCTTCGGCAAGCCCCTCGACGCGAAGCCGATCCTGCTGATGCCGGGCGCGCTGCGCTTCGGCTGGGGCGGGACGATCCGGCTCCTCGCGGAGGGGCTCGGTCTCGCGCTCGACGAGGTGCGCGAGGTGCACGAGCGTCGGCCCGCGGAGCGCCGGCTCGAGATCCAGGGCATCGCGGTCGAGCCGGGCACGACGGCGGCGCTGCGCTTCGAGGTGCAGGGCATCGTCGGCGGGCGTCCGGTGATCGTGGTGGAGCACGTGACACGCCTCGACGACGCCCTCGCGCCGGACTGGCCGCAGGGCAACGGCAGCTACCGCGTGCTGATCTCGGGCGAGCCGGCGATGCGCTGCGAGCTCGAGTTCTGGGACGCGAAGGGCGACCACGCCGTCGGTGGCGTGATCCTGACCGCGACGCGCCTCGTGAACGCGATCCCGGCGGTGGTCGAAGCGCCGGCGGGCCTGCTCTCGGCCCTCGACCTGCCGCTCGTCACCGGCCGCGGGCTCCTGCGCTGATCCGCCGCCCTCGCGCGCGCGTCAGGTCGTGGTCCACATGGCGACGTACGTGTCGGGCGACGTGGGATCGGGCGCGACCGAGCCGTGGCCCCAGAGGTGGTCGTTCGCGGGGCTCGCGAGCCCGCTCCGCTCGACCCACATCACGCCGGCCCAGATCGTCGGGCCGTCCGGCGCGGCGGCGCCGTTGTCCGCCGGCTGGACCTCGCGCGCCGCGCGGAGCCAGGCGTTGATCAAGGTCTGTCCCTCCCGCGCGTACTTCACGACGAGACGGCCTTCGTCCTCGTTGTCGAAGGTGATCGCGCCGTAGCCCATCAGCAGGTGGAGGCCGTCGAAGGCGCCGTCCCAGCGGGCGAAGAGGTCGCCGCCGCCCTTCGCCAGGATCTCGTCCTGCAGCGGTCCGCAGGCGGCGATGACGATCCACTCGAGATCCTGCTGGCCCCAGAGGTCGCCGGGGCTGGCCGGCCCGGCGCCGACCTCGTTCCAGTGCATGAAGCCATCGTCGGGGCTGCGGAGCACCCAGCCGTCCATGCTGGCGTGGCCGGTGTAGAAGACGAAGTCGGCCGCGTCGACCCAATCGTCGTCGTTGCGCCGCCAGTCCGACTCCCAGGCATTCGCGTCGCCCCAGTTGAAGTTGACGAGCCAGCCGTCGGCGGCGAGGCCGTCGACGAAGCCCTGGGCGTTGTTCTGGCTCCCGCCGAGGCCGCCGCTCTGACCGATCCACGAGGTGCCCGCCTCGAACGGGTTCAGGAGCAGCGGGAACGCAGCGAGCGACTGCGGGCCGCGGCGCGGCAGCTTCGCCTCGCGGGCGCCCGGGCGGACCTTCCGGGCGCGCTTGGGCTGCGGGCGCGGCTCGACGGCCGGCGGGCCGAAGCGCGTCGCCGGCAGCGTGACGAGACGGAGCGGCACGCGGTTCTTCCCCACCGTCCCGATCGCGCGGTAGACGTACACGGGATAGAGGAACTCCTGCGCCGACGACGCCGGCGCGGCGTAGTAGGCGAGATGGCACTCGAACGAGCGCACGTTCATGGCCTTCGTGAGCTCCTTGAAGCGCTCGTCCGCCTCGGCGCGGGGCACGACCGGCGATTCGAGCTCGCGGACGGCCGACACCACGGGACGCCAGACGCCATCGAACGCGATCACCTGGCCCCCGTCGCCCACCGTCACCGTGAACTCGCCCCCGCCGCCGACCACCGGCAGCACGAGGCGCCCGCCACGCGGCGCGTCGAGGGTGACGCGCACCGCGTAGCACGCCTGGCGATCGAGCTGGCGCTGGGCCCGCGCCTTCTTCGCACGGTCGAAGCGCGCGGTGTGGGTCCCGCCGAGGCTCGTGAACGCGATCGAGAACGGCGGGCGCAGCTCGGGAAGCATGCGGTTCTTCACGACGAAGGTGTCGGCGAGCTCGCGCGCCTCGCGCTCGGTCGGGAGCCGAGGCGAGAGCGTCGGGTTCCAGCGCTGGGCTTCGTCCGCCGCGTAGACGCCGCCGCTCGCGCGATGGAGCTCGACCCGGCGGCTGCCGGCGCGGAGCCGGAGCCGATCGTCGTCCACGTGCAGCTCGTAGCTCTCGATCCCGAACACGCGCTTCGCGAGGTCGTGCAGCAGGACGGGATCGGTCCTCGGCGCGCCCACGCGGAAGATCGGGAGTCGTTCGAAGGCGTCGGCTTCGGGTTGCATGGCGCTCTCCTCTCTCGGTGGAGTCGTTTCGAAGCGGAGGCGGCTCACGGACGCGCGTCGTCGGGTCACGGGCCGTGGTGAGGAGGGGCGCGGCGGAAGCTCGGCGGCGGCAGGGGGAGGACGCGGAGGCAGCGACCCGTCCGAGGCCCTCGAAGCCCTCGAGCGCACGTTCCGAAGTCCACCCTACCCGCCGCGCCGCCTCCGGACACCACCCACTTTCGGGGGAGTCGGCCGCCGCCCGCTGCCGCGCGGGCTTCTTCCGGGGGCCGGATCATGAGATGATGCGACGCGGACGACCCATCCGACGGAGGACAAAGCGTGCAGCTCGAGCGCACGACGCTCCTCGACGCCTATCGACGCATGCGCCGCATCCGCGTCTTCGAGGAGAAGCTGAACGAGCTCGTCACGGCGGGGAAGCTCGGCGGCTTCCTCCATCTCTACGTGGGCGAGGAGGCCGTGGCCGTCGGCGTCTGCCTCCAGCTCGGCGACGGCGACTTCGTGGCGTCGACCCACCGCGGCCACGGCCACTGCATCGCAAAGGGCGTCGATCTCGGCGGCATGATGGCGGAGCTCTACGGCCGTGCGACGGGCCTGTGCAAGGGCAAGGGCGGCTCGATGCACATCGCGGACATGCACAAGGGCATGCTCGGCGCGAACGGCATCGTGGGCGCCGGCATCCCGCTCGCCACGGGCGCGGCGCTCACCGCGAAGCTCAAGAAGACGGGCGGCGTCTCGGTCGCCTTCTTCGGCGACGGCGCGAGCAACCAGGGCCAGTTCCACGAGTCCCTGAACCTGGCGGCGATCTGGCAGCTCCCGGCGCTCTACGTGGTCGAGAACAACGGCTTCGGCGAGTTCACGCCGACCGATTTCGTGGTGCCCGTGAAGGACATCGCGACGCGCGCCGCGTCCTATGCCATGCGCTCGGAGATCGCCGACGGCATGGACTTCTTCGACGTCTTCGAGAAGGCAGGGAAGGCGATCGAGCACGCGCGCTCGGGATCGGGACCGGTGCTCCTCGAGTGCAAGACCTACCGCTTCAAGGGTCACTACGTCGGCGACTCGCTCCGCTACCGCTCGAAGGAGGAGGCCGAGCGCTGGATCCAGACGCGCGATCCGATCGCGCGCTTCGAGAGCCGCGTGCGCGAGGCCCGCCTGCTCGAGGCCGACGACCTGCGCCGGGTCGACCGCGAGGTGGACGAGGAGATCGCGGCGGCCGTGGCAGCCGCCGAGGCGGCGCCGTTCCCGGACGTCTCCGAGGTGACCACCGACGTCTACGTGGGGGAGGCGTGATGGCGCGGGCGGAGCGACGGATCTCGACGGGCCAGGCGATCAACGAGGCCCTCCACATCGCGATGCAGAGCGACCCCGACGTGATCCTGCTCGGGGAGGACGTCGCGGGCGGCGGTCGACGCGAGGGCGAGGACGTGGACGAGATGGGCGGTGTGCTCGGCACGACGCGCGGCCTCGTGAAGGCGTTCGGCCCCGAGCGCGTGCGCGACACTCCGATCAGCGAGATCGCCCTCGTCGGTGCCGCCGTGGGCGCGGCGCTCACGGGCCTGCGTCCGGTCGCCGAGCTCATGTTCATCGACTTCATTGGCGTCTGCCTCGATCCGCTGCTCAACCAGGCCGCGAAGCTCCGCTACATGTTCGGCGGGAAGGCGCGCGTGCCGCTCACCGTGCGCACGCTCACGGGCGCCGGCATGCAGGCCGCGGCGCAGCACTCCCAGTCGCTCTACTGGATGACGGCGGGCATCCCGGGGCTCAAGACCGTGATCCCTTCGGGCCCCCGCGACGCGAAGGGTCTCCTCCTCGCGGCGATCCGCGACGACGATCCCGTGATCTTCTGCGAGCCGAAGGGCATCCTGAACCTCGTCGAGGACGTGCCCGAGGGCGACTACGAGGTGCCCATCGGCAAGGCGAGCGTCGCGCGCGAAGGCACGGACGTCTCGCTCGTGGGCATGGGCGCGACGGTGCGCCTCGCCCTCGCGGCGGCCGACGCGCTGGCGAAGCAGGGCGTGTCGGCCGAGGTGCTCGACCTGCGATCGCTCGCGCCCCTCGACGAGGAGGCGATCCTCGCGACGCTCGCGAAGACCGGGAGCCTGGTCGTGATCGACGAGTCGACGCCGCGCTGCGGGATCGCGAGCGACGTGGCCGCGCTCTGCGTCGACCGCGGCTTCGATTCGCTGAACGCGCCCGTGAAGCGGGTGACGGCTCCCCACGCCCCCGTGCCCTTCTCGAAGCGCCTCGAGGACGCCTATCTGCCGTCGGTCCCGCGCGTCCTCGAGGCCGTGCGCGAGCTCGGCATCGGCTGAGGGGCCGCGTGGGCGCGATCGCGGTGCGCATGCCGAAGCTCGGCCTCACCATGGAGGAGGGGCGCGTCGTCGCCTGGCCCCGGCCCCTCGGCGACCGGATCGAGAAGGGCACGCTCCTCGTCGTGATCGAGTCGGAGAAGGCCGAGGCGGAGATCGACGCGACCGCCGAAGGCTTCCTCCGACACGTCTACGTGGCGGCCGGGGAGACGGTGCCTTGCGGCGCCCTGCTCGCGGCGCTCACAGCGACGTCCGACGAGGCGTTCGACGCGGCGGAGTTCGCGAGGCGGGAAGGCGGAGCGCCGGCCGCGCCCGCTCCGTCGACCGCGGCGCGCGCGCCGACGCCGCGCGCCCCCGTGGCGGCCGCGCCAGGCGGGCCCGCGGCGCCCGCCGCCCGGGCCCTCGCGCGCGAGCTCGGCGTCGACCTCTCATCGGTGCGCGGCACGGGCCCGGGCGGACGCATCACACGCCAGGACGTCGAGGCCTTCGCGGCTGTACGGGCGGCGGAGGCGCTCGCGCCGGGCGCGGAGCGCGTGGAGGTCGCGCAGGGCGTCGCGCTCGAGTGTCTGCGCGGCGGCCGGGGCGATCCGGTGCTGCTCCTTCCGGGCTTCGGCGTGGACGTCTCCTCCTTCGCACCGCAGGCGACGAGGCTCTCCGAGACGCACGCGGTGATCGGGCTCGCACCGCGCGGCGTCGGGGGGTCGTCGGCTCCGGCGCTCCCTCGCTACGACGTGTCGCGCACGGCGGCGGACGCGGCTGCGGCCCTCGAAGCCCTCGGCGTGACGGGCCCGGCGCACGTGATCGGCGCGAGCCTCGGCGCGGCGGTCGCCCTCGAGCTCGCGTTCGCGTGCCCCGAGCGCGTGCGCAGCCTTGCGCTCCTGACGCCGTTCCTCGCGCCGACGCCGCGGCTCCTGGCCGTGGCCGACGCGTGGGCGCGCGCGGCGTCCGAGGCGAAGCCCGACACCCTGGCGCGCCTCCTCGCCCCGTGGCTCTTCTCCGACGCGACGCTCGGCGACGAGGGCCGTCGCGAGCGCATGCTGCGCGGCCTCGCGCCGATGCTCGCGCGCACGCCCGCGACCGCCCTCGCGCGGACGGTCGAGGGCCTCCGGGCCTGGCGCGGCGCCGAGCGCGAGGTGCTCGCGCGGCTGCGCGTTCCGGTGGTCGTGGTCGTGGGAGCGTCGGACATCTTGACACCGGACGGTGAAGCGGTGGCGGAAGCGATCCCCGGCGCCGCCCTCGCGCGCGTGGCGGGTGCTGGCCACGCCGTCGCGGTCGAGGCCCCGGAGGCGGTGAACGCCGCGCTCGTTGCGCATCTCGCGCGCGGCTAGCAGCGCCGCCCGGGCGAGGAGGTGCGGCGCCATGGCGCGTGCAGGCAGGAAGCCCGATCCGCTCGAGGCGACCTTCGCGCGGCTGCGCGCGGCGCGAGCCGACCCCCATGCGCCGGACTCCCTCGTCGCGCTGCGCGAGGCGCTCGCCGCGCGCTCGGCCCACGCCGTGCAGCGTTCGGCGGAGATCGCGCGTGATCTCGAGCTCCACGCCGTCGAGCGCGAGCTCGCGGCCGCCTTTCCGCGCTTCCTCGTGGAGCCGACACGGAGCGACAAGGGCTGCGTCGCGAAGACCGCGATCGCCGAGGCGCTGTTCCGGCTCGGCGCCGACGTGCCCGAGATCTTCCTCGCCGGAGCTCGTCACGTGCAAAAGGAGGCGGCTTGGGGCCCTCCGGTCGACACCGCCGCGGGCCTCCGCGGCGCGTGCGTCATGGGGCTCGTCCGGATCGGCCATCCGGAGGCGTTCGAGCTCGTGGCCGAGGTCCTCGCCGACCCGGAGGCGCAGGCGCGCATCGCGGCGGCCCAGGCCGTGGGCTACGGCGGCTCGGAGCTCGGCGCGCCGCTCCTTCGCCTGAAGGCGCTCGTCGGCGACAGCGAGCCGCGCGTCCTCGCGGAGTGCTTCGCGTCGCTGCTGCGGATCGCGCCCGTCGCGTCGCTCCCGTTCGTCGCGCGCTTCCTCGAGTCGCCGCGCGAGGAGGTGCGCGAGCTCGCGGCCCTGGCGCTCGGCGAGGCGCAGCTTCCGGCCGCGTTCCCGCTGCTGCGGGACTTCTGCGCGCGGACGCGCCCCGGCGAGACGCTCCGCGCCGGCCTCCTCGCGCTCGCGCTCCTGCGCACGGACGAGGCGATCGCGCATCTCCTCTCCCTCGTGGCGGAGGCGCCGTCGCGGACGGCGCGCCAGGCCGTCGAGGCGCTCGCGATCCACCGGGAGCGCGCGGGCTTCCCGGAGCGCATCCGCGAGGCCGCGCGCCTGCGCGCGGACCCGGAGCTCTCGGAGGCAGTCCGCGAGGCGCTCGACGGCTGAGAGGCCGTCACGTCCGGGTGTCTCTCCTGTGAAGCCCTGCCGGCGTCCAGCGGATACCGAGCCGAGACCTGGGAGCGAGGCATGAACAGTCAGGTTTGACTGTTTCCGGGGCGACGGATAGGCTCGGGCGATGGCCAGTCCCGCCGCCCCGCCGAGCGTCCGCCCCGCGCGATCCGCGCGGCACAGCCAGGAGGAGCGTTCGGCGGCCACGCGACGCCGGCTCCTCGACGCCGCGCTCCAGTGCCTCGCCGTGGAGGGCCATGCGGGCACCACCACGACGGCCGTCGTCGCTCGCGCGGGCGCGTCGCGGGGCGCCTTCCTGCATCACTTCCCGACGCGCGCGGCCCTGCTCTCCGCGGCCGTGCGACACCTCTACGCGGGGCTGCGCGAGGACTACGAGCGGGCGTTCGCGGCGCTCCCGGTCCACGCGGACCGGCTCGAGGCGGGCATCGACCTCCTGTGGCGCGCGTTCCGCGATCCCCGACTCGAGGCGACCCTCGAGCTCTTCGTGGCCGCGCGCGTCGATCCCGGGCTGCGCGACGAGCTCGCCCGGATCGCGGCCGAGCACCACCGCCACGTGTCACGCCTGGCGCGCGAATCGTTTCCCGCGGAAGCGGCGAGCCCCCGCTTCGGCGTGGTGCTCGACCTCGTGCTCGACGCGCTGCAGGGGCTCGCCGTACGCTGCGCCGTGCGCAGCGACGGAAGCTCGGTCGCTCGCACGCTCGAGGCGCTGAAGGCCGTCGTGGCCATCGAGCTCGCGCGGCCGGAGCGACCGGCCCGTGCGGCCCGTCCCGCGCGGACGAGGGCGCGGGGAGGGCGCGGCTAGCCGTGGAAGACCTCGCGTACCTCGCCGCGCCGCTCTTCCTGCTCTCGATCCTGATCGAGGTCGCCCTGCTGCGCCGCGAGCGCGCCCGCGGCGCGCGCGGGCTCCGCGGCTACTTCGGCCCCGACACCGCCGCAAGCCTCGCGATGGGCGTCGGCAACGTCGTGATCTCCTTCGCGCTGCGGGGCGCGACGCTCGGTCTCTACTTCTTCCTGTACGCGCATCGGGTGTTCGAGATCGGCACCGGGGCGCTCGCCTTCGTCGCGCTGTTCTTCGCCGAGGATCTGACCTACTACGTCTGGCACCGCGCCTCCCACGAGGTGCGCTTCCTCTGGGCGGCGCACGAGAACCACCACTCGAGCGAGCGCTTCAACCTCTCGACGGCGCTCCGCCAGTCGTGGACCACGCCGCTCACCGTGCCGCTCGCCTACTGGTGGCTGCCCCTCGCGGGCTTCCATCCGCTGATGATCCTCACCCAGGTGTCGCTCTCGCTGATCTACCAGTTCTGGATCCACACGGAGCTCGTGGACCGGATGCCGCGCTGGTTCGAGGCGGTCTTCAACACGCCGTCGCACCACCGCGTCCACCACGCCTCGAACGTCCGGTATCTCGACCGCAACCACGCCGGCATCCTGATCGTGTGGGACCGCCTGTTCGGGAGCTTCGAGCCCGAGGATCGCGAGCGGGAGCCCGTTCGCTACGGCCTCACCAAGAACCTCGAGAGCTTCGATCCGCTGCGGATCGCGTTCCACGAGTGGGCCGCGATGCTGGGAGGCGTCCTTCGCGCGCGCACCTGGCGAGAGCGGCTGGGCTACCTGTTCGCGCCGCCCGGATGGAGCCCCGACGGCTCGAGCCTCACCGCGAGCCAGCTCCGCCTCCGCGTCACAGCAGCGTGCCGGACAGGATGAACGACGCGACGGTGAAGTAGATCGTGATCCCCGTGACGTCGACGAGCGTCGCCACGAACGGGGCCGATGCGCTCGCGGGGTCGAATCCGAGCCGACGCAGGATCAGGGGCAGCATCGAGCCCGCGAGGGCACCCCAGAGCACGATCCCGACCAGGCTGCACGCGACGGTCAGGGCGACCAGGCCGTAGTGCTCGCCGTACACGGTCCTGCGTGTCGGCCAGAGGAGGATGCGGCAGAGCCCGACCACTCCCAGGATCAGGCCCAGCGCGAGGCCCGACGCGATCTCCCGTCGCATCACGCGCCACCAGTCCTGCAGGCGGACGTGGCCCAGCGCCATCGCCCGGATCACGAGCGTCGTCGCCTGGGAGCCCGAGTTGCCGCCGCTCGAGATGATGAGCGGGATGAACAGGGCCAACACCACCGCGCGGGCGATCTGGTCCTCATAGCTCGCCATCGCCGAGGCCGTGAGCATCTCGCTCAGGAACAGGGCGAGGAGCCAGCCGGCGCGCTTGCGCACCATCTCGCGCAGGGAGACCTGGAGGTACGGCGCGTCGAGGGCCTCCGTGCCGCCGATCTTCTGGATGTCCTCGGTCGCCTCCTCGCGCACGACGTCGACCACGTCGTCGACCGTGACGATGCCCTGGATGCGTCCGTCCGCGTCGACCACGGGAATCGCCATCAGGTTGCTCTTGGCGAAGAGGTTCGCGACGGCTTCCTGATCGAGATCGGGCGGCATGGTCGTGACTTCGGTGTGCATCACGTCCCGCACGTGCTTGTCGGGGGGCGCCGAGAAGAGCTCGCGGAACGAGACGACGCCGAGCAGCCGCTGCTCCGCGTCGAGCACGTAGATGTAGTAGATCGTCTCGACCCGCTCGCGCGCGGCGCGTCGCAGATAGCTGATCGCCTCGTCGACGCTCATCTCGGGTCGCAGCCGCACGTAGCGCGGCGACATCAGGCCGCCGGCGTCGTCCTCGGCGTAGGCCAGGAGCGCCGAGACCTCGCGGCGCGTCGGCTCGTCGAGGAGACGCAGCAGGCCCTCGCGCTCCTCCGCCGGCGCGGCCTGCACGACGTCGGCCGCGTCGTCCGGCGGGAGCTGACGCATCCAGAGCTGGCGCTCGCCGGTCGGCAGCGCGAGCAGGAGGTGACACTCGTCGTGGACCTCGAGGCTGTGCAGGAAGCGCTCGCCCTCGTGGGGCGGCAGGAGGCGGAAGCCCTCGATCCGCTCTTCGGCGTCGAGGAAGGGCCACGCGTCGCGGAGGTCGTCCGCGTCGAGTGCGCCGCTGTCGCGCGGCTCGGGCATGTCCAGCGTCATGACCGTCCTCCCGATGGCGCGCCCACGGTATCGGATGGTCGCCGGAACGCCCGCGCGTCAGTGCTGCTGGGGGAACTCCTCGTCCCAGCTTCCGCCGGGACCGCGGAAGACGAGGAGACGCTGGGAGGTCTGGAGGGTGACGTGGTTCGCGAGGGCGACGACCGATTGGATCTCCTCGCCCACGCGCAGCGGCGCCTCGAAGAACCCGCCCGACTGTGCGGAGATGCCGAGGGCCCGGCGGTCGGTCACGACCACCGCGACGTTCTGCCCTGCCACCGAGTCGCGCACGAACTCGTGCGGGCCGAGCGTCGACTCGACCAGGGCCGAGCTCGTTCCCACGAAGCCGAGCACGCGCTTCGCGGTGGAGAGGACGGCCACCCGGCCCCCGAGCACCGCGCCGCTGGGCGGTGTCTCCGTGCGGCGGAGCGGCGTCGACTGCCAGAAGCCCGACTCCGTGGCGACGGCCAGGATCCGCCGGTCGGTGAAGGCCAGGCCGATCCGTCCCCGGGAGTCGAAGTAGAGGACGTTCTCGCCGAGCTGCAGGTTCTCCGAGATGCGGCTTCCGCCGACGGAGTCGATCGCCGCCACCTCGCGGGGCAGCACCAGGATCTCGATCGAGTCCTCGAGGGCCGCGTCCGGATTGAAGGGGCGCTGGGCGCCCGCGGTCGAGGCGACGGCCGCCACGGCGAGGAGGAGCAGCAGACGGAAGGCGCGGGACACGGGGAGCCTCCGCGTGGGCATCGCCGTATTCTAGCCGGCCCTCGACGGAGCTCGCCGAGGCGACGGAGGCGTGGAGATGACGGAGCTCGTGCTGCTGATCGGGAACAAGAACTACTCCAGCTGGTCGCTCCGCCCGTGGCTTGCGCTCCGGGCGGCAGGGCTGCCCTTCCGCGAGCACCGCGTTCCGCTCGACCGACCCGAGTCGAAGGCCGAGCTGCTGCGCTTCTCGCCGGCCGGGAAGGCGCCGGCCCTGCGCCACGGCGACCTCGTGATCTGGGACTCGCTCGCGATCTGTGAGTACGCCGCGGAGCTCGCGCCGGATGCGGAGCTCTGGCCGCGCGACGCCGCGTCGCGCGCCCGGGCGCGCGCGGTGGCTTGCGAGATGCACTCGGGCTTCCTGCCGCTCCGCATGACGATGCAGATGAACGTTCGCGGGCGCGCGAGGCAGCCCGTCGTCCCGACGCCCGACGCCGCCGCCGACGTCGCGCGGATCGAGGCGATCTTCGAGGACTGTCGCGCGCACGCGGCGCCCTCCGGCCCATTCCTCTTCGGCCGCTTCGGCATCGCCGACTGCATGTACGCGCCGGTCGCGACGCGCTTCCGCACCTACGGCGTCCGGCTCTCGCCGCGCCCGCAGGCGTACGTCGACACGCTGCTCGCGCACCCTGCCTTCCTGGAATGGGAGGCCGAGGCGCTGCGGGAGCCCGAGCGCATGGAGGGGACGGACGCGCTCCTCGGCTGACGCCGGCGGGCGTCAGGCGTCGCCGTAGCTCGGCCGTCGCTTCTCGAGGAAGGCCCGTACGCCCTCGCCGAAGTCCTTCGTCTGGGTGCAGAGGATCTGGTTCCGGTCCTCCATCGCGATCACGTGGTCGAGGCTGCCCGCGTCGAGGCTCGCGTTGAGACACTCCTTGGTGAGGCGCAGGCCGAGGGGCGAGGTGCCGAGCATCTCGTCCACGAGCTTTCGCGCCTCCGGCTCGAGCTCGGCGTCGGGCACGACCGCCGAGACGAGCCCCACGCGCAGCGCGCGATCGGCGTCGAGGAACCGGCCCGTGAGCAGGAGCTCGCTCGCGACCGACGCGCCGACGAGACGCGGCAGGAAGTAGCTCACGCCGACGTCGCAGGCCGAGAGGCCGATCCGGATGAAGGCGGCGTTCATGCGCGCGCTCGTGCCCGCGATCCGCACGTCGGAAGCGAGGGCCAGGGCGAAGCCGCCGCCGCAGGCGGGCCCCTGGACGCAGGCCACGATCGGCTGCGGGGCGCGGCGCATCAGCATCACGATCTCGCTGATGCGGCGCTGCATGCGCAGGCCCTCGGGCACGCCGCCGCCCCCGCCGCCCGACTCGCGCAGATCGAGGCCGGCGCAGAAGGCGCGGCCTGCTCCGCGCAGCACCACGACGCGCACGTCCTGCTGCTGGGGCAGGCATCCGAAGAAGTCGCGCAGCTCGCCGACGAGCGTCGGGTTGAGGGCGTTCAGGTGATCGGGGCGGTTCAACGTGAGCCAGGCGACGGCGCCTTCGCGCCGCAGCTCGAGCGTGGTGTAGGTCGCCATGGGATGTCGCTCCTCCCGTCGGAGGCGCGAGCGTAGCGGCGCCGACGCCCGGCGCCTCGGCCGCTGCCATACTGCCCGGGTGGGCGCGGACGATCAGCTCGATCTCTTCGGCGACGCGGGGCCCGCGCCGGTCGCGCCGATCCGGCCCGACGAGGGCCATCTCCGGCTCGCCGCAGCGCTCCCGGCGGGACTCCGCCTCGGCACGTCGTCCTGGTCGTTCCCCGGCTGGGCGGGATCCGTGTACACGGAGAAGACGTCGGCCGAGCGCCTCGCGAGACATGGTCTCGCTGCGTACGCGCAGCATCCGCTGCTGCGCGCGGTCGGGCTCGACCGCAGCTACTACGCGCCGCTCGAGGCCCGGGAGCTCGCCCGCTGCGCCGCAGTCGTGCCCGACGGATTCCGCTTCGTGATGAAGGCCCACGATGAGCTGCTGCTCGAGCGCTTCCCGCGCCACGCGAGATACGGCCCCCGCGCCGGCGAGGAGAACGTGCGCTTCCTCGATCCCGCCCATGCGACCGAGCGCGTGATCGGGCCGGCGGTCGAAGGCCTCGGCCGCACGCTCGGGGCGATCCTGTTCCAGTTCACGCCGGAGCGGACCGGCCTCTTCGCCGAGCCCGATCGTTTCGCGGACCGTCTCCACGCCTTCCTCGCGGCGCTGCCGCGAGGGCCGCTCTACGCCGTCGAGCTGCGCACCCGGAGCCTCCTCGTCCCTCGCTACGTCGCGGCGCTGCGCGACGCCGGCGCGACCCACTGCCTGAACGTCCACCCGACGATGCCCGATCTCGCGCGCCAGGAGGCCGCGGCGTCCGAGGCGCTCCGGGGGCGTGCGCTCGTCGCGCGCTGGATGCTCCCCCCGACCCTGCGCTACGAGGAGGCACGCGACCGCTTCGCTCCGTTCGATCGGCTCGCCGCGCCCGATCCGGTCGCGCGACGCGCGCTCGCCGAGGCGGCGGTCCGCGCCCTCGATGCGGGCCGGGAGGCCCTCGTGATCGTCAACAACAAGGCCGAGGGATCGGCGCCGCTCTCGGTCTTCGGCCTCGCCCAGGCCGTCGCCCGACGTCTCGGGCGCGCGTGACGGGAGCGCGGCGGCAGGAGCGTCTCGGCCTCGTCTTCGCGGCCCTGTGCGCGATCGACGGCGCGTTCACGGCGCCGCTCGCGAAGCTCAACACCAACCTGGCCGATGCGTCGTTCGTGGCCGCGGCCGTGACGTGCTTCGGCGCCGCCTTCGCCTTCGCGCAGCTCGCCCTCCGGCGCGAGCTGCACCTCCTGCTGCGCCGCGACACTGCCGCGTTCCTGGTGGGGATCGGCCTCCTCGGCACGGCGGTCGCGTTCCTGCTCTACTTCGAAGGCTCGAAGCGCTCGACGGCGATCGAGACCACGCTCTGCGTCCAGATCGAGCCGGCCTACGCCCTCGTCCTGTCCTGGATCGCCCTCGAGCACCGGCCGACGCTCGCTCGCGTCGCCGCGACCGCCGCGATCCTCGCGGGCATCGCGATCGCCGTCGGCCTCGAGCAGGCGACGGGCTCGGCGGGCGTCTGGCTCCTCCTCGCGACGCCCCTCGCCTGGCAGCTCTCCCATCTCGTGGTGCTCCGGCGCCTCCGCGGGGCGCCGCCGCACCTTCTCACCGCGGCCCGCTACGTCTTCGGCGGCGCCTTCCTCCTGGCGGCGTGGCTCGCGCGCGGCGGCCTCGCGCAGCTTCCGTCGAGGGAGCTCTGGCCGCGGCTCCTTCCGACCCTCGCGCTCCAGGGAGTGGTGCTGAGCTGGGGCGGGACGCTGCTCTGGTACAACGCGATCGCGCGGCTCGACCTCGCGCGCGCGACGTCGATCGTCGTGCCGTCGATCCCACTCCTCTCCTTCGGGGCGAGCTTCCTCGTGCTCGGGGAGGTGGCCTCGCCTCGCCAGTGGATCGGCCTCGCGATCACGGCGGCGGGGGTGATCGCGTTCGTGCGCGCGCCGAGCGCGGGCGAGGCCGCGCGGAGCACGGCCGCAGCGGAAGAGGAGCCGGCCGCCTGAGCCGACCCCTCGGCCTACTTGCCGACGATCGAGACGAAGCTCACGCAACGTCCCGGCGCGCCGCCGAGGTTGTGCGTGAGGCCGAGCTTCGGCGCCGCGATCTGGCGCGGTCCCGCCTGGCCTCGGAGCTGCAGCCACATCTCGTACATCATGCGCAGGCCCGAGGCGCCGATCGGGTGGCCGAAGCTCTTGAGCCCGCCGTCGGGATTCACCGGCTGGGGGCCGGTCAGGTCGAAGCGGCCCTCGAGCACGTCCTTCCAGGCCTGGCCGCGCGGCGAGAAGCCGAGATCCTCCATCAGCACGAGCTCGGTCGGCGTGAAGCAATCGTGCACCTCGGCCATCGAGATCTCGCTGCGCGGGTCGGTCACGCCGGCCTGCTTGTAGGCGTCTTCCGCGCTCGCCACGACCTCCGTGAAGCTCGTGAAGTCGTAGTCCTGGCGCATCGGGCCTTCGGCGGGCCCGGCGATGAACGAGAGCGCCTTCACGAAGATCGGGTGGTCGGTGTAGCGGTGGGCGTCCTCGGCCCGGCAGACGATCGCGGCGGCGCTGCCGTCGGAGACGCCGGAGCAATCCATGATGCCGAGGCAGCCGGCCACCTTCGGCGACGCCTTGATCACGTCGAGCGGCACCTCCTTGCGGAACTGCGCCTTCGGGTTCTTCGCGCCGTTCGCGTGGTTCTTGTACGCGATGCGCGAGAGCACCTCCTTCAGCGTCTCGTCGTCGAGGCCGTACTTCTTCGCATAGGCGGGCGCGAGGAGCGAGAAGGTGGCGGGGGCCGTGAGCGTGGGATCGGTCCCGTCGCCCGCCGGCGCGGAGACGACGAGGCCGGAGTAGCCCGAGTCCTTGAGCTTCTCCACGCCGATCGCCATCGCGAGGTCGTAGGCGCCGCTGGCCACGGCGTAGCACGCGTTGCGCAGGGCCTCGCTGCCCGTCGCGCAGAAGTTCTCGACGTGGGTGACGGGCTTGTACTGGATCTTGAGCGGCTCGGAGAGGGTGAGCCCCGAGAGGCCGCTGCCCATCGTGCCGAGCCAGTAGGCGTCGACCTGGTCGCGCTCGACCTGCGCGCTCCGATAGCACTCGGTGGCGGCATCCACGAGGAGGTCGGAGGCGCTCTTGTCCCAGTGCTCGCCGAAGGGCGTGCACGCCATGCCGACGATCGCGACCCGGTCCCGGATCCCCTTGCTCGCCATCGCTTTCTCCTCCGCTGGTACTCGCGCGCGCTGCGCGCTTCGCTCGCCCCTACCGCTTCGGTCGTGCCTTCCAGAAGTAGTTGTGGACGCCCTGCACGGTGAACAGGCGCCGGAACGTCATCTCGAGCTGGTCGCCGATCGCGACCTTCGACGGCTCGACGTCCGTGAGCTCGCACTGCATCCGGCCGCCCTGCTCGAAGTCGACCACGGCCGCGATCACCGGCGGCTGGAGGGAGTAGGCGAGGCGGTCGAGGGTGTAGGTGGCGATCCGACACTGCCCGTCGGCGAAGGGCTCGGGCTTCATCTGGTCGACGGCGCCGCAGGCGACGCAGACGCGCTGGGGCGGCAGGTTCGCCGCTCCGCAGGCGGTGCAGCGCGAGCCCACGAAGCCGTACTTCCAGCGCTCCGCGCGGTGCATCGGCGGCGCCGCCGGCCGGTCGGGATCGGGGCGCCGCGGGGGCTCGAAGGGGAGGACGCCGCGCCACTTGAGGTAGCTCTGGTACGGGAGATCGTTGCGCTTCGCCTCGAGCCAGCGCGCGACGCTGCGCAGCGGCCGCGCGCCGGCGATGCGCTCCGTGACCTCGAGCACGGCGGCATCCGCGCCGTCGGCGCCGACCACGACGAGGATCCGGTCGCCAGGCTTCGCACGGTCGAGCGCATGCGCGAGCGCCAGGCCCGCGGCGGCGCATCCGGACCGCCCGACCGACAGCGCGAGCGTGTCGGCAACCTGCTCCGCCTTCACGCCGAGGAGCTTCGGCAGCGCCGTCGCAGCGCGCTCGTTCGTCGCGTCGACGACGATCGCGGACAGGTCGGCCGGCTGGAGGCCCGCGCTCTTGAGCGCCGCGGTCGCGGCGTCGCGCAGGAGCGGCGTCAGCATCTCGGCGCCGAAGCGCTCCTCCCAGGCGCGGGCGAAGCGGTCCTCGGGCGTGCGCCAGACGTCCATCAGCTCATCGGTGAGCGAAGCCCGGCCGACGAGGCGCGCGATCGCCTCGGCGTCGCTGCCCGTCACGTACGCGCAAGCGGCGTCGCCGCCCGAGCGCTCGCGGGAGCCTTCGGGCGCCCCGACGACGACGTCGCTCGCGGCCACGAGCGTCCGACGACCGGTCGCCGCGAGATCGAGACCGAGGAGGAGCGCGCCGAGCCCGGCGCGGGTGGAGGCGCCGACGTCCGTCGCAGCGGTCGCCGCGGGCAGGCAGAGGGCGGCGTGGACGATCGCGGCGTTCAGCTTCTCGGCGTACGCGGGGCTCGTCGTGGCGAGCAGGAGCTGCGCGATCTCGGGCGCGCCGCGAAGCGCCTCGCGCGACGCCTCGACCGCCATCGAGACGGCGTCCTCGTCGTAGCTCGCGACGGCGCGCTCGCCCTTGCCGCCGCCGAGACTGGTGCGCGGGATGCGGAAGAACGGAACGTAGGCCCCGTAGCGGACGATGCCGGCCAAGCGCGCCTCCCTGCGAGCGGACGTTGCGAAGGCGCCCAGGCTAGCACGGGCCCCCCGCGTCGGGCGTCGGCGAAGCGACGCGAGGGCGGGTGGAGCGCGGCGCGGGCCCGACGGCCCGCGCCGCGCCGCTCGGTGCGGGCTACCCGCCCGCTCCCACCCCACTCCCGACGACGGCGCGGCCGGGCGTACGGCCCGGGCGGCGGCAGCCTGCGAGCTCGTCGAGGCGTGCGGCGAGGGCCTCGACCTGGTAGCGGAGGGGCGCGCGCTCGAGGATCTGGCGCTCGACGACCTGGAGCGCGTGGCTCACCGCGGGATGGTCGCGGCCCAGCGCCTCGCCGATGCGCTGCAGCGACGCTTCGGTGTATCGGCGCGCGAGGTACATCGCGAGCTGGCGCGGCACGAGCACGTCGCGGCGGCGCGAGCGCGCCGCGAGGGCCTGCGGCGTGGTGCGGAAGTAGCCGGCGACCACCTCGATCACGTGCTCGGGCTCGAGCGCGCGCTCTCGCGATTCCTCGGCGGCGAGCTTGCGCAGCGCCTGCTCCGTCAACGCGAGGTCGATCGTCCGCTTGAGGAGCGACGCCGTGGCGACGAGCTGGATCAGGACACCCTCGAGATCGCGCACGCTGCCGCGCACGTCCTCCACGAGCCGGTCGAGGCAGTCGTCGGGCAGGCGCACGCCGCCCGCCGCCGCCTTGTCCCGGAGGATCGCACGTCGCACCTGGGCGTCGGGAGGCTCGATCTCGGCCACCAGGCCGCTCGTCATCTGCGAACGAAGTCGCGGATCGAGATCGGGGATGTCCCGCGGGAGCCGATCGCCGGTCAGCATCACGCGCGCGCCGGTGGAGAGGAGATGGTCGATCGTGTGGAAGAGCTCGAGCTGCGTCGACACCTTGCCGCGCAGGAACTGCACGTCCTCGATCACCAGGAGCTCGCACTCCTGGCGGTAGCGCCGCTTGAAGACCGCCATGCGCTGCGCGCGGATCGAGGAGAGGAACTCGCTCGTGAAGGTCTCGGTCGATGCGTAGATCACGCGCTCGATGCCGTAGCGGCGCGCTTCTTCCGAGACGGCGCGCGCGAGGTGCGTCTTGCCGAGCCCCGGCGTCGAGACGAGCAGGAGCGGGCTCACGCCGAGCTGACGGCCCTGCGCGAGGGCATACGCCGCCTCGCGGGCGAGCGCGTTGCACGGTCCGACGACGAAGGAGGAGAAGCTGTGGGGGAGGACGCGCTGCACCGGAGCGCGGCGCGCCGGCGCCGTCGCTGCGCTCGGGGCCTTCGCTTCGGCCTCGTGGTCGCGCGCGACCGCGAGGCTCGGACGCGAGCGCCCGCTCGCGATCGACACCGTCCCCGCATCCGCAGCGGCCGTCGCGGCGATCGGCGCGCTCGCGGCCGTGCTTCCGATCTCGAGCCGAACCGGGACCGGCACGCCCGCCTCGTGCGAGGCAGCCTGCTCGATCGCATCGAGGAAGCGCGAGCGCACGCGCTCTAGATGGAATCCGCTCGGACAGATCAGGCGAAGACCTCGGTCGTCCTGGCGCGCCGCCAGCGGACGAATCCATGCCTCCAGCGAGAAGGCGGGTATGTCGGCTCCGAGTCGGCGCAGGACGCCGTCCCAGATCGGGGGGAAGGACATTCTCGTTCTCGGGGGTGCCCGCTCGCCCCGCCTCGGGATTCGCCGAAATCTCCGGTGTTTCCGTGCGGCGTGAACGTTTGGGCACGCGCATTCCAACACGGGTGACGCGACGCCGCAAAGTCGATTCGCGGTCCTCGCGCACGCGCATCGTCGCCCACGAAGCTGCCACACGGGCGCGTCGGATCCGTCGGAGAACCGGCGTTTGTGAGCCGGAACGTTTTTCGATTCCGGGGGCTTCGCGACGAGCGTTGAAATCGTGCTTCCCGTTACGGACCCGTGTCGGGGGGGTGTCGCGACGCGCACGGCCGAGACGTGCGAACTCCGGATTTCACTCTTTTTCAGGAAATATCTCGATCTTTCGTCACCGACGGCTCGTGCGTCAGTGGCGGAGCGGCCCCGGAGCGCCGGTGCTCGAGCGCTGCTCCGCAACGCGGAAGTCGAGCAGGCGATGGAGCCGCTCGTAGCGCTGGCGAACGCCGTTTGCTTCGAGCAGATCCTGCTTCTCCGCCGTCGCGAGATCGAGGAGCTGGCAGAGCGTATTGAGGAGCCGCACGTCGTCCACGCCGTCGAACAGCGCCGATGACACTTCGCTGGAGCGCTCGGGGGCCGCCAGCGCGGCGAGCTCGCCGAATCGGTCGATCACCGCGCTGCGCAGGCTCCGCACGGCGGGCGCGTCCTCGGGCGGGAAGGGCTCGGCCAGGGCTTCGACGTCCGCGACGCGGTAGAGCCGGGACTCGCCACGGGGAAGCTCGCGCACGATCCGGAAGCGATGGGTCGCGGCGAGGATGAACTGATAGCGGCCGTCGGGAAGCTCCTCCCATCGGTCGATCACGCCGGCGCAGCCGACCTCGAAGAGCGGCGGGTCGCCCGGCATCTCGGCGACGTGCCTTGGGTGCACGGCGATCATCCCGATCGTCCGATCGCCGGCCAGCGCGTCCGACGTCATCTGCCTGTAGCGCTCCTCGAAGACATGGAGGGGCACGACCGTCGCGGGGAACAGAACGACGTTCGAGAGCGGGAAGAGCATGAGCGGGATCGTAGAGCCTGTTACCGTCACGCTAGAAGCTTAACTCGCGAGGTGGGCAGCGCGTTGGAGGGGGGCCGGCGCAAGCGGAGTGCGGCGGAGGCAGCGGCGCTGCTCGAGCGCCTGCGGGTCGACGCCGGGGTGCTCGTCCGGCGCTTCGACCTCTCGCTGCGCTCCCTCGATGCCGAGCTGCCTCGCGTGAGGCGCCGCTACGGGGTCTGCTACAGCGACGGGAGCATCCGGATCCGACTGCGCCACGCGAGCACCGGCCAGCCGCTCAAGTACTCGAGCCTGGTGAACACCCTCTGCCACGAGCTCGCGCACCTGCGCCACTTCAATCACGGGCCGAGGTTCCGCGCGTTCTACGAGCGCATCCTCGAGTTCGCCCGCGCGGAGGGCATCTATCGGCCGGGGCTGGCGTTCGACCCGGATCTCGAGCCCGGCTGGGAGACGCCGGTGGAGGTGCCGCACCCGATGCGCGCGGCATCGGTGGCGAAGCGCCGTCGTGGGGCGGCCGATCGCGCCGCGTCGAAGCCGGTGCAGCTCGGCCTGTTCGGGTGATGCGTGCTACGAGCTGGCCTGCTGCTGATCGAACTCTTCCAGGGTGTTCGGACCTTCCACCACCTGGACGCGGATGTCCTCGCAGGCGACCGCCTTGTCGAGGATCTCGCGGATCAAGCCCTCGACCGTCAGCTCGTCGAACTCGGCGAGGGCATCCTCGAGGCCGCTCTCGGAGACGTTGAACTCGAGGTTGATCTTGATCTTGATGCCGTTTCCCGCCGCCATGCTTTCCCTCGTCTCCGATCGCCCTTCGCGCGTCGCTGCGCAGCCGGCCGACCCCGCGTCGAGGCGTCTCCGGACATCGGAAGGCGGCCCAAGAAGCCGTGCCGCGGCGGTCGCAGAGCCCGCCACGATCCGATCGGATTCGCGTTAACTGCCCGAAATCAAAAGGAAATCTCGGATCGAAAAAGAGCATAACGCACGCCTCAGGCGGCGGCTATGGGAACGAGCCGAAAATTCCGAGGCAAGACGCGGCCCAGGGCTCGATGCCTGCAGCGCCGAATGCGTGCCGCCCGCCCGCTCCGACACTCTGCATAAAGCCCGAGCGCAGGCGAGCCGCACAACAAGCCGAGTGGGGGAGCCCTTGGATCTTCGAGCCCGCGTCGTCGAGCGCCTGATCGAAGCGCTCTCGAAGCCTCTCGCCCACTACGACCGCCGCGGCTGGAACGATCCGGTCGCCCTGAAGCGCCACATCCGCAAGGGCGACGTACTCCTCGTCGAGGGCGACCAGCGGATCTCGGCGGCGATCCGCTACCTGACGCAGAGCTCCTGGTCCCACGCGGCGCTGTACATCGGGGACGAGATGCTCCGGCGTGGGGGAGAGGTACGCGATCGCGTTCTCGCACTCTACGGCGAGGACGCCCGACATCTCGTGGTCGAGGCGTTGATCGAGGGGGTCGTGGTCTCGCCCCTCACGAAGTACATCGACTTCAACATCCGGCTCTGCCGGCCCCACCGGCTACGGGCGGACCACCTCCAGCACGTTCTCGACGAGGCCATCGGCGCCGTCGGCTGGCGCTACGACATCCGGAACGTCCTCGACCTGGCGCGCTACTTCCTTCCGTTCTCGTTGATCCCGCGCCGCTTCCGGCGCACCGCCCTCCACTTCGGGAGCGGCCTTCCGACCGAGGTGATCTGCTCGAGCCTCCTGGGCCAGCTCTTCGCCCGCGTGCGCTTCCCGATCCTGCCGCCGACCCGATACGCCGGGTTCGACGCGCCGAAGCCCGGTCGCTTCCGCGTCCTGCGCGCGCTCTTCGGTCACGAGAGCCCGGCGGAGTACACGGGGATCTTTCACATGCGGCACCCGACGCTGCTCACGCCGCGCGACTTCGATCTCTCGCCGTACTTCGAGATCGTGAAGTTCAACGCCGTCGCGGACGGGCGCTTCGACTACCAGCGCATCGTCTGGGAGGACGACGACGCCGCGCCGCCGCCCGAGCCCGACCGCCGCCAGGCCGGCTGACGCGCCGCAACTGCCCGTCCCCCCGATGTATTCGACGAGGCGCAGGCGGGCGGCAAGAAATTTCTCAAGTCCCGGCAGGGGGGGCCGAACAAGAAGGCAACCGCTCCGAATCGTCCAGGGGGGGTACGGTTCGGACGGCGCGCCCCGGCGGTCCCATGGATCCCGGGGCGCTCGCACGTCCGGCGCCCGCGAGACGGGGACGTCCGCTCCGCTCTAGCGGTCGGCGGCCGCCGATTCCCCTGCGAGCCGCTCCTCCTGGAGCCTCCGCGCCTTCTCGTCGTCGACGAAGTCGCTATGGCAGGCCGCCTTCTCCCCCGCCTCCGCGCCCATCCTCGCCTTCGTCTTGCTGGCGAGGCGGTGGATCTCCGCCGGAGAGAGCACGCCGCGCTGCTCGAGGATCGACCGCTGGTCCGGCGTGAGCGCCGCCGTGACCTTGGGCTTGTCCCACGCGTACTCCGCGCTCTTCCCGCTCGAGAACTCCTGGATCTCCTTGCTGATGCGCACCGAGCACCAGTCGTGGCCGCACATCGCGCAGAAGTCGGTGTCCACGTCGAGGTCTTCGTCGTGGTAGGCCCGGGCCAGATCCGGATCGAAGGAGAGCTCGAAGTGCCGCTCCCAGTTCAAGGCGGCGCGCGCCTTCGTCAGCTCGTCGTCGCGATCCCGCGCGCCCGGGATTCCGAGCGCCACGTCGGCCGCGTGGGCGGCGATCTTGTACGCGACGCATCCCTGCTTCACGTCATCGCGCTTGGGGAGGCCGAGGTGCTCCTTCGGCGTCACGTAGCAGAGCATGGCGGCGCCGTGGTACGCGGCGGCGGTCGCGCCGATGCAGCTCGTGATGTGGTCGTAGCCGGGGAAGACGTCGGTCACGAGCGGGCCGAGCACGTAGAACGGCGCGCCGTGACAGAGCCGGCGCTGGAGCTTCATGTTGTACTCGATCTGGTCGAACGGCACGTGCCCCGGCCCCTCGACCATCACCTGCACGCCGTGGCGCCATGCGCGCTCGGTGAGCTCGCCGAGCGTCGCGAGCTCGCGCAGCTGCGCCTCGTCCGAGGCGTCCGCGAGGCCGCCGGGGCGGAGGCCGTCGCCGATCGAGAACGTCACGTCGTGACGCCGCATGACCTGGCAGATCTCGTCCCAGATCTCGTACATGAGGTTCTGGCGGCGGTGCACGAGCATCCACTTGGCGAGCAGCGAGCCGCCGCGCGAGACGATGCCGATCAGGCGCTCGCGCACGAACGGCAGGTGCTCGCGCAGCACGCCGGCGTGGATCGTGAAGTAGTCGACGCCCTGGCGCGCCTGCTGCTCGAGGCTCTCGAGCACCACGCGCTCGTCGAGCTCCTCGATCTTGCGGCCGATGATCATCGAGTAGATCGGGACCGTGCCGATCGGCACCGTCGACGCCTGGACGATCGCGGCGCGCGTCGCGTCGAGATCACCGCCGGTCGAGAGATCCATCACGGTGTCGGCGCCCCAGCGCTCGGCCCAGCGCAGCTTCTCCACCTCCTCGTCGGTCGAGCTCGCGATCGGCGAGGCGCCCATGTTCGCGTTGACCTTCGTCTTGCTGGCCCGGCCGATCGCCATCGGATCGAGGCGGAACAGGAGGTGCTGCTTGTTCGCGGGGATCACCATTCGCCCGGCGGCGACCTCGTCGCGCACCTGCTCCGGCGTGAGGTGCGGCTCGCGCTCCGCCACGCGGCGCATCTCCCGCGTGACGATGCCGAGCCGCGCGTGCTCGAGCTGCGTCACCGGGACGAAGCCCCGCGGCGGCTGCCAGGCGCCGTCCGCGCCGTGCGTCCAGTCCGGCGGCATGAAGTCCCACGCGGTCTTCTCCGACGGCGCGGGCATGCCCGGCGTGTCGGGGGAGCTGAAGGCGAGCGGGCCGCCGAGCTGCGGCGGGTTCGCGAAGCTGCCGGGCGTGGTGCCCTGCTGCGCGCTCGACGGATTGTGGCCGAGGGGCGGCAGCTCGTAGGGACGGGAGTACTTCGGGGCAGACATGCGGCACCTCCTGGGAAGGGCGAGCACGGCGGTTCCCGGAGTCGGGACGAGGTCCCGGAGAGCCTTCCCTACGCTCGTCTCAACGAGTTCAGGTTCGAAGGGTCTGATCTCAGGCCCGCGCAGCGTTCCGGCCCGGCTCCTCGCCGCGCCGCGACGCCCGCGTCCACCCCTAGGCTCCGCGCGCTTCGGCCACGCTATCACACGCAGGCCGTGGGCTCACCACGCTGCGCGCCGACGCGCACTCGCAACGCGACGTGAGCGTCGGGGCGCTTCTCCTGACTCCCCCTCCCGAGGCGCGCTACGGTGCGCCGCATGCCGGCTCCGACTCGGGCTCCGCGTCGTTCCGCGCCTCTTGCGCTCGCTCTCGTCCTCGCGCTCGCGGGCTGCGATCGGCACGTCGAGCCGTACGTCGAGGGAGAGAAGCCGTCGCAGCCGAACCTCTCGAAGATCTTTCCGCCCGGCGCGGAGCGCGCGCAGCCCATGGCCGCTCCGGGCGAGCCGCCGCCCGCGCCGCAGCCGCAGCGCGGCGCGCCGCCCGCGGCCGCGCCGGTCGCGGCGGGGCCGCCGATCCGCGGCGTCGTGCGCATCGCGGCCGAGCTCGCGGATCGCGCGCCGCAGGGCGCGACACTGTTCCTGATCGCGCGAGGCGGCGCGGGCGGGCCGCCCGTGGCCGTGAAGCGCATCCGGGACGCGAAGCTCCCCGTCGAGTTCGAGATCGGACCCGACGACCGCATGATCCAGACGATCCCGTTCGCAGGACCGCTCCAGATCACGGCCCGCCTCGACGGCGACGGCAACGCGACCACGCGCTCGCCGGGCGACGTGCAGGGCTCCGCGGCGGGGCCCGTCGAGCCCGGCGCGACGGGGGTCGAGGTCGTCCTCGACGAGCTGCTGTGAGGGCCCCATGGCGCGGCCCTGGCAGGAGCTCGACGAGGAGCGCCTGCAGGATTGCCGCGTCTTCACCGTGAGCCGCACGCGTGCGCGCTCGCCCCGCGACGGGCGCGTGCACGACTTCTTCCGCATCGACGCGAGCGACTGGGTCCACGTGGTGCCGATCACGCCGGCGGGCGAGGTCGTGATGGTGCGCCAGTGGCGCCACGGCGCGCGCGAAGTGACGCTCGAGATCCCCGGTGGAATGGTCGATCCCGGCGAGACGCCCGACGCCGCGGCGTCGCGCGAGCTGCTCGAGGAGACCGGCTACCGCGCCGAACGCGTGGAGAGCCTGGGCTTCGTGAATCCGAATCCCGCCTTGTTCGGCAACCGCCTCCACACGTTCGTGGCGCGGGACGTCGAGCGCGTGGCGGAGGTGCGCAACGAGGGCGCAGAGGAGACGGTGGTCGAGCTCGTGCCGCTGGTCGACGTGCCTCGGCTCCTGGCCGACGGCACGATCCGACACGCCCTGGTGGTGGCGGGACTTCATCTCTTCGAGCTGTCGCGCCGAAGAGACGAAGGCGGAGGGACGCGCGGCTGAAGCCGCGCGGAGGCGGCGACCATGACGCTCTTCGACGGACCCGACCCGAAGGCGAACGACGCCCGGAAGGCGAAGCAGGAGGCGATGCGCGCCGCGGGCCGGCTGCCTCCGAGCCAGCACCTGACCGAGAAGTGGCCGGTGCTCCACTACGGCACGGTGCCCTCCGTCGACCTCGCGCGCTGGGACTTCCGCGTCTTCGGCCTGGTCCAAGACGAAGTGCGCGTCTCCTGGCGCGAGCTGCGCGCGCTTCCGGCGGCCACGGTCGTCTCCGACATCCACTGCGTGACGCACTGGAGCAAGTTCGACTGCCGCTGGGAGGGGGTGCCGGTCGCCTCGCTCCTCTCGCGCGCGCGGCCGAAGCCCGGCGCCCGCTTCGCCCTCGTGCACGCGGAGCAGGGCTTCACGGCGAACCTGCCCCTCGCGGACCTCCTCGATCCCAGCGTGCTCCTCGCCTGGAGCATGAACGGCGAGCCCCTCGCGCCGGAGCACGGCGCACCGCTGCGGCTGGTCGTGCCGAAGCTCTACTTCTGGAAGAGCGTGAAGTGGGTACGGGGCATCGAGCTCCTGGAGCGCGACCAGCCCGGCTTCTGGGAGCGCAACGGCTACCACATGCGCGGTGATCCGTGGCGCGAGGAGCGCTACTCGGATGGCTGAGCGGAGGCGGCGAGCGAGCGCGTCCTCGGCGATGAGGCCGCGCATGGCGCTCGGCGACTTCCTCGTCGCGTATCTGCGTCGCGCGGGCGTGAGCCACATCTTCGGCCTTCCGGGCGATCTCGTGCTCGGGCTCTTCCACCGCTTCGGGCGCGAGCGCGCGCTCGAGATCGTGACCTTCTCCCACGAGCCCACGGTCGGCTTCGCGGCCGACGGCTACGCCCGGAGCACGCGGCGGATGGGCGTCCTGTGCGTGACCTACGGCGCCGGCGGACACAACGTCGTGAACCCCGTGGCCGGCGCCTACGCCGAGCAGGTGCCGCTCCTCGTGGTCTCCGGCGGGCCGGGGGAGGCGGAGCAGAAGCTCTCGGGCATCCACCACCAGGTGAAGGACGTGGAGGGCCAGTTCCGCGTGTTCTCGGAGGTGACGTGCGCGGCGCGCATCCTGCGCCATCCGGAGCGGGCGGCGGAGGAGGTGCACGAGGTCGTGCGCACGATCCACGAGGAGCACCGGCCCGGATACCTCGAGATCCACCGCGACCGTGTGCACGTCGAGATCGCCGTTCCGCGCGCGATCCTCGAGTGGGACGGGACCTTCCCGCGGCCGGTCTCCGACGCGCGCAAGCTCGAGGAGGCGGTCGCGGAGACGCTCCTGCGCCTGCGGGCGGCGAAGCGGCCGCTCCTGATCGGCGGCCTCGAGCTCTACCGGGACGGCGCCGAGCGCGACTTCCGTCGCCTCGCCGAGCGGATCGGCGTGGCGGTCGTGACGACGGTCGACGCGAAGGGCGTCTTCCCGATGGACCATCCGCTGCACATGGGCATCCACGTCGGCCCCTTCAGCCCGCCGGCGATCCAGCGCCGCGTGCGCGACGCCGACCTCGTGCTCGCGCTCGGGACCCTCCTCACGGACATGAACCTCGGCGCGTCGAAGCCCCAGGTGCGGCGCGATCGCTCCGTCTGGGCGCTCGGCGACCGCGTGAACGTCTCGTTCCACCAGTACACCGACGTGCAGCTCCGCGACTTCGTCGCCGCTCTCGCGCGCGAGCCCTTGCCTCGCTTCCGGGAGAAGGTCGAGTATCACGACAACCTGACGCGCAGGCGGGCCTTGCGCGCCGGGGCCGGCGCGCCGAAGGCGCGGCTCACGAACAACGACCTCCTGCTCGAGGTGAACGACTTCCTCGCGTCCCACCGCGCCTACCACGTGTTCGCCGAGTCGGGCGACATGCTGTTCGGGGGACTCGAGCTGCGGCTCCGCGGCGGGGGGCTCTACTTCGCCCAGGGCTACTACGCGAGCATGGGGTTCGCGGTGCCCGCGGCCCTCGGCGCGCAGCTCGGGACGGGCGTGCGCCCGCTCGTGCTGTGCGGCGACGGCGGCTTCCAGATGACCGGGCCGGAGATCTCCCATGCGCCGCGGCTCGGCCTCTCGCCGGTGGTCGTCCTCCTGAACAACGCCGGCTGGGGGATCTTCCGGCCGGTCTCGCCCCGGACCGACCTCCTCTCGATCCCGGGGTGGCCCTACGCCGAGCTCGCCCAGGCGTGGGGCGGGGTCGGCTTCGTGGCGGAGACGCGCGACGAGCTCCGCGACGCGCTGCGCGCCGCCCACGAGGTGCGCGAGTTCGTCCTGATCGAGTGCCGCCTGCCGCCCGACGAGCTCTCGCCGATCACCCGCCGCTACATCCGGGCGAGCGCACGCCGCGCCGGGGCCCAGGACGGGCCGAAGTAGCGGCCGGGAGCAGGGTTTCCCCGAACCCGGCCCGCGGGCTTCCGATGCAAATCCCTCTGGTTGGAGCGACCGCCGCCTAAAGCCTGCGGCCGGCATGCCGATCTCCTGCGCGAGGTCCCACGCGCCCGGAGCGCGCCCCACGACGACGTCGGGCGGCTCGGGTCCAAGGAGAGCACGCCTTCATGCGCCCGGTCCTGCGAGCCACCGCCCACGTCCTGGTCACCGCCGCCGCCCTCGCCGCGGCTCCGGCCTTCGCCGTCGAAGCCTCCGGCTCGGACCCCGCCCCCTCCACCGCGTCCCTCGCCGACATGGACCTCGAGTCGCTGATGAACGTCGACGTGACGTCCGTATCGAAGCGCGAGGGCAAGCTCGCGACGTCGCCGGCCGCCGTCTACGTCATCACCGGCGAAGACATCCGCCGCTCCGGCGTGCGCAGCATCCCCGAGGCGCTGCGCATGGCGCCGGGCGTCGAGGTAGCGCAGATCGACGCCAACAAGTGGGCCGTCACGATCCGCGGCTTCAACGAGGAGTTCGCGAACAAGCTCCTCGTGCTGATGGACGGGCGCAGCGTCTACACGCCGCTCTTCGGCGGCGTCTACTGGGACGTGCAGGACACGATGCTCGAGGACGTCGACCGCATCGAGGTGATCCGCGGCCCCGGCGCGACGCTCTGGGGCGCGAACGCCGTGAACGGCGTGATCAACATCATCACCAAGAAGGCCAAGGACACCCAGGGCCTGCTCGTCTCGGGAGGCTACGGCAACGAGGAGCGCGGCTTCGGGGCAGGCCGCTACGGCTTCGCGGTGAACGACAACATCCACGTCCGCGCCTACGTGAAGGGCTTCAATCGCGACGCGTTCTGGGACGGCCAGCGCAACGAGCAGGGCGCCGACGAGTGGAACCAGGTCCGAAGCGGCTTCCGCGCCGACCTCGACGCCGGAAAGAGCCACGCCACCGTGCAGGGCGACATCTACGGCGGCGAGTCGGGCGCGAACGTCCATGCCATCACGAACCTTGCCCCGGTGACCCTGCGCGAGTTCGACCAGGACGCGAGCGTGAAGGGCGGGAACGTGATCACCCGCTTCAACCACGAGTTCTCGGAGACCTCGAGCGCGCAGCTCCAGCTCTACTACGACCGGACGAACCGCGACGACTACTTCACGCCGGAGATTCGCGACACCTTCGACGTGGACTTCCAGCACGACTGGACGATCAGCGACTGGTATCGCCTGCTCTGGGGCACGGACTATCGCTACAGCAAGGGCCGGACGAGCTCGTCCTTCGCCTCCTCACTCGTCGACCCCGATCGCGTGAGCCAGTTCGTGGCGGGCTTCCTCAACAACGAGTTCACGATCACCGACGGGCTGAAGCTCTACCTCGGATCGATGGCCGAGTACAACAGCTACACGGGCTTCGAGCTCCAGCCGAGCGGGCGCTTCGCCTGGACGCCGAACGAGCACCACACGGTCTGGGGCGCGGTCTCGCGCGCCGTGCGCACGCCGAGCCAGGCGGACGACGACGTTCGAGTCTTCGTGGGCACGGTCGTCACCCAGCCGGTCACGCTTCCGCCGCCGTACCCGCCGCTCACGGTCAACGTGCAAGCGGTGCCGGAGGCGGTCGGCCAGCGCAACTTCAAGTCGGAGAACGAGGCGGCCTACGAGCTCGGCTACCGTTTCTTCCCGACGCCGACGCTCTCCTTCGACCTCACGGCCTACTACAACACGTACGACGACCTGCGCAGCACCGAGCCGGGGAGCCCCACGGCGCAGACGATCCAGAACGCCATCGCCACGTTCTTCTCGACGGGCATCGTGCCCGGGATCCCGACTCCCCTCTACCTCGAGAACCGCATCGACGGCCACACCTACGGCACGGAGCTCGCGGCGGCGTGGCAGGTCACGAAGCCGTGGAAGCTCGGCCTCACCTACACGTTCTTCCGGATGCACCTCGAGAACGACAAGGACAGCGCGGACCCGGCGTCGGTCCAGGTGATCGAGAAGAGCTCGCCGACGAACATGATCGGCCTCACGTCGTACCTCGATCTGCCGTACCACCTCGAGCTGGACCACTCCCTCAAGTACACGGACAACCTCAGGGTGCCGAACGCCCACGTCCCCTCGTACTTCCGCCTCGACACGCGCCTCGCGTGGCACCCGACCGAGACCCTCGAGCTCGCCCTCGTCGGGCTGAACCTGCTCGACCACCGGCACGAGGAATGGGGGAGCTCGTATCTCTACGCCACCTCGAGGGTGCAGCGCAGCTACTACGCCCAGGCGACCTGGCGTTGGTGAGGACGATGGAGCGCAAGGGCCTTCTCTCGATCGCAGTCGCAGGCCTCGCGGCCGGCGGTCTCCTCCTCGCGGGCGCGGCCCGGGCAGACGAGGGAGAGCTCGGCGTCAAGGCGGCCTTCCTCTACAACTTCACGAAGTTCGTGGAGTGGCCCAGCAAGGCGTTCCCGTCGGCGGACGCGCCGATCACGCTCTGCACCATGGGCGATCCATCGGTCGCCGGCGAGGTGCAGAAGGTGGTGGCCGACCGCTCGGCCCAGAACCGCGCGGTGAAGGTCCGCGCGGCGACCGACGCCGACGTGCACTCGTGTCAGGTCGTGTACGTGCCGGATGCCGCGGGCGCGAGCGCGCCGGCGGTGATCGCCGCCGCGAAGACCTCGGGCGCCCTCACCGTGGGCGAGTCGTCGGGCTTCCTGGCCCAGGGCGGCATGATCGTGTTCACGAAGCAGGACAACAAGCTGCGCTTCGAGATCAACGAGGGCGCCGCCAAGGGGGCCGGCCTCAAGATCAGCTCGAAGCTCCTCTCGCTGGCCAAGAGCTCCGGGGGTTGATGCCGATGTGGTCCTACGGCGGAATGTCGATCGGCCGAAAGCTCTCCGCGACCGTCATGACCGCGGTCGGCTTGGCCCTCCTGCTCGCGTGCTCCGCGTTCGTGGCGCACGACGTGACGACGTTCCGCGAGACCCTGGTCCGGAAGGCGAGCGTGCTGGCCGAGATCGTCGGCATCAACAGCACCGCCGCGCTGACCTTCAGCGACGCCGAGACCGGAAACGAGATCCTGGGCGCCCTCTCCGCCGACAAGCGCGTGCTCGCCGCGGCGATCTACGACCGCAACGGCGCCGCCTTCGTCCAGTACCGGCGCGAGGGCACGCCCTCGACCCTGCGGCTGCCGGACCATCCGGGCAGCGGCTACCGCTTCGGCGACGGCGAGCTCATCCTCTTCCACGAGATCCAGAACAACGGCGAGACGATCGGCACCGCCGTCGTGATGTACGACACGAGCGAGATCCAGGACCGCCTGTGGCGCTTCCTCCAGATCGTGGCGCTCGTGATGGCCGCGACCTCCGCGGTCGGCTGGCTCGTCGCGAGGCGGCTCCAGGGCCACGTGGCGCGGCCGCTGGCGGAGCTCGTGCGCGGCTCGCAGGCTGCGGCCGAGGGCAACCTCGGCGTGCGCGTGCCGGTCGAGTCGGACGACGAGTTCGGCAAGCTCGCGGGCTCGTTCAACGACATGAGCGCGCGGCTGCGGGAGGTGATCTCCCAGGTGCGCGGGAACATCCGCGCGGTCGCCGAGGTGAGCGAGACGCTCGAGCAGGGGAGCCGGCGAGTCTCGAGCTCGGCGCGCAAGCAGGAGACCGCCGTCGAGGCCGCGGCGGAGTCGGTCGAGAGCGTGGTGGTCTCCGTCGAGAAGGTGAACGACAGCGTGGGCGAGCTCGCGGCGACCGCCACCGAGACCTCGAGCTCGATGCTCGAGCTCGACGCCAGCGTGGCCGAGGTGGCCGCCAACATGGACCGCCTCGCCGAGAGCATCGAGTCGAGCTCGGCGTCGATCATGGAGATCGCGAACAGCATCGAGCAGGTGTCGTCGTCGATCGAGCGCCTGAACGAGGTCACGGCGATGACCGAGAGCTCGATCCACGAGCTCCACGCGTCGGTGCAGCAGGTCGAGGGGAACGCCAAGCGGAGCCGCGAGCTCTCGGACACCGCGCGCTCCGACGCCGAGCGCGGGCGCCTCTCGGTGCAGCAGACCACCGCTGCGATGGGCGAGATCAAGACCGCCTTCGGCGACCTCGAGCAGGCGATCTCGCGCCTCGCCGACAAGTCGGACTCGATCGGCGCGATCGTGAAGGTGATCGAGGAGGTCGCCGAGGAGACGAGCCTGCTCTCGCTCAACGCCGCGATCATCGCGTCGCAGGCCGGCGAGCACGGCAAGGCGTTCTCCGTGGTGGCGGGCTCCGTGAAGAACCTCGCCGAGCGCACGGCCCGCTCGACCCGGGAGATCGCGAGCCTCGTTCAGAGCGTCCAGGCCGAGACCGGCCAGGCCGTCCGTGCCATGGGCGAGAACGGCGAGCGCGTGGAGACCGGCGTCTCGCTGTCGAACGAGGCGGGCGAGGCGCTGCGCCGGATCATGGAGAGCGCCGAGCAGAGCGCGCGCT
>DATKKW010000060.1:0-29999 GCA_035542715.1 Myxococcota bacterium
GCGGGCTGACGGGCATCGAGCCCTTCGGGCTGCTCGGGCTCGTGGCCGGAGCGCGGCGGCTGCGCCGCGCACTGCGCCCCTCGCGCGTGGCCTAGAGCTCGCCCGGCGAGGCGCGGCGGCCCGGGCCGCCGCCCCTCGCCGCGCAGCGCCGGACCCGGCGGAGGCGGCGCGCCGAGCCGTCCCGGGAGCTAGGAGCGCGAGCCGACGAGCGCCTGCACGGCCTCGCCGAGGCCGTCCACGCTGAGGTGGAACATCGGGAAGAGGCGCTTCACGACGCGTGAGGTCTGGTAGCCCTCCCAGGCGTCCGGCGGGTCCGGATTGATCCAGACGCAGCGCTCGAAGTGGTGCGCGATGCGCTGCAGCCAGGTGATGCCCGCCGTCGCCGTCGTGATGCGCGGATCGATTCCGCCGTGGGGCGAGAGCAGCTCGTTCGGATGCATCGCTGCGTCTCCCACGAAGGCGACCTTCCAGCGTCCGTCGAGCTTGCGCAGCACGTCGGCGGTGGGAAGGGCGTCCGTGCGCGCGAGCCGCGCGCTTCGGTACACGTGATCGTAGACACAGTTGTGGAAGTAGTAGGCCTGGAAGTCGCGCAGGCCGCGCTCTTCGTGCAACGCGGTGAGCAGCCGGCTCACGGGCTCGTAGTACGGGTCCATGGTCCCGCCGACGTCCATCAACAGGAGAAGCCGCACGTCGTTCTTGCGCGGCGCGCGGAACACCAGATCGATCTCGCCGGCGTTTCGGCAGGTCTCGTCGATCGTCTCGTCGAGGTCGAGCTCGCTCTGCGGGCCGGTGCGCACGAGCTGGCGCAGGCGCCGGAGCGCCACGCGCAGCTGGCGCACGTCGAGGGTCTGATCGGTGCGGTAGTCCTTGAAGCGGCGCTCCTCCCAGACCTTGCTGGCGGAGCGGCTCTTCGCCGGCCCGCCGACGCGCATGCCCGTCGGATGCGTGCCGCCGTGCCCGAAGGGCGAGCGGCCTCCCGTCCCGATCCACTTGTCGCCGCCATCGTGCCGCTCCTTCTGCTCCGCCAGGCGCTCCTGGAAGCGGCGCATGAGCTCGTCGTGATCGAGCTGCTCGAGCGCCGCGAGCTGCTCGGGCGTGAGCTCCGGGAAGTTCTTCGGATCCTTCAGCCAGTCGAGGATCTCGCGCGTCACGTCGTCGCCGAGGCTTCCCTCGATGCCCTTGAAGATCCGCCCGAAGACGCGGTCGTAGGCGTCGAAGAACGTCTCGCTCTTCACGAGGCAGGCGCGGCCGAGGTGATAGAAGCGCTCGAGGCTCGTGCCATGCAGGCCGTGCTCGAGGGCCTCGAGGAACGCGCGCCACTCCTGGAGCGACACCGGCACGCCCTCGCTGCGCAGGCCGTAGAAGAGATCGAGGAACATCGCGGCGACTCCGCGCCTACTGGTTGTAGCGGGGCCCGAGGTCCGCCCACTTCGACGGATAGCGCCCGCCGCGCTCGTCGTGAGCGCGGAGCGCGTCGACGTCCTGCTCCTTCTTGAGCAGCGCCCCCACGAACGGGATGTGCTCCTCGAGCTGGCGCTGGGAGACGCCCGAGCGCAGCAGCACGGCGATCCAGTCCACGAGCTCCGAGGTCGAGGGCTTCTTGCGCAGCTCGCCCTGCTCCCGCAGCCAGTAGAACTTGACCAGGACCTGATCGAGGAGCTTCGCGTCGAGGTTCGGATGGTGGACCGCCACGATCTGTCGCATCAGCGCCGGATCGGGGAATTCGATGTAGTGGAAGATGCAGCGCCGCAGGAAGGCGTCGGGCAGCTCCTTCTCGTTGTTCGAGGTGATCACCACCACCGGGCGCTGCTTCGCGACGACCTCGTCTCCCGTCTCGACGATCGAGAAGCGCATCTCGTCGAGCTCGCGCAGGAGGTCGTTCGGGAACTCGAGGTCGGCCTTGTCGACCTCGTCGATCAGGAGCACGTGACGCTCGGGCGAGGCGAACGCGCGGCCGAGCGGGCCGAGCTTGATGTAGTGGCGGATGTCGGAGACGTCGCCCGTGCCGAAGCGGCTGTCGTTCAGTCGCTGGACGGTGTCGTAGACGTAGAGGCCGTCGGCGGCCTTGGTGGTCGACTTCACGTGCCAGGAGAGCATCGGCATGCCGAGGCCCTCGGCGACGTGGCGCGCGAGCACGGTCTTGCCGGTGCCGGGCTCGCCCTTCAAGAGGAGCGGTCGCTCGAGGGCGACGGCGCAGTTCACGGCGTCGATCAGGGGGCCGGAGGCGATGTAGCCGGCGGTGCCGGCGAAGCGGCTGAAGTCGGACTTCTTCTGCATGGCTCGGAGCGTCTCCAGTTGGTCTCGGGGTCGGGTCGGGCCAGCGTAACGACGCGCCGTCGCGCCGGCTACTCGACGAGCCGCGACGCGAGGCGCGCGAGCGTCGGCTCCGCCACGCCGCTCTCGCGCAGGTAGCCGCGCATCGAGCCGTAGCGGGCACGGACGTGGGCCAGGAGATCCGCCATGGTCTCCGGCTCGGCGTGCAGCGTCTCGGGCGGGAGCTCGTCGAAGACGTAGTCGTAGCTCCGCGACTCCCGCAGCCGCGCGAGGATGCGCTCGAGCGCGTGTCGCGTGTCCGCGTAGTCGTCGACGATGAGCTCGTCGGGCACGTCGAGCGCCCCGAGCACGACGGCCGCGAGCACGCCCGTCCGGTCCTTCCCGGCGGCGCAGTGGAAGACGGCGGCCGAGTCGGCCGAGGCGAGGATCTCGACCGCCTGCACGATCGGTGCGCGCGCGAACTGCATCATCAGGGCGTAGAGCTGCGCGAGCGAGAGGCTCGCGCCGGCGCCCGCGCTCGAGCGGTCGCGATCGAAGAACGGGACGTGGTGGAGGGCCACGGGCGGCGCGCACAGGGCCGCCGGAGGCTCGGTCTCCCGCTCGACACCGGAGCGGAGGTCGACCACCGTGCGCACGCCGAGGACGTCGCGTACGCGCTCGACGTCGCTCGGCGTCATGTGGTGGAGCGCGTCGCTGCGGAACAGGAGGCCCGTGCGGATGCGGCGCCCCGCCTGGGTCGGCCGGCCGCCGACGTCGCGGAAGTTGAAGCAGCCCTCGAGGGAGACGAAGCGTTCCAGGCCGCGACCTACGGGCAGCATCGGACGGGAGCCTCTTGGAGCGTCGGGTTTCCGCCAGTACGCAATAGCGCCGAACGCCCGTCAAGGGAGAGTATGCTGCTCCCCGGAGCCGCGCCCGCCTTCGGGCGAAGGTGGCGTGCCGGTCGGGTCGAGGGCGGTCGAGATCGCAGGGGAGGGACTCCATGCGCGGCACGAAGCCCCTTCTTTCCAGCATCTTCCTCGCTGCGGTGGTCGCCGCGCTCCATCCGGCCGAGCCCGCGGACGCCGGCGCGCGGCGCAGCGTCCCTGGCTCGTGTCGGCATCCGGCGGCGACCGCGGCGGAGATCGATCGGCTGGAGCTGCTGTTCACGCGGCTCGGCGTGCTGAGCCACGGCCCGCCTTGGCTAAAGGACCTCGTGCGCCGCTTCCTCGAGGCGCGACGGATCGCCCTGCAGGACTGCGTGCGGCTGAACGAGGTGCAGGTGCTCGGGACGCACAACAGCTACCACGTGGAGCCCCAGGAGCCGCTCTTCTCCTTCCTGCTCTCGGTCACGCCCCAGGCGCTCGAGATCCAGTACACGCACCCACCGCTCGTGACGCAGTTCGACGACGAGGGGATCCGCCAGATCGAGATCGACGTCTGGACCGATCCGCAGGGCGGTCTCTTCGCCCACCGCTTCGGAGACGAGCTCGTCGGCCGACCGCCCTTCTCCACGAACCCCGACATGTACGCGCCCGGCTTCAAGGTGATCCACATCCCCGACATCGACTTCGTCTCGACCTGCGAGACCTTCGTCGCGTGCCTGCGCGAGGTGCGCGCCTGGTCCGACGCCCATCCGCGTCACCTGCCGATCGCGGTCCTGGTCGAGCTGAAGGACGATCCGCCGTTCCTCGCGATCCCGGCCTTCGCCGTCCCGCTCCCGATCGGGGCCGCGGACCTCGACGCGCTCGACGCCGAGATCCGCTCCGTGTTCCCGGCCGACGAGCTCTTGACCCCGGACGACGTGCGCGGGGGGCGCACGACGCTCGAAGAGGCGGTCCGCACCGACGGCTGGCCGACGCTCGGAGAGGCGCGCGGGCGCGTGCTCTTCCTGATGGACAACGGCGATCCGAAGCGCGCCCTCTATCGCGCCGGCCGGCCGAGCCTCGAGGGCCGCGTGCTCTTCACGAACGCCGTACCGGGCGACGCCGACGCCGCCTTCGTGAAGCTGAACGATCCGCTCCCGGACCCGTCGCTGATCACGGACGTCGTGCGCGATGGCTATCTGGTGCGCACCCGGGCCGATGCCGACACGCACCAGGCGCGGAGCGGCGACACGACCCAGCGTGACGCCGCGCTCGCGAGCGGCGCGCAGTACGTGTCGACGGACTACCCGGTTCCGGATCCGCGCTTCGGGACGGGCTACCGCGTCGAGATCCCTGGCGGCGCGCCGGCGCGCTGCAACCCCGTGAACTCGCCCACGTGGTGTCGCTCGGAGCTGCTCGAGACGCCGGGCCCGTGAGGCTTGCTCAGGCGCGCGGGGACGCGCGGCGCGCGCCGCGACGCCGCGACCACACCTCGGTGAACTCGGCCCCGAGGAAGAGGATCTGCGCGGAGTAGTAGATCCAGAGCAGCACCAGCACGAGCGAGCCCGCCGCACCGTAGACCGACGCGGCCGTCGCGTGCCCGAGGTAGAGCGCGATCGCCCACTTGCCGACACCGAAGAGCGCCGCCGTGAAGGCGCCTCCCACGAGCGCGTCCGTCCAGCCGATGTCGGACTCCGGCAGCACCTTGAACACGACCGAGAACATCGCGCAGACGAGCGCGAAGGAGACGGCGAAGTTCGCGTAGGGCAGGACGACCGCGGCCAGGGGAAGGTGGGTCGCGAGCCAGTGGCCCGTCGCCTGGAGCACGGCCGACGCGACGAGCGAGAGCGTCAGCACGAGGCCGAGGAGCAGGATCATCGCGAACGACAGCACCCGCTGTCGGACCATTCCCGCGATGCCCGCCGAGCCGTGCCGGACCGGCGCCTGCAGGATGCGGCGAAGGGAGTCGCGGAGCTGATTGAAGGCGGCCGTCGCGCCCGAGAGCATCGTCACGAGGCTCAAGGCGGTGGCGGTGAGGCCCGCCGCCGGGCGACTCGCGTTCGCGAGGAGCTCCTGCACGGCCTGCGCCCCGCGCGGCCCCACGCTGCTCTCGAGCTGGGCGACGATCTGGCCCTGGGCGGCGTGGCGCTCGTAGAAGAGGCCCACGAGGGCGATCACCACGAGCAGGAGGGGGGCGAGGGAGAAGAGCGTGTAGTACGCGAGCGCCGCGCCCAGGGTGGCGGCGCCGTCGTGGCTCCACTCCTGCAGCGTCTCGCGCAGGATCGCGATCCAGCCGGCGCCCCCGGCTTGGTCGCCCTCGGCGGGGCGTCCTGCATCCGGCGGCTGCGCTGCGGCCATCCCACTCCTCCCTCCCCAGTTTGACACGGCCTCGGCAAGATTCTTCTCGCTCGCCCGGACCGGCGATCTACGATCGGCTGCGACGCCGCGTCGCAGCGGTTCGGCAACGCACACGAAGGACAGACGAAGGACAGACGAAGGACAGGCGAAGGAGGATCGGCGTGGGCTTCTTCCAGGAGTTCAAGGACTTCGCGATGCGCGGCAACGTCGTCGACCTCGCCGTCGGCGTCGTCGTCGGCGCCGCGTTCGGCAAGGTCACGGGCTCGTTCGTGAACGACGTCCTGATGCCGCCCATCGGCCTCCTGCTCGGGGGCGTCGACTTCTCGAACCTGGCCGTGACGCTCTCCGGGCCGGAGGGCGACAAGCCGGCGGTGCTCCTCAAGTACGGCGTCTTCATCAACACGATCATCGACTTCCTGATCGTCGCCTTCGCGATCTTCCTGGTGGTGAAGGGGATGAACACGCTGATGCGGCGGAAGGCGGAGGCGCCGCCCCCGCCGCCGCCCGCGCCGACGCGAGAGGAGGTCCTCCTGACGGAGATCCGCGACGCGCTGCGGAGTCGCTGAGCGCGAGCCGAGGGCGGAGGCGAGATGCCGCTGCTGATCCTCATGGGCGGCGAGGTCGTCGTCGTGATCATGGGCGTGCGGATCACGCTCTGGCTGATCCGGAGCTGGCTCGCGAGCCGGGCCGACGGTCCGATGCCCCCGCCGGATGGCGGCGGCACGCCGCTGCGCGTGCCGAGCCTCCGGCCGAGATCGCCGTTCCGCGCGAAGGATCGGAGCGCGGATCTCCGGCGCGCGGCCTAGAGGCCCGCGGTCGGCCGGGTCGCGCCGAGGGAGGAACCGCGCTCTCCTGGCCGGGGTCTGACCGTTTAGACGCGCGGGCACCTCACCCTTGCCCAGCCAGTGCGGGCGGTTCGGAGACCCAGTTCCCCCTGGTCGCCGGGCCGCCCGCCACCCTTTTCGAGCCTCGATACGGATCTCGAATCATTCTGTTTGAAATTCGAAGCGAACGCCGGTAGCGTGGCTGCGTGCCCCCCGAGTTCCGCTACTCGCAGTTCTGCGCGCTCGCCCGGGCGGCAGAGATCGTCGGCGAGCGCTGGACCATCCCGCTGATCCGCGAGCTCTTCACGGGTCCCCAGCGCTTCAGCGACCTCCGCCGACGGCTTCCGGAGCTCTCGCCGAGCGTCCTGAGCGAGCGCCTGGAGCGTCTCGGCCAGCACGGCGTGATCGCGCGCCGCCGGCAGCCGCCGCCCGCCGCGAGCGACGTCTACGAGCTCACCGAGGCCGGCCGCGCCCTCCGCCCGGCGCTGCTCGAGCTCATGCGCTGGGGCGTGCGTTTCCTGGGGCTGCCCCAGCCGAGCGATCGCATCGAGCCCGAATGGCTTCGCCTCGGCTTCGAAGCGTTCGCGCGCTCGGGCCCGAGCCCGGCGATCGCGGTCGAGGCCGGCATCGCGCGCGAGCACGAGCCGCTGCGGCTGCGCGTCGTGGGCGGGCCGGGCGGTACCCACGTCGAGGACCCCGGGGGTCCCGTCGACGCGGCCTTCGTAGCCCCGCCGCTCCTCGTGCTCGGTCTCGCCTCGGGACGCCTGCCCGCGGCGTCGTTCGCCTCGGATCCGGCCTGCTCGTGGTCGGGAGATCGCGCGGCGCTCGAGCGCTTCGCCGAGCTCTTCGATCTCGGCGGGGCCGGCTGAGCGTGCCTCGACGATTCCCGAAACCCAGAAGGAGGACCCCATGCCGACGATCCTTGGTGCCGGTCTCTCTCCCTTCGTGCGCAAGGTGCGCGTGGTGATGGCGGAGAAGGGCCTGCCGTACGAGCTCAACCCGGTCACGCCGTTCGCGCCTCCCCCCAACTGGAAGACCCTCTCGCCGCTCGGGAAGATCCCGGTCTACCAGGACGGCGACTTCAACGTTGCCGACTCGTCGGTGATCTGCGCGTACCTCGAGCGCAAGCACCCGAATCCGCCGATGTACCCGAAGAACGACGAAGACTTCGCGCGGGCCCTCTTCCTCGAGGAGTACGCCGACACGAAGCTCGTCGAGGTCTGCGCGCCGCTCTTCTTCCAGCGGATCGTCCGCGCGAAGCTCCTGAAGCAGACGCCCGACGAGGAGGCGGTGAAGGTGGCCGAGGCAGCGCAGCCTGCGGTCTTCGACTGGCTCGAGTCGAAGGCGCCGGACGGCGAGGGCATCGTCGGCGGGCGCTTCACGGTCGCCGACGTCGCGCTGGCGTCGCCGTTCGTGAACTTCCAGCATGCCGGCGGCGTGCTCGATGCGAAGCGCTGGCCCAAGCTCGCGGCGTACGTGGCGCGAGTCCACGGTCGCCCGTCCTTCAAGCCGCTGATCGAGGAGGAGCGGAAGCTCCTCGCCGGCCTGTAGCGCGACGCGGGCCCGGTCGCCGGAGCGGCGACCGGGCCCGCCTACGCGGCCGGCCCCGACGGCTTGCGGTCGAGCGCCTCGCGCACCTTCCGCGCGAGGGCGGTCGGTGTGAAGGGCTTCTGCAGGAACGTCGCGTGCTCGCTCTCGACGCTGTCGAGCACGACCGGGTCTTCGGTGAAGCCCGAGACGAACACCACCCGCAGATCCGGCCGCGCCCAGCGGAGCTTCTCGACGAGCTGGCGGCCGCCGAGGCGCGGCATCACGACGTCGGTCACGAGCAGCGCGATCGGCTCGGCTGCCTGCTCGGCGATGCGAAGCGCGGCCACTCCGTCTTCCGCCTCGAGCACGCGATATCCGCGATCGCGCAGGGTCGACACCAGGATGCGGCGGACGCCCGGCTCGTCCTCGGCCACGAGCACGAGCTCGTGGCCGCGCGGGTCCTGCTCGGAGGCGCCGAGGCGGGGATCGCTCACGAGACCGTGCGCGAGCGGCAGCTCGATGCGGAACGTCGTGCCCCGGCCACGGCTGCTCTCGACCCCGATCGTGCCGCCGCTCTGGGTCACGATGCCGTAGCAGGTCGCGAGGCCGAGGCCCGTCCCCTTGCCCTCCTCCTTCGTGGTGAAGAAGGGCTCGAAGGCATGCTCCTTCACCTCGTCGCTCATCGCGACGCCGGTGTCCGTGACGTCGATGCGGACCCGGTCGCCAGCCACGCTCGTCGAGATCTGGAGCCGACCCCCGTCCGGCATCGCGTCGCGCGCGTTCACCGCGAGGTTCACGAGCACCTGCTCGATCTGGCCGGGGTCGGCATGGATGGGCGCCGGCTCGGGCCCGAGCTCGACCGCGAGCTCGACGTGGGCGCCGAGCAGCCGGCGCAGCATCGACTCCATGGCGCGGATCACGCCATGCGCGTCGAACACGCGGGGCTCGACCACCTGGCGCCGGGCGAAGGCGAGGAGCTGCTGCGTGAGACGCGCCGCGCGCTCTCCCGCGTTCGCGATCTCTTCCAGCTCCTCGCGCGCGGGCGAGTCGGTGGGGAGCTGCTGGCGCGCGAGCGTGGCGCTCCCGAGGATCGCCGTCAGGAGATTGTTGAAGTCGTGGGCGATGCCGCCGGCGAGCCGCCCGATGCTCTCGAGGCGCTGCGACTGGGCGAGCTGCTCCGCGAGCATCCGCTCGTCGGTCACGTCGCGGGCGCTGATCACGGTGCCCGGCCCGCCGGCCTCCTCGGGGAGCGCGCCGCCGACCGCCGCGAAGAGGCGCCAGCTCCCGTCGGCGTGGCGCACGCGCGCCTCGGATGTCATGGCCTGCCCCGGCGACGCGAGCGCCTCGGCCTGGGCACGCCGCAGCGCCGGCCAATCGTCGCGATGGCAGATCCGCATGAACTGGGTGCCGACGAGCTCCTCGGGCGTCCAGCCGAGGCGGCGCTGGACCGCGGGGCTCGCGTAGCGGATCGTGCCGTCGAGGGAGATCTGCAGCACGACGTCCTGGCCGTACTCGACGAGCGACCGGAAGCGGAGCTCGCTCCGGCGCAGGCGGTCGAGGAGTCGCGCGGTCGAGAGCACGGCCAGGCAGAGCAGCGCCGCCGCGACCGCCGCGCTCGTCGCGACGACGATCCGCTTCACGCGCCGTGCGGTGATGGCGATGTCGCGGCCGAACGCGTCCTCGAGCACGACGAGCCGTGCGTCGATGGCGTCGAGCTCCGCGAGCACCGCGCGCATCCGTTCCGGATCGGCACCCGCGCCGCCGAATGCCGCGTGGAGCTCGTCGCCGATCGCGATCATCCGATCGATGTCGGCGTCGGTCGCCGCCCAGCGCTCGAACGCGCGGTGGGCCTCGGTCACCGCGTCGAGGTACGGGAACAGGCGGGTCATCGCGGGCACGTCCTCCGCCTCGTGGCGGCCCTCGATGAGATCCCGCTCGGCCGCCGGCAGATCGGGCTCCGGAGCCTCCAAGGCGATCCGCGCCCGTCGGTCGGCGAGCAGCACGTCGATCGCCTTCCGGAACCGATCGACGTGGACCGGGTCGCGCGTGTCGGAGTAGCGGACGAGCTCGAAGAGCGCGGCCTTGTGGGCCCGGGCGAACTGGCCCTCGCCGGCGGCATAGGTTCGGAGCGTGAAGAGTACCTGGACGCCGGTCGCGCCGACCACGAGGAGCGCTCCCAGCACCAGCGCGAAGACCGCGCTGATCCAGAGCAGCTCCCGGGAGCCGCGCGATCCGGGAGGCGGGCCTGCGAGCTCGGTCATGGGACTCTCCTCGACCGCGGGCCGCGATGCGGAGCCGTGGCGGCCGAAGGTCGGATCGGTCCATCTCGGGAGGTAACATGCGCCTCGGGAGCCGGCGAGGCGGATTAGCCCGCCCGACCGCCATAGGAAGCCCTGAGCTTCGTCGCCGACGCATGCTGATCGCCTTCCACAAGCCCTACGGCGTGCTGACGCGGTTCACGGCCGGCGGCTCGCCACGCCCCACGCTGGCGGGCTTCGGCCTGCCCGCCAGCGTCTACCCGATCGGGCGCCTCGACGCGGAGAGCGAGGGGCTGCTCCTCCTCTCCGACGAGCAGGACCTTCCGGCGCGCCTGCTCGACCCGAAGCACGGCCATCCGCGCACGTACTGGGCCCAGGTCGAAGGCGTGCCCGACGCGAGGACGCTCGCGAGGCTCGCGGGCGGCGTCGTGCTCGACGGGCGCCGCACCCGCCCGGCTCGCGCGCGACGCCTCGGCGCGCCGCCGGTCCTCCGCCCTCGTGATCCGCCGATCCGCGTCCGCAAGCGTGTGCCCGACACCTGGCTCGAGCTCGTGCTGACGGAGGGCCGGAACCGTCAGGTGCGACGAATGACGGCCGCGGTCGGCCATCCGACGCTACGCCTCGTGCGCGTACGCGTCGGCCGGCTCGCGCTCGGCGATCTTGCGCCCGGAGCGTGGATCGTGCTCGACGCGGCCGGCCGCGAGCGCGCGCTCGCTCGCTAGGCGCGCTGCGCGCCCGCTCGCCCGTTCTCGACGACGAAGGTTGCGAGGGTCGAGACGGGGCTCACGGGCGTCCGCACGCTCTCGACCACGCGCAGGTCGGTCGTCCAGCGCTCGGGCGTGATGTCGCAGCGCACGTAGCCCCGGCGCCGGCTCTCGAACAGCTTCACGTGCGGGTTCTCGGGCAGGAACGCGGCGAATCGTTCGTACGGAACTCCCGCGGAGGTGATCGAGGTGCCGACGAACTCCGTCGCGACGGTGGGCGACTCGGGACGATCGAAGTCGCGCTTCAAGTCCGTGACCCAGAACGAGTGGATGTCGCCGCCCAGGACGACGGGGTTCGCGATGCGACGCTCCTCGAGGAACGCCATCAGCCGCGCGCGCTCGGCGGGGTAGCCGTCCCAGCCGTCGGTCCAGAACGCCTGGCCCGGTCCGATCTTCTGGTCGAGCTGCGCCATCAGCACGTCCTGCGCGAGGACGTTCCAGCGCGCGCCGCTCAGCGCGAGCCCGCGCAGGAGCCACGCCTCCTGCGCGTCTCCGAGCATCGTGCGCGCGGGATCGAGCCGCTCGCGGCATCCCTCGACGAGATGTCCGCCGAGCTTGCCCGGCGACGCGCACGCCTGCGGGCTCCGATACTGCCGGCCGTCGAGCACGAAGATCTCCGCCAGATCGCCGAAGGGCAGACGCTGGTAGAGGAGCATCTCGGCGCCTCGCGGCGTGGCACCGCCCCAGAGGGGCATGTGCTCGTAGTAGGCCTGGTAGGCGGCGGCGCGCCGCGCGTGAAAGCTCGCTTCGGGCTCCCCGTCGCTCGAGTGGTCGGCTGCGTAGTCGTTCTCGACCTCGTGGTCGTCCCAGGTGACGACCCACGGAAGCGCGGCGTGGGCGGCCTGGAGCGCGGGATCGGTCTTGTAGAGCGCGTGCCGGCGACGGTAGTCGTCGAGGCTCCGGGGCTCCGGGCCCTCGTGACGCCGCACCACGTCGCCGAAGCTCGGCACCTCGTAGATGTAGTCCCCGAGGTGCAGCACGAGGTCGAGGTCGTCGTCGTCGACCATGGGACGGTACGGATTGAAGTGTCCCTGCTCGTAGTGCTGGCAGGACGCGAAGGCGAGCCGCAAGCGCGCGAGGGGCGCGCCGACGGTCGGCGCCGTGCGCGTGCGACCGACGCGGCTCGCCGCATCGCCCGCGGTGAATCGGTAGAAGTAGACGCGGCCGGGCGCGAGGCCGCGCAGCTCGACGTGCACCGAGTGGGCGAGCTCCGGCGAGGCCGTCGCGGCGCCGCGCGCCACCACGCGCGAGAGCGACTCGTCCTCGGCGACGACCCACGAGACCTCGACCGTCTCCGCGGGCATCCCACCGCCGGGCTCCATCGGGCGGGGCGCGAGGCGCGTCCAGAGGACGAAGCCGTCGGACACTGGACTTCCCGAAGCGACCCCGAGCGAGAACGGATCGTCGGCGAAGCGCGGGCGCGCGCGAAGCGCGCCACCCGCACAGCCCGCGAGCGCGAGCCCGAGGGTCGCGCCCGCGCCGCGCAGGAACGTGCGGCGGGTCAACGCAGCGACGAAGGGCGAAGAGGCGACGGGCACGAGGCCAGAGGGAAGCAGAGCGCGAGCCCGGAGACGAGTCGGCCCCGGAGGCGTGAGCCTCCGGGGCCGTGGGAGCGACGCCGTGCCCGCCCCAGCAAGCTGGGACGACGTCGCGCACCAGCATCTGCGTCGATCGCGGAGCGAGCCGAACCCGCCGCCTCGCCTCCCGCGTGCCGTCGACGCTCGCGCTCCGAGGTCAGCAAGTCGCGTGCCGGGAGCGCCGACGCAGGAGAGCGCGCAAGAGCGCGGATCGGCCCCGCGCGCGCAGCAACTGCCAGCATGGCCCGCGCAGGTTCTACAAACGCCACGCGCGGCGAGGAAACCTGCGACACGGCGGTCGCCCGCATCGCCGAGCAGGGCGCTGCACGGGTCGATCGCACAAGGTTCCACACGCCGTTGTAAGCCCTGCACGCTCGACGCTCCGGGCGCGCGGCGCTGCGCGCGCCGACGCTGGCACGCGCGTTGCTCTCTGCGATCGATGAATGCGATAGCGATCGCGCGCCGCGCGGTCGTCGTCGACCGAAACGCCGCGGCCGAAGCGCTGCGGCCGAAAGGAGGACGCCACATGCTTCATTGGGCGCTCACGTTCTTCGTGATTGCGCTGATCGCCGCGGTGCTGGGCTTCGGTGGAATCGCGGGCTCGGCGATGGGGATCGCGAAGGTCCTCTTCTTCGTCTTCCTCGTGCTCTTCGCGATCTCCCTCGTGACGGGCCTCGTGCGCGGGGCGCCGCCCACGAACATCTAGCGGCGCCAGTCCACGCGCCGGCGAGGGGCCGGTCGGCCCCCGGATCCCCCTCCCCGGGCCGACTCTCTCGCACCGGTCGAAAGGCCGGAGGCCCCTCGTCGGCGCATCTCCGCGGCCGCGTCACTCCTCGTCGAGGTCGCCGGTCTCGGCGTCCGCCTCGGCGAGCTGTCGGCGCACCTCCTCCATGTCCAGACCCTTCACCTCCCGGAGCAGACCCTCCAGGTCGGCGGCCGCGAGCGCGCCGGGCTGGGAGAAGAGCAGGATCTTGTCGCGGAAGATCATCAGCGTAGGGATCGATCGGATCTCGCACGCCTGGGCCAGCGCCTGCTGGTCGTCGGTGTTCACCTTGCCGAAGACGATCGCCGGATGCGCCTCGCTCGCGGCGTCGTAGATCGGTCCGAACTGCCGGCACGGCCCGCACCACGGCGCCCAGAAGTCGACCACCACGATCTCGTTCCCGAGGACCGTCTGCTCGAAGTTCTCGATGTGGAGCTCGACGGTCGCCATTGCACCTCCTCCATGCGCCCCGCTCGGCCGCGCAGCCCGCGCGGGCGGCGGAAGGACCGCACCGGCAGGAGGCCGGCAAGAGAGGGGCCCATGGAAGCACGGATCGGGCTCGAAGGGCATCCCTTGCGGACGGGCCTCTCTCTCTGCGCTGGAATTTTCGTGACGCAGATCGCAAGATCGTCTGCGATCGGTCGATGAGACGCCCATTCCGCGAGATCCTGCGTTCCGCGAGATCGCGAGAGGAGGGTCGGATGCCGGGCATCGGATGGGGCGCGCGCTTCGCGGTCGTGGCGATCGGCGGCACGCTCTTCTCCACGACGGGCTGCGCGTCTTCGCCTCCCCCCGCGGTGGCGGCGATCGCCCCGGCCTCGGAGCCGGCGCCCCTGATCGTGGTCGAGGACGATTCCCTGGAGACGCGCGTCGCTTCCTCGAAGGGCTGGGGCTGGCTCGTCGAGCGGCTGGTGGCCGACGGCGTGCCGCGGAGCCAGGTCTCGAGCGCCTTCGCCGACCCGCGGATGCCGGCCTTCACCGGCCTCACTTTCTCCGTCGAGCCGCGCGAGCCCCACTCGATGTACCGCCAGGTCTTGAGCCGCCGGAGCATCGAGGCGGCGCGCGCGTGCCGCGACGAGAACGCCTCGGCCTTCGAGAGCGCGCAGCGCGCGACCGGCGTGCCGGCGGAGCTCGTGGCCGCGATCCTCCACGTCGAGACGCGCTGCGGGCGCAACACCGGCGAGAGCGTCGTCCTCTACGGCCTCGCTCGCCTCGCCATGGCGAACGAGCCCGGGAACCTCGCGGCGAACGTCGAGGACAAGGCCCGCCAGGGGGACGCGCTCGACGAGGGGATGGCCGAGCGGGTGCGCGCCCGCGGCGCCCAGCTCGACGAGATGTTCTACCCCGAGGTCCGCGCCACGTTCACCGTGGCGGACCGGATCGGCGTCGGGCCGCTCGAGCTCCTCGGCTCGCCTTCCGGCGCCTTCGGCTACGCGCAGTTCCTCCCGACGAGCTACCTGCGCTTCGGGGTCGACGGCGACGGCGACGGCAAGGTCGATCTCTTCGACCTGAGCGACGCCGCCGCCTCCGCCGCGAAGTTCCTGGCCGAGAGCGGCTGGCAGCACGGGATCGGCCTGGTCGAGCAGCGCCAGGTGATCTGGCACTACAACCGGAGCGACGCCTACATCGACGCGGTGCTGGGGCTCTCCGACCGGATCGGCCCGCGGACCGCCGAGACCGCCTTCGGCGGCCTCTAGGCGGGATCAGCGGGCGCGCCGAGCAGCTGCGAACGCCCCCTGTGCCAGGAGCACCAGGACCCCGAGGACGAGCACGGCGGCCACCAGGGCCGGCAGGTACGCGAGTAGCGGGACGACTCCATCCAGGCCTACGGGGCGCAGCGGCGCCGGCCGCATCACAGGCTGCGCCGACGCGCGGACGTGGAGCGCCTCTCCACGCCTGCCGCTCGCCGATCCGTCGTGCCCCGGTGCCGGACCGCCTCCGCGCCGCCGCGGTACGCTCGGGCCATGTCCCGTCGCATCGCCTGGTCGGAGCGCGCCGTTCCGGGCCGCCCCGCCCTCGACACCGCGCTCTCGCGCGCGTTCCTCGATCTCGTCGCCGAGGGCACCGCTCCGGAGACCTTCCGTCTCTACCGCCCCGACGACGTGCTCGCGTTCTCCAGTCTCGACGCGGTCCGTCCGGGCTTCCGCGAGGCGGCGGCGATCGCCCGCGATCGAGGCTTCGCTCCGATGCTCCGCCTGGCCGGGGGACGCGCTGCGGTGTTCCTGCGCGAGAGCCTGGCCTTCGCCTGGAGCGTGCCTGTCGCCGAGCCGCGAAACGGCGTGCGCGAGCGCTTCCGCGCGCTCGCGGAGATCGTCGAGGCCGCCTTGCGCGGGCTCGGCGTGGACGCCCGCGTCGGCGAGGTGCCCGGCGCGTACTGCCCCGGGGAGTGGAGCGTGAACGCGCGCGGCGTGCGGAAGCTCATGGGTGTCGGCCAGCGCATCGTCCGGGGCGCGGCCCACGTCGGCGGGGTGATCGTCGTCGGCGCGAGCGCCCGCGCCCGCGAGGTCCTGACACCGGTGTACGACGCGCTCGGCTACGAGCTCGATCCCGATGCGATCGGCGCCGTGGAAGAGGAGATCTCCGGGCTGACGCCGGAGCGCGTCGCCCGCGCGGTCCGCGCCGAGCTCGTGCGCCGCTTCGAGCTGGTGCCCGCCGACGAGGCCGTGACCGACCACGCGCTCGCGCGCGCCGCGGCCGGCGAAGCTCGGCACGAGGTCGGCCCGGCCGCGCCGAGCGCGTGCGGCGCGGGTCAGTAGAGCCCGAGCTGCGCCCCCGCGAAGGCGGCGATCGCGCCCAGCACAAGGCTCGCGATCACCGTGGCGCCGAGGAAGCCGACGCGCCGGTTCACGAGGTCGCGGCGCAGGACGTCGGCGCAGACCACCAGCACGAGCGCGAGCGTCGCGAGCCCGATCGGCCCGGGGCCGCGCACGGCGTCGAGCAGCAGCAGCGCGATGCCGAGCGCGAAATGCGCCAGCACCACGAAGGTCACCGGCCAGAGCGCGGCGTCGCGGAAGAAGGGCGCGAGCGCGCGCTCGACCCGGTCGTGCCCGCGATACGGGAGTCGCGAGACCTTCGACGCGCGCTTCGCGCGGGCAGCCATCCTCGATCCTCCGCACGCCCATCTAGGCAGGGCGTGGGCCTCGAGCGCAAGGGGAAAGCGACCGGTCGCCCGCCGCCGTCCACGACGCGGCGCGCGAGACGCACGCTCACGCACCGGCATGTTCGGCGCAATCCCGTGCGCATCCATGCCGCTCGCGACGGGCGTCGACTTCCGCGCCGAAGGCGCCCGCGTCAGGCTCGTGCGCTCGGCGCAAAAACGCTGCCAGCGCGCGGCGTCGGGTCTAGGATGGAGGCGATGCGCGCCGCTCCGGGCGCGCGCGCGGAGGTCTCGCGATGCACATCGGAACGGGCGTCATCTTCCAGGGCTGCGGCGAGGGTCGCACCGATCGCAACGTCTACCGCAACGAGCTCCGCCTCGGCGACCTCGCCGAGCCCCTCGGCTTCGAGTCGCTCTGGGGCGTCGAGCATCACTTCACCGACTACACGATGTGCCCCGACGTGCTCCAGTACCTGACCTACTTCGCCGGACGCACGCAGCGCATCCAGCTCGGGTCGATGGTCGTGGTGCTGCCCTGGCACAACCCGATGCGCGTCGCCGAAGAGGTGTCGATGCTCGACCACATGTCGAACGGTCGCTTCGTGTTCGGCATCGGCCGCGGGCTCGGGCGCGTCGAGTTCGAGGGCTTCGGCGTCGACCAGAACGCGGCGCGCGAGATCTTCACCGAGTCGGCGCAGATGATCCTCGAGGGCCTCGAACGCGGCTACTGCGAGTTCGACGGCAACTACGTGAAGCAGCGTCGCCGCGACATCCGGCCGCGGCCCTTCAAGAGCTTCCGCGGACGCACCTACGCCGCGGCGGTGTCGCCGGAGTCGAGCGTCATCATGGCGAGGCTCGGGATCGGCATCCTGATCATCCCGCAGAAGCCGTGGGACCAGGTCGCGACCGAGCTGAACGCCTACCGCAACGTGTTCCGCGAGACGAGCGGCCGCGAGGCGCCGCCGCCGGTGCTCGCGGGCTGGGTGTACTGCGACGAGAACGAGGCGCGCGCCGCGGAGAACGCGCGGCGCTACATCGGCGGCTACTACCGCACGGTGATCCAGCACTACGAGCTCGTGGGCGACCATCTCGCGAAGACCAAGGGCTACGAGGCCTACGCGGAGATGCAGAAGCACGCCTCCGCGGCGGGCGGGACCGACGCCATGACCGAATTCTTCATGGGCCTGCAGATCTGGGGCACGCCGGAGCAGTGCTACGAGAAGATCCTCGATCGCGCGAAGCGGACCGGCTCCGAGGCCTTCACGGGCATCTTCAGCTTCGCCGGCATGCCCTACGACCTGGCCGAGGCGAACATGCGTCTGTTCGCGAGCGACGTGATGCCGGAGCTGCGGAAGGTGATCCCGATCGAGGACCAGCTGATCGCGCGCGCCGGCGTGGGCGACGCCGCCGAGCCGAACGCGTTCCGGCTCACGATCTAGTGCTTCTTCGCGGGCGGATCGAGCGCGACGGCCCGGGCCTTCGCGTAGGTGAGCTTGTGCGTGATCCGACCCTCCTCGTCGAAGTGCAGCACGTCGAGGCCGCGCCAGACGCCGCGGCCCTCGACGTGACACTCCCACCGGATCAGCGTCTTGCGCGCGGCCTCGTCGACGAAGAGGTCTTCCGGCACGAAGCGGATCGCGCCGAAGTCGCCCCGGAGCTGGGGCTCGAGGACGCTCCGGATCGCCGCGCGTCCGACGCTGCGACGGCCCTGGTACTCGTCGTAGATCGCGTCCTCGGCGAACCAGCCCATCAGCGCCTGGAGATCGTCGCTGTGGAAGGCGTCCGTGAAGCGCCGGGTCTTTTCGGCGAGCTCGTCGCGCGTCATCGTGCTCCTCCGCTGCGATCCCGTCGAGCGTATGATGGGGAGCCGGCGCGCGCCCGCCACGGCGGGGATCGGCCGGGGCCGGCGGCGACGCCGGGGGCAGGAGGAACGTGAATGCTCTCCCTGGACGAGTACGCGCGCCACGACGGCCTGGGCCTCGCCGAGCTCGTGCGCCGTCGTGAGGTCACTCCGCGCGAGCTCGTCGACACCGCCCTCACGGCGACGCGCAAGCTGAACCCGAAGATCAACGCCGTGCTGCAGCTCCTCGAGAAGGAGAGCGCCGCGGAGATCGAGGCCGGGCTCCCCGACGGTCCCTTCCGCGGCGTTCCCTTCGCGCTGAAGGAGCTCGTGATCCACGCGAAGGGCGTGCGCCTCGACATGGGAAGCCGGCTCGCGCAGGGCTTGACGTTTCCCCACGACAGCGAGCTCATGGCGCGCTTCCGGCGCGCGGGTCTCGTCACCGTGGGCACGACCCAGACGCCCGAGTTCGGCTACAACCCGACCACGGAGACCGTGCTGCACGGGCCCGTGCGCAATCCCTGGAACCCCGCGCACAGCGCCGGCGGCTCGAGCGGCGGCTCCGGCGCGGCCGTCGCCGCCGGCATCTTCCCCCTCGCCCACGCGAACGACGGCGGCGGATCGATCCGCATTCCTGCTTCCTGCAATGGGCTCGTGGGCCTGAAGCCGACGCGCGACCGCATTCCCACGGGCCCCGACGCGAGCGACCCGCTGCTCGGCCTCACGATCGAGTTCGCGGTGACGAAGAGCGTGCGCGACGCGGCGGCGCTGCTCGACGCGGTCGCGGGACCCGACGTCGGGGCACCGGGCTTCATCGCGCCGCCCGAGCGACCCTTCGCGCAGGCCCTCCACGCGCGTCCGCGGCGCCTGCGCATCGCCTTCACGACGCACACGCCGTTCGGCGCCCGCGTCGATCCGGCCTGCGAGGCGGCCGTGCAGCGCACGGCGAAGCTCCTCGCCGATCTCGGGCACGAGCTCGTCGAGGCCGCGCCGGCCTACGACTGGGCGGCCTTCGTCGACTCCCAGCACGTGATCTGGACGGCCGGCACGGCCTGGTGGATCTACGGCATGTCGCGCCTGCTCGGCCGCGAGCCCTCGGCCGAGAACCTCGAGGCCGTCACGCTCGACTGCTGGGAGGCGGGACGCCGCTGGACGGCGCTCGAGCTGCTGGCCGCCCAGCAGCACTGCAACGACGTCTCGCGCAGCGTCGGCGCGTTCTTCGTCGAGCACGAGCTCCTGCTGACGCCGACCCTCGCGCGTCCGCCCGTGCGGCTGGGCGAGATCGACCAGAACCGGAGCGGCCTCGGCGCCCGCGCCTGGCTCGAGTCCCTCCTTCCGTACCTCCCCTTCACGCCGCTGTTCAACGTCACGGGCCAGCCCGCGATCTCGCTCCCGTTGCACTGGACCGACGGCGGGCTCCCGATCGGCGTGCAGCTCGCCGGCCGGATGGGCGCGGAGGCGACGCTCCTCGGTGTGGCGGCGCAGCTCGAGGAGGCCGCGCCGTGGGCCGGCCGCCGGCCGCCGATCCATGTCGCCGCGTGAGGCGGGGGCGAGCCCGGTGACGGCGCAGCCGGGCCCGAGCCCCGCGCCCGAAGATCCGGTCGCGGTCGCGCGCGCGCTCCAGCCCCTGGTGCGCGCACGCGCCGACGAGATCGAGGCGGCGCGCCGGCTCCCGCCCGACTTCTCGGCCCAGCTCGCGCGTCACGGGGCGTATCGCTGGTGGGTGCCCGCGCGCCTCGGCGGCCTCGACGCCTCGCTGCCTGCGGCCCTGCGCGCCCTCGAGGTCCTGGCCGAGGCCGATGCGTCGGTGGCCTGGTGCGTCTTCATCGCGATCACCTCGTCGACCGTGCTCGGCTTCGTGCCCGAGGCGACCGCCCGCGAGGTCTTCTCGCGGCCGGAGACGCTGATCGGGGGCGTCTTCGCGCCGACGGGCCGGGCCGACGCGGTGCCCGGCGGCTTCCGCGTGAGCGGCCGCTGGTCGTTCGCCTCGGGCACGGCGAACGCCGACTGGCTGTGCGCGAGCTGCGTCTTCTACGAGGGCGGCGAGCCCGTGCGCGGTCCGAGCGGCGCGCCGCGCACGCACATGGTGCTCGTGCCCGCGCGGGAGGCCGAGCTCCTGCTCGAGACCTGGGACGTGATGGGCCTCTGCGGCACGGGCAGCATCGACTTCCGCCTGCACGACGTGCTCGTGCCGGTCGAGCGCGTGGTCGGCTGGTCGCGCGTTCCGTCCTTCGCGCATCCGCTCTACGCGTTCCCGCAGATGACGCTCCTCGCCTCGGGCTTCGGGCCGATCGCCCTGGGGCTCGCGCGCGCGGCCCTCGACCAGCTCGAGCGCCTCGCGTGCGAGAAGCGTCCCTCGGGCAGCACGCGGCTCCTCTCGGAGCGGGCCGACGTGCAGGCCGCCATCGCGCGCTCCGAGGCGCGCTACGCCGCCGCGCACGCGTGGCTCCACGAGGTGATGGAGCGCGCCTGGACGACGGCTCGCGCGGGCGACGTGGTCCCGCTCGAGCAGCGTCGCGACGTGCGCCTCGCGGCGCTCCACGCGGGCGAATCCGCGGTCGAGGTGGTGGACGCGGCCTACCGCCTGGCCGGCGCGACCGCGCTCCACAACCGCTCCCCGCTGCAGCGCGTCTTCCGCGATCTGCATGCGGTCACGCAGCACATCGCGCTCCGCCCCACCTTCTACGAGCTCGTCGGGCGGACGTTCGTCGGCATCCCGAAGGATACGGAGTTCCTCTAGTGCGGGCGGTCGGGCTCGATCGGCATCTGCCCGTGGACGATCCCGCGTGCCTGCTCGACCTCGAGCTTCCGGACCCGGTCGTCACGGGCCGCGACCTCCTGGTGCGCGTGCGCGCCGTCGCGGTGAACCCCGTCGACGTGAAGATGCGCGGCGGCCGCATCCCGATCGGGACGCCCCCGCTCGTCCTCGGCTGGGACGCCGCGGGAGTGGTCGAGGCGACCGGCCCGCAGGCGACGCTCTTCCGGCGCGGCGACGAGGTCTGGTACGCCGGCGTGATCACGCGCCCGGGCTGCGATGCCGAGCTCCACCTCGTGGACGAGCGCATCGTCGGCCGCAAGCCGCGGAGCCTCTCCTTCGAGGAGGCTGCGGCGCTGCCGCTCACGACGCTCACGGCGTGGGAGGCGCTGTTCGAGCGCATGGGCCTCGAGCCGCGCGCGAGCGACGCGAACCGCGCGAGGACCCTGCTCGTGCTCGGCGGCGCCGGAGGCGTGGGCTCGATCGCGCTCCAGATCGCGAAGCGCGTGGCGGGACTGCGCGTCGTCGCGAGCGCGTCGCGGCCCGAGTCGATCGCCTGGTGCCGAGAGCTCGGCGCCGACGCGACGATCGATCACGCTCGCCCGCTGCGCGACGAGCTCGCGCGCATCGGCTCGCCCGACCCCGACCTGATCTTGTGTCTGCAGGCGACCGAGCAGCACCTGCCGGGCATGGCGGACGTGATCGCGCCCCAGGGCCGCATCTGCACGATCGTCGAGACCCGGGGCGACGTGCCGTTCCCGACGGGCGTCTTCCAGCGCAAGAGCGTGCGCTTCTCCTGGGAGCTCATGTTCACGAAGCCGATGTTCGGCACGCCCGACGTGCAGACACAGCACGTGATCCTCGACCGCGCCGCGCGGCTCGTGGAGGAGGGCGTGCTGCGGACGACGCTCCGCGAGCGCGAGGGCCCGCTCTCCGCGGCGAGCCTGCGGCGCGCCCACGCGCGGCTCGAGTCGGGTCACATGATCGGGAAGCTCGTGCTCGGCGGGATCGCCTGAGGCGAGCCGCCCGCTCAGACCGGCAGGTCGCCCGTCGCCTTCTTCGTGTCCCCGTGCTCCTTGTAGGCCGCGATCGTGCGCTGGGCGATCCGCATCTGGTGGATCTCGTCGGCGCCGTCGGCGAAGCGCGCCCAGCGCGCGTGCTGGAACATGTGCGCGAGCGGCGTGTCGGTCGAGTAGCCGAGGGCGCCGTGCACCTGGATCGCGCGGTCGATGATGCGGTTCAGCGCGTTCGCGACGAAGTGCTTCGCCATCGACACCTCGCTCGTGAAGTCGAGCTTGCGGTCGATCTTGTAGGCGGCGTGGAGCACCATGAGCTTCGCCTGATAGAGCTCCATGCTCGAGTCGGCGATCATCCACTGGATGCCCTGCTTCTCCGCGAGGAGCGAGCCGTGGCTGAAGCGCTCGAGGGAGCGCGCGACCATCATGTCGAGGGCCGTCTCGGCCTGGCTGATCCAGCGCATGCAGTGGGCGAGGCGCGCCGGGCCGAGCCGGTACTGGCCGAGGCGATGGCCCTGGCCACGGCCGCCGAGGCGGTTCGCGTCGGGAACGCGCAGGCCCTCGATGCGGATCTCGGAGTGGCCCGTGCCGCCGTGCATGGTCTCGACCTCGCGCACGCGATTCCATCCCTCGCTCGGGATGTCGACCAGGAAGCCCGTGTTCCCCGCCTGCGGGATCTCCGGGTTCTCCTCGGTGCGCGCGATCAGGATCGCGAACGACGCGCGCCGCGCGTTCGAGATGAACCACTTGTGGCCGTGGATCGTCCAGCTGTCGCCCTCCAGCACGGCGCGCGTCTGGATCAGCGTCGGATCGCTGCCCGCGACCTCGGGCTCGGTCATCGCGAAGCAGCTCATGACCCGCCCCTCGCACAGCGGGCGCAGGTACTTCTCCTTCTGCGCGTCGTTCGCCCAATGGAGGAGCGTGTGCATGTTGCCTTCGTCGGGCGCCTGGCAGTTCAGCACCCAGGGCCCGTAGTAGGCCTTCGCCGCCTCGGCCTGGACCATCGCGAGCTCGACGTGGCCGAGGCCCATGCCGCCCCATTCCTTCGGCATGTGCGGCAGCCAGAGGCCTGCGGCCTTCGCCTCCTCGCGCATGCGGATCAGCGCGCGCACGTACTCGCCGCGCGACGTCTCCTCGGTGCCCTCGAGCTTCTCCTCGGTGGGCTTGACCGCGCTCTGGATGAAGTCGCGGACGCGGAGCCGCAGCTCCTCGAGCTCGGGGGAGAGCGTGAAGTCGATCGCCATGGGTCAGCCTCCTGCGATGAGCGAGCGGGCCTGTTCGAAGAGCCCGAGGGTGATGGCGTGGAGCAGGTCGCCCGTCTCGCGCGGCGCCTTGCCCGCGCACGCGCGCGCGTGGGTGCCTTCGAGCACGATCCCGAGCTTGAAGCAGGCGAGCACCTCGTACCAGACGAGACACGAGAGATCGCGCGAAGAGCCCTCGGCGTAGCGCGCGACGAGCTCCGCGGGGCTCGGCAGCCCCTCGACCCCGGCGAGCCCCGCGACCGGCGTCGGGCCCTTCGCCTTCGCGCTCGGGAAGCTCGCGACGAACCAGCCGAGGTCGAGCAGCGGATCGCCGATCGTGCACATCTCCCAGTCGACGATCGCCACGAGCCGCGGTGCATCGTACGCGAACATCACGTTCGCGAGGTGGTAGTCGCCGTGGAGGATGCCGGGGGTGAAGCGCGCAGGGCGGTTCCGCTCGAGCCACGCTGCGATGCGCTCGAGGTCCGGGATCTCGGGCCCCGGGTAGTTTTCGAGCTTCGCGTAGCCCTCGAGCTCGCCCATCCAGCGCGGCACCTGGCGCTCGAGGAAGCCGTCGGGCTTGCCGAGGTCCGCGAGGCCGACGGCCTGGTGGTCGACGCGCCCGAGCGTCGCGAGCGCGGCGGCGGCCTCGAGGCCCATCGCATGACGCCAGGATGCGTCGGTCGCGAAGCGCCCCGGAAGGCCCGTCGTGGCGTTGAAGCCGTGGACGGGCTCCATCAGGTAGAAGACGGCCCCGTCCATCACCGACTCGTCGAAGCAGCCCGCGACGAAGCGCGGATGCGGCACCTCGCTCCCGGCGAGGGCCGCGAGCACGCGCGCCTCGCGCCGCATCACGTCGTTGCTGCGCGGCCGGAGGTGGCGCGGCCCGCGCCGGAGCACGTAGCCGCGTCCCGCGCGCTCGAAGCCCAGCATCACGTTCTGGGTGCCGCCCGCCAGCGCCTCGACGCGGCCGATCGGGCCGTGGCCGAGGTCGTGCTCGTCCATCCACGCCGCGAGGCGCGCGAAGTCGATCACGTCGTGCGGAACGCCCGCGGGCTGCGCGGTCTCTTGCATGCTCAGAGCGTGCCGCCGTCGACCGCGAGCACGGCGCCGGTGGTGAAGCTCGAGGCGTCGCTCGCCAGGTAGAGCGCAGCACCGACGATCTCGTGCGGCTCGCCCCCGCGCTGCAGCGCGTGCGTGGACTTCACGCGGCGGCGGAACGCCTCCATGTCCCAGGCCTTGCTGATGTCCGTGAAGAACGGGCCGGCCTGGATGGCGTTCACGCGCACCTTCGGACCGAGCGCGTGGGCGAAGCCCTTCGTGATCGCCTCGAGCCCCGCCTTCGCGGCGGCGTAGGGAATGACGTCGGCCGTGGGCCGCACCGCGGCGACGCTGCTCACGTTGATCACGGCGCCGCCGCCGGCCTTCGCCATCCGGCTGCCGACGAGGGCGGTCAGCCGGAACGGCCCCTTCAAGTTCAGGTCGACGACCTTGTCCCAGAGCGTCTCGGTCACCTCCTCGACGCTCGGATAGAGGAGCGACATGCCGGCGTTGTTCACGAGCACGTCCACGCGCCCGAGCTCGTCGTAGACGCGCGTCACGAGCCCGTCGATCTCCGCCCACTTCCCGACGTGGCAGGCGAGGGCCACGGCGCGGCGGCCCGTCTCGCGCCGGATCTCGTCGGCGGTCGCCTCGCAGGCGTCGAGCTTGCGGCTCGCCACCACCACGTCGGCGCCCTGCCGCGCGAAGGCCAGCGCGATCTCGCGGCCGAGGCCGCGGCTCCCGCCGGTGACGAGCGCCACGCGCCCGGAGAGGTCGAAGAGCTTCATGGTGTCTCCGTGCATCGGGGCTACGCGTACATCGGGCGGCGGTCGCGGAGCCGCAGCCAGCCGTGTCCGATGCGATAGACGAGCCAGAGCGTGAGAACGCCGAGCACGAGGAGCGCGATGGGGACACCGATCAGCGTGAGGACCAGCACGGTCGCGAAGACGATCCACAGCACCGCGGACCAGAACGTGCGGATCTGCCAGCGATAGTGGGACTCGAGCCAGGTGCCCCGCGTCTCTCCCCGCTTCAGGTAGTTCAGCACCACCGCGACGATCGACGGCACGCTCCCGACGAAGCTCCCGACGACCGTCGGCGAGCCGGCGATCCCGACGGCGATCGCGAAGGCGTGGAGCGCGTAGACGACGTTCGCGACGGTCACCGCCGACGGCAGGGGCTCCGCCACGGCACCGGACTCGAGCTGCGCCATCGGGACCTCCGGGAACGCCGACCGTCGCAGGCTATCACCAGGCCCCCCGTCCTGCTTCGCCGGCCGCCGGGGCGGGCTCGCGCTCCACGCGGAAGTTCCGGCACTCGCCCGCCTCGAGAACGGGTCGCCACGACGCCTCGGGCCGGACCGGCCCCTGGGGCCTCCCGCGGACCCCTGGCGGCGCCGCGTCGCGTCCACCGGGCGGGGCCGAGGCTGCTACGTGCGACCCTCCGAGGGGGTCACTCCCGCGCGCCGCCGCGGGGCGGGGCGCGGACGCCTTCGTCGCGTCGCGAGCTCGTCGCGCGCGAGCGCCAGCAGCGCCTCGACGAGGGCCAGGGCGAGGGCGAACCGCTTGTAGCGCCGAAGGAACATCCCTCCGCCGCCTCCTCTCGGGCGCGCGGACGGAGGCCGTCTCCGACCGCGAGCCGGTCGAGGGACGATCGGGCAGGCCGCAGCCCGGCGCTGTGAAGCGCTTCACACTCGAGAGAGGAGGCAGGAGGGGCCCGCGGGCCCGTCGTTCGCTACTTCCCGGCGAGCCCCGTGTCCTTGCGGGCCGCGGCGCAGCGCGCGCTGAGCTCCTTCGCGTGGCCGTCGATGCAGGCGACGAGACGCCCCTGGCCCGCCGCCACGCCCGAGCAGAACTTCTCGAGGTCGCTCCGACACTCGTTCGCGACATACGAGAGCGCCGAGATCGCGCGCTCGAGCTGCGCGGCCGCGTCGTAGACCGCGTACTCGCAGCGGCTCGAGAGCTTGTCCTCGTAGGCGTAGAGGCAGGCCACGATCCGCCCCTCGCCGGGCGTGACCCCGGAGCAGTGGGTCTCGAGCTCCGTCTTGCAGCCCTGCAGCACCTGGTCCGTGAGGGACTGCTGGGCGTGCGCCGGCACGGTCGAGAAGAAGGCGGCGAGGCACGAGACGGCGACGGCGAAGTAAGCTCTCATCACGAAGTCCTCCCTGGGCGAAGAGCCGGTGTCGGGGCAGAGCGATCCTTGGCACGCAGCCGGGCGCCCATCAAGGAGATTCGGAGCGCCCGCGGGCGCCCGGACGGGCCGCCCGAGCCGGCGGGCTTCCTGCGATCTTCCCGATCCGCTTCGAGAGGTCGATGATAAGATCCCGCGCGGTCCGCTCGCGGCCGGCGCCGCGCGCCCCGGGAATCCAGCGTTGAGCCGTACCTTCGATGCGCTGAGAGACGTCGAGCCCCTGCGCTCGGGCCCTCCGAGGCCGGTCGAGGCGACACCGCGGCCCTTCCAGGTCGTCACCGTCACGAGCAACAAGGGGGGAGTCGGCAAGACGACGCTCGCGACGAACCTCGCGGTGTACCTGCGCGCGCTCGACGAGGAGATCCCCATCCTCGTCGTCACGCTCGACGACCAGCCCGCGGTCGATCGCATGTTCGCGCTCGACGGCCAGGGCGCGACACCGACGATCGCCGACGGTCTGCGCGCGGGCAGCCTCGCCTCGGCGATCCGGCTCGGACAGTACGGCGTGCACTACGTGCCGTCCTCCCGCGACGTCGCCGAGATCAAGCAGGTCGTGCGCTCCGAGGACGTGCTGCAGACGGTGCTCTTGCGCACCGGCTGGAAGGGCCTCGTGATCATCGACACCAAGAGCGATCTCGAGGTGCTGACGCGAAACGCGATCGCCGCCGCCGACCTCTCGCTCGTCGTGGTGAAGGACCAGGTCTCGTTGCTCGAGGCGGAGCGCGTGTTCGCGCTGCTCGATCGCTGGGATCGTCCGCGGGAGCGCGCGCGGGTCGTGCTGTCGCTGGTCGACCTCCGGATCCGATTCCGCGAGGGCGACGCCCACGACGTGCTGGGCCTCCTGGTGCAGGAGGTGCGGCGCCTCGGCCTGCCGCTGCTCGAGACCTTCCTCTCCCGCAGCCCGAAGGTCGAGTCGCTCTACACCAATCCGGACGGCCGCGCGCTCTCGATCCTGCACGGCGCCCAGGGGACGCCCGTGCACCAGCAGATGCATCGCCTCGCAGAGGACGTGCGCGTGCTGCTCGGCGGCGCGCGGGCCTCCGGCGGGGTCCCGCCTCCCGGCAGCGCCGACTCGAGCGTCGCCGGTCTCAAGCGCTGGCTCCTCCACGGCGGCCGCCTCGGGCCCTGGTCCGACGGCTCCTCGGGCGACGGCGGCACGGCCTAGCGGACGCGCCCGCGCATCGCCCTGGAAGACTGCGTGCGCCAGCTTGACACGAGCTGCGACTGCCTGCCCCGCTCGTTCCACGAGATGGCGCGTGAAGCCGCACGAGGGCGTGCCGCAGCCCGGCACGATGCTTGAACTCCCACCCGACGGGAGGAGCCGCGATGGCCTTCTACGTCAAGGAATGGATGACCGGGGATCCCGTCTCGATCGATCCCGACGCGTCGGCGCTCGCCGCCCTGGACGCGATGGTCGAGCGCGGCATCCGACACCTGCCGGTGGTGGACGCGGCGAAGCGCGTGGTGGGGATCGTCTCGATCGACGATCTGCGCGCGGCGCTTCCGATCGAGGTCAGCCTGCGCCGAGCACCGTCCGTCGTGGAGCGTCGGGCGATCCGCGACTACTCGATCGGCGATCTCATGACCCACGCCCCGGAGGTGGTTCGCTCCGACACGCCGCTCGAGGAGGCCGCGCAGCGCATCGCCGACCGTCGCATCGGTGCGCTTCCGGTGGTCGACGCCAACGGTCGGCTCGAGGGCATCCTCTCCGAGATCGACGTGCTCCACGCCGTCGCGACCAGTCTCTGGACCGATCGTGTGCGTGAGCGACGCGGTGAGCAGGCGGAGGTCGAGGCGCTGGTCGAGGGGCTGCGCGCCGAGCGCGATCGCCTGCGCAGCCGCGCCCTCGCGAGCGAGCGCGCGGAGGACGAGCTCATGGAGGAGTCGCGCGCGAGCGGGCTCGACGACGAGGAGCGCGCGTCGGACCTGACCGGCGCCCGAAGGGCCGAGTCGCTGCACGCCTTCGCCGCGCGCCGTCTCTCGGCGCTCGAGCGCGCGATCGCGCTGGCCGAGGCCGGCAAGCTCACGATCTGCGAGCGCTGCGGCGGCGCCATCCCGCTCACTCGGCTGCGCGCGATCCCGGGCACCACGCTCTGCATCGCGTGCGCGCGCCGGCAGGAGGCCTGAGACGCCGAGCGCTCAGACGCTGGCGGACGCCCCGAAATCGGCGAGGCGCACGGGCAGGCGCCGCTGGCCCCACGTCCCGGGCTCGTCCTCGAATACGCCCACGCAGCGCTCGCCGCAGGCGAGGCATCGCGAGTCCGGGCCGAGCCGCCACGACGTGATCTCGTACCAGTCCCGGCCGATCAGCTCCTCTCCGCATCCCGCGCAGAAGGTGCTCTGGCCCGACGGATCGTGGACGTTCCCGGTGTAGACGTGGCGGATGCCGTGGGCGCGCGCGATCTCGCGCGCACGCGTCAGCGTGGCCGGCGGAGTCGGCGGCTTGTCGCGCATGCGCCAGTCGGGATGGAACGCCGAGAAGTGCCAGGGCACGTCGGGGCCGAGATGCTCGGCGAACCATCCGCTCGCGGCCTCGAGCTCCTTCGGGTCGTCGTTCTCGCCCGGGATGAGGAGCGTCGTGACCTCGAGCCAGACGTCGGTCTCGCGCCGCAGGTAGACGAGCGTGTCGAGCACCGGCGCGAGCTCGGCGGCGCAGACCTCGCGATAGAAGCGCTCGCTGAAGCCCTTGAGATCCACGTTCGCGGCGTCGACGTGGGCGAAGAAGTCCCGGCGCGCGTCGGGCTGCACGTAGCCCGCCGTCACCGCGACCGTCTTCACGCCGAGGTCGTGACAGGCCTCGGCGGTGTCGACGGCGTACTCGAGGAAGATCACGGGATCGTTGTAGGTGAACGCCACGCTCCGGCAGCCGAGGGCTGCGGCCGCGCGCGCGATGCGCTCGGGCGGGGCCTCGTCGGCGAGCGTGTCGACGTCGCGCGACTTGCTGATGTCCCAGTTCTGGCAGAAACGGCAGGTGAGGTTGCAGCCGGCGGTGCCGAAGGAGAGCACGGGCGTGCCCGGCAGGAAGTGCGCAAGCGGCTTCTTCTCGATCGGGTCGACGCAGTAGCCGCTCGAGCGCCCGTACGTCGTCAGCACCACCGCGTCGCCCTCGCGCGCGCGCACGAAGCAGAAGCCGCGCTGACCCTCGCGCAGCCGGCACTCGCGCGGGCAGAGGTCGCACTGCAGGCGCCCGTCGGCGAGCCGGTGCCAGTACCGGCCCGGAACGGTCGCAGCCACCGGAGCGCTCCTCACGGCCGGCTCCCCCTCAGCCCTTGACGACCCCGAGCGGCCGCAGCCGGGCCACCCGCCGCGCGAGCCCGGCCCGCTCGACGACCTCGACCACCCGCTCGACGTCCTTGTAGGCGAACGGCGCCTCCTCGGCGAGGCCCGGGTTGGAGGGGCAGCGGACGACGATCCCCTGCTCGGCGAGCTCCCGTCGCAGCTCCCCGCCGGTGACGCGCTTGCGGGCGGCGGTGCGGCTCAGGCGGCGGCCGGCGCCGTGGCAGGTCGTCCCGAAGGACCGCTCGAGCGAGCCGGGCTCGCCGGCCAGCACGAAGCTCGACGTGCCCATCGACCCGGGGATGAAGACGGGTTGGCCCACGGCCCGGTAGTCGGCCGGGATGTCGGGCGAC
>DATKKW010000061.1:0-67010 GCA_035542715.1 Myxococcota bacterium
GCGCGCCCCACGTCCACGACGGTGGACTTCTTGGTGTGCGGGGGCCGATGATCCGACGCCGACGCGTGGCAGCTCGGAGGTGTGGTCTCGTCGCGCGGGCTGCGGTCGGTGGCTTGCTGCCGTCCGACGCCGCCGGCTACATCCCAGGGATCATCGCCGTCGACGACGGCCGGGAGACCTATGAGCGATGCGAGCCTGCGCCTCGAGGGTCCGGTCCCGGGCGATCCCTTCCTGATCGCAGGGGGCGATCCGGCCGCCGCGGGGTACGTGCGGGAGGAGTGGTTCCTGACCGGCACCGCCGCGAGCTACGCGCTGCGCGGCGAGCGCGGCGCCGACGGACGGTGGGAGGCCGTGCGCGCCGGGGGCGCGCCGTTCCGGACGCGCATCGTCGTGCTCCGCCCGGAGGACCCGGCCCGCTTCGACGGCACCACGGTGGTGGAATGGATGAACGTGAGCGGCGGACTCGACGCAGCCCCCGACTGCCTCTTCCTGCGCCGCCACCTGATGCGCGAGGGATCGGCCTGGGTCGGCGTCTCGGCGCAGAAGGCCGGCATCGACGGCGGCGGCCTCGTGCCGGGCATGCCGCTCAAGCAGGTGAACGCAAAGCGCTACGGCTCCCTCCTGCATCCGGGCGACGCCTTCGCCTTCGACATCTTCAGCCAGGTCGGACGCGCGCTGCGGACGCCGGGATCCGGGCCGCTGGGCCCTCTCCCGGCCGAGCGCTTGATCGCGATCGGCGAGTCGCAGTCCGCCGGCTTCCTCGTCACCTACGTGAACGCCGTGGACCTCCTGGAGCGCTGCTTCGACGCCTTCCTGATCCACGGGCGCCCGGGCACGGCACCGTCGCTCGATGGTGTCTACCTGCCCGCTGCGGAGCCGGGCTCGGGCCTCTCGACGCTGAGCGCGCTCATGACCGAGGGCCACCGGATCCGCGACGACGTCCGCGTGCCGGTGCTCACCTTCCAGAGCGAGACCGACGTGGTGACCCTCGGCGGCGGCCGCGCGCGACAGCCCGACGACGAACGCTTCCGCCTCTGGGAGCTCGCTGGCGCGGCGCATTTCGACACCTACGGCCTCGTCGCCGCGCACATGGACCGCGAGGGGATCGCCGTCGAGGAGCTCGCCGGGCACATGGCGCCCACCGCGACGGTGATGGGAATGGCCGCGGAGTCGCCGATCAACTCGGGCCCCCAGCAACACTACGTGATGAACGCCGCGCTGGAGCACCTCGTGCGCTGGGTGCGCGACGGGACGCCCGCCCCCGAGGCCCCGCGCCTCGAGTCCTCGGACGAGACGGGCACCACGCTCGTGCGCGACGCCCTCGGCATCGTGCGCGGCGGCATCCGCACTCCCTGGGTCGACGCGCCGACGGCCGTCCTCTCCGGCGACCCGCCGGGGGGCGACGGCTTCCTCTTCCTGTTCGGCAAGACGGTGCCGCTCGACGCGGATGCGCTCGCGAGCCTCTATCCCGGCGGGTCCCTGGAGCACGTCGAACGCTTCGACGCCGCAGCGAGCGCGGCGCTCCGCGAAGGATTCCTGCTCGACACGGACGCCCAGGAGATCCGCGCGCTCGCACGACACGGCCGGCAGCCCTCCGGCTGGAGGGCGTGAGGCGGCCGGCGCCATCCGCCGCCGAACGCATATCCTCGGGCCGGAAGCGCGGGTCGTCGCGGAGACGGCGATCCGCCGAGGCGGGCTGCGATGACGGCGTCCTCCGAAGGGCTCGAGGCGACACATCCCGACGTCGACGGCCGCCACGTCGAGCGCGAGGTGCTCGCGGTCGTGGGCGGCCTCGTGGCCGAGCTCGGCGGCGTCCGCGCCCGCGCGCGCATCGGGCTCGACGACTCCCTCGAGCGCGACCTCGGCCTCGGCAGCCTCGAGCGGGTCGAGCTCGTGGTGCGGCTCGAGCACGCGTTCGGCGCACGCCTTCCCGACGCGGTGATGGCGTCGGCGGTGACGCCGCGCGATCTCGTCGCCGCGCTCCGCTCCGGCGAGACCGCCGCCGTCGAGCGCGCGCCCGAGCGCGCGGAGCCGATGGTTCCGGGCCTCGCCGCGCCGGCCTCGACGCGGACCTTGATGGAGGCGCTCCGCTGGCACGCGGAGCGCAGCCCCGAGCGCGTGAACGTCTTCCTGCGCGACGACGACGGCGTCGAGCACGAGATCTCCTACGGTCGGCTCTTCGCGCGGGCGGCGGCGATCGCCGCGGGCCTCGCCGATCGTCGCCTCGAGGCGGGCGAGCGCGTGGCGCTGATGCTGCGCACCGAGGAGGCCTTCTTCGAGTCGTTCTTCGGCGTGCTCCTCGCCGGCGGCATCCCCGTCCCGATCTATCCGCCGGTGCGGCCCGACCAGATCGAGGAGTACGCGCGGCGCCAGGTCGGGATCCTGCGGAACGCAGAGGCGCGCTACCTCGTGACGTTCCCCGCCGCCGCGCGGGTCGGGGCGCTGCTGCGGGCGCGGCTCCCGGGCCTCGCGGAGGTCGTCACGGCGGACGCCCTCGCCATCCCGGGCGCGTCTCCGCCCGGTGTACACGCCGGAGCGTCCGACTCGGCCCTGATCCAGTACACGTCGGGCAGCACGGGCGAGCCGAAGGGCGTGCTGCTCACCCACGCGAACCTCCTCGCCAACATCCGCGCGATCGCCGCGGCGATCGAGCTCGGTCCCGACGACGTCGGCGTGAGCTGGCTCCCGCTCTACCACGACATGGGCCTGATCGGCACCTGGCTCACGGCGCTCTGCTTCGGCGTGCCGGTCGCGATCCTCTCGCCGCTCGCCTTCCTGAGCCGTCCGGAGCGCTGGCTGCGAACCCTCCACACGCATCGCGGCAGCCTCTCGCCGGCGCCGAACTTCGCCTACGAGCTGTGCGTGCGCCGGATCGACGAGCGGGAGATCGAAGGCCTCGATCTCTCGCGCTGGCGGCTCGCGCTGAACGGCTCCGAGCCCGTGAGCCCCGACACGATCGAGCGCTTCACGCGCCGCTTCGCGAGCCACGGCTTCCGGGCCGAGGCGATGTGCCCGGTCTACGGGCTCGCGGAGTCGTCGGTCGCGCTCACCGTGCCGCCGATCGGCCGCGGTCCGCGCGTCGACCGCATCGCCCGCGAGCAGTTCCAGGCGCGGCGCGAGGCCTCGCCCGCCGCGGCGGACGACCCGAACCCCCTCCGCTTCGTCGCCTGCGGCAGGCCGATCCCGGGCCACGAGGTGCGCGTGGTCGACCCCGCCGGCCGCGTGCTGCCCGATCGCATCGAGGGCCGCATCGAGTTCCGCGGTCCCTCGGTCACCTCCGGCTACTTCCACCGTCCGGAGGCGACGCGGGCGGTGATGCACGAGGGCTGGATGGACTCCGGCGATCTCGGGTACTTCGCCGACGGCGAGCTCTTCGTGACCGGCCGGCGCAAGGACATGATCATCAAGGCCGGCCGGAACCTCTATCCGCAGGAGGTCGAGGAGGTCGTCGGCGAGATCCCCGACGTGCGCAAGGGCTGCATCGCGGCCTTCGGAGTGCCCGATCCCGAGGCGGGCACCGAGCGCTTCGTGGTCGTCGCCGAGACGCGCGTCGCGCCGGGGCCGCGCCACGAGGCGCTGCGCGCCGCCGTCCTCGATCGCGTGGTCGCGACGCTCGGCGTGCCGCCCGACGTCGTCGTGGTGGCGCCGCCGCGCACGGTGCTGAAGACGTCGAGCGGGAAGATCCGGCGGAGCGCGACGCGCGACGCATACCTCGCCGGGACGCTCCTCGCCGGCGCCCATCGCTCGGTCCTCGGCCAGTGGCTGCGCCTCGGGATCGCCGACCTCGGCGCGCGCCTTCGCGGCGCGGGCCTGTCGGCGCTGCGCTTCGCGTACGGCGCCTGGGTGGGCCTCCTGCTCGCGCTCTCCGCGCCGTCGCTCTGGGCCCTGCTGCAGATCACGCCGCGGGGGCGCGCCTCGGATCTCCTGGTGCGCGCCGTCTGCCGCGGCCTCCTCGCGCTCGCGGGCTGCCCGCTGCGGGTCGAGGGCCTCGAGCGCCTCTCCGGCATCGGCGCCGCCGTGCTCGCCGCGAACCACTCGAGCTACGTCGACTCGGTGGTGCTCCTCGCCGCGCTGCCCCGCGAGTCGTCCTTCCTCTTCGTCGCGAAGCGCGAGCTCCTCCACACGCCGCTCATCGCGACGATCCTTCGCAAGGTCGGCCACCTGACCGTCGAGCGCTTCGCCCTCTCGGAGAGCGTCGCGGACGCGGGGGCGGTGAGCGCGGCGCTGCGCTCGGGCGCGTCGCTCGTCGTCTTTCCGGAGGGCACCTTCCGGCGTACGCCCGGCCTCCTTCCGCTGCGGCTCGGCGCCTTCAAGGCGGCGGTCGAGTCCGGTCGGCCCGTGGTGCCGATCGCGATCTCGGGCACGCGCGAGATCCTGCCGTCCGAGGCGTGGCTGCCGCGGAGGCACGCCGTGCGCGTCCGGATCGGCGCCCCGATCCCTCCGAAGGGGGAGGGCTGGCCCGAGATGGTGCGCCTGCGGGATCTCACGCGGGCCGCGATCGCAGGGGAGCTCTGAGGCAGCGGATCGCCGGCAGCGCGTCCGAATCTCAGCCGACGCGAGAGGGTGTCGGACGCCGTTCGAGCAGGCGGCCGATCACGGCGGTCTCCTCGGCCACGAGCTCGAGCACGTCGTCGAGGGCGAGGATCCCGACCAGGCCTCCGTCGTCTCCCACGATCGGAATCCGCCGCGTCCGCGCGCGGGACATCGCGCGCAGCGCCTCGAAACGACCGCGCAACACGCCACTGCGTCAGGACCCGGCGCCTTCGACCCGCGGAGGCGCCGAGAACGCGAGCAGCCGGCGCGCCATCTCCTCGAGCGCGCGGTCCACCGCGGCGAGGAGCGTCTCGGGCTCGTCGGGAGAACCCGCCGCGAAGCCCGTCATGGCCTCCAGCGCCTCCTCCACGCGCCGAACCGGGTGGATGCAGAACTCGCCGCGGGCGATCGCGGCGGCGACGTCCGCCCGGAGGACGAGGTGCTCGACGTTGCTGCTCGGCACCACCACGCCTTGTCCGGCGCGCAAGCCCTTCACCCGGCAGCAGTCGAAGAAGCCCTCGACCTTCTCCGTGATCCCGCCGACGGCCTGGACCTCGCCCGCCTGGTCGACCGAGCCCGTGACGGCCAGGTCCTGGCGCAGCGCGAAGCCGCCGATCTGGGAGAGCAACGCGAGGAGCTCGGCGAGAGAGGCAGAGTCCCCGGCGACGGCGCCGTAGGACTGCTCGAAGGCGAGCGTCGCGACGAGAGAGAGCGGGCGGCGACGCGAGAAGCGGTCGCGCAGGAAGCCCTGGAGGATGAGCACGCCCTTGCTGTGCGTCGGGCTCGAGAGCTCGACCTCGCGCTCGACGCTCAAGACTCCGCCTTCGCCGAGCCCGACGGCCGCCGTCACGCGCGTCGGGCGGCCGAAGGCGTGCCCGCCCAGCTCCGCCACGGCGAGCGCGTTCACCTGGCCGACGCGCCGGCCCTCGACCTCGATCCGCAGCACGCCCCGCTCCGCCTCCGAGCGGAGCTCCTGCTCGATGCGGTCGAGGCGGTGTACCCGCTCGCGCACGGCGGACTCGACCTCGTCGCGCGTCACCTTGCCGAGGCCCGCGCGCCGGGCGCGGGCGCTCGCCTCCCGCGCCATGTCGAGGACGATCTCCCCGCCCACGGCGATCTTGCGTCGATCCCCCGCCTCGCGGACGGCGAGCTCCACGAGCGCATCGAGGCCGCTCGCCTCGAAGGGCAAGAGGTGCTCCTGCTCCGCGAGGTCCGCGATCCGGCCGCACAGGAGCCGCGTGGCGTCGGCGTCGCGATCGAGCACCGGGCTGAAGTCCGCGAGCACCTTGAACAGGTCGCGAAACTCGGTGTCGAGCGTGCGCAGCGCCTCGAACAGCCAACGCGGGCCGCAGCAGACCACCTTCGTCGTGACGTCGACGGGCTCCGGGCGGATCGCGGAGATCGTGAAGAAGACGAAGGGATCGTAGGTCTCGATCTCCACGCGCCCCGCGCGCAGCGCGCGCCGCAGGATCCTCCAGACGAACGGCTCGACGAGCGCGTCCTCGGCGCTGAGCACGACCGCACCGCCGTCCGCGCGGAGCAGCGCGCCTGCGTGCACGTGCCGGAAGTCCGTCACGACGCGCCCCGCGCGGTCGAACACCCGATCGACCGTCCCGAAGAGGTTCTTGTAGGTGGGGCTGTCGACGACCACGACCGGCGGCTCGGCGGTGCCGGAATTGTCGACGGCGACGTTCACGTCGTAGATCGCGAGCCGCTCCGAGAGCGGCTCCCGCGGAAGGAAGGGAAGGAGGGGCGGCTCCTTGGCCTCGGCGCTGCTGAACGGCTCCAGGTGGTCGAGCAGGTGCTCGGTGAGCTCGTCGAGGTGCGCGGTGACCTTTGCGTTCGCGTGGCGCTCGGCGATGGACCGGACCCGCGGCCGCACGATCCGCGCCGCGAACTCGCGCTCGATCGCGCCGATCTCGCGATCCACCCGACGCCGCTCCTCGCGGTCCTCCTCGAAGCGCTCGCGGATCTCGCGCGCGATCTGCTTGCGCGCCTCCTCGAGCCGCGCGATCCGGTCCTCGCCGAGGGCGCGGTACTGCTCCTCGCTCTCGATCGGCTGGCCGTCCACGAGCGGTGTCAGGACGACGCTTCCGTCCGGGCCGGCGCCGAGGACGAAGCCCCCACGTCGGGCGAGCTCCTCCAGCTCCTTCTGCTTCGCGTGGCGGCGCTCCTCGAAGGCTTCGACGAGACGCCGCCGCTCGTCGTCGAAGGACTCCTCGCGGAAGGCCTTCGGCAGGTCCTCGCGGAGGCCCGCGACGAACGCGGCGAGATCGGCGCGGAGCCGCAGCCCCTGGCCGGCGGCAAGGCGCAGCGCGCGTGGACGCGTCGCGTCCCGGAAGTCGTTCACGAAGACCCAGTCCGGAGGCGGCGCCTCGCGCTGGAGCAGCGAGCGGGTGAGGTTCGCGAGCCGCTCCAGCCGGTCGGGCCCTTCGATCCCGCAGGCGAAGACGTGGTAGCCGGGCCCGGACATCGCGAGCGCCATCGCGAGCGCGTCTGCGCCGCGGGCGTCACCGAGCACGCGGGAGGGCGCGACCTCGCGGGCCCAGCGGATCCCGAGCGCACCGACGTCCGAGTGGAACGCGACCTGATCCGCGCCGAGTTGGGAGGGGGGCGGCGCCGGCCTCATCGCGACGTCTCCCGGCGCACGCGCAAGCGCACCACCCCGTGCTCGATCGAGACCTCGGCGGAGCGCGCGGTGGCGAGGTGCGGGGGCAGCCGGAGCCGGATCTCCTCGCCTTCGATCTCGACCTCGATGGTCCCCTCAGCGGCGGCCCGCCAGCGGCGGCGGATCAGCTCGTCGAACCGCCGCTCGATCTCTCCCGCCGACGGCCCGGGCGCGCGGAGCGAGAAGCCCCATCGTGCGCGGCCCCTCCCTGCCTCCTCCTCGTCTTCCGTCCGGCTCATCTGCTCGCCCTCCGCCCCTTCCTCAGAGCAGGAGTCGAGCCAGGGCGCAGATCGCGCACGCGGGGCCGCGCGGGCCTTCGCGACCCGGCAGGATGGCGAAGGGTCTCGCAGCGAGAACAATCGCCACAGCGGAAAGGGCGACGCGAAGCGCCAGTGCGAGGAAGTCCCTCGCGAGCGGACCTGGCACGCGAAATGCTCGGAGAACGACCATGCACCGATCCGCCGATCGCGACGTCCCCGGCCGGAAGGCGAAGACCGGCCCCCGCGCGAAGCGTCCCTCGGCCGAGGCACTGCGCGCGGCCGCGCGGCGGCTCGGGATCGAGCGGCTCCATCCGGAGCAGGAGCAGGCCATCGCGGCCGCGTGGGAGGGGCGTGACGTCCTGCTCGTGATGCCGACCGGCTTCGGGAAGTCGGCCTGCTACCAGGTGCCCTCGCTCCTCCTGCCATCGCCCACCCTCGTGGTCTCGCCGCTCCTGGCGCTTCTCCGCGATCAGGAGGGGAAGCTCGCCGCGCGGGACGTTCCCTGCGTGCGGCTCGACGGGACGGTCCGCGGCCGTCACCGCCGGGCAGCCCTCGAACGCCTGCGCGCGGGCGGGCCGCTCCTCGTCCTGACGACCCCCGAGACGCTCGGCACGGACGAGCTTCGTTCGGCGCTCGAGACCTCGCGGATCTCCCTCGCCGCCGTGGACGAGGCGCACTGCATCTCGGAGTGGGGCCACGACTTCCGGCCCGCCTACCTGCGCCTCGGCGCCCGGCTGCGCGCGATCGGCGCGCCGCCGCTCCTGGCCCTGACCGCCACGGCTTCGGCGCACGTCCGCGCCGACATCGTGCAGAAGCTCGGGATGCGCGATCCGATCGTGATCGCGAGCTCGCCCCATCGATCGAACCTGGCCTTCGAGGCGCTCCCGTGCGCCGGCTCCCGGCGCCTGCGCGCGCTCGTGCGGCTCGTGAAGCGGCTCCGGCGACCGGGAATCGTGTACTGCGCGACGACACGCGAGGTGGACGAGGTGCAGGCGATCCTGCTCCGCTTCGGCGTGCCCGCGCATCGCTACCACGGCCGCATGGGCGACGCGGACCGCAGCGCCGAGCAGGAGCGATTCATGCGTCCCGGATCCCGGAAGGTCATGGTCGCCACGAGCGCCTTCGGTCTCGGGATCGACAAGCCCGACGTCCGCTACGTCCTGCACGCCCAGTCGCCGGCCTCGCTCGAGCAGTACGTGCAGGAGGCGGGTCGCGCGGGACGCGACGGCCGCCTCGCCCACGCGATCCTGCTGCACGCGGACGAGGACCGTGCCGTGCACGAGGCGCTGCTCGCGAAGAGCCGCACGCGGCCCGATCAGCTCTGGCGGCTCGGTCGCGCGCTCGCGGCCTGGGCGCGCGAGGGGCGGGGGCCGACGGTGGAAGGCCTCGCGCTCTCCGCCGAGGTGGGACAGCGCGTGGCCGCGGCGCTCCTCGCGCTGATCGCCGACGCCGGGCTCGTGCGCTGGAAGGAGTCGGCGATCGAGATCGCGGCGCCCGCCGACGAGCTCGAGGAAGAGGTCCGCGACCTCGCCTCGCGCTTCGAGACGCTGCGCACCCAGGATGCGCGTCGCCTCGACGCGATCGCCGCCTACGCCCACGGGACCGAGTGTCGGGTGGCGATGCTCCGCCGCTACTTCGGAGAGGAGGCGGGCGAGCCCTGCGGGCGATGCGACGTGTGCCGCGGGCGGGCGGGCCGGGCCGAGAGCTTCTGGGAGCCCCTCGAGCGTCCGCCGACGCCCGCACGGGGCCGCCGCGGGGGGCGCCGCGGCCGTCGCCGACGCGGCCGCAAGGCGCGACCGGGCGCGGGGCCAGGAGCGGTCCCCGCTCTATGAGCGGGGGGCCGGAGCCGCATGCCTGAGGGTCGATCGATCGCTCCGCGGACGCTCAAGCTCGCGCTCTGCGGCGACGTGATGATCGGCCGCGGGGTCGACCAGATGCTCCCGCATCCGTGCGATCCCATCCTCTACGAGGACTACGCCGGCAGCGCCGTGGAGTACGTCGCCCTCGCGGAGCGCGTCTGCGGGCCGATCGCCCGCCCGGTCGACGTGGCCTATCCGTGGGGCGACGCGCTCGAGGAGCTGGCACGCGCGCAGCCGGACGCGCGGATCGTGAATCTCGAGACGGCGATCACGCGCAGCGGGGACGCCTGGCCCGGGAAGGGCATCCACTACCGCGTCAGCCCGGAGAACGCGGCGGTCCTCTCGGCGGCGCGGATCGACGTCTGCGCGCTCGCCAACAACCACGTGCTCGATTGGGGGCGGAGCGGTCTCGCGGAGACCGTGGCGACCCTGGACGGCCTCGGGATCCGCCACGCGGGCGCCGGACGGGACGCAAGCGAGGCCGAGGCTCCGGCGGTGGTCGACCTGGCGCCCCGCGGACGTCTGCTCGTCTTCGCCTTCGCCTCCACCTCGAGCGGTGTTCCGGCCGCCTGGGCGGCCGCGAAGTCCCGCGCCGGGGTCGCGCTGCTGCCGGATCTCTCGCTCTCGAGCGTCGATCGCGTCGCCCAGCGCATCGCCGAGGCGAGGCGCGAGGGCGACTGCGTCGTCGCGTCGATCCACTGGGGAGACAACTGGGGCTTCGCCGTCTCCGACGAGGAGCGCCGGTTCGCGCGCGCGCTCGTGGAGCGCGGCGGCGTGGACGTGGTCCATGGCCACTCCTCCCATCACGTGAAGGGGATCGAGGTGCATCGCGGCCGACCGATCCTCTACGGCTGCGGCGACCTGCTCGACGACTACGAGGGAATCTCCGGCTACGAGGAGTTCCGCGGAGACCTGGGCCTCGTCTACCTCGTCACGCTCGACGCCGCGCTCCGTGAGCTCCTGGCATTGGAGATGGTGCCCACGCGGGTAGAGCGCCTCCGCGTCCGGCGCGCCTCGAGCGCGGAGGTCGAGTGGCTCGCGTCCACCCTGAGCCGCGAAGGGCAGCGCTTCGGCACCTCGGTGGCGCGGGCCGCCGAGGGGCACCTCGTCCTCCGCTGGGGCTGACCTGTTCGCCGCGCGAGCGGCGGCTCGCCTCACGCTGCGGCGCTCCGTCCCGCGAGCGGGGCGCGATCGCGCGCGGGCGACGCCGCGCGCATGGCGCGGCTCGTGCATCGAGAGGAGTCGGAGGGCCCCGCCATGCGTCATCACTTCCATCGCTGCCGCTTCCTCACGGTCGTCGAGATCGACGCCGCCGATCTCGGCCACGCGCGCAAGGGCGGCTCACGGATCGTCGACGAGCTCTGCGAGGCGCGAAAGCTCGCGCCGTGCGTGGGGCTCGCGGAGTGCGAGGTGCTCTCCGCTGCCCAGAAGCGCGATCTCCTGGTGGCGCGCGCGACGCGGCTGCGCGACGAGGAGGGCGGCGAGTCTTCTCTGGCCGACGCGATCGATCCGCGCGCCCGCGAGCTGCGGGAGCTCCGGGAGGAGCTCCTCGAGGAGCGGCGGGAGATCGTGGAGGGGAATCGGCGCCGGCGCGCGGAGGAGGGCGCCGCCGTGCGGCGCAACCCGTCGCCGCTCGGGCCGTCGGAGGAGAGCGAGCTCCGGGGCGCCGGGGTCTCGGTCGTGCTCGACGAGGACATGCGGGAGCTCCGCACGGCGCGGCTCGACGCCATCGACCGTGCGATCGACGCGCTGGGGAAGGGCGCGCGAGGCGATTGCGCGCGCTGCGGTCGCCCGATCGAGCGCGAGCGCCTGCGCGAGGCTCCCGACACCGTGGTGTGCGTGACGTGCGCGCGCGAGGCGACGCCGGAGGAACGGCGCTTCGGCACGGCGAGGGAGCCCGCGCCGCTCGCCGGTCGCTGAGCGACCCCGGACTCTCGGCGGCTAGCCTGCGGCGTCCCAGTAGGCGTCGACGCCGGATTGGATGTCTGCGAGCACGGGCTCGTTGCGGGCGGGCTCGAAGAGATGCCGGAAGCGGCCCTGCCGGCTCAGGTACTCCTCCACCGGAAGCCGCGGGCGTCGCACCTTGGTGTGGATCACCCGGCCCGTGTCGCGCTCCCACTCCTTGAGCGGCCAGACGCCGCTCGCGACCGCGAGGCGACCGATCTCGGCCATCTCGGCGGGCTCGAAGCCCCAGCCGGTCGGGCAGGGCGCATGGACCAGCAGGAGGCGCGGACCACGGAGGGAGGCCGCCTTCTCGACCTTGCGCGCGAGGTCGAGAGGCTCCGCGCCCGAGGCCGTGGCGACATAGGTCGGCCGGTTCGCGACCCACAGCCCGAACAGGTCCTTCTTCGGGCGCGCCACGCCCGAGGCGCTGCCGTCGGTCGCCGTGCGCGCGCCGGGCGGCGTCGCGGGCGAGGCCTGCTGACCGGTGTTCCCGTAGCCCTCGTTGTCGTAGCAGACGTAGAGGAAGTCGAGGCCGCGGTCGATCGCGGCCGAGGTCGACGAGAGGCCCATGCCGTAGCTCGCGCCGTCGCCGGCCAGCACCACGACCGAGAGGTCCTCCTGCTTCGGCATCCGTCCCTTCGCGACGAGCAGGTCGAGCGCGTCGCGCGCGCCCTGGGCGCCGGCCGGCGCGCATGCCATGGCGGTGTAGAGCCAGGAGCCGCGAAAAGGCGTGAAGGGATAGATCGAGAGCAGCGTCATGCAGCCCGCGGCGTTCACGAACAGGGTCTTCGCGCCGAGGACGTCGTAGACGAGCTGGAGCGCCTGGAGGCCGCCGCAGCCGGCACACATCGCCGTGCCGCCCCCGAGCAGGTGCGTCGACGGCAGGTCGTTCATCCGCTGGAAGCGCGTCTCGCTCACGACCGGCCCTCCGTCGCGAGGGCGGCGCGCTCGCCGTGGGCGATCGCCTGGAGCTTGCGCACCTCCCGCAGCTCCTCCGCGGTGTAGAGGAGGCGCGGCGGGGGCGTGCGGCCCTCGCGCCCCGCGCGCAGCGCGATCTCCGCCATCTCGCGGAACTCCTCGAGCGTCACGCTGCGGCCGCCGAGACCTCCGATGAAGCTCACGAGCGCGCGTGGCGCGCCGGGCGCGCCCCAGAGCGCCGAGGCCAGCTCCGCGTGGAGCACGCCGCCCTTGCCCATCGAGAGGTTCTGGTCGACCACGGCGACGGCGAGGACGCCCTCCAGCGCGCGCGCGATGGCCGCCGCCGGGTACGGGCGCAGGAGCCTCGGCCGCACGAGCCCGGCGCGCACGCCGGCCTCGCGCAGACGGTCGACGGCGTCGCGCGCGCGTGTCGCGAGGGAGCCGATCAGGAAGAAGGCCAGCTCGGCGTCGTCGCAGCGGTAGGCCTCGACCGCGGGCCATTCGCGGCCGCACGCCCGGGCGAAGGCCGCGGCGGCCTCGTCGTACACGCAGAGCGCGCCCTGCGCGGCGAGGTGCGTCTCGTAGCGGAAGTAGGAGTACGGACCGCTCCCGAGCACCGCGACGGCCTGGCTCACGGGATGGCTCGCCCGGAAGCGCACGGCGCCGGCATCGAACGGCGGCAGGAAGGCGTCGACCGCCTCTGGTGTCGGAATCTCGACCGGCTCGCGGGTGAACGAGAGATGGAAGCCGTCGAGGTTCACGATCACCGGGAGGCGCACGCGCGGGTCCTCGCCGAAGCGGTAGGCGAGGAGCACCGAGTCGAGCACCTCCTGTGAAGTGGCGCAGTGGATCTGGAGGAAGCCCGAGTCGCGCGCGGCGAGGACGTCCGTGTGATCCGGCTCGAGGGTGATCGGGGTCGCGAGGCCGCGCGAGACGTTCACGAGCACGAAGGGCGCGCGCCAGCCCGACACCGTGAAGACCATCTCCATTCCGTAGAGGAGGCCCTGGCTGGACGTCGCCGTGAAGACGCGCACGCCCGTCGCCGCCGCGGCGCCCGCGGCCGCGATCATCGAGTGCTCGGACTCGAGCAGGACGAGCTTCGCGTCGAGCTCGCCCGCCTCGATCCAGCCGCCGAGGGCTTCGAGGATCTCGGTCTGCGGGGTGATCGGGAAGGCCGGCGCGTAGTCGATCCGCGCGAGCCGCGCGCCCCATGCCGCCGCCGCGTTTCCCGTGAGCAGGCGGCGGCTCATCGCGCGGCCTCCCGGGGCCCCTCGGCGTCGGCCTCCGCCACGGCGCGGATCGCGTGGGACGGGCAGACCGCGACGCAGACGAGACATCCCTTGCAGTGGTCGTAGTCGAAGGCCGGGAGGCCCTCGGCGCCGGCGGAGATCGCGCCGTCGGGGCAGAAGCTCGAGCAGATCCAGCTGCAGCGGTGACACCGGTCCGGATCGAGGACCGGCCGCGCGGTGCGCCAGAGCCCCGTCCGCACCTCGACGCTCGTCGCGCTCGCGAAGACGTCGGGAGCCGCGACGTCCGGGAGCTCGCGCGGCAGGTCGATCCAGTTCGGTGACGGGAGCGCGGCGAGCCGCGGCGCCTCCCCTTCGACGACGCTTCCGGCGTGGGGAGCCATGAGGTCGAAGGCGTGGAGCGCGAGCGCGACGCTCGCCTCGACGGCCCGGGCGCCGAGCGGCGCCACCTCTTCGCGCAGCGCGCCCTCGAGGGCCGCGCGCGAGATCGCGCCGACGAGCCGCGCCGCGGCGCCCGCGCACGCGCTCCCGGCCGGCGGCGCGCCGGCCGAGGCCGGGGCCGGCGGGAGAGTCGCGATCGGTCCCCGGAGGCGCAGCCGCTCGCGCCACGTCTCGGCGCTCGTGAGCCCGTTCACGAGGAGCACGCTCGCCGGCGCGATTCCTTCGAGCACGCCGGCCGTCGCGACCGGGATCAAGCTCTCGTCCGCCACGACGACGAGGTCGGCCTCACGGATCGGACCGCGCTCGTGGATCGGCGCGCGCCCCGCGCGCACGTAGGCGGCGATGGGCGCGCCGCGGCGCTCTGCGCCGTAGCGGGGTGCGTCCTGCACCTCGAAGCCCTCCGCGAAGAAGGCGCTCCCGAGGGCGCGCGCACCCAGCTTGATCCCCTGGCCGCCCCTGCCGTGAAAGCGGATCCGGAACACGTTCCCCGCCGACGCGCCTAGAAGATCGACCAGCGACGCCACGCCATCGCCCGGCGCACGCGCGCCTCGGCGAGATCGAGCGCTGCGCGCCGCGGAGCGACACCGCGGCGGGTCGAATCCGCGAGCACCGCTTCCACGTTCGTGCGGATGCGCTCCTCGATCGTCTGGAACGCCGCCGCCCGCGTGGCGCCGTGATACTCCATCGCGGCGCAGATCACGCCGCCGGCGTTCGCGATGAAGTCGGGCACGGAGACGACGCCGCGCTGCTCGAGGATCCGCTCCGCTCCGGCCGTCAGCGGGATGTTCGCGCCTGCCACCACGGCGCGCGCGCGCAGGCGATGCGCGTTGTCCTCGCGGATCACGTCGGGACGGGCGGCGGGGATCCAGATCTCGCAGTCGACGTCGAGCAGCGCGTCGGGCTCGATCCGACGACCCTTGGCGTGCTCCCCGACGCTCCGACCCGCGCGCTTCTCGGCGACGAGGGCCGACACGTCGAGGCCGGCCGGGTCGTGGATCGCGCCCCGCGAGTCCGAGGCCGCGACGAGCACCCCGCCCCGCTCGGAGAGGAAGCGGGCCGCGTGCAGCCCCACGGCGCCGAAGCCCTGGACGGCGAAGCGCGCTCCCGAAAGCGGGATCTCGAGCCGTCGCAGCACGGTCTCGGTCGCGTGGAGGAGCCCGAAGCCCGTCGCGCCGAGCTCGTCGAGGGGGATCCCGCCGAGCTCGGGCGGGAGGCCGACGGCGCGGCCGATCTCGCCGTGGACCCAGGCCATGCACGTCTCGTCCGTGCCCATGTCGGGGCCGAAGATGTAGTCGTCGACCGAGCGCAGGGCGCACGCGAAGGCGCGCACGAGGGTCTCCTTCCGCTCGGCGGGCATGCGCGGATCGCCGACCAGGACGGACTTCCCGCCGCCGTGGGCCAGCCCCGCCGCGGCGTTCTTGAGCGTCATCGCACGCGCGAGCCGGACGCATTCCTCCGTGGTGACGTCGGGCGCCATGCGGAGGCCGCCGATCGAGGGGCCGGTCGCGACGTTGTCGACCACCAGAGTTCCCCGGAGGCCGATCGACGGCTCGTGGACGTGGACGATCTTCGCGGGCCCGAGCTCGTCGGCGAAGCGGAACGCGTCTTCCACAGGGGCCCCCTCTCCACGTGGCCGTGACCCGAGCAGTCGCAACCTCCGTGCCGTCGCAGCGTGCGCCCGCGACGCGCGGGCGCACTCGGCAAGTGTCGCACGCGCGCGCGCTGCGGCGAAGCGCCGCACGCAGGGGGCGTCCCGTCTCGTCCGGCGTCACCCCGGGGCCCCTCAAGCGCTCCCCGGGGACCGCCGATGCGCTGCCAGGAGCGCACGATCGAATGGAGCCGTCCGTCAAGGGCATCGTCGTCCGGGTCGCGGTCGAGCAGGTCCGGGACCTCCTGCGACGGGGCGTCGCGCGGGAGGCGGACCTCGAGAAGCTGCTCGGAGCGGAGGGGGCGAAGTTCGTGCGCGAGGCCGACGTCTCCTCGACCACGTGGTATCCGGCTCCGCTCTACGACGCGCTCCTCCGATTCCTCATGGCCACGCTCGGCAGGGGTCGGCCCGACTGCCTGATCGAGAGCGGACGCCAGGCGGCGGAGGCCATCGCCGAGAAGGGCATCTACAGCCAGTTCGATCGGAAGGCAGGCGGCGACGCCGAGGCCGACCCCCGCGTCATCCAGATGATGACCACGCTCTCGAAGGCGATCTACAGCTTCACGACGTGGTCGGTGGGAGAGGTCGACTTCGCGAAGGGCCGGTTCGAGATCTGGATCTCGGACGCCGCGGCGTACCCCGACAGCTTCATGTGGCGCAACGTGGGCTTCCTGGAGGTGATGACCAGCCGCGCGACCGGGGAAGCCTGGAAGGTCACGTGCGAGCGTCACTCGCGGGAGCGCATCCGGCTCGTCGCAACGCGGCGCGCCCCACCGGCGCCCGGCGGCTGACCCCCGCTCGCCTCGCTCGTTCATGCCCCGCGCACGGCCGGCATCACCTCCCGCGCCATCAGCTCCACGTGCTCGTCGCTCCAGCAGGGTGGGAGCCCCGGCGGCACCGTCCAGCCGTAGAAGCGCGTGACACCGGTCTCGGACACGTAGCGTCGGATGGTGTCGACGGCCTGGGCGGGCGTCACGACGAGGACGCCCTGCGCCTCGAGGTCGGCGCGGCTCTTCGCGCTGCGCGCGACGCCCATGCCGGCCTCGGCGAACCACTCGGCGTAGCGGTTGATCTGGTACAGGAAGTGGGCCTCCGCCTCGCGCCAGCGCCGCTCGGGATCGCGCGCGACGAGGAGCCAGGCGAGCCCGGCTGCGACCTCGTTCACCGCGGGGTCCTTCCCGAGGCGCCGCAGCTCGTCGCGGTAGACGGCGATCAGCGGGGCGACGGGACCGATCGCGATGTAGCCGTCGCACAGGCGTGCCGCGCGTCGCACCGCCGGCTCCGAGAATCCGCCGCCGAACAGGCGCAGCGGGCGCTGCACGGGCTGCGGGTGGAGGGCGGCGTTCCGATATCGAAACCACGGCGTGTCGACGGTCACGGTCTCGCCGTCGAACAGGCGCCGCAGCACGGCGAGGGCGGCGTCCATGCAGGCGCCGCGCTGGCGCACGTCCTTGCCGAAGCCCATGAACTCGCCCAGCCGATAGCCGACGCCGAGGCCCAGCTCGAGGCGGCCTCCCGAGAGCACGTCGACCGTGGCCGCATCCTCGGCGACGCGCAGTGGATCGTGCAGGGGCAGGAGGAGGACGCTCGTGCCGACGCGCATGCGCGTGGTGCGGGCCGCGACCGCGGCCGCGAGGGGCAGCATCGACGGCGTGTAGTCGTCGTCGATGAAGTGGTGCTCGGAGAGCCAGACGTCGTCCCAGCCCAGCGCCTCGGCGCGCACCGCCTGCGCGACGATCTCGCGATACAGGGCGCTCGGCTCCTGGCGCCAGCGCGGCGGATTCCGGAAGTCGTACCAGAGGCCGAATCGAAGGCGGGCTGCGCTCACGGAACCTCCTCGTCATCCGCCGCGGCGGGCTCGACCAGGCTCGGATCGTCGTGCCGCGCGTCGTTCACGGCGCGCGAGACGGGAAAGCGCTCGAGGGTGGCCGCAGACGGACGGAGCAGGGCGCGGAGGCCGTCGCGGTCGTCGTTCGCGGGATCGAGCCAGCGCGCCTCGTCGGGCGCCTCGATCACGGCGGGCATGCGGTCGTGGAGCTCGCGCAGGGACTCGCTCGCCTCGGTCGTCACGATCGCGAAGGACTCGATGGGCTCGCCCTCCGCGGGCTCGAAGCGTTCCCACACGCCGGCGAGCGCGAGGAGACCGCCGCCCTCGCGCCGCACGAGCCAGGGCTGCTTCGAGCGACCCACGGCTCGCCACTCGTAGAATCCGTCCACCGGCACGAGGCAACGCCGCCGCTGGAAGGCGGCGCGGAAGGCGGGCGCGCTCGCGATCCGCTCGGCCCGGGCGTTGATCATGCGCGCGCCGACGCGCGGATCGGTCGCCCACCCCGGCACGAGACCGAAGCGCAGGAGGTCCGCACGGCGGTCGCCGTCGACCTCGCGGATCACCGCGGCCGGCTGGGTCGGCGCGACGTTGAAGCGGGGCTGCAGGGGCGGGACCGCGCGCAGGCCGAAGCGCTTCGCGACGACCTCGCCGGGCGACGACTGCACGAACCGGCCGCACATGTCCTCTCGCTAGCGCGGCGGGCGTCCCACGGCGAGGCACGGCCGGCCCCGGGGCGGGGTAAGATCGCCCGGAGCCAGACGGAGAGCGCCCATGTCCGAGGTCCGCGACGGCACCGTCACCACGTTCTGTCGGATCTGCGAGTCGCTCTGCGGGCTCGAGGTGACCGTCGAGAACGGAGCCGTGACGCGCATCCGCCCCGACGAGGCGCACGTCGCGACCCGGGGCTTCGGCTGCGCGAAGGGCCTGAAGCAGCACAAGCTCTTCGCCTCGGGGGATCGCCTCGCCCACCCCTTGAAGCGCGTCGGTCGGGGCGCCGACGCCCGGCTCGAGCGCGTGTCGTGGGACCAGGCCTTGTCCGAGATCGGGGCGACCGTGAAGCGCCTCCGTGCGGCCTTCTCGCCCGACGCGATCGCGATGTACGTCGGCACCGCGGCGGGCTTCGGCTCGCTGCACCCGTTCTTCGCCCAGGGCTTCATGACCGGCCTGGGCTCGCGCAGCGTGTATTCCTCCGCGACCCAGGACTGCAGCAACAAGTTCGCGGTCGCGCGCGAGGTCTACGGCTTCCCCTTCACCCAGCCCTTCCCGGACGTCGACCACACGCGCTGCCTGATCGTGGTGGGCGCGAATCCCGTGGTCTCGAAGTGGAGCTTCCTCCAGGTGCCGAACCCGATGAAGCGCCTGCGGGAGATCACGGCCCGGGGCGGACGCGTGTTCGTCGTCGACCCGCGCCGCACCGAGACGGCCCGGGCGACGGGCGAGCACGTCTTCATCCGGCCCGGGACCGACGTCTTCTTCTTCCTCTCCTTCCTGCACGAGCTCCTCGCCCAGGGCGGGGTCGACGCCGCGCGCGTCGCCCGCCACATGACGGGCTTCGACGCGATCCCGGCGCTGGTCGAGCCCTGGACGCCGGAGCGGACGGCCCCGGTGACGGCCGTGCCGCCGGCGACCCTACGCGAGATGGCGACGGCCTACCGCACCGCCGACGGCGCGGCGCTCTACAGCTCGACGGGCGTCAACATGGGTGGCCACGGGTCGCTCGCGTTCTGGCTGCAGGAGGTGATCAACGCGGTGTCGGGGAACCTCGACCGGCGCGGCGGCACGCTCGTCGGTCGTGGCGTGATCGACTTCCCGCGCTTCGGCGTGAAGCACGGCGTCCTGATGCGCGACGACCGCTCGCGCGTCGGCGACTTCGGCTCGGTGAACGACGCATTCCCGGGCGGGATCCTGGCGGACGAGATCGAGACGCCCGGGCCGAAGCAGGTGCGGGGCCTGTTCGTGACCGGCGGGAATCCGCTGATCACGATGGCGAACGCGGGCCGTCTGCGGCGCGCCTTCGAGTCCCTCGATCTCCTCGTCGCGCTCGACGTCCTTCCGACGGAGACCGCGAGCGTCGCGCACTACGTGCTGCCGGCGACCGCGCCGCTGCAGCGTCCGGACATCCCCTTCGTCTTCCCGCTGATGCTCGGGCTCCAGGCGACGCCCTACCTGCAGGCGACGCGCGCCGTCCTCCCGCCGGAGGGCGAGCAGCGCGACGAGGCCACGATCTACCTCGACCTCGCGCGCGCCTGCGGCGTGCCGCTCTTCGGATCGCGAATCGTCCAGCGCACGCTCGAGGCGCTGCGCGCTTGGCACGCCTGGCGACACCCGGAAGAGGCACCGCTCCTGCCCCAGGAGCTCCTCCTCTCCGGTCTGCTGCGGGCGACGGGCCAGGGGAGCTTCCGCGGGCTCCTCGCGCATCGGCACGGACGGCTCCGCGAGGCCCATCGCGCCGAGGACTTCCTCGGCCGACGCGTCGTCACGGAAGACGGCAAGCTCCATCTCGCGCCGCCCCCGCTGCTCGACGCGGCGTCGAAGCTCGAGCTCACCTTCGAGCGCGAGCGGCGCGACACCGGCCGCCTGCGCCTCATCACGAAGCGCGCCGTCACCACGCACAACTCGTGGACCCACAACCTCGAGGAGTTCGCCGAGGGGGCAGGCTGGACGAACCACCTCTACATGCATCCCGACGACGCGCAGCGCGCGGGCCTCGGGGAGGGCGACCTCGCGGACGTCGCCTCGAGCACCGCGACTGTGCGCGTCCCGGTGAGGCTCCTGTCCGACCTGATGCCCGGCGTCGTGGCGCTGCCCCACGGCTGGGGACACCAGCACGCGACGGGCCTCTCGGTCGCGAGCCGGACGCGCGGAGTGAACGTGAACCTGCTCGCCGCGGACGGACCCGATGCCCTCGAGCGGATCTCGGGCATGGCGCGCCTCACCGGGATCCCCGTCGACGTGCGGCCCGCGGCCGGGCCTCAGGCGCCGACCTGGTCCGGGATGCCGGCCGGCGCGTGAGCCGGCCGGCGCAAGCGCTCAGGCCTCGGCGGGGCCTGCCGGACCGGTCGGCCGCAGGGTGGTGAGGAAGGTCGCGAGCCGCTCCCAGCGCTGCCGCCGCCGGGCCGCCGCGGCGACCCGCCGCTCCGCCCGAAGCTCCTGCCGCAGCTCCTCCTCGCGCCGCAGGGCGGCCGACCGCCGCAGGGCCTCTGCGATCGCCCAGGAGGGAATCATTCCGAAGTCGTCCTTCCGATACCGGTCCATGTTTTCTGTGATCTCCGTCACCCCCCGACACCCCTATGTTCCTCTGATGCGGCAAAAGGGCAAACGATTCGAGCCCCGAAACGGGGGGAGGTCGTGGGCGGCGCTCGGGGCGGTGCTCTTCGCTCTGGCGCTCGCCAGCCGGCCCGCGGTCGCCGGCCCGCCCGTCGCGCCGGGCTCGAAGCCCGCTCCGGTCTGGCCCATGCCTGCGCCGCCTGCCGGCACGTCGTCTGCGGCGCCGTCGGTGCCGACTCCGGCGGGGAACGAAGGCGCCCTGCCGGAGGGGATGACACCGACCCAGCCGGGCAACGCCGGGGCCCGACCCGCCCCGCCGCCGACCGAGAGGGTGCCCCCGGCGACCGTCGCGCCTCCGCCGAACCCGGCGCGGGAGGTCCTCGAGGACCGGCGCGACCTCGAGCGCTGCGCGACGGGCGAGATCACCGTCGACCGCCACGGACGCCCGTGCCCCTGAGCCTCGGAGCCGAGCGGGGCCTCGGGATGCGTCCGTGCGCGGGGCGGTAGGATCTGCGCCCATGACCGCCTCGCTCCCGTCGTCCGCAGGGATCGCTGCGCTCGCGCGCGACGCCGAGTGGCCGCAACACGAGTGGGCGTCGCTCGAGCTCCCGCCGAGCTGGACGGACGAGCTCTCGTTCCGCCGCGCGCGCGACGTGGTCGCCTTCCTGCGGTGCTTCCTGGGCCGCCCGGCGTCGGTGCGCCTGCCCGCCGGCTTGCCCGGTGCCGAGCGGCTGCCCAGCTACCTGCTGCAGCCGTTCCATCGCATGCCGAACGGGAACTTCTCCCGGACCTTCGTGCAGGGCTACGCGCGCGGCTTCGACGTCTCCATGCTCGGGCGCATGGGCGCCGCGCGGGCGCGGCTCGCTGCCTGGCTCGGAGGCGCCCGCCGCGCGCTCGACGTCGGCTGCGGCGCGGGCGGCCTCGCCGCGGCGCTCGATGCCGCGGGCGTGCCCGAGGTCGTGGGGCTCGATCCGAGCCCGTATCTCCTGCGGGAGGCGGCGCGTCGGCATCCTCGCGTGCGGTTCGTGCAGGGGCTGGCCGAGGCGACGGGCTTCCCCGCGCGCGCCTTCGACGCGGCGGGCGTCTGCTTCGTCTTCCACGAGCTCCCCGGCGAGATCACGGTGCGCGCGTTCGCCGAGCTCGCCCGGGTGCTCGTCCCGGGCGGGCGTCTCGCGATCGTCGAGCCGTCCGCGATCCAGCGCCTCGAGTGGCGGCCGCGGCGTCTCGTCCGGAGCGGCGGGCTCGCGGCCCTGTACTTCGCCGTGCTCGCGCGCCTGGTCTACGAGCCGTACCTCTTCGAGTGGCAGCGCTGCGAGCCCGAGAAGCTCCTCGCTGCCGCCGGCTTCGCGCTGGAAGAGAGCTCCAGCGAGCTTCCGTTCCGATACCTCCTCGCGCGTCGCCTGTGAGCGAGCGGACGGCGTGCCGGGGAGGCTCGGGCGCCGCTCGGCGGCTACCTTGGAGCGGCGATGGACGCCGCGGTCGCGCCCGCTCCCGAGACGCTGATCCGACTGCGCCACGTGTCCCGGACCTACCAGCGCGGCGTCGACGAGATCCATGCGCTCGAGGACTGCTCCCTCGAGGTGCCGCGCGGGCGCTTCGTGGCCTTCATGGGCCCGTCGGGCTCGGGCAAGTCGACGCTCCTGAACCTCGTCTCGGGCATCGATCGGCCGAGCGCGGGAGAGGTCTCGGTGGCGGGCCAGCGCCTCGACGAGCTCGACGAGGACGAGCTCGCGCGCTGGAGGGCGCGCCACGTGGGGCTCATCTTCCAGTTCTTCAACCTCGTCCCCGTGCTCTCGGCGCGCGAGAACGTCGCGCTGCCGCTCCTGCTGACGAAGCTCTCGCGCGCGGAGCGCGCGCGCCGGGCCGAGATCGCGCTGCGCGTCGTCGGCCTCGAGCCGCGCGCCGATCACTCGCCGCGGACGCTCTCGGGCGGCGAGCAGCAGCGCGTGGCGATCGCGCGCGCGCTCGTGACCGACCCCGACCTCGTGGTCGCCGACGAGCCCACGGGCGACCTCGACGCGCGCAACGCCGAGCTCACGCTGGCCCTCTTGCGCCAGCTCACCGACGAGTTCGGAAAGACGATCGTGATGGTCACCCACGACCCGCGCGCGCTCCGCTTCGTCGACCAGACCTTCCACCTCGACAAGGGGCTCCTGCTCGAAGGCGAGGCCGCGAGGCGCGCCCACGAGGCCCTCGAGCTCGCCGCCGGCGGCCGGAGCGTGTGGGGGCGCCGCTCGTGAGCTGGACGCGCTTCGTGCTCGCGAACCTGTGGCGGAGCCCGCTGCGGACGGCGCTCACCGGGGGCGCGATCGCGCTCGCGGTGCTGCTCGTATGCGTGCTGCTGACGATGCCGGCCGGGCTGAGCGTCATCCTGGACCAGCTCGCGAACGACACCCGCATCTCCGTCGTGAACGAGGCGGGCCTCGTCTACCCGATGCCCTTCGCCTACGCGCGCAAGGTGCGCGCGCTCGAGGGCGTCGAGGACGTGGTCGCCATGATGTGGTTCGGCGGCGCCTTCGAGGAGGCCGGGCGCGTCACCTTTCCGAGCTTCGCGGTCGAGGCCGATCGCGTCGGGAACGTCTTCCCCGACTACAAGATCGATCCGCAGGGCCTGGCGGACTTCCAGAAGTACCGCGACGGCGCGATCGTCGGCCGCCAGACGATGCGCAAGTACGGCTGGAAGGTGGGCGATCGCGTGACCCTCCGGAGCACCGTCTGGCCCGTCGACCTCGACGCGAGGATCGTGGCCGAGATCCCGAACGACCGCTCGCCGATCGTCTGGATCAACCGTGTGTACCTCGACGAGGCGCTGAAGGCGAAGGGCCGCGGGGGCCTCGGCATCGCCGGAATCCTCTGGGTGCGCGTCACGGACGCGAAACAGGTGAACGCCGTGATGCTCCGGATCGAAGAGCTCACGCGCAACAGCGAGGCGCAGACCACGACCCAGACCGAGCGCAGCTTCTTCGCGTCGTTCTTCGGCTCGCTCGAGGGCTTCGTGAAGATCCTGCTCGTGGTGACGGCGCTGGTCGCCCTGTGCATCGTGTTCATCGCCGCCAACACGGCGTCGATGGCCGTGCGCGAGCGCGCGGCCGAGCTCGCGACCCTGAAGGCGATGGGCTTCCCGCGCGGCGCGATCTTCGCCTCGCTGCTCGCGGAGACCGTGCTCCTCGCCGGTCTCGCGGGCGGGATCGGGATCGGCCTCGCCTCGTTCCTGACGGGGCTCCTGCGCGCCGCGTCCGGCTGGAGCCCGCAGCTCGGGCCCCTCGGCGGCTTCCTCGTGACGAGAGGCGTGATCGCCCAGGCTGCGACCCTCTCCCTCGCGATCGGCGTGCTCGCGGGCGTGACGCCCGCCCTCGGGGCCGCGCGGCGCCCCGTGGCCGAGACGCTGCGCGAGGTGGTGTGATGGGGCTCCCGGTCTCCTACCCGCTCCGCAACGTGCTCGCGCGTCCCGCGCGGAGCCTCCTCACGGTGAGCGTGGTGGCGCTGGTGGTGGTCGCGTGCTCGCTCTTCCTGGGCCTGATCTCGAGCCTGCGTCGCACGGTCGTGTCGACCGGGGATCCCCTGAATCTCGTGGTGCTGCGCAAGGGCTCGAGCAACGATGGCTCGAGCCAGGTGACGCTCGAGGCCTACGACTTCGTGCGCTTCCTCGACGGAATCGCGACCGGCTCCGAGGGCCAGCCCCTGGTCTCGCCGGAGCTCGTGGTGCAGCCGTTCTTCCGGACGCGGGAGGGCGGGCGCGAGAACGTGCTGGTGCGCGGCGTCGAGCCCACGGCGCTCGACGTGCACCGCGACGTGCGCCTCGTCGAGGGGCGCATGTTCCGGCCGCGCGTCGGCGAGGCGATCGTCGGGAAGGGGATGCGCGGGCGCTACGAGGGTGCGGACGTCGGCCAGCGGATCGGGTTCGGGCGCGGTCGCTGGAAGGTGGTCGGCGTGTTCGAGTCGGAGGGCTCGAGCTTCGAGAGCGAGGTCTGGGTCGACGCGACCGACCTCGCGAACGACTCGCGCCGGATCGCGCCCTACTCGGGCGTGCGTCTCACCGCGCGGAGCCCGGCCGACCTCGAGCGCCTGCGCACGCGCATCGACGCCGACCCGCGCTACGCCCTCGAGGCCTCGCCGGAGCCCGAGTACTACGCCAAGCAGTCGGAGACGGCGACCTCGCTCTACTTCCTGGTGACCGCGATCGCCGTGCTCGCCGGGACGGGCGCGGGCTTCGGCGCGGCGAACACGATGTACGCTTCCGTGCAGGCGCGCATCGCGGAGATCGGGACGTTGCGCGCGCTCGGCTTCTCGCGCCGCGCGATCCTGCTCTCGTTCGAGCTCGAGGCGCTCGTCCTCGCGCTGTGCGGGTTCGCAGCCGGAGCGCTCCTCTCGTTCGCGCTCGCCGCGCTGCTCCGGACGCTCCTCGGCGGGATCGCCTTCGGCGCGCAGACCTTCACGACGAACGTGGTCACGCTCGCCGTGACGCCGTCGGATCTCGTGCGGACGCTCTGGCTGGCGCTCGCGATCGGCCTGTTCGGCGGGCTCGGTCCGGCGTGGCGGGCCGCGAAGCTCCGGCCGATCGAGGCGCTGCGCCGGGCCTGAGCCCGCGCGCAGGAAGCGGAGGGTCGATGGAAGGCAAGGGGCAGCTGCGGAGCGACCTCGAGGCGCTGCGCATGGACCGCGCGGAGCAGGCCTCGCCGCCGCCGCGGCGGGGCAGGGCGCGCCGGAGCCGCCGCCCGGTCTGGATCGCGGCCGGAGCGCTCGCGCTCGGCATCGCAGTGTGGCTCCTGCTCGGCGGCCGCGCGCGGCCGGTGACGCTCGCGCGCGTCAGCGCGGGCGATCCCGCGGCCGCCGCCGACGTGCCCGTCCTCTCGGCGGCCGGCTACATCGTGCCGGCCGACAAGATCGTCGAGATCGGGAGCCGCGTACCGGGGCGCGTCGCGCGCTTCCTCGTGGAGGAGGGCGATCGCGTGACGGCCGGCCAGGCGCTGGTCGAGCTCGACGCGCGGCCGTACCAGCACGCCCTCGACGAGGCGGAGGCGCGGCTCGCGGGCGCGCGCGCGCGCGTCGCGCTCGCGCGGCAGGAGCTCTCGCGCGGCCGCAACCTGAAGGAGCGCGAGTATCTCTCCCCCGAGGAGCTCGACAAGCGTACGAACGAGGAGCAGGGCGCATCGGCGGCGCTGGCGGAGGCGGAGGCCGCGGTCGAGCGGGCGAAGCTCGACCTCGACGACACCGTGCTGCGTGCGCCGACGGCCGGCATCGTGCTCGCGAAGCTCAAGGACGCCGGCGAGATCGCCGTCCCCGGCGGCTTCGCCGGCTCCGGCGACCTGGTGCGGCTCGCGAACATGCAGGACGTGCGGGCCGAGGTGGACGTGAACGAGAGCGACCTCGGGCGCATCCGCATGGGCCAACGAGCGGAGGTCACGCCCGACGCATTCCCCGATCTCCGCCTCGCGGCGGCGGTCGTGAAGCTCGATCCCCAGGTCGATCGCCAGAAGGGGACGCTCAAGATCGAGGTGAAGCTCGCGGCGCCCGATCCCCGGCTGCTGCCGGACATGAGCGCCCGCGTGTCCTTCCTGGGCGACGCGACGGCGAGCGGGCAGACGGGCCCCGTGGTGCAGCTCCCTTCCGCGGCCGTCCGGCGCGGCGTCGACGGCCGCACCTACGTCTGGACGGTGGCGGACGGCCGCGCGCACAAGGTCTTCGTGCGCACCGCGGGCCTCGTGGGCGAGGACGTGCGCGTGGTCGACGGGCTCACGGGCGGCGAGGAGGTGGTCGTCGGCGATCCGCCCGAGGACGACGGCGAGCGCGTGGCGCCGCGGCCCTGAGGGGCTCCCGGCGCGGAGCCACTCCCTGGTCTAGCTTCCGCGCCCCGGAGGAATCATGAAGAAGCTCCTCGGCAGGGCCTTCCTCGGCCTGCTCGGCTGGAAGCCCGAAGGAGCGGCGCCGACGGATCCGAAGCTCGTGCTGATCGCCGCGCCCCATACCTCGAACCTCGATGCGCTCCTCCTGGTCGCGCTCTCCTGGGTGTTCGGCGTCGAGATCTCGTTCCTGATGAAGCACTCGTGGTTCCGCGGTCCCCTCGGTCCGATCTCGCGCGCCGTGGGCGGCGTTCCCGTGCGAAGGCACCTGCGCGAGAACCTCGTGAGGCAGATGGTGCAGCTCTTCCAGGAGCGGGAGCGCTTCGTGCTCGTGGTGCCCGCCGAGGGCACGCGAGGGCGGGCGCCGTACTGGAAGTCGGGCTTCTACCAGATCGCGCGCGCCGCGAACGTGCCGGTGTACTTCGGCTACCTCGACTTCGGCCGGAAGCGCGGTGGCTTCGGGCGGAAGCTCGTGCTCACGGGCGACGTGAAGGCCGACATGGACGTGGTGCGGGCGTTCTACGCGGACAAGCAGGGCCGGCATCCCGAGAACGCCGGGCCGATCCGATTGCGCGAGGAGGACGTCGTCGAGGTGCCGCGAAGCTAGGCGCGGGGCGGCCGTTCGGGGCGCGAGTCGTCTTCGAGCGCCTGCTTCACCCGCGCGAGCAGGCGCTCGGGCGTGAACGGCTTCGCCAGGAGCTCCGCGTCGTCTACTCCGAGCGCACCGCGCGAGCCTTCCGCGTCGTAGCCCGAGACGTAGAGCACCGCGAGGCCCGGGTGGAGCGCGCGGGCCTCGCGCGCGAGGGCCCGCCCGCCGAGGCGCGGCATCACGAGGTCGGTCACGAGCAGGTCGACGGAGCCGTCGTGCGCGCGACAGAGCGCGAGCGCCTCCTCTCCGTCGGCCGCCGCGAGCACGCGATAGCCGGAGGCCACGAGGACGCGCTCGAGGAGCTTCCGCAGCGGCGGCTCGTCCTCTGCGACGAGGACGGTGCGCCTCGGCGCCCGCGCGCCCGCCCTCGCGTCGTCCGCCCCCGTCCGCTCGAGCGCGCCGTCGTACGCCGGAAGGAGGATCCGGACCCTCGCGCCCCGGCCGGGCGCGCTCTCCACCGAGATGTGTCCGCCGCACTGCTGCACGATCCCGTACACGATCGACAGGCCGAGGCCCGTGCCCTTGTCGGCGGGCTTCGTGGTGAAGAACGGCTCGAACACGCGCTGGCGCGTCTCCTCGTCCATGCCGACGCCGTCGTCGCGCACCTCGAGCACGGCGTAGCTTCCGGGGGAGGCGCCGACCAGGCGGCGCGCGGCGACCTCGTCGAGCGCCATCGGGGACGTCCCGATGGCGACCTCTCCGCCGCGTGGCAGGGCATCGCGGGCGTTCAGCGCGAGATTCATGATCACCTGCTGCATCTGGCCGGCGTCGGCGAGCACGATCGGGAGCGAGTCGTGGAGGCTCGTCACGAGCCGGACGTCCGCGCCCAGGATGCGGCCCAGGAGCGCCGTCGTCTCGCGCACCACGCCGTTCAGGTCGAGGGGCTCGCGCTGCAGGACCTGTCGCCGGGAGACGGCGAGGAGCTGGCGGGTGAGCGCGGCAGCGCGCTCGCCGGCGCGCAGCATCTCCTGCACGTCGTCGCGCACCGTCGAGCCCGGCGGGAGCTGCGAGAGCGCCACCTCTCCGTAGCCGGAGATCGCCGTCAGCAGGTTGTTGAAGTCGTGGGCGACGCCTCCGGCGAGCCGCCCCACGGCCTCGAGCTTCACCGCCTGGGCGAGCTGGCTCTCGAGCCGCTTCGCCTCGGTGATGTCGCGCACCGTCACCGCGACGCCCTCCGAGAGAGGCACGATCAGGCAGCGCATGCACTCGGCGGGGAAGCTCGTCGGCAGCACGGCGCCGCTCGCGCGGTACTCGTCCTCCCGGGCGACGCCGCGCTCGAAGCACTCCACCGCGCGTGCGAAGAAGAGACCGCTCGTGAGATTGGGCAGGAGCTCGGTCAGCCGTCGCCCGATCGGCGACGGACCCAACGTCGAGAGCAGGCGCGTCGCGCGGGAGTTGAGCTCGACGATCGCGAAGTCGACGACGTCGCCGCCCGGCTCCCGCACGGCGCGCAGGAGGCCGAAGGCATCGAGGCCTCCCTCCACCGCGGCGCGGAAGCGCTCCTCGCTGGCGCGGTGCTCGGCGTCGGCGCCGCGCCACTCGCCGACGGCGGCGGACACCACGAGGCCCATCGCGATCACGACGCCGACGAAGATCTGGAGGATCACGGCGTGCTCGCGGAACAGGTCCTGCGGCAGGAAGGGTCGCGCGAACCAGAGCAGCACGGCGCTCACGGCCGCGAGCCCGACGTTCACCAGACCGAGGGCGCGCCGATCGTGGCGGATCGCGGCCCACAAGACGGGCGGGACCAACACGGCCGCGTAGAGCACGAGCGCGAAGGTGCGCTCGACGCCGACGGCGAAGGGGACGGCCGAGACGAGGAGGAACGCCGCCGCGAGGGCGAGGCACTCGAGGAGCCCGCGCGCGGGCGCCGGCACGGAGCTCGGCCGCGCGAAGGCGAGGATCGCCGGCGCGAACGCGAGCATCCCGATCCCGGCGCCGGCCCACCAGCCGAAGCCGAGCGCGAGGGCGCCGCTCGCCGGCGTGAGGCCGGCCCACACCTCGACGCCGATGCTCGCGGCGATGGCGAGGGCGGGCGCGAGCACGGCGGCGACGAGCGAGAAGATCGCGACGTCCCGCGTGCGGCGGAGCGCGGGCGAGAAGCCGGGAACGCGCTCGAGGACGACGACCGGGACCATCGCGGCGACCGTCTTCGCGACGGCCACCGCGGTCGCGACACCGAAGGGAAGCCCGAGGGAGAGCCCTGCGACGACGCTCGCGACGACCAGCACGATCGCGTAGCGGAGCCCGAGCAGCAGGAGCGCCGCGACCGCGATGCCGCCGGGCGGCCAGACGGGGACCTGGTACGCGAAGTCGGAAGCCAGCCGCATGGCGACGTGGGCGGCCGCGAAGTAGGCCAGCCCCAGCACGGTGGCTCGGGCGAGCACGCCGCTCGTGCGGTCGGGGGGCGGCAGCGCGATCGCCAAGCGGCGCGAGACCTCCGGCACGAGGCGGCGTGCGAAGCTAGCCATCGGACTCCGGGACGCCAGCGCGCGTCGCATCGCCCTTGAGGGCGCTGTGGGCGCGCAGCCAGCCGATCGCCTCGAGAGCGCGCTCGCGCTCCTGCGCGAGGTGTCGCGCCACCGCCCGGCCGAGCCGCGCCTCCGCGAGGAAGTGCGCGCTCCACGTGGGCGTCGCATCGAAGCCTCGGACCTGCTTGTAGTCGCCGCCGGCGCCCGGCTCGAAGCGTGCGAGACCGTGAGCGATGCAGTGCTCGATCCCCGCGTAGTAGCAGAGCGCGAAGTGCAGGTTGCGCACCTCTGCGAGGGAGCCCCAGTAGCGGCCGTAGAGGGCGTCGCCCTTCTGCACGTTGATCGTCCCCGCGACGATCCGACCCGCGGGGCCGCCGAGCCGCGCCGTCGCCACGCAGAGCCGCTCGCGGAAGCGCTCGCGCAAGAGCTCGAAGAAGCGCGCGTTCAGATACGGTCGGCCCCACGGATTCTTGTCGACGGTGGAGCGGTAGATCGCGTAGAGATGCGCGAACACGTCGTCGGGGATCGTGTCGCCGATCTGCGTCGCGAGCGCGATGCCGGCGTCGTCGAGGCTCCGTCGCTCGCGCTGCACCTGGTTGCGTCGCTTGCTGCGCAGCCGCGCCAGGAAGTCCTGGAAGCTCCCGTAGCCGTCGTTGCGCCAGTGGTACTGGAAGCCGACGCGCGTGAGGAAGCCGAGGGGAGCGAGGGCGTCGGCGTCGTCCTCGGGGCAGAAGTTCACGTGGGCGCCGGAGAGGCCGTTCGAGAGACACAGCTCGCGCAACGCCTCGGCGAGGGCCGCGCGCACCCGCGCCGCGTCCTCGCCGGGATGCGCGAGGAAACGGGCGCCGGCGACGGGGGTGAAGGGCACGCCGACCAGGAGCTTCGGGTAGTAGGGGATCCCCGCGCGCTCCGCGGCATCCGCCCAGGCGAAGTCGAAGACGAACTCGCCCTCGCTGTGGCCCTTCAGGTAGAGCGGGCAGGCGCCGACCAGGCGCCCGTCCCTGCGCAGGACGAGGGGCCGCGGCTCCCATCCGGTGCGGCGCCCGACGCAGCCCGCCTCCTCGAGGGAGGCGAGGAACGCCCACTCGAGAAAGGGGGAGCCGTCTCCGACGAGGGCATCCCATTCCTCGCGCGCAATGCCGGCGACGCCCTCGAGGAGCGCGATCTCCTCCATGGGGGCCGAGCGTAGCCCGCGGCCGGAGCGGCGCTGCCGGACTATGCTCCCCGACGTGGCACGCGATGCGAGCGAGCGGGCGGCACGGCCGACGGCCGCCGAGCGGACCCCGGACATCCGACGCGAGCGTCAGGGGGAGCTCGCGACGCGCACCAGGCGGAAGGCGCAGAAGGCGCCGCGCTTCAAGGTGCTGCTCTTCAACGACGACTACACGCCCATGGAGTTCGTCGTGCAGATCCTGGAGAAGCTCTTCGGCAAGGGCCCGGCCGAGGCCACGTCGATCATGCTCGCGATCCACCGCTCGGGACTCGGCGTGGCCGGTGTCTTCACCTTGGAGATCGCGGAGACGAAGGTGGCCGAGGTGCACCGGCAGGCCGAAGAGAACGGATATCCGCTGCGCGCGGGCGTGGAGGCGGAGTGACGGACGGCGCGAAGCGGAGCGGAGTCGTCGGGGAGGGAGGCCATTGAGCCAGATCGGTCGCGAGCTGCAGCTCACCCTCCAGGCCGCCGTGCGCGAGGCGATGGTGCGACGTCACACCTACCTGACCGTCGAGCACCTGCTCTACGCGCTCCTGCACGACGCCCGCGGTGCGGAGATCGTGCGCGCCTGCGGCGGGGACGTCGACGGCCTCAAGCTCGAGCTCGAGCGCTTCCTCGCCCAGGAGCTCGAGCCCGAGCCCGGCGAAGGGCCCGTCGAGAGCCGGCAGACGATCGCCTTCCACCGCGTGCTGCAGCACGCCGTGCAGCACGTCGAGCGTGCCGAGAAGCCGGAGGTCGATGCCGGCGATCTCCTGGCCGCGATCTTCCAGGAGCCCGATTCCCACGCCGTGGCGCTGCTGCGCGCGCAGGGCATCTCGCGGCTCGACGTCCTCAAGTACATCTCCCACGGCATCCCGAAGCTGCCGCAGCCTTCCGGCGCGGGGCCGAGGCCCGGCGCACGGCGGCCGGCCGGCACTGGAGCCGCCGCCGAGGACGAGGACGAGCTGCCCGCGGACCCGCTCGCGGCGTTCGCGACGAACCTCTCCGAGCGCGCCGCCGCTGGCCAGCTCGATCCCCTCGTCGGACGCGACGCCGAGATCGAGCGCACGCTCCACATCCTCGCCCGCCGGAGGAAGAACAATCCGATCCTGGTGGGCGAGACGGGCGTCGGGAAGACGGCGATCGCCGAGGGCCTCGCCTTGCGCATCCACGAGGGCCGCGTGCCCGACGACCTGCGCGAGGCCGAGATCTTCGCCCTCGACCTCGGCGCGCTGCTCGCGGGCACGCGCTATCGCGGCGACTTCGAGGCGCGCTTCAAGGCGCTCGTCGCCGCCATCCAGGCGCGACGCAAGCCGATCCTCTTCATCGACGAGATCCACACGATCCTCGGCGCCGGCGCGGCGAGCGGCGGCACCGTCGACGCCTCGAACCTGCTGAAGCCGCTGCTCGCGGGCGGCGAGCTGCGCTGCATGGGCTCGACCACCTACGCCGAGTATCGACACTTCGAGCGCGACCGCGCGCTCTCGCGCCGGTTCCAGCGCGTCGACATCGGCGAGCCCTCGCCCGAAGAGGCCGTGCAGATCCTGAGGGGCCTGGCACCGCGCTACGAGGAGCACCACGGCGTGCGCTACTCGGGGAAGGCCCTCGAGGCCATGGTCGAGCTCTCCGTGAAGCACCTGCACGACCGCTTCCTGCCGGACAAGGCGATCGACGTGATGGACGAGGCCGGGGCGGCCGAGCGCCTGAAGCCGCCGGGGCAGCGCCGGCAGGTGGTCGGCGTGCGGGAGGTCGAGGCGGTCGTGGCGCGCATGGCGCGCATCCCCCGGATCCAGGCCTCGCTCTCCGACCGCACGCGCCTCCAGGATCTCGAGGGCGACCTCCGCAAGGTCGTCTTCGGCCAGGACGCGGCGATCGCGAGCGTCGTGCGCGCGGTGCGCCGCGCCCGCGCGGGGCTCGGCGGAAAGGATCGTCCGATCGGCTCGTTCCTGTTCGTCGGGCCCACCGGCGTCGGCAAGACCGAGCTCGCGAAGCAGCTCGCCGCGAGCCTCGGCGTACCGTTCCTGCGCTTCGACATGAGCGAGTACATGGAGAAGCACACGGTGTCGCGCCTGATCGGCGCGCCGCCGGGCTACGTGGGCTACGACCAGGGCGGTCAGCTCGTGGAGAAGATCCGCAAGCATCCCTACGCGGTCCTGCTCCTCGACGAGATCGAGAAGGCGCACCCCGACCTGTTCGACATCCTGCTCCAGGTCATGGACCACGCGACGCTCACCGACAACATGGGCCGCGAGGCGAGCTTCCGGCACGTGACGCTCATCATGACCTCGAACATCGGCGCCCGGGACATGCAGGCGCGCGCGATCGGCTTCGGCGGCGGCGCGAAGGGCGACGGCAGGAAGCCCCTCGAGCGCCTGTTCAGCCCGGAGTTCCGCAACCGCCTCGACGAGGTCGTGACCTTCGAGCGCCTCGCTCCCGAGGTGATGGGCCACGTCGTCGACAAGTTCGTGCGGGAGGTCGTCGCGGAGCTGCGGAGCCGGAAGGTGAAGATCGAGCTCACCGACGAGGCGCGGCGCTTCCTGGCCGAAAAGGGCTACGACCCGCTCTTCGGCGCGCGACCGATGGCGCGCGTGATCCAGAGCGAGCTGCGCGACAAGCTCGCCGACGAGATGCTCTTCGGGAGGCTCACCAAGGGCGGCGACGTGCGCGTGGCGCTGGCCGACGGGAAGCTCGTGTTCGAGGTGGCGGGCGCGTGAAGCAGGGGACGCTCGGCGAGGAGCGCTACGTCTCGCTCGCGACCTTCCGCCGCGACGGGCGCGAGGTACGCACGCCCGTCTGGGCCGCACCGCTGGGCGACGCCCTCTGCGTCTACACCAATGGCCGTTCCGGGAAGGTGAAGCGCATCCGGCACACGGCCCGCGTGCGGCTCGCGCCCTGCGACGCGCGCGGAAAGCTTCCGGGCCGCGCGCGCTGGACGGACGGGACGGCCCGCCTCGTCGAGGATCGCGCGGGGCAGGACCGCGCCTTCGCCGCGCTCCACGCCAAGTACGGCTGGCAGATGCGCCTGCTCGAGCTCGGCGCGCGGCTCTCGGGCCGCTGGCGCGATCGCGCGATCGTCGAGATCCGGCTCGCTCCGGCCTGAGCCCGGGCCCTAGAGGCCGAGCGCCGCCTTCGTCGCCGGCCCCGCGATCCCGTCGACCACGAGCTCCTTGTGGCTCTTCTGCAGCGCGCGCAGCGCCGCGTCGGTCTCGCGACCGAAGATCCCGTCGGCCTCGACTGCGAAGCCGTGCTCGGCGAGCGCGCGCTGCAGCGCGCGCACGTCGGGCCCGCGCATCGGCGGCTTGCGGAGCCGGAGCGTCCGCTGCTTCGGCGACTCTGCCGATGGGCGGAGCGGCGCGTCGCCAGCGAGCGTCGCCTCGTCGAGGCGCACGCCCCGGACGACGAGCGGGAGCTCGAGGTCCCAGCGCTTCTCGTCCATCAGCTCGCGGAAGGCGTCCATGCGGTACACCGTGCGGCGGAGGATCGGGATCGGATGGCCGGAGAGCCACGCGCGACGCTCCTCCACGTAGCGCGCGATCCAGTCCGCCTCGCCCAGGCTGGCCACGTCTCCGTGACGCTCGAGGGTGCGGTCGCGCATCGCCGCGAACGAGCCGTGCACCACGCCGTCGTAGACGACGGTCGTGCCGAGCGGCGTGCGCAGGCCGAGCCGCTCGGCCTGGCGGACGGCGGGCGCCCAGTAGACGCGATCGAAGAAGGCATCCTGGACCTGGCGCATCACCGGATCGTCGCCTGCGAGCTGGAGCAGCCCGCGCAGCTTCGGATCGGTGTCGAGCGAGAGGTCGAGGTCGGCGAGGCGGCGCAGGTAGCGCGAGAGCTCGTCGGCGAGACGCGCGCCTGCGGCCTCGCAGTAGGCCTTCACGAGCAGGTGGAGGTTGCCGCTCGCGAGCGTCGTCTGGGAGCGGCCGTAGGTGAGATGCCCGGGATCGCGCGGGAGCAGCGTCACGCGCGCGTAGTCGCCCACGGCCGAGCCCGTCTCGAACACGTTCACGATCGCCTCGGCGGTGCGGCGCTGGAGGTCGGAGAGCATGGCGGTCTCCTCGACCGGGCGGCGCCCGAGGAATCCGGGCGCGCGTCCCGGGTTGCCTCCCTCGCTTGTACCACGTCGCGCGCCCGCGCGTTCGGGGGATCAGGCGGGGGCGAGGCGCCTGCGCTGCCAGCCGCCGCGCCGGAACGCGATCGTGAGCCAGACCGCGCGCGCGAAGTGGTCCGCGATCAGCGCCGCCCAGACCCAGATCACGTCGAGCTGGAGACCGGCGGACGCGAGGAAGGCGAGGGGGACGCGGAAGCCCCAGTTCCCGAGCGTCGCGGCCAGGAGGACCGTCCACGTGTCGCCCGCTCCGCGCAGCGCGCCGCCCAGGGTGAAGTGCACGCCCATCGGGGGCTGCGCGAGCGCGAGGAGCAGCATGAACGGCAGCAGGGCCTGGACCACGCCCTCGTCGTTGGTGAACGCTCGCGCGATCGGCTCGCGCGCGAGCCCGAAGGCGAGGCCGAGCGCGATCGACACCATCAGCGCGAAGCGCGCTGAGCGCCAGCCCGCGCGCGCGGCCTCGCCGGCCTGGCGCGCGCCGAGGGCCTGGCCGACGAGCGTCGCCGCGGCGACGGAGAAGCCCGTGCCCGGGATCCACGAGTACGACATGAGCCGCGTGCCGATGCCGTAGACGGCGACCTCGACGGTGCCGTAGTGCCCGAGCACCGTCACGTACGTCATGATCGCGACGTTCAGGATGACCCGTTCGCCGACCGCAGGAAGCGACACGCGCGTGATCGCCCCGAGGACGCCGCGCGCCGCGCGGAAGTCCGCCATGCCGAGGCGCAGGTGGTCGGCGTCGCGACCGCGACGCGCGGCGGCCACGAACAGGGCGAAGGCGAGGGCCTGCGACAGCAGCGTCGCGATCCCGGCGCCCTCGAGCTCGAGCCGTGGGAAGCCCAGGGCGCCGAAGATCAGGAGCCAGTTCAGGAGGGTCTTCGCGATCGTGACCGCGAGGGCGATCCCCATCGCGGCGCGGGTGTTCTTGCACGCGCGGAAGCCGCTCTCGATCGTGATCGAGACCGCGAGGAAGACCATGGAAGCGAGCGTCATCCGGAAGTAGGGAGCGCCCGCGCTGATCACCACCGGGTCCGCCTGGAGCAGCGCCAGGAGCCTCTCGGGAAGGACGAGGACCGGGATCGTGAAGACGGTCGCGAGCGCGCCCGCGATCAGGAGCGAGCCCGCGAGGGCGGCGCGCGCCTGGAGGGTCTCGCGGGCGCCGATCGAGCGCGACATCAGCGCCACGCAGCCGATGCCGACGGCGAACAGGATCGACTGCGCCAGGTTCAGGTACTGCGTGGTGTAGGTGACGGCCGCCAGCGCGTCGCGTCCGAGCCGGCCGACCATCATCATGTCGATCACGCTCACGGTGCTCGCGAGCGCCTGGGAGAAGATCACCGGCCAGGCGAGCTGCCAGATCTCGCCCTGGGTATGCGAGCGCTTCCCGACCTCGAGCGGCGTCGGGCCCGAGGCGGCGCGCGAGGCGATGGCGGCGGAGGGAAGGGCCGGCGCGATCTCGGGGTCTTCGCCCGCGTCCTCGACCGGCTCCGAGGCATCGGTCTCGCGCCACGCATCCCGCAGGGCTCCGGACTCGCGCGAGTCACGATCTCGTGTGGACATGGAGTGCCGCACCCTACCGGATCAAGCTGGGCGGCGCACGGTGCTAGGAAGCGGCGGGGCTGTCGCGCAGCTCGGCGGGCACCTGGAACGAGACGCCCTCGTCGACCGCGGGGAGCGAGTCGAGCTCGACCTCGCCGCCCGCGATCTCGCGCAGCCGCGCGACGAGCTCCTCGACCAGGATCTCCGGCGCCGACGCGCCGGCCGTGACGCCGACGCAGCGCGCGCCGACGATCCACTCCGGCCGGACGTTGGCGGCGCTCTCGACGAGGTGGGCGGGTACGCCGGCCTTGCGCGCGATCTCGACGAGTCGGTTGCTGTTCGACGAGCTCGGCGCGCCCACGACGAGCACGACGTCGGCCTCGCCCACCAGCCGCTTCACTGCGTTCTGGCGATTCTGCGTCGCGTAGCAGATGTCGTCCTTGCGCGGCAGCTGGATCGTCGGAAAGCGCTGCTTCAGGGCGTCGAGCACCTCGCGCGTGTCGTCGACGGAGAGCGTCGTCTGGGTGAGGACCGCGAGACGCGAGGGATCCCGCGGCGCGAGCTTCGCGACGTCGGCCACGTCCTCGACGAGGTGCATGCGCTCGGGGGCCTGGCCCATCGTGCCCTCGACCTCGACGTGCCCGGCGTGCCCGACGAGCACGATCTCGTGGTCGGCGCCGGCGAAGCGTCGCGCCTCGACGTGGACCTTCGTGACGAGCGGGCAGGTGGCGTCGAGCGCTCGCAGGCCCCGCGCCGCGGCCTCGTCGCGCACGGCGGGCGAGACGCCGTGCGCGCTGAACACGACCAGCGCGCCCGGCGGCACGTCGGCGAGCTCGTCGACGAAGACCGCGCCCTTCGCGCGGAGCGTCTCGACGACGTGGCGGTTGTGCACGATCTCGTGGCGCACGTAGACCGGCGCGCCGTGGCGCGCGAGCGCCAGCTCGACGATCTCGATCGCGCGATCGACGCCTGCGCAGAAGCCTCGCGGATTGGCCAGGAGCACTCGCACGGCGCCACGGTAGCAGCGGGCCCCGACCGGGGGAGGGGAGGGGCGGCCGAGAGCGCCGGCGTTAGAATCGCGCCCCGGTCCTTCCGACGAGAGGAATCCCATGGCCGACCTCGAGACCTTCCGGCGCGAGACCCGCGAGTGGCTCACGAAGCACGCCCCGTCGCAGATCGCGGGCATCGCCTCCAACGACCTCGAAGGCAACTGGGGCGGCAAGAAGGCGACCTACGCCGTGCCCGAGATGAAGACCTGGCTCGAGGTGATGGCCGCGCGCGGCTGGACGGCGCCGAGCTGGCCCCAGGAGTACGGCGGCGGCGGCCTCTCGGGCGCGGAGGCGAAGGTGCTGGCCCAGGAGATGGCGAAGCTCCGGCTCCCCGCTCCGCTCATCGGCTTCGGCCTCACCATGATCGGTCCGACGCTCCTCCAGTTCGGGACCGAGGAGCAGAAGCGGGAGCACCTCCCGAAGATCTGCCGCGGCGAGATCCGCTGGTGCCAGGGCTACAGCGAGCCCGACGCCGGCTCCGACCTCGCCTCGCTCAAGACGCGCGCCATCCGCGACGGCGACCACTTCGTCGTCACCGGCACCAAGGTCTGGACGAGCTACGCCGACAAGGCCGACTGGATCTTCGCGCTCGTGCGCTCGAATCCGCAGGCGAAGAAGCAGGAGGGCATCACCTTCCTCCTGGTCGACATGTCGACGCCCGGCGTCAGCGTGCGGCCGATCCTGCTGATCAGCGGCAAGTCGCCCTTCTGCGAGACCCACTTCGAGAACGTGCGCGTGCCGATCTCGAACGTCGTCCACAAGATCGACGCCGGCTGGACCGTCGCGAAGGCGCTCCTCGGACACGAGCGGAGCATGATCGCCGACGCGTTCGGCGGTGGGCAGGGTGGCGGCCAGAAGACGAGCCGCGGCAGCGCCCTCGTGCGCCTCGCCCGCGAGCACCTGGGCGACGGCGCGGGCCGCATCCCCGATCCGATCCTGCGCGACCAGATCGCCCAGGAGGAGCTCGACACCCGCGCCTTCGCGCTCACCGTGCAGCGCGCGAAGGACGGCGCGAAGGCCGGCCATCGGCCGGGCCCCGAGAGCTCGATCTTCAAGGTCTACGCGACGGAGCTCAACATGCGGCGCCACGAGCTGATGGTGAAGGCGATGGGCCCGGCGGGCCTCGGCTGGGAAGGCCCGGGCTTCGACGAGGGCGACCTCGAGGTGACGCGCGACTGGCTGCGCTCCCGCGGCAACTCGATCGAAGGCGGCACCTCGGAGGTGCAGCTCAACATCATCGCGAAGCGCGTGCTCGGCCTGCCGGACTAGCCCCTCGCACCAGGAGCCTCCCATGGATCTCGTTCTCACCGAAGACCAGGACCTGCTCTCGAAGACGGCGGCGGACTTCGTCGCCGAGCACTCGCCGGTGTCGCGCTTCCGCAAGCTGCGCGACACCCGGGACGCGACGGGCTTCTCGCGCGAGCTCTGGAAGGAGATGGCCGGCCTCGGCTGGGTCGGCATCCCGTTCCCCGAGGAGTTCGGGGGCGCGGGCCTCGGCTTCGCGGAGCTCGCCGTCGTGCTCGAGCAGCTGGGCCGCAAGCTCGCGCCCGAGCCCTTCCTCTCGACCGTGCTGCTCGGCGGGCAGGCGCTGCTGCTCGGCGGGAGCGACGCCCAGAAGAAGGAGTGGCTCCCGCGCCTGGTGTCGGGCGACGCGATCCTCTCCGTCGCCTACCAGGAGGCGAAGAGCCGCTACGACCTGCGCCACGTGACCACGAAGGCCGAGAAGGCCGGCGACGGCTGGACCCTCACCGGCGAGAAGATCCAGGTGCTCGACGCCCACGTGGCCGACGCGCTCGTCGTGGCCGCGCGCACGGCGGGCGGCGAGACGGACGCCGAAGGCATCACGCTCTTCCTCGTGCGCAAGGGCGCGCCCGGCCTCTCCGTGGAGCGACAGTCGCGCGTCGACTCGCGCAACGCCGGCCTCGTGCGCCTCGCGGGCGTACGCGTCGGCCCGGTCGACGTGGTGGGCGAGGTCGGTCGCGGCGGAGCGCTGCTCGAGCGCGTGGTCGATCGCGCCAGCGCGGGGCTCTGCGCCGAGATGCTGGGCTCGATGCAGCAGGCCGCCGAGGACACCTTCGCCTACCTGAAGACCCGCGTGCAGTTCGGCGTGCCGATCGGCTCGTTCCAGGCGTTGAAGCACCGCGCGGCGAAGATGTACATCGAGCTCGAGCTCGCGCGCTCGTGCGTGATGGCGGCCGTGCGCGCCGTCGACGCGAACGACGAGGACCTCGAGCGCCTCGTGTCCCTGGCGAAGGCCCGTTGCTCCGACGCCGGCGTCCTGATCGCGAACGAGGCGGTGCAGATGCACGGCGGCGTCGGCATGACCGACGAGTACGACGTCGGCTTCTACATGAAGCGCGCGCGCGTCGCGGAGATGACGTTCGGCGACGCGACCTGGCATCGCGACCGTTTCGCGCGTCTCTCGGGGTACTGAGCCCGAGCGCGGAGCGCCGCAGGAGGCGATCTTGGTCGGGCTCGACCCCACGGCGCGCATGCTCGCCGCCTGCCGCGGCGACCCGGTCGACAGGCCGCCCGTCTGGCTGATGCGCCAGGCCGGTCGCTACCTCCCGGCGTATCGGAAGGCGCGCGAGGGCATCCCGTTCCTCGAGATGTGCCGCCGCGTCGACAAGGCCGTGGAGGTGTCGCTGCAGCCGTGGCAGCTCCTCGGTGTCGAGGCGGTGATCCTCTTCAGCGACATCTTCGTGCCGGTGCAGGGCATGGGCGTGGCGCTCGACTTCGCGCCCGGACCCGTCGTCGCGGAGCCGATCCGCAGCGCCGAGCAGGTGGCGCGGCTGCGCGTGCCCGACCCGCGCGAGTCCGTTCCCTACGTGCTCGAGATCCTGCGGGTGCTGCGCCGCGAGCTCGCCGCCCCGCGGATCCCCCTCCTGGGCTTCGCCGGGGCGCCCTTCACGCTCGCCGCGTACCTGGTGGAGGGCCGCGGGTCGAAGGACTTCGCGCAGCTGAAGCGCCTGCTCTACCGCGAGCCGGTCTTGCTGCGCGCCCTCCTCGCGAAGCTCACGGAGATGACGATCGGGTACCTGAACGCCCAGATCGAAGCGGGTGCCCAGGTCGTGCAGCTCTTCGACACCTGGGCAGGGCTGCTCGCGCGCGAAGAGTATCGGGCGTTCGTGCTGCCCACCCACCGCGAGATCGCGGCGAAGCTCGACCGGCGCCGCGCCCCCCTCATCCTCTACGTGAACGACGGCGCCCACGTGGTGGATCTGATGCTCGAAGCCGGCGCGGACGTCGTCTCCCTCGACTGGCGTGTGGAGATGGCGCATGCGGCCCGCCTCGCGGGAGCCCGGGCGAGCGTGCAGGGGAACCTCGATCCCTGTGCCCTCGCTGCGCCGCGGGAGCGGATCTTCGAGCGGGTGCGCGCCATCGCGGAGGCGGCGAAGCCAGCGCGGGGCCACGTGCTGAACCTCGGCCACGGCTGCCTCCCGGACACGCCGGTCGAGGGCGTCCAGGCCTTCGTCGACGCGGCGAAGTCCCTCGGCCAGCCAGCTCGATGAGCGGGGCCGCCGGCGAGCTCGACTTCGAGCGCGCGCAGGCGATCCTGCCGCGCTACGAGGGGCCCGGGCCGCGCTACACGAGCTACCCCACGGCACCGGTCTGGACGGAGGCCTTCGGCGCCGCCGACTTCCTCGCGGAGCTTGCGCGCGCCGACGCATCGGCCGAGGAGCCGATCGCCCTCTACGCCCACGTGCCGTTCTGCGCGAGCCTCTGCCACTTCTGTGCGTGCAATCGGATCATCACGCGCGACGCGGCGCTGCCCGAGAGCTACCTCGACGTGATCGCGCGGGAGATCGCGTTCGTGCGCGAGCAGCTGGCCGTGCCCCGCCGCGCGAGCCAGCTCCACTGGGGCGGAGGCACGCCCACCCATCTCGCTCCCGCGCAGATCCGCCGCCTCTTCCACGCGATGGTCGACGCCTTCCCGCTGCGGTCGGGCGCCGAGGTCTCGATCGAGGTCGATCCCCGGGTCACGACCGAGGCGCAGATCGAGACCCTGCGCGAGCTCGGCTTCACGCGCATCTCGATGGGCGTGCAGGACTTCGATCCGCGCGTGCAGGAGGCGATCCACCGCGTCCAGCCGGTGGCGCAGACGGCCCGGCTGGTCGAGCTCGCGCGAAGGGCGGGCTTCGAGAGCGTGAACTTCGACCTGATCTACGGCCTCCCGTTCCAGCGGGAGGAGAGCTTCGGACGCACGCTCGACGCCGTGCGCGCGATCGGCCCCGACCGCATCGCGCTCTACTCCTACGCGCACGTGACCTGGGTCGCGAAGCAGCAGCGCGGCTTCGAGCGCAAGGACCTGCCCGACGCGCGCACGAAGCTCGGCCTCCTCCTGCTCGGCATCCGGCGGCTCACGGAGGCCGGCTATGCCTTCATCGGCATGGACCACTTCGCCCGGCCGGAGGACGAGCTCTCCCGGGCACTTCGGGAGCGGACCCTGCGCCGGAACTTCATGGGCTACACGACCCAGGCAGGAGTCGAGCTCCTGGGCTTCGGCCCGAGCGCGATCAGCCAGCTCCGGGACGCCTACGCCCAGAGCGCGCGCGAGCTCGCTGCCTGGAGCGACGCCGTGCGGACGCGCGGCGTCGCGACGATTCGCGGCCACCGCCTCGGCGCCGAGGACCAGCGACGGCGCTTCGTGATCGAGCGGATCCTGTGCCACGGCGCCGTCGATCCCGCCGAGGTCGACGCGGCCTTCGGCGGCTCCTTCGCGCGCGACTTCGCCGGCGAGCTCGCGCGTCTCGAGCCCCTCGAGATCGATGGGCTCGTCACGCGGGAGCGCGACGGGCGCCTCGGCGTGACTCCGCTCGGCCGCCTGCTCGTGCGGAACGTCGCGATGGTGTTCGACGCGTACCTGCCCGAGCAGCAGCGCTCGGGCCGGGCACGCTTCAGCAAGGCGGTGTGACGTGGGGGCGGTGTCTCGCATCGGCGGGCTCCTCGTCTCCGGACTCGCCCTGGCGGCGCCGGCCCGGGCGGCCGAAGACGCCCCGCCGCCGACACCGCCGGCGGTCGAGCGGCCGCTCGCGGACGAGACCGGCGCTCTGGCGCAGGACGCCTTCGACGCGCTCGTCGAGGAGACGGAGGCCGCCCGCGGGCTGCACTTCGTGCGGCGTCCGGAGCTCGTCCTCCTGGAGCCCGACGCGCCGGAGCGGGCCCGGCTCGAGGCGGACGCGAAGGGCCTCGACCCGAGCGTCGCGGGCAGCGCCCCGCCGTCCAAGCCGGCTCCCGGCGCGCCGGCCCCCGCGTACGTCGACGTCGACGCTGCGCGCGTGTATGCCGCGCCTCCTCCAGCGCCCGTCTCGATCCGGATGGCGCTGGCCCGCCTGATCGACGCGCAGAACTACCCGCGGCTGGTCGAGCTCGCGCCCCGGCTCCGCGGAGACGCGGGCCTCGCGGTCCGATCGCTCCTCGCCGCGAGCGTCTCGGCGACGAGCTCGAACAGCTGGCGTCGGACGCCCTTCGAAGGGCCCGAGCTCGACCTCCTCGGGCGGCCGCGGATCGAGGGGCGCGTGAACGGGATCCCGCAGTTCGGCGGTCAGACGGCGTGGCTCGTGGCTGCGGTCTTCCTCGCGCAGCGCGACGATCGCGAGGAGCCGTTCCGCAAGCCGCCGCTCTCGACCAAGCAGCTCCTCTCCCCTCACGCCTACACCGGCTCGGATCGCCCCGTCCGCCTCGTGGGGCCGCCGCCTCTGGTCTCGGGCTGCGAGCTCGCGTCCGACGAGAGCCTCGGCGTCCTCGCCATGCTCGCGGCGCTCTCGGCGGTCGGAGGCTCCGCGCCCGGCCCCGCGCTCGCCTCGTGGCAGGGCGACCGCCTGCTCCGCTTCCGCTGCGCCGACGGAGCCAAGCCCTGGATCTACGTCGCCGAGCTCGCGCGCGCGGACGAGGCGCCGGGCTTCGTGGCGGCGCTCGACGCGCTCCTCCCCTCCGACCTCGTGCGTCCGCTCGGCACCACGCGCTCGGGCCGGCGCGCGGCCGCCTGGTCCGGTCTGCCCGGCGCAGCGGTGCGCGACTATGCCGAGGGGCTCGAGGCCGCGCCGGTGCGCGAGCTCGAGCAGCTCCTACCCTGACCGCGAGCGCGAGGACCGGGAGGACGCGCGTGGCGGAGGTCGAGCTCGATGCGCTCGTGATCGGTGCCGGCGCGGCCGGTCTCGCGGCGGCGCGCGAGCTCGCGGCCGCGGGCGCCTCCGTCGAGCTGATCGATCCGGGCGATCGGCCCGGCGGCGTCATGCGGACGGATCGGATCGAAGGCCACCTCGTCGAGCGCGGTCCCCACACGCTCCTCGTGAAGGCGCCGGCCCTGGCCTTCCTGCGGCGCCACGGGCTCGAGCCGCTCCTCGTCGCCGCGTCCCCGGCGAGCCGCCTCCGCCACCTCTGGCACGACGGCCGGCTCGAGCCGGCGCCGAGCTCGCTCGCGGGCTTCCTGCGCACTCCCCTGCTGAGCCCGCGCGCGAAGCTCCGGCTGCTCGCCGAGCCCTTCGTCCGTCGCGGCGATCCGACGCAGGAGAGCGTCGCCGAGTTCGTGGCGCGCCGCTTCGGAGCCGAGGTCTCCGAGCGGCTCGTCGGGCCGGCCCTGACGGGCATCTACGCCGGCGACGAGCGCACGCTCGGCGCGCTGGCGGTGCTTGGCGCGGTCGCCGAGGCCGAGCGGAGCCACGGGAGTGTGACGCTCGGCCTGCTCGCGCTCGCGTTTCGTCCCGGCCCACGAGGTCTCCACGGGAGCCGCTCCGCCGCGGCCGGCCTCGGCGGGCTCGCCGAGGCCCTCGCGGCGCCGCTCGGCCCGAGGCTCGCGCTGGGGACGCGCGCGACCGCGCTGGCCCGCGAGGGCGCGGGCTTTCGCGTGGAGCTCGAGCGGGGAGGGCGAGCGGAGACGCGACGCGCGCGGCGCGTGCTCCTCGCCGCGCCGGCCGTCGAGGCGGCGGCGCTGCTCGAGGCGCTCGACGCCGAGGCCGCAGCGCTCGCGCGTGGCGTCACCTACGTTCCGGTCGTGAGCGTCGCGCTCTCCGTCGATCCGGCCGCGTGTCGCGTCCGGCCCGAGGGCTTCGGCTTCCTCGTGCCTCGCGACGCGGGTCTCCGCACGCTCGGCTGTCTCTTCACGAGCTCGATCTTTCCCGGACGCGCGCCGGCCGGTCGCGCGCTCCTGACCTGCATGCTCGGCGGCGCGCGCTGGCCCGAGGCGATCGAGCAGCCCGACGACGCCCTGGAGAAGCTCCTCGTCGACGAGCTCGAGCGCACGCTCGGGCTGCGCGACGCGCCGCGCTTCCTCGCCGTCACACGCTGGCGTCGCGCCGTGGCCCAGCCCGGGCGCGCTCACGGCGCACGCATCGCGCGCCTCCGCGCACGGCTCGCCGGGACGGCGCCCGGCCTCGCCCTCGCGGGCGCCTGGCTCGACGGCGTCTCCGTCGCCGACACGCTGGCGTCGGGCGCGAGCGCGGCGAGCGCGCTCGGAAGCCCCTCGTGAGGCACGCGACGCCCGCCACGATCGCGGAGCTCGGTCCGCTGCTGGAGAAGCTGCGCGCGCTTCCGGGCCTGCGGGAGCCCAAGCCCGGCACGTTCTACCGCGGCTCCGTCGCGTTCCTGCACTTCCACGAGGACCCGGCGGGCCTGTTCGCGGACCTGAAGCGCGACGGGGAGTTCGCGCGGTTTCGGGCGACGACGGCGCGCGAGCGGGCGGACCTCGTGCGGGCCGCCCGCGAGGCGCTCGCGGCTACGCCCGGGCGCGCACCAGCGCGGCCACGGCCTCGACCCAGCGAGGGGAGGCGTTGAGGCTCGGCACGAGGGCGAGCGCCTCGCCCCCGAGCGACGCCCACTGGTCCCGCGCGCGGATTCCGATCTCCTCGACGGTCTCGAGGCAGTCCGCGACGAAGGCGGGGCAGAGCAGCGCGAGGCGCCGCACGCCGGCGCGGGCGAGCTCCGGCAGGCGCTCGTCGGTGTAGGGCCGGAGCCAGGGATCGCGGCCGAGGCGGGACTGGAACGACACCGAATGGCGTGCCGGCGCGAGGGCGAGGGCCGTCGCCAGGGCACGGCTCGTGGCGAAGCACTGGGCGCGGTAGCAGTGGCGGTTCGCGCGGCCGATCGTCGCGCAGCACTCCGCCGACGCGAGGCAGTGACGCCCCGTCGGGTCGCTCTTCCGCACGTGACGCTCGGGCAGGCCGTGATACGAGAGCAGGACGTGGTCGGGCCGGAAGTCCGCGAGCACGGGGCGCGCGACGGCGGCGAAGGCCTCGACGAAGCCCGGGTCGTCGTGGAAGTCGGAGACGGCGTCGAGGGCGGGGACGTTCCAGCGCGCCCCCGCGAGCGCGAAGACGCGCGCGAGCGCCGAGCCGCCCGAGGACGACGCGTACTGCGGAAAGAGCGGAAGCACGACGATCTTCGATACGTCCGCGGCGACGAGCTCCTCGAGGGCGCCGGCGAGCGACGGGCTCCCGTAGCGCATGCCGAGGGCCACCCGGAAGCGCTCGCCGAGCGTCGTGGCGAGCGCCGCCGCGAGGGCGCGGCCGTGCACGAGGAGGGGCGATCCCTCGGGCAGCCAGATCGAGGCGTACTGCCGGGCCGCGCGGCGCGGGCGGAAGGGCAGGATGAGCGCGTGGAGCAGGAGCCAGCGCGCGGGCGCGGAGACGTCGAGCACGCGCGGGTCCGACAGGAACTCGCGCAGGTAGCGGCGCACGTCGCGCACGGCGGGCGAGTCGGGCGTGCCGAGGTTCACGAGCAGCACGCCCGTCGGCCGGGCGTCCTTCACAGCCATGCGTAGGCCCGGCGCAGCGCGTCCTTGCCTCCGCCCTCGAGCACGGTGCCGTGGGTCACGATCACGCGGTCGAAGTCGAGGGCCAGGATGCGGTCGAGGGACGCGCGGGCCGCGGCGCGGTCGCGCAGCGCGAAGCGCACGATGCGGTTCGGGCCGAAGCCGCGCATGTCCGTGAGGAGCGCCCAGAGCCGAAGCCAGAAGGAGTCCACCTCGCCGAAGTTCATCGCGAGGTCGGTCAGGAGCAGCGTCCGGCTCGGGCGGTGGCAGAACACGACCTCGTTCATGATCGGGGCGCCCCGCACCACGACCTGGTCCACCACCCCGGCCCACCCCTGGGGCGGCTCGTCCGACAGGACGTCGTCGAAGCGGAGGTCGGGACGCTTCCCCGAGAGACCCGGCGCACCGTGGAGCTGCGCGTCGGGGTACGCCTGCTGCCACTCGCCGGCGTAGAGGTGGTGCACCTTGCTCGGCGCGACGACGTGATGGACCGACCCGAGGGCGTCCACCGCGCGTCGCGTCTCGGGATCGGCGGGGACGGGCGAGTGGAGGAAGAGCCCGCCGCGCAGGCGCAGCACCGTCATGCGCGTGCCGAGGGGAACGGGTCCGATCCGGAAGGGCCGGTCCGCGCACCAGACGTCCTGCGCGATCGGGCGCAGCGTCGGCTTCACGGAAGGCTCAGTCGGGCCTGCGGTACAGACCGCCCAGCCAGAAGGAGAGCCCCAAGTAGTAGGCGGGGAAGAGGAGGCTCACCTCCTTCAGCGGGAAGCTCCCCACCCACCCGGGCCAGAGCACGCACGCACCGAGGGCCCAGCACCAGGCGAAGCCCACGAGGCTCGTGCTGCGCCGCAGGAAGGGCATCTTGCTCGGATAGAGGTACTTGAGCGGCACGAACACCAGCACCGCCAGTCCGACGACGAGGGCCGTGGCCGGGGCGGGCGACACGTGGAACAGCCAGAGATAGATCGCGACGATGTTCCAGTACGAGGGGAAGCCCAGGAAGAAGTCGTCCTCGGTCTTGGCGTGCGCATTGGAGAAGCCGTAGGCGCTCGCGAGGATCGGGACGGCGGCCCAGTGCCAGGAGACGAAGGCCCCGGCGAAGACCATGAAGACCACGGGCACGATCACGTAGTTCAGGAAGTCGACCATGTCGTCGAGGCGGCGGCCGTCGAACTGCGGGATCAGGTCGTGCACGCGCGCCGCGCGCGCGAGGGTTCCGTCGACGGAGTCGATGCCGAAGGCGATCAGCATCAACGCGGCGGCGCGCGGCAGATCGTTCCAGGCGGCCGCGAGGAGCGCGGCCGCGCCCACCACCGCGCCGCTGGCCGTGAGCGCGTGCACGCTCCAGGCCAGCGTCAGGCGGAGAGATCGGTCCGTCGGCTGGGCGCTGGCGCTCATGACCCGGAGCACAACATACCAGAGCGGCTATAGTCGCCGAGACGACGGGAGAGGGAGACGCGGGCGATGGCGACGAGCGGCGGGGCGCATGGTGGCGGGGGCAGGGCCGGGAGCGGAGCGGCCCCGGCACCGAGCGTCGGGAGCCTTGCCTCGGGCCGCGACAAGGCCGCCGCGCAGATGCTCGAGTACCTCCGCCAGGGTAGCGAGACCTTCGTCACGACCAAGCTCGACAGCGTCCTCAACTGGGGACGGAAGTACTCGATGTTCCTGTATCCCTTCGTGACGGCGTGCTGCGGCATGGAGTTCATGTCCGTCGCCGGCCCGCGCTACGACCTGGATCGCTTCGGCTGCGCGCTGCCACGCTTCTCGCCGCGACAATCCGATCTCCTCATGGTGGTGGGCACCATCAGCCACCGGCAGGCGCCCATCCTGAAGAAGGTCTACGACCAGATGGCGGAGCCGAAGTGGGTGATCGCCTTCGGCGCGTGCACCTGCTCGGGCGGCCCGTACAACAACTACGCGACGGTGCAGGGCATCGACACGATCATCCCCGTGGACGTCTACATCCCCGGGTGCCCGCCGCGCCCCGAGGCCGTGCTCGACGGGCTGATGAAGCTGCAGGCCCGCGTGCAGGCCGAGCGGGTGCCGTCGACGGGGCGCCATCGCGAGACCCGCGAGCTCGCGCTGCCGGTGGTCGAGAAGCCGGTTGCGTAGCGACCTCGCCGTCCTCGGCTCCGGTCCCGGCGGCTACATCGCGGCGATCCGGGCGGCGCAGCTCGGTCTCTCGGTCTCCGTGATCGAGGCCGACCGTCCCGGCGGCGTGTGCCTGAACTGGGGCTGCATTCCTTCGAAGGCGCTGCTGACGGGCGCCGAGCTCGTGGAGAACCTGCGCTCCCACGGCGAGACCTTCGGGATCGGCGTCTCCGGGCTCACCCTCGACTACGACAAGCTCATCACCCACAGCCGCAAGACGGCCGACCGCCTCGCCAAGGGCGTCGAGGGCCTGCTCAAGAAGAACGGCGTGACGCTCGTGCGGGGCCGCGGCCGCTTCGCGGGGGCGGGCGTCCTCGAGGTGTCGGGCGCGGAGCCGCAGCTCGTCGAGGCGGCGAGCGTGATCGTCGCCACGGGCTCCCGCGAGTTCGTGCCGCCGGGCCTCGTGGTCGACGGCACGCGCGTCCTGACCTCGCGCGAGGCCCTCGAGTCGCGCGTCGTGCCGCCACGGCTCGTCGTGATCGGTGCCGGGGCCGTGGGGCTCGAGTTCGCGTACGTCTACGCGATGTACGGCGCGCAGGTCACGATCGTCGAGATGGCGGACCAGGTGCTGCCGGGCTGCGACCCCGACGTGGCCGAGGCCATGCAGCGCGAGCTCCGACGCAAGAAGATCGAGGTGCGCCTCGGCACGCGCTTCGAGGGCTGCAAGGTCGCGAATGGCGGGGTTCGCGTGACGGTGTCGAAGGGCCAGACGGGAGAGACGAGCGAGCTCGAGGCCGAGCAGCTCCTGGTCGCGATCGGGCGTCGTCCGCTCTCGGACGACCTCGGTCTCGAGAAGGTCGGCCTCTCGCCCGATGCCCGCGGCTTCCTCGCGGTCGATGCCCAGCTCCGCACCGCGGTCCCGAACGTCTATGCGATCGGCGACGTCGCCCAGCCGCCGCTCCTCGCCCACAAGGCGAGCGAGGAGGGCATCGCCGCGGTCGAGACCATCGCCGGCGTGCGGCGGCCGCCCCTCGACCATCGCAAGATCCCGGCCTGCATCTACGCGCAGCCCCAGGTCGCGTGGATCGGGCTCACGGAGGCGCAGGCGAAGGCGGAGTACGGCGACGACGTGCTCGTCGGCAAGTTCCCGTTCACCGCATCGGGCAAGGCCGTCGCCGCGGCGCATACCGCCGGCTTCGTGAAGATCATCGCGGAGCCCCGCTACAAGGAGATCGTCGGCGCCCACCTGATCGGCGCGGGGGCCACCGAGCTCGTCGCCGAGATCGGCCTCGCCATGACCCTCGAGGCCACCACGGGGGAGATCGCGGCCACGTGTCACGCGCATCCCACCCTCTCGGAGGCGATCCTCGAGGCCGCCCTCGCGGCGGAGGGGCGCGGGCTCAACTTCTAGCGGCGGAGGCCGCAGAATCCGCTGGGCGGCACGCGGGGGAGAGCATGGGGATCGGGGTACAGCTTCCGGCGTTGGGCGAGAGCGTGGTCGAGGGAACGATCGCCCGCTGGCTCGTGAAGGAGGGCGATCGCGTCGAGCGCGACCAGCCCCTGGTCGAGGTGACGACGGACAAGGTCGACGCCGAGATCCCCGCGCCCGTGGCCGGTGTCGTCGAGAAGATCCTTGCAGCGGAGGGCACGACCGTTCCGGTCGGCGCCGAGCTCGCGCGCATCGCCGAGGACGGCCTCCAGGCAAGCGCGGCGCCCGCCGCGGCGGCGGCGAAGGCCGTCGCCGGCGCGCAGCCCGTCGCCGCGGCGGCACCCGCCCAGCGGGCGACGCCGGTCGCGAAGAAGATGGCCGAGGAGGCGCGGGTCGACCTGCGTCGCGTCGAAGGCACCGGAGTCGGCGGGCGCGTGACCAAGGCCGACGTGAAGCCGGAGGCGCAGCGCGGCGCGCTGCCGGCCGCCGCAGCCGAGGCGCCCGCAGCGCGTCCCGCCGCCCGGCGGAGCGCCCCGGGGCGTGAGGCCGCCCCCGCCAAGCCCGCGTTCCTCTCCTACCAGCTCCAGCCCGGCGACAAGCTGATCCCGATGACGCCGCTGCGGCGCCTCGTGGCGGAGCACATGGTGCTCTCGAAGCGCGTGTCGCCCCACGTGGGCACGGTGGCCGAGATCGACATGCAGGGCGTGGTGCGCGTGCGCGACCAGCACAAGCGGAGCTTCCAGGAGGACCACGGCTTCTCCCTCACCTTCCTGCCCTTCATCGTGCACGCCGCCGTGCGCGCCCTGCGCGAGTACCCGCGCCTGAACGCGTCGGTGCTCGAGGATGCGATCGTCGAGAAGAAGGACATCCACCTCGGCATCGCGGTCGAGACGGAGAAGGGCCTCGTGGTGCCGGTCGTGCGCCACGCCGACCGCCTCTCGCTCTCCGGGCTCGCGGAGGTGATCGAGGACCTCTCGGGCCGGGCGCGCTCGAAGAAGCTCTCGGCCGACGAGCTGAAGGGCGGCACCTTCACCATCTCGAACCCGGGTCGACACGGAAACCTGTACGGCTTCGCGATCATCAACCAGCCGCAGGTCGGGATCCTGCGCATGGGGGAGATCGTGAAGCGGCCGGTGGTGCGCGAGATCGAGGGCGAGGACGCCATCGTGATCCGGCCGATCATGCACCTCGCCCTCTCGTACGATCATCGCGCCGTCGATGGCGCGCCCGCGAACGGCTTCCTGCACCGCGTGCGGGAGCTGCTCGAGACGGCGGAGTTCGACCTCTAGACGAGGATTCCCATGGCCCGGGCGCTCCGCGTCGAACACCTCGGTCTCGTGCCCTACGGCGAGGCGCTCGAGCTGCAGGAGAAGCGGGTCGAGGCCGTGCGCGCGGGCTCGGCGCCCGACACGCTCTTCCTGCTCGAACACCCGCCGGTGATCACCCTCGGCCGGAGCGCGCGTCGGGAGAACCTGAGGCTCCCGGTCGCCGAGCTCGCGCGTCGCGGCTTCGCCGTCCACGAGGTCGCGCGCGGCGGCGACGTGACGCTCCACGCGCCGGGCCAGCTCGTGGGCTACCTGGTCTGCGACCTCGCCGCCCGCGGCGTGCCCGACGTCCATCGCTGGCTGCGCGGCATCGAGGCCTCGCTCCTGGCGGCGCTCGGCGTGCTCGGCCTGCCCGCGGCGCCGCGCGCCGGCTGGACGGGCGTGTTCGTGGACGACCCTGCGGCCGATGCCGCAGGGCTCGCGCCGCGGAAGATCGCCTCGATCGGGGTCGGCCTGCGGGGCTGGACGAGCTGGCACGGCTTCGCCCTGAACGTGACGCTCGATCCGCATGCCTTCGACGTGATCGTGCCCTGCGGCCTGCACGCGGTCCGGATGACCTCCCTCGAGCGCGAGCTCGCGACGCGGCCGGAAGCCGCGCCCGCAGACCTCGACGCTCGCGCCCGCGCCGCCGCCGCCGCCGCCTTCGAGGCCTGGCTCGCGTGAGCGGGGCGACGAGCCGCGAGCCGCGACCGGACTGGCTGCGCGTCCGCATCCGCAGCACGCCGGAGTTCGAGTCGGTCGTGAAGATCGTGTCGGAGCAGAAGCTCCACACCGTCTGCTCGAGCGCCGCCTGCCCCAACCTGGGCGAGTGTTGGGCGCGGGGCACGGCGACGTTCATGATCGGCGGGAACCTCTGCACCCGGCGCTGCGGCTTCTGCGATGTCGCGACCGCGCGGCCGGCGCCCCTCGATCCCGGCGAGCCCGAGCGGGTGGCCGAGGCGGTCGCCGCCCTCGGCCTTCGCTTCGCCGTCGTGACCGCCGTCGCCCGGGATGACCTTGCGGACGGGGGCTCCGCGCAGATGGCGGCGACGATCGAAGCGATCCGCCGACGCTGCCCGGGGACGGGCATCGAAGTCCTGATCCCCGACTACAAGGGGCGCGAGGACGACCTGCGGCGCGTGCTCGACGCGGGGCCGGACGTCCTGAACCACAACCTCGAGACCGTCGCCCGGCTCCAGCGGCGGGTGCGGCCCGCCGCGAAGTACGAGCGCTCGCTCGCCGTCCTGCAGCGCGCGGGCGAGCTCCGACCCGACGTCCCGACGAAGAGCGGCCTCATGCTCGGCCTGGGCGAGGAGGACGGCGAGCTCGTGCAGGCGCTGGCCGACCTGCGGGCCGCGGGCGTCTCGCTGCTCACGCTCGGCCAGTACCTCCGGCCGTCGCCGGCGCACCTTCCCGTCGCCCGCTGGGTGCCGCCCGCCGAGTTCGACGCGTGGGGCGAGCGAGCCCGCGCGCTCGGCTTCCACGACGTGGCGTCGGGCCCGCTCGTGCGCAGCTCGTACCACGCCGAGCAGCTCGCCGGTCGCTAGCTCGGCCCGCAGGCCTCTCCTATAGTGCGCCGCGATGCCGGGCAAAGTGATCGTCGTCGACCGCCACGAGAAGACCGGCTGGGCGTCGCGCCTCTACCTTCCGATGATCCTGAAGGGGCTCTGGGTCACGAGCCGCCGCTTCTTCCGCAACCTCGCGGGTTTCATCAGCGGAAACGACAAGACCTTCGTCGTGCAGTATCCGGAGGAGCGCGTCGACTTCCCGGACGCCTTCCGCGGCATGCCGGTCCTCGTCCAGCTCGAGAACGGCCGGCCGAAGTGCGTCGCCTGCGGCCTGTGCGAGTTCGCCTGCCCGACCGACTGCATCACGATCGTGCCGGGCGAGATCGTCGACGACAACATCGAGCGCTATCCCGCGGAGTTCGACATCGACATGTCGCGCTGCATGTTCTGCGGGCTGTGCGAGGAGGCCTGCCCCGAGGAGGCGATCGTGATGAGCCGCGAGGTCGAGATCTCGACCTACGACCGCGGCACGATGCTCTTCACGAAGAAGGAGCTGCTCGTGCCCGAGGCCCTGCTCGAGCGCCGCCTGGGCTTCCTGCGCGGCGAGTACGAGCGCGCCCACGCGCCCGTGCGCGGCGCGGCGGCCGGCGGGGCCCGAAGCTGATGGAGGACTTCGGCTCCCTCGCGCTGCGTCGGCTCCTCGAGGCGATGCCCGCGGCGGTGCACGGCACCCACGCGCAGGTCGGGGACGCGACGGCCCTGGTCCGGGCGGAGGACATCGTCCCGGTCATGCGTTTCCTGCGCGACACGCAGGGCCTCGAGTTCGACATGCTGACCGATCTCACGTGCGTCGATCACTTCGGGGAGACGCCGCGCTTCGAGATGGTCTACCACCTCTACTCCGTCGCGAAGAACCACCGGCTGCGCGTGAAGGCGCGCGTCCCCGAGGAGAAGGCCCACATCGACACGCTGATCCCGGTCTGGCCGGCGGCGAACTGGCTCGAGCGCGAGGTCTGGGACATGTACGGCATCCGCTTCCACGGCCATCCCGACCTGCGGCGGCTGCTCCTCTACGAGGAGTTCCAGGGCCATCCGCTCCGCAAGGACTATCCGAAGGAGAAGCGCCAGCCCCTGGTCGGGCCCGGGAACTGAGATGAGCGCGGGAGAGCAGGAGCCGCACTGGCTCACCGAGCGCACCCGGGACACGTCGGCCGACGACCTGCACGGCGACCTCCACACCGAGCACCAGATCCTGAACATGGGCCCGTCGCATCCGGCGAGCCACGGCACCGTGAAGTTCGTGATCGAGCTCGACGGCGAGACGATCGTGAACATCGACACGCAGGTGGGCTACCTGCACCGCGGCTTCGAGAAGGAGTGCGAGAGCGGCACCTGGTATCAGGCGATCCCCTACACCGATCGTCTCAACTACAACTCCGCGATCCTCTGCAACCTCGGCTACTGCATGGCCGTCGAGAAGCTGCTCGGGATCGAGACGCCGGAGCGCTGCCAGTGGCAGCGCGTGATGGCCGGGGAGCTCGCCCGCATCGCGGACCACCTGACGCGCTGCGGGGCGGCCTGCCTCGAGCTGGCCGCGATGACGCCGTTCCTGTACGGGATCGAGGCGCGCGAGCTCACCTGGGACCTGTGCGAGATGCTGTGCGGCGCCCGCGTGACCTCGAACTACGTGCGGATCGGCGGCGTGAAGCACGAGATGCCGCGCGACTTCCCGGCCCGCTGCCGCGATCACATCGCGAAGATCCGGGGACTGCTCGCCGACTTCGACGAGGTCGTGACGGGCAACCGGATCTTCGTCGACCGCCTGCGCGGGACCGGCATCATCTCGAGGGAGGACTGCATCCGGTACGGAGTCACGGGCCCGATCCTGCGCTCCGTCGGCGTGGCCCTCGACCTGCGCAAGCAAGAGCCCTACCTGACCTACGAGCAGATCGACTTCGACGTTCCGGTCGGGAGCGTCGGCGACAACTACGACCGCTTCCTGGTCTGCGTCGAGGAGATGAGCCAGAGCCTGCGCATCGTGGAGCAGTGCCTCGAGGCCCTGGAGAAGCTCGGCCCCGGTCCCGTGAACGTCGACGATCCGCGGGTGCGCTGGCCCGCGAAGGGCCGCGTCTTCAACCGGATGGAGGAGCTGATCCAGCAGTTCAAGTCCGTGACCGAGGGACCGCGCGTGCCGGCGGGCGAGGCGTACTTCGCCCTCGAGTCCGCGAACGGCGAGCTCGGCTTCTACATCGTCTCCGACGGCTCGGCCGTGCCGTGGAAGGTTCGCTGCCGGCCGCCGAGCCTGATCAACCTCCAGCCGCTCCCGCTCATGGTGAAGGGATCGCTCCTCGCCGACCTGATCCCGACCTTCGACTTCGTGAACATGATCGGCGGCGAGTGCGACCGGTGAGCGCGCCCCGCGAGCTCGATCGTCCTCCCACGCGCGCCCAGGTGTGGAAGCTCCTCGGCGCACCGACCGACCAGGTCGGCAGCGTGAACGACCCGCGCACCCACGAGGAGCACGACGTGCGCTGGAACGAGAAGTGGATCTACCGCGGCGAGGACGGCAGCGTCGACCGCATCGTGCTCTGGAAGCGCTACGACTTCCTCGGCGTGTTCCGCGTGAAGCCCGACGGCTCGGCCGAGCCGGAGAAGCTGCCCGCGCATTGAGCGCGCCCCCGCTCCGCCCCTTCGGCCTCGTCCTCCACCACGACGGCCGCTTCACCCACGAAGGCCATCCGATCACGAACGTGCGCCTGCGCGCCGCGTTCGATCGCGCGGTGCGCTTCCTGCCCGCGGAGCGGAAGTACGTGGTCCAGCTCGGCCGCTTCCGCGGCGAGGTGGAGGTGGAGGAGGCCGGCTTCTTCGTGCGCAGCGTCGACCTCGCGCGCGGCACCGTCGCGCTCTCGGACGGGAGCGAGGAGCCCCTCGACGTGGCCTCGCTTCGGACGTCGCCGATCGACGGCGCCTTCCTCTGCCGCGTGAAGCACGAGCTCGCGCCGGAAGGTCTCCCGGCCCGCTTCAGCCACGCGGCGCAGGCGGAGCTCCTCGACGCGGTGGAGGCGGACGACGCGGGAGGGAGCTGGATCGAGAGCGGCGGCGTGCGACGACGGATGCCCGGGGGCTGAGCGGGCGCGCCGCTACGCCATGGTGAGGCCGCCGCTCACGCTGAGCGTCTGCCCCGTGATGAAGCCCGCATCGTCGCTCGCGAGGAACGCCACGGCCGGCGCCACGTCGTCGGGCGTACCGAGCCGGCCCATCGGGATCGCCCGCGCGAGGCTGCCCACGATCTTCGCCCCGCGCTCGTCGGCCTTCCCGATGCCACGCAGGAGCGGCGTGTCCGTCGGTCCGGGGCAGACGGCGTTCGACGTGATGCCGTGTCGGGCGGTCTCCCGGGCGATCGTCTTCGAGAACGCGATCAGTCCGCCCTTCGCGGCGGAGTAGACGCTCTCGAGGGACGAGCCCACGCGACCGGCGTCGCTCGCGATGTGGATCAGCCGGCCGAAGCCGCGCTCCGTCATCGCCGGGAGCACCGCGCGGACGACACGGATCGGGCCCGCGAGGTTCACCTCGAGCACCTTGGCGAGGAAGGGCTCGTCGGTCTCGAGGAAGGGTCGCAGCTCGTCCCAGCCGGCGCAGTTCACGCAGATCTCGATCGGCCCGAGCGTCTCGCGGGCGACGGCGACGGCGGCGCCGACCGATGCAGGATGCGTCACGTCGCAGACGACGCCCACGCCGCCGATCGCCTGCGCGACGACGGTCGCGTCCGCCTCGGAGAGATCCGCCACGGCAACGCGTGCGCCCGCGGCGGCGAGCGCGCGGCAGATCGCGGCCCCGATCCCGCCCGCGCCGCCCGTCACGAACGCCGCGCGCCCGGGGATCCGCCCGGAGGTCACGAGCGGTACTTCGCGAAGTCGGGGCTGCGCTTCTCGTGGAAGGCCTCGACGCCCTCCCGCGCCTCGGGGGTGTGCACGAACAGGTCGAGGCTCGCGAAGGCGAGGGTCCCGATGCCCGCGATCGACTCGCTGTCGGCGTTGAAGCTGTGCTTCAGCACGCGGAGCGCGGTCGGGCTCTTCGCGAGCAGCTCGTCGGCCCAGCGCCGCACCTCGGCGCGCAGCTCGGCGGCCGGCACCACGGCGTTCACGAGTCCCCAACGCTCCATGGTGGCGGCGTCGTAGAGCCGGCAGCAGTACCAGATCTCGCGGGCCCGCTTCTCGCCCACGATCCGCGCGAGGTACGCGCTGCCGAAGCCGGCGTCGAAGGAGCCGACCTTGGGCCCCACCTGGCCGAAGCGCGCGTGGTCGGCGGCGATCGTGAGGTCGCACAGCACGTGCAGCACGTGGCCGCCGCCCACGGCCACGCCGTTCACCGCCGCGATCACGGGCTTCGGCACCTCGCGGATCGTGCGGTGCAGCGTCTCGACCTCGAACAGGCCCGACTCGCTCGGGCCGTAGTCGCCGGTCTCGAGCCGCTGCTTCTGGTCGCCGCCGGAGCAGAAGGCCTTGTCGCCGGCGCCGGTCAGCGCGATCACGCCGACGCTCTTGTCGGCCCAGGCCAGCTTCAGCGCGAAGATCAGCTCGTCGACCGTGCGTGCGCGGAAGGCGTTGTAGCGCTCGGGACGGTCGATCGTGATCCAGGCGAGGCCGCGAACGACCTCGTAGTGGACGTCCTGCAGGTCTTCGAGTCGCATGGAGACTCCTTTGGATCCGGTCAGGCGGCGACGAGGCGTCCGGCCACGAGCCCGAGCGCCGTCGCGCCGGGCCCGAGCACGACGCTCGCGGCCACGTAGGAGAAGGCGAGGCCGGGCTCGCCGGCCTCGAAGAGCCGCATCGACTCGAGGCCGAACGCCGAGAACGTGGTGTAGCCGCCGAGGAAGCCCGTCAGCACGGCGCGCTCCACCGCGGGCAGGCCCGTGGGCCGCGCGGCGAAGATCGCCGCGAGGAGCCCCATCACGAGGCAGCCGCTCAGGTTCACCACGAGCGTCCCGAACGGGAAGTCGCTGTCGGCACGCACCTGCACCACGGTCGCGAGCACGAAGCGGGCGAGGGTGCCGAGCCCGCCGCCGAGGAAGAGCAGGATCCAGACCATCGCGGCGCAGGCTACCACGGGGGCCCGCGCGAGCGGTCGCCGCCGCCGCGCGCGCGCACCGACACGCGCGCGCAACCGCGATTGACTCGGCCAGCCGCCCGGTCTACCCAATGGTTCCCGCGTCCGCGGAACCTCCGGCGCCGTAGCCAAGTGGTAAGGCATGGGACTGCAAATCCCTGATCCCCGGTTCGAATCCGGGCGGCGCCTCAATTCTCCGCGGCCGGCGGCCCACTCTTGTTCTACGGTTCGCGCGGCCCCCTGCAGCGGACGGCCCGCGGTCCTCGGAGGCACGCGGACGGCCGCGACCGGCTCGGTATCGCAATCGCCCCGGGTGCGGGGAGAGGCTCTCGGTGATCGTCGGCGTTCCGAAAGAGATCTTTCCCGGCGAGCGGCGCGTCGCCATGGTGCCGTCCGTCGTGCCCACCCTGGCCAAGGCCGGGATGGAGGTCGTGGTCGAGGCCGAGGCCGGCGTCGAGGCCGGCTATCGCGATTCCGAGTATGCCGACAAGGGCGCGCGGATCCTCTCCGACCGGGCTTCCGTCTTCGGCTCGGCCGACGTCGTCCTCCAGGTGCTCTGCCACGGCTCGAACGACGTCACGGGGAGCGCCGATCTCCCGCTGCTGCGCCGCGGGCAGGTGCTGATCGGCTTCCTGCGTCCGCTCGGGTCCGAGGCCACGGTTCGCGAGCTCGCCGCCACCGGCGTGACGTCCTTCGCCGTCGAGCTCATGCCCCGCATCACGCGCGCCCAGTCCATGGATGCCCTCTCTTCGATGGGCACGATCTGCGGCTACAAGGCGGTGCTGGTCGCCGCGGAGACCGTGCCGCGCCTCCTCCCGATGCTCACCACCGCCGCCGGGACGATCACGCCGGCCCGCGTGCTCGTGATCGGCGCGGGCGTCGCCGGCCTGCAGGCAATCGCGACGGCGCGGCGGCTCGGCGCGGTGGTCTCCGCCTACGACCTGCGCCCTGCGGTGAAGGAGCAGGTGCAGTCGGTCGGAGGGCGCTTCGTCGAGCTGCCCCTCGACGCGGCCGACGCACAGGATGCCGGCGGCTACGCGAAGGCCCAGGACGAGTCGTTCTACCGCCGGCAGCGCGAGCTCCTGGGGAAGGTCGTGGCGGAGAGCGACATCGTGATCACCACCGCGGTGGTGCCAGGCACGAAGGCGCCGCTCCTCGTGACGCGCGAGATGGTGCACGCCATGGCACCCGGGTCGGTGATCGTCGATCTCGCCGCCGAGCGGGGCGGCAACTGCGAGCTCACGCGCGCGGGCGAGCGCGTGGTCGAGCACGGCGTCTCGATCATCGGACGCATCAACCTCGCCTCGACCGTGCCCTACCACGCCAGCCAGATGTACGCGCGCAACCTCTGCGCGTTCCTGTGTCACCTCGCGAAGGACGGGACGCTCCGGATCGACCCGAACGACGAGATCACGCGCGAGACGCTCCTCACGCGCGACGGCGAGATCGTGAACGAGCGGGTCCTGCGCTTCTTCGCGCCGGTCGCAGCGGAGGCGGGGAGCGCCGCGTGAGGAGCCGTGCATGCCGCACCTGATCGACAGCCTCTTCGTCTTCATGCTGGCCGGCTTCATCGGCTTCGAGGTGATCCGCCGCATCTCGCCGCTCCTGCACACGCCGCTCATGTCGATCACGAACGCGCTCGACGCGATCGCGGTGGTCGGCGCGATCGTCCTCGCGGGCGACTCGCGGCACGGTCTCGCGCAGGTGCTCGGCACGATCGCGGTCGTGGCCGCCACGAGCAACATCGTCGGCGGCTTCCGGATCACCGACCGCATGCTGAAGATGTTCCACACCAGCCGCCCGCGATGACGACGACGATGAGCGGCGCGACCGAGGTCGTGATCGAGCTCGCCTACCTGGCGGCGTCGGCCCTCTTCATCCTGGCCCTGCGATGGATGAGCGCGCCGCCCACCGCGCGGCGCGGGCTCTTCGCGGGCGAGGTCGGCATGCTGCTCGCCGTCGGCGGGACGCTGCTCCACCACGGCATCCTGAGCTACACGTGGATCGCGGTCGGGCTGGTCCTCGGCACGATCATCGGCGTGCCCCTCGGCAACGTCGCCATGACCGCCGTTCCGCAGCGAACGGCCCTGAGCCACGCCTTCGGCGCGCTGTGCGTGACGCTCGTCGGGACGGCCCACTACTACCTCGGCGTACACGAGGGAGGCATCCCGACGTTCACCATGGCCGTGCTGTGCGCGGAGGTGATCCTGGGCTCGCTCACGTTCACCGGAAGCCTGATGGCCGCGGGAAAGCTCCAGGAGGTGCTCCCGCAGCGACCGATCACCTACCGGGGCCAGAACTTCGTGAACCTCGGGCTCCTCGGGGTGGCCCTCGTGCTGGCGTGCCTGCTCGTCGTCGATCCGGGCCGGACGCAGCTCTTCCCGTTCATCCTCGCGATCCCGCTCGCCTTCGGCGCGATGATGGTCGTGCCGATCGGCGGCGCCGACATGCCGACCGTGATCTCGCTCCTGAACTCCTACGCGGGCCTCTCGGCGGCGGCGATGGGATTCGTGCTCGACAGCAAGCTCTTGATCATCGCCGGCGCCCTCGACGGCTCGTCGGGCTTCATCCTGTCGGTGATCATGTCGAAGGCGATGAACCGCTCGTTCACGAACGTGCTGTTCGGCGCCTTCGGGCAGGTGCAGGCGGCGGCCGCGACGGTGGGCGAGGAGCGGACGGTCCGCAGCGCCAGCGCGGAGGAGGCGGCCGTGATCCTCGCGGCGGCGAACAAGGTGGTGATCGTGCCGGGCTACGGCCTCGCCGTCGCGCAGGCGCAGCACAAGGTGCGCGAGCTCTTCGACGCGCTCACGAAGCGCGGCGTCGACGTGCGCTTCGCGATCCATCCCGTCGCGGGCCGCATGCCGGGACACATGAACGTGCTGCTCGCGGAGGCCGACATCCCCTACGACAGGCTGCAGGACATGGACGAAGCCAACGGCGACCTGCCCCAGGCGGACGTCGCCCTCGTGATCGGCGCGAACGACGTCACGAACCCCGCCGCGCGCACCGACCAGTCGAGCCCGATCTACGGCATGCCGATCCTCGACGTCGACAAGGCCCGCACCGTGATGGTGATCAAGCGGAGCATGAGCCCCGGCTTCGCGGGCATCGACAACCCGCTGTACTTCGAGGACAAGACGCTGATGCTCTTCGGCGACGCCAAGAGCTTCGTGGGGAGCATCGTGCGCGAGCTCTCGGGTGGCGCGGGCCACTAGACGCAGCACGGCGGGAGGCGCGCGAGCGCTCGCGCTCGCGCTGCTCGTGGCGTGCGCGCACGCGCCGCCGCCCGAGCCGCCGCCGGCTGCGACGCCCGAGGCGATCCGGGCCGCGGCGCAGACGATCCTCGAGATCTCGGCCCGGCCCGAAGCGCGGCTCGAGCTGTTCGAGGGCGGCTTCACCGTGGACGCGTGGCGCTGGCAGGTCGAGGAGCGAGTGGTGTGGGACGAGCCGTCCGTTCCGGGCGGCGCGCGTCCGGACATCCTGCGCGGCCCACGCGTGGTGAAGGAGCGCCGGCTCGTCGGGCCGGCGCGCACGTCGATGCGCTTCGCGGACCTCGAGGCTGCCTCGCTCCACCGCTCGCTGTTCGAGACCGACGTCGTGCTGCGCGTCGCCGGCGAGGCCGATCCGATCGTCGTCGACGTGGGTGACGAGGAGACCGCGCGGCGCCTCGCGGAAGCGCTCGACGTCCTGATCCGCGGGCGCGAGGCGCCGCCCTAGAGGACGAGCTTCCGCCCGTTCGGATCGAACAGCGGGAAGCGCGCGAGGCCATGGCGCTGCAGGAAGAACTGGAGCGAGGTGCGCAGCACGCCCAGGCCGTAGGTCACGCTTCGCCGGAAGTTGATCGACGACGCGTCCTCGAAGTAGACCGTCGGGCAGCTGATCTCGCCGATCGCGAAGCCCGCGAGCAGGATCTGCGCGAGCATCTGGTTGTCGAACACGAAGTCGTCGGAGTTCTCGTTCAGGGGCAGCTGCTCCAGCACCGAGCGCGAGAAGGCGCGATAGCCCGTGTGGTACTCCGAGAGCTTCGCGCCGCACAGGGCGTTCTGCGCGGCCGTGAGGAGCCGGTTCGAGACGTACTTGTAGAGGGGCATCCCGCCCGAGCGCGCGCGGCCGCCGAGGATGCGCGAGGCGAGCACCACGTCGTACGGACCGTCGGTGATCATGCCGACGATCGGTGCGATGAGACGCGGGGAGTACTGGTAGTCGGGGTGGAGCATCACCACGACGTCGGCCCCCAGGCGAAGCGCCTCGGTGTAGCAAGTCTTCTGGTTGCCCCCGTAGCCGCGGTTGCGGGCGTGCACGAGCGTGTGGAGGCCGAGGCTTCGCGCGAGCGCGACCGTCTCGTCGCGGCTCGCGTCGTCGGTGACGACGACCTCGTCGACGATGTCGAGGGGGATCTCCCGGTAGGTGCGCTCGAGCGTCTTCGCCGCGTTGTAGGCCGGCATCACGACGACGATCTTCCTGCCGTGGAACACGGGGCGTCCTGATATGCTACGAGCGCCGCGCGCGCGCGGACGCCCGGGTGGCGGAATGGGTAGACGCAGGCGACTTAAAATCGCTGGGCCTCGCGCCGTGCAGGTTCGAGTCCTGCCCCGGGCAGCGCGACGCGGCGTCGCGGACGCGGCGCCGCAGGACGGCGGGAGCGCGCATCGTCACTCTCCGACGGCGTTCGGACGATGCAGCAGGGCGCGCACGTCGTCATGCTCGAGCAGCTGCTCCAGGGCGTCGCGGTCGAGCAGCGTGATGCGCTGGTAGCCGAGCGCCGGCACGTCGAGCTCCACCCGGAATATCTCGCGCGGATCGCGCAGCACGCAGCGGATGCGCAACGACTCGACGCCGTCGCCCAGGATCTGGGCGCGCAGCGAGTCGACGATGCGGCTCACGCGCCGCGCGCTCCGCATCGCAGGATGGAGGTAGTCGTCGAAGCTGCGATTGCGGCTCGCGATCTTGTACGCGCCAGGAAGCTTCATGGCCGGGCGAGCATACCCGCACGGGACGCCGCGGTTCAAGAACCGCGAGCGGCGTCAGCGCGCTCCGTCGCGCAGGAAGCGCTCGAGGGCCTCGAGCTCGCGCGGCGAAGCCCCGAGGAACTCGACGCCGATTCCGGCGTCGTCATCGCTCTGCGAGCCGCCGGCGATCACGCGCGTCGCCCAGCGCACGCGCCCCATCGCCTCGACGGCGGTGCCGTCGGGGAGCTGCATCTCGAGCAGGACGCGGCGTCCCGGCGCATACGGCTCGTGGGTGAGGAGGCGGATGCCGCCCCGGGAGACGTTCTCGCACCACTCCCGCGACGCACGGAAGAACGGACGCCCCGTCCACGGGTCGGTCTCGGGATCGATCGTGGAGACGCGCACCGGCAGGCGGACCGGGATCCTCGGGTGGCGTCGGCGCTCGCTCTCGTCGGTCGGCATGCTTTCCCTCCCGGCCCCCTCTTCGGCCGGGCTCGGGCTCGAGCTTGAGCAACTCTCGCGCAGCCGGTGCGCATCGCCCCCGGATCTCCCTCGACCCCTCAAGCAGACCCGGGGACGGGTCGAATAGACGGCGGCGAGCAGCCCGGCTCGCCCCGGGGCGCGGACAGCGCGGAGAACGAGATGGCGGACGGCGACGAGCGGGACCGGCGCGTGCCGGCGGGGACGGCGACGCAGCGCAGCTTCGGAGGCGTCGCAGCACGCGAGCCGGTGCTCGTCGCGGACGTCGCGACCTTCCCGTTGCCGGATCTCCTCGGCCTCGTCCACGGCGCGTCGATCAGCGGGCTCCTCCACTTCGTCCACGAAGACCACGCGAAGGCCGTCTACCTGCACCGCGGCGAGGTGGTGTTCGCCACCTCCAACCAGTCGATCGATCGCCTCGGCGAGTGCCTCGTGCGCGCGGGCGTGCTCTCGATCGAGCAGCTCCGCCAGGCCGAGCGCAGCTTCAGCCCGCCGGACCGCTTCGGGAAGGCGCTGGTCGAGAAGGGCTTCCTGACGCCTCGAGAGCTCTGGCACGGCGTGAAGTACCAGGTCGAGGAGATCGTGCGCTCGCTCTTCGTGTACGACGCGGGCCGGCTCCACGTCTGGTGCGGAGAGCACCAGCCCGACAACGTGGTGCGTCTCGCGCTCCCGACGCCTCGCCTCGTCGCGGAGGGCGTGCAGCGGCGCGAAGAGATCCGGAAGTTCGTGCGCCTGCTCCACGACCCGCGCGTGCGCGTCTCGGCCGTCCCGGGCGGAGAGGCGAACCTCGCGGGATCGGAGCGCGCGCTCCACGCCGCGGCCCAGGGCGAGAGTCGCTTCGAGGAGGTGTGTCGGCGGGCGGGCCTCGACGACATGACCGGCGCGCGCGTGCTCCAGCTGCTGCGCCTGGTCGGCGCGGTGCGGCTGGTGCGGAGCCACGACGCGGGGGACTACGTCGACGAAGGCGATCTTCGCGTCCACGACGAGGAGACGCTGCGCGCGCGCATCGCGGCCGGCGTGAAGCTCCTGGCCGCCCTCGCGGCACCCATCGTCGAGGCCGAAGGGGAGGGCCCCTTGGCCGAGCGCTTCGCACGCACGCTCGCCGAGACGGCGCACGGTTGCCCTGAGCTGCTGGGCGGCCTCGCGCCGGGCCCCGGCGCGACCCTCGATCCCGAGGCGATCACCGAGCGGGCGCTGCGCCTCTCGGGCGAAGCGGAGGGCCAGGTCGCCGCCGCCTTCTCCCAGCTCGCGGCCTATCTCGAGTTCGAGCTCAAGAACCATCCCCGCGTGCGCGACGCGGCCGCCGTGCTCGCGTCCGTGGCGCCGCTGCGCGCTAGCATCGCCGACTGAGCCGGCGCTCCTCGCCGGTCTCCCGGCGGAGAGCGATGGTCGACGACGGCGACGCACGGAAGGCCCGCGACCGCCTCGCGGTCGGCCTCGACGTCCCGGACCTCACGCGGGCGCGCGCGCTCCTGGCGCAGCTCGGAGACGCAGCCGGCTGGCTCAAGGTGGGCCTCGAGCTCTACACCGCGGCAGGGCCGGAGGCGATCCGGGTGGCCGCGGAGCGCGCCCGGGTCTTCCTCGACGTGAAGCTCCACGACATCCCCCACACCGTCGCGGGCGCCGCCGCTGCAGCGACACGCCATGGCGTCTCCCTGCTCACCGTGCATGCGAGCGGCGGAGCGGACATGCTGCGGGCGGCGCGCGAGGGCGCCGAGGAGGCGGCGGCGAAGCTCGGCCGGCCGCGGCCCCGCATGGTGGCCGTCACCGTGCTCACGAGCCTCGCCGAGAAGGACCTCGCGAGCGTCGGCGTGCGCGGGACCCTCGACGATCAGGTCGCCCGGCTCGTCGACCTGGCCCGAAGCTCGGGGATCGACGGAGTCGTCGCGTCCCCCCTCGAGGCGGCGGCGATCCGGGCGCGCTGCGGTCCCGACTTCTTCGTGGTCACGCCAGGCATCCGTCCGGCCGGCGCCTCCCGCGACGACCAGTCCCGCGTGGCCACCCCGGCCGAGGCGATCGCCGCGGGAGCCGACCTCCTCGTCGTGGTCCGACCGGTCCTGCGCGCCCCCGACCCGGCGGCAGCGGTACGAGGCATCGTCGCGGAGATCGAGCGGGGGCTGGGGTCGCGTGCGGCATGAGCGCGCGCGGGCGCGGCATCGCGCAGGGGTGCCGCGCGCGACGCGGTCGGGCGGTCCGGCCGGTGTGGAGTGGCTCACCGGGGCGCACTCCGTCCGGGAGGCGCTGCGCGCCCACCGCCGCGAGCTGCGGCGCCTCCGGGTGGAAGACGTCGATGATGCCGACCGGGGAATCCGCGGCGAGATCGTGGCCTTGGCTCGAGCCGCCGGAGTGCCGGTCGAGCAGGCATCGATCGGGCAGCGGCGGGGCGAGGCGTCGCCAGGGCAGGGCGTCGCCCTCGAGGTGGGCCCGCTTCCCGAGGACTCCCTGGCCGGCCTCCTCGCCTCCCGAGCCGAGACGCCCCGCTGGATCGTCGCCCTCGACGGCGTCGAGGATCCCCAGAACCTCGGTGCGATCGCGCGGGTCGCGGACGCCGCCGGCGCGGCAGGCCTCCTCCTCACCCAGCGCCGCGCGCCGCCGCTCAGCCCGGCGGTCTCCCGGGCGAGCGCCGGGGCGATCGAGCATCTCCCCGTCGCGCGGGTGCCCAACCTCTCTCGGGCTCTCGAGGATCTCAAGGCACGGGGATTCTGGATCGTCGGGGCCGACGCGGGCGGAGGCGAGGACCTGTTCGGGCTGGCCGATCGGCTCCTCGAGGGCGACCTCGCGATCGTCCTCGGCGCGGAGGGGCGCGGGATCCGACCCGGGATCGCGAGCTGCCTCGATCATCGGGTGCGCATCCCGATGCGCGGGGCGGTCGCGTCCCTGAACGTCTCGGCTGCGGCGGCGGTGGTTCTCTTCGAGCTCGTGCGCCGACGGCGGAGCTGAGCGCGCCTCCGGCCGCAACCCGCGGGTCTCGGCGGGCTTTCCGCGAGTCTGCCCCTTGCCCGATCCGGTGCGTGCGCCTATCGTGCCCCCGTTCCTCCGCAAGCTGGCGTAGCTCAACGGTAGAGCGGCTGATTTGTAATCAGCAGGTTAAGGGTTCGAGTCCCCTCGCCAGCTCCGGGCTGCGGTCGACGACGGCGAACGAGAGAGGGTTCACAGCTCCCACCTTCCCGAGGTCTCCACCTTGGTTGCCAGGCCGAAGTCGCCGCGCCGAGGGCAGCCGGGAGGGAGGAGCCGTCTACGCTTTTTCCGGATCTATCGCTTCACGAGCGTGAGTCGCGGGTGGCTCACGCGGGAGGGTTCGAGACAGCGAGCTCGTGGTCCGAGCGCGGAGAGGTACCGAAGCGGCCAAACGGGGCAGACTGTAAATCTGCTGGCTCACGCCTTCGGAGGTTCGAATCCTCCCCTCTCCACCACGGGATCGCCTTGGAGTTTCACCTCGTGAGTCCGAGGTGCGTGAGTTCGGCTTCGTGGTTCGGGTTCGTGGTTCGGGTTCCTGGTTCGGGTTCGTGGTTCGCAGCGATGGGATCGCGCGGGCGGGAATAGCTCAGCTGGCTAGAGCACGAGCCTTCCAAGCTCGGGGTCGCGGGTTCGAATCCCGTTTCCCGCTCCACGCGCGGCCGCGCCGCGAGGCAGGACACGAGCTCGACGCGAGCGCGACACGAGAAGGGACACCGAGGCCCACGTAGCTCAGTTGGTAGAGCACGTCCTTGGTAAGGACGAGGTCAGCGGTTCAATCCCGCTCGTGGGCTCCAGCTCAGGATCCGGATCGCAGGCATCAGAAAAGCGGGAGAGAGAGAGCGACATGGCGAAGGCGAAGTTCGAGCGGACGAAGCCGCACGTGAACGTGGGGACGATCGGTCACGTGGACCACGGGAAGACGACGCTGACGGCGGCGATCACGCAGCGGCAGGCGCACAAGGGTCTGGCGGAGAAGAT
>DATKKW010000062.1:0-10389 GCA_035542715.1 Myxococcota bacterium
CGGGCATCCCGAGCGCGAGCATCCCGACGGTCATCCACGACACCAGGTGCGCGAGGCGCGGCAGCCCCGCGAGCGCCGGCAAGCTCGAGGACGCGCGGCACCAGAGCGGGGCGAGGGGAGCGCGCGCGTGGGCCGCGAGCGACGCGGCGCTGTGGAAGCCGAGGTCGGCCCACCAGCCGAGGGTCATGCCGAGGCGGCGGTCGTTCCTGGGGCAGGCCGTCTCAGGGCGCGACGACGCTCCCGACCGGCGCGTCATGGGCCCGGGTTCGCGCTGCCCCGAGCGCGCGAGATCCCGTCAGTCGCGCCGTCGCGCGCGCGCCCGCAATGCCACGAGGCCCGAGGCGAGCAAGGCGAAGGTGCCGGGCTCCGGAACCGGCACGATCTCCATGTGTCCGAGGATCGCGTCGGGGTCGAGATGCCCGTTCACGTCCTGGAGGAAGAGATACCAGTCCGAGCTGCCCCACTTGTAGTCCGCGGTGAGATGGAGATTCCCAGCGATCGTCTCGGTCGTCACGTTGGTCAGCTCGAAGATGCTGCCCGCGCCCGGCCCGCTCGTCGCGAGGAGGCGCCAGATGCCGTCCGTCTGGTCCTGCGCCAGCGCCAGATGCTCCCACCAGACCGATGCGCCGGGCTCGTTGAAATCACTCGTCGCGCGGAACGAGCCGCCGAGCCCGATCCAGCCGCCCGGGTTCGCCGTCGAGTCGTAGCTCGTGATCTGGTGGCCGGGGGCGAATGCGTTCGTGCCGTAGGTGTTCACGGGGAGCGCGAAGCCGCCACTCGGCTGTGCGAGCGGGAAGCTCTCCGAGAGCGGGATCAGGTAGTCGGCCGGGTACGCGGCCCCGACCCAGCTCGTACCCTCGAAGCGTTGCGGGAAGATCCAGCGCTGGCCGTCGGCATCGGCCGTCGGGCCGAAGGCGCCGGTCGGCACGGCGTGGATGTCGGTGTAGTACGCCTCGGGCGCGGTCGTCGCCCACGCGGCGCGGTCGTAGGAGAAGTAGGCGACACCGTTCGCCGTCGTGTTCGGCAGCGGGGTCGCAGCGGCGATCGGAGCCGCCATCCAGCCGGAGATCGTGCCGAGCAGCATCAGCGCAGCAAATCGAAGAGTCTTCGGCGGCAACTGCATCCTCCCCTTGGCTCGGCACGCGCGCAGCTTCGCGTGCGAGAGCACATCCTATGCAGCCGGGCGGACAGCGCCCTGCGGCATGTCGTCGCGTCAGGGGCGCTCGGGGCGGAGGCGCGTCGAGCGCGCGTTCGAGACCGGGGCGGCGTGCGGCAAGACGACGCAGGCGCATCGCGGCGCCGGCGCGCGCGGCGACGCCGCGGGCGCGCTGGCGTGGGGGCGCTGGCGGCGGAGCGGTGGGGATCGGGAGCGTCCGCCGATGCGGGATTCCGGAGCGCCGCGTGCGTCGCCGGGCTCGAGCTTCGTCTCAACCGAGCCGGAACCGCACGCGCACGAGCACCCACGACGCGACGTGGCGGCCTGCCCGGACCGCCGGAGCAAACCGCGCGCGCGCGATCTCCGTGCGAACGAGCGCGACGAAGGCGGCGTCGCTGGCCTCGACGAGCTGGGCTCCGGCCACGGTTCCATCCTCGCGCACGTACACCCGAGCCAGGACGTCGCCCTCCCGCTCGCCGACGCGCAGCTCCGGCGGATAGCGGGGCTCGATGGGGGTCAGCAGCACGGGCGTCGCGTCGACCTCGTGGGGGGCGTAGTAGGAGGGGCCGGCGTCCGCGAGGGCGAGGATCTCGCCGTCCTGGGCCGATCCGGTCGGAGCCGGCCCGCGCGCGCCCGCACAGCCGAGCCATCCGACACAGAGGAGGATCGCAGCTCCGATGCCGAGCGCGGCGGCCGTGGGCCGACCCAGTGACGGGGACGCGTGGACAGGGACCGCTCGGATCGCCGGGCCAAGCGGCTGCAAGGCGGCGCGCATGCTCATCTCGGCCCCGAGCCTATCCGGAGCGCCGCGAAGGGTCGAAGGTCCCCGGGCGCGGCGATTTGCCGCACGTCCGAGGCGCCACGCGGCTGCATGGGATATTCCTTTCGCTCCTCGAACCCGCCCGTGGTGGTGCCTCCTTGCGTCCGACCCTCGTCACCGTCTACGTCGTCTTCTGGGTCGTGATGGCGGGCTACGCCGTGGGGATGGCGGCGCACGCAGGCCTGCTGGTCGCGGCGGCGGTCCCGTTCGCGGCCATCGTCATCCTTGCGCTCCGCGTAGCGGGTCCGCGCGTCGAGCACATCGGTTGGGCCGCCTTCACGGGCTGGCTCGGCATGACGTATGCCCACACGGGCGGCCCAGTCGAGGTCCTCGTCTTCTTCGTGTACGTCGCCCTGGGCGCGCTGGGCGTGTTCCGCTCCGCGTGGTTCCTCGCCGTCGCCTGGCTGGCGCACGTCCCGTGGGATCTCCTCCCGCGCGAGCTTCCAGCCGGCTACGCGCAGCTCCCCCTCGCGTGCATGCTCTTCGACGGCGCGATCGCCGCGTACCTGATCGCGGCTGCGTGGTCGGGACGCTGGCCGCCCGTCGTGGCGGACGGGGCCCGCGGCGCCGGCGCGGTGTGAGATCGGTCGGTCGGATCGGCCTCGCGCTGACCTGGGCCCTCGTGGCGGCAGCATCCTCCGCTGCAGCGGCGGATGCGCCCGGAGACGCCGACGCCGCGCGGCGGCGCGCCGAGGAGACCACGATCGACGTCCTGGTCGTCGGTCGGCCCGACTCCTACGACCCTGGCGCCGCCACCTCGTCGACGCGCACGCCGACGCCTCTCCAGCAGACACCCCAGTCCGTGAGCGTGGTGACCCGTCCCTTGATCGACGATCAGCAGGTGCGCACGGTGTCCGACGCCCTCCTGAACGTGAGCGGCGTCGTCCCCACCAACACGGCCCTGACGCCCGCGTTCGACAACACGCTGATCCGTGGCTTCCCGGCCGAGCGCCTCGTCGATGGATTCACCCAGTACTACAACCCGGGCGACCGCGAGAGCACCGTCAACGTCGAACGGATCGAGGTGCTGAAGGGAACGAACGGGATGCTCTACGGGGGCGGTGCCGGATCGCCCGCGGGCGGCGTCGTGAACGAGATCTCGAAGACGCCGCGGTCCGTCGCGGCCCGGACGGTGGGCGTCCGGGTCGGCTCCTGGGCGCTCGTCCAGCCCTTCTTCGATCTGAACCAGCCCTTCGGCGATCACGTGCGACTGCGCGTCACCGGCGAGTACACGACGGAGGAGAGCCAGATCGACGTGCTCCACAACCAGCGCTTCAACGTGAACCCCGCGCTCACCCTGACCGACGGCGACGCGACGACCCTCACGCTTCGCGGGCGGATCTCGCGCTGGCGGCAGCCCGACTATCAAGGGCTCCCCGCGACCGGCACGGTGGTGCAGTCGAAGGCGACCATCCCACCTGGGATCCGGGCCTTCCTCGGGAACGTCGAGCCCGTGGGGAAGGTCGAGGTCGACCGGTCACTGTTCATCGGCGACCCGGACATCGAGGACAGCCGCTCGCAGTTCGACAGCGGGGCCGTGCACTTCGAGCACCGATTCAGCGATGCGTGGCACACGAGCGTGCAGGCGCGCTACGCGCGCTCGGAGTTCGAGGAGGAGGCGCAGCTCATCGGGGGAGCCGGGCTCGATTTCGGGGCGGATCGGCCGGTGATCGAGCCGCCCGAGCTCGCCCGCGCCTTCCATCTCGGGACACTCCCGTTCTCCTTCTTCGACGCCCGGCTGTTCCAGGAGCAGAAGGAGGTCAGCGCTCTCGCGAACGCGGTCGGCGAGGGCTCCTGGGGCCCGATCCGCGCGACGCTGCTCCTGGGCGGCGACTACAGCCGCTACGACGACGCGGGGTTCATCAACTTCCTCACGGTGCCGCGGCGCTTCATCATCGACGTCGCCGATCCCGTCTTCGATCAGCCCTACACGAGACCCGGTCCCGGCAAGAACGACAACTTCGTCGTCAACACCGTGATGGGCGGCTACGCGCAGGTCCAGGCGACGCTCTACGAGCGTCTCCACCTCGTCGCCGGGGCCCGACTCGGGCGCGTGCGCATCGACTTCGAGAGCCCGGATCGCCGAGACGTCACCGACACGTGGCGCTGGATTCCGCGTGCGGGCGCGGTGCTCGACCTCGGGGCCGGCGTCTCCCTCTTCGGCGGCTACAGCTCGGGCATGCGCGGCCAGCCGTTCGCGATCTTCACCGAGACGCCGCTCCCGGAGCGCTCGAGCCAGCTCGAGGGAGGCCTCAAGCTGGCGTTCGGGGAGTGGCTCCGGGGCCAGGTCGCCTACTACTCGATCGATCGCACGAACGTGGCGGTCCCCGACCCCGACGGAGGCATCGGCTCCGTGCCGCGCGGCCACCAGGCGTCGCACGGTGTCGACGCGGAGCTCCTGCTGCGACCCATCGAGTCCGTGAGCCTGATCGCCGCCTACTCCTGGACGCGGGCGTCGTTCGAAGACGACCTGTTCGCTTCCTATGGCTCGGGACTGGACGCCATCCCGGGGGTGCCGGAGAACTCCGGCCGCGTGTGGCTGCACTACGACTTCCCGAGCCCGCTCAAGGGCCTCGGCCTCGGCGTCGGCGCCCACGCGCAGAGCCAGGTCCAGATCTCCCGGCGCAACGCCTTCTTCACCGACGGGTTCGTCACCTTCGACGCCGCGGTCTCGTATGACGCCGGCTTCCTCACGGTCGGCCTGCGCGTCGCCAATCTCACCGACGAGGCCTACTTCGTACGGCTCAATTACCTCGGCGGCCGTGTGGCGCCCGGCCCCGGGCGATCCTGGCAGGTCACGACCGCGCTCCACTTCTGACGGTCGTGCCCCCGCGACAAGTCGCCGCACGCCGCCGGACGACTTTCCCCGACACGAGGCGGACACCGTCCGCCACCTTCTCCATCGAAGGAGGTGAACTCATCGTGTCGGTGAAGCAGAAGTCGGTTCCCCGCTGGATCCCGAATGGCTCGCGTGGTTCTGCATCGCGGCGCGCGCGCACGTCGTGGATCGGAGCCGCGTCGGCGTTCGTCTTGCTACTGAGCGGCCCGGGCGCCGCCACCACGCTGACGGATGGGCAGGCGACGATCACCTTCGATTCCGCAGTCTGGGGAGCATTCGGGTTGACGCTGAACAACACGATCGGGGCGGCCGGCAACACGTTGCCGGTGGGCCCCACGGCCGGCGAGGATCTCCTCGACACGGCGGGCAGCGGCGTCGCCAATCCCCAGACCTACACGCTCAACCCGTTCGGCGTCGACGTGACACCCGATCCCCGGCGCACCGCGCCCGTGACGAGCTTCACCTACGACGCCTCGAGCCCCGCCGCGCTCCTCGCGAGCGCCGCGGGCAACATCTCGCTCGCGGGCGTCTCGCGCTGGACCGTGAGCCCGACCTTCGGCGGAGGGCAGCTCGTCTTCGGCGACTACTCGCTCGCCTACAACAGCGGGGCCGCGCGGTGGGAGCTCAGCAACGGCATCGACTTCCCGGTCGTGGCCTTCCTGCTCGGCAGCCCCCAGGTGACGACCGGGCCGAACGGGTCGTTCACGGTGTCGGGAGACCTGATCGGAGCGCCGCTCCTCGGCGCGTTGCTGGCGGGCGCGGCGGGACAGGACTTCGGCTCGTTCAGCTTCACCGGCGTCCCGGAGCCGGCGGGTGCCGTGCTCCTCGCCGCCGGGGTGGCCGTCCTCGCTGCATCGCGAAGGCGCGCCTGAGCGCGCGCCCTCGGCCCAGCGCGGGGGCCGTGGGTGGCGGTCGCGGATCTCGCGTTTCGAGTCGGTCGCGAGCGTCTCGCGGCGCGGATCCCCGCCGCGGCGATTCGTCGCACCCGTCCGAGGGCGCGATCCGCCGGATACCCTCCGCTCGGCATGGAAGGGCCGACGAGGCGCAGCGACAGGCCGTCGGAGCCGGTGGCGCCGGTCGCCGAGATCCTGCTGCGCTGGATCATCCGACTGCGCTGGGTCGCGGCCGCTGGACAGCTCGCCAGCATCGCCCTCGCCGCCACGCTGCTCGAGGCGCCGTTGCCCTATGGCGCCCTCCTGGCCGTCGTGCTGCTCGCTCCCCTCTCGAACGTGCTGCTCGGCCTGCCCGCGGCGCGGCGCGCGGTCCGCGCGGATCTCTTGGTTCCGATCGTGCTCGGCTTCGATACCGTCTCGTTCACGGCTCTCCTCTATCTGTCCGGGGGGCCCGAGAACCCGCTGAGCGCGCTCTACGCCGTGCACGTCGCGCTCGCGGCGCTCACCGGGAGCGCGCGCATGACCTGGGCGATCGCGCTCCTGGCGGCGTCGGGCTACGCGGTCGTGTTCCGATGGCACGTCGTGGAGCATTTCTGGCACGGGCCCCTCTCGAGCTCGATCCCGATTCCGATGCACCTCGTGGGCATGTGGGTGGCGGTGGTCGTCGTCTCCATGGTGCTCACGTATTTCATCGGGCGCATCGTGAGCGGGCTGCGCGCGCGCGAGCGCGAGATCGCGACCTTGCGCGAGGTAGCGGCTCGCAACGAGCGCCTCGCGTCGTTGACGACGCTCGCAGCCGGCGCCGCGCACGAGCTGGGGTCGCCGCTCGGGACGATCGCGGTCGCGGCCCGAGAGCTGGAGCGCGTCCTCGACGGGGCCCGGATGCAGCCCGAGGTCGCCGATGATGCGCGCCTCATCCGATCCGAGGTCGAGCGCTGTCGAGAGATCCTCGACCGCATGAGCGTCCGCGTGAGCGAAGAGGCGCGACACGGTGCCGAGCCGCTCCTTGCGGGTGAGCTGGGTCGTGCCGTGACGGAGGCGTTGGGCCCCGATGCGGGTCGCCGGCTCCGCGTCACGCTCGGGCTGCCCGCGGATCGCTTCCTGGGCCGACGTGCGGACGTCGTCGGCGCCCTCCTCCCGCTCCTCCAGAACGCGCTCGACGCCTCGCGACCGGATCAGCTCGTGCGGCTCGACGCGGCCCAGGAGCGCGGCGAGATCGTGCTCGTGGTCCGCGACGAAGGATCGGGCATGCCCGATCACGTGCTCGAGCACGCCCGGGAGCCGTTCTTCACGTCGAAATCGCCGGGGCGCGGGACGGGTCTCGGTCTCTTCGTCACACAGCTCCATGCCGAGCGGCTCGGCGGGCGCCTCGATCTCGAGTCCGCCCCCGGTCGAGGAACGACGGCGACTCTCGTCCTGCCGGCCCCGGCTGACCCGGCGCGCTCGTCGGAGCCGAGTCTCGCGGCCGGAATGGGGCTGCCTCGACCGGGGACGCATCGTGTCTGAGCTTCGCCCCGCGCGCATCGTCGTCGTCGACGACGACGAGACCTTCCGAGCCCGTCTGGCGCGCGCTCTCCGCGCGCGCGGACACGAGGTGTGGGAGGCGAGCGATCGGGAGGGCGCCCTCCTCGTCGCACGTACCAATACGCCGTCGCGCGCCGTGCTCGACCTGCGTCTGGCCGAAGAGAGCGGCCTCGATCTCCTGAATGCGCTGCGGGCCGCCGTGCCCTCGATCGACTGCGTGATGCTGACGGGCTACGGCAGCATTCCTTCGGCTGTCGACGCCGTCCGCCGCGGCGCCATCAACTACCTCACCAAGCCGGTCGACGCCGACGACGTGCTGCGGGCCTTCGAGCAGCGTGAGCACGCGCCGGCGTCGCCGGAGCCCGAGGCGTGGGCGGCGCCGTCCCTCGGACGCCTCGAGTGGGAGCACATCCACCGCGTGCTGGTGGACTGCGGCGGCAACGTGTCCCGCGCCGCTCGGGTCCTGGGGCTCCACCGCCGCACGCTGCAGCGCAAGCTGCGCGTGCTCCCTCCGTACCGGTGAAGCGGGCGCGCACCGCTACTTCAACTCCGGCATCACCTTCGTGCGAAGAGCTCGAGCTGACCCAGGGGCGTCTCGGTAGTTCGAGCTCGATCTTGAACCAGCCCTCCACGCGGAATCCGCGCGCCTCGTCGACTCTGGTGTGAGAGACGGAACGTCGGCGACCTCTCGGGTCACGTCGCCCCTCAGCGCCCACGGGCGGCCAGCGCGCTCACCATGAGTCCGATCGCGGCGATCCAGCTCCCGGCGACCCGCACGCCCACCTGCACCCAGAACGCGCGGAAACGCTGGGTCGCCATGGTCGCGTACGCGCCGAGCAAGCCGGCGCCGATCGCCAGGCCGAGCGTCCACAGCACCGGTCGAGCGACGACGTCACGGTCGGACGCCGTGGCGGCGTGGCCCTGCGCCAGCCCGGCGAGCGTGACCAGGCCCGCCAACACCGCGACGGGCGGCCGGATGCGTGCTGCCACCAAGGGCCCGATCACCAGCATGGTGAGACGCGGTCCCCACAGAGAGGCCGTGCCGCCTTCACCCAAGAACGCTGCCGTGGCGCCGAGCCCGACTCCCAGCCCGAAGGCGCCGCACGTGACGTAGGCGTCGCGTTCCTCTTGCTGTGTCGCCCAGAGCGCGATCGCGAGCGCGCTGCAGAGGAACTCCGGGTGAAGGAAGGGCTGGAACACCCCCTGATAGAAGTCACCGACGTCCGCGTCCATGTGGGCGTGCGCGGGCTCCGCGACCAGCAGCACCGCGAGCGCGGCGATCGCGCCGAGAGCGCGAGCGCCTCGAGTCAGCGTCATGCGCCGGCGAGACGCCACGCGAGGAGCACACCCGCCATGGCGATGGCGGCTCCGCCCGCGCGCAGCACGTTCTCGCCGTGGGGCAGCTTCGTGACGAAGCCGACGCCGATGCCCGTCAGATGGATGCAGCCGGTCGCCAGCACGAAGCCGGCGCTGAACCCGACGGCGCTCGCCGCCTCGGGCAGCTCCCGTCCGTGCGCGTATCCGTGGAAGATCGCGAAGAACGCGACCAGCGCAGCCGCAAGCGGGAGCGGCGGCTTGCGTCCGGAGGCGATGGCCGCCCCGAGCAGCAGCACGGACAAGACGATCGCCGGCTCGCTGGCAGGCAGAGGAGCCCCGACGATCCCGAGCACGCCCCCGACCGCCATGACCAGCGGGAACGCGACCGGAAGCACCCAGAGCGCGGGCATCCCGAGCTGCGCTCCCCACATGCCGACGGCGAGCATCGCGAGGAGATGGTCGAGCCCAGTGATGGGATGGAGGAACCCCGCGACGAACCCGCTTCCGACGTCACCCTGTCCGGTGTGAGCGAAGGCGCTCCTCGCCAGCAGGACGGCCAGGATGGTGAGGAGGACCGGCGCGACGCGACGCAACGAGTCTCTCAGCCTCAGCGCAAGGCGACAGCCACGAGGACGGCGCCTGCCGCCGCGATGGCGCCGCCGGCGGCCCGCGTCCAATCAGTTCGCACGCGCCACGGGAGCCCGGCGGCGATGCCAAAACCCGCTGCATGCAGCAGCACGGTGGCCGCGAGGAAGCCGACGGCGAAGCGGCTCGGCGCTGCAGAGGCTGCGAGATCGGACGCGTGGGCGTGACCGTGGAGGGAGCCGCACGCCAGCGCGGTCAGGATCGCCAAGGTCGGGGCCGAGCGGCGCTCGAACGCAACGCACCCGCCCACGACGATCACGGATGCGGCCAGCAGCCCTGGGGCGGACGCGGTTCCGAGGACCTGCGCGCTCGCGAGACCCAGCACTGCGCCTCCGACGAAGGCCGCGGGCAGCGCCAGGCGCGCCCGGCCTCCGCACAACGCCGCCCAGAGGCCGATCGCGAACATCACGAGCTGGTGATCGAGACCCGAGAATGGATGTGCGAAACCGATCGCCAGGGAGTCGCCGGCCGATCGCCCGAGGACGTGTGCGCTGGCTGCCGTCGGCAGGCTGGCCACCCCCATGATCGCGCTCCAAGCCCCAACGTGGATGAAGCGAGGACAGGTCATGAATTCCCCCTCGAGCTGTTGCGGTCCGAAATAGCGTATCTGCGAGGAGCGGCCAGCACGGCTCGGTGACCGCGGCTCGACGCCACCCATCTCAGCGGAAACGTCCGGCCACCCGAACCGGCGCGGGCCTCTTCAGGGCCTTTCGGCGGATTCCTGGCGTCGCAGGATGCCCGAGCGCCAAGGGCATGGCCGTGCGTTCACGAAGGCAGGGTGAGCGCGGGGTCACGGACCAACTGGCGGCGAGCCAGGACTCACGCGCCCGCTACGCTCCGACGAGAAGTCCGCGTGCACGGAGCCGAATCCAGCGAACGCTCCGCCGCGAAACCGCCCGGATGCGAGAACTCCGACGCCAAGTGCTCGTCGCGCACACGAAATCGACACGACCGGGCGTCGTTATCTTGCTGTCCATGATGTTCTGTGTCGGGTGACGTCACTTCGTGGGCTCCGCGCGACCGAGGCACCCTCCTCGCGCCGACCCCGGGGCGCAGGTCACCGGCGGCAACGAAGAACGAATGGGAGAGCCTCGGGACGCCGAGGATCTGCGGGGACGGCCGGATAAAGCATGAGCTTCGAGCTCGATGTCTTACGTGGCTTCCCTCCTCGACTCGGCCGGCTGCGCTTCGAGCG
>DATKKW010000063.1:0-13968 GCA_035542715.1 Myxococcota bacterium
GATCGCGGCGAGGACCCGAATGCGCTGGGGCAGGCCGGCGACGGCGTCGTCGGGGGCGCGAGTGGGTCAGGGACTGGGTGGGCGTCGGGCGCCAGCACCTGCTCTCGGATCGCGGCGAGATCCCCTAGGCGGTTTTCTCACGCGAGACTCCTCGGCGAGCATTTCCCCGGACCCTTTCGATGCTGCATGTAGGGGGCGAGGCGGCTCGCCGCGAGCACTTGGCCGTTGCGTCTGCCGGCACCCTCTGCGACGTCGTAGCTGCGGCAACCCCGCCGCTCGAAGCGCCCGCGCACCACGTCGAACAGATAGGAATCGTGCCACTGCAGGTGGCGGAAGAGGCGATCGGAAGTGTACAGCCCCTCGAATTCCTCAATGAACGACGCCGTCGCCGGATGGCGCAAGTTGTAGGCCACGAATCCACATTCACTGAACTTCGGCCGCGCTAGATAGCCGACGAAGCCGTCGCGCGGAACCAGGCCCTCGAGCAGCGCGGCGGGAAGGTCCGCGACGAAGAGCAGGTCTGCGTCGAGCAGAATCAGCACGTCGGCGGGTAGCAGGCGCGCAGCGTGTGACAGCGCGAAGACCTTGTGGCTGAAGCGCACGGCGTCCCAGCGATAGCCGATCGAGCGCTTGCGGCGCAGCTTCAGCTTGAAGGGGCTCCACTCGAGGCGTAGCGCCCAGCGCGGTCGGTCGCCCGAACCGTGGGCGCGTGGGTCGTCGGCGTGTCTCTGCTTGAAGGCCAGGAGCTCGGGGCAGGAGACGTGCAGATCGCGGACGTGGACCCGGGGGCCGACCGCTTCGGGCGTGAACTCCTCCGCATACAAGAGCAGCGACACCGAATCCGGCCAGTGGCGATCGAAGCTCTCGAGCATCGCCCGCCCGTAGGCCTCGTAGCCCGCCCGGTGGCAGGTGGTCACGGCGGCGAAGGTTCGCGGAGGGTCCGTCGTCATGGATCCGAGAGCAGAGTAGCTGTGATGCCGAGCCCGGCCAATCGAGCTGTTTCGGCGCGGGCGGCGCCCCGCCGCAGAGCGCGCCGCCATGCGCTGTCGTCGTCCGGGGGGCGCGAGTGACCCAGGACGCGGCGTCGAGTCACAGCCAGATGCGCCCATTTCTCATTCGGGACAATGGAGGTCTCGCGAGCGGCCCCTTCGCTCGTCGGGCATAGGGGATTCAGGGTGCGTTTCCTCGATCGGGTCTGATAAGTAGCGTTCGGTCAAGCCGGGACGAACCGAGGCAAAAGGCCCCCCATGCGCCGGAGGAGAACTCGGGACACAGCGGGCGGCGGGTGGGCTTCATCGGAGTTGCCTCGGGCGAAGGGCGCGAAGCTTTCCCGCCGCGCGCGCGATCGGCCCCGCCGCGTGCCGGATCCCGCTCAGCGCGCCGCGCCGCGGCTCGCGATCCAGCCCTCGAGGCGGCGATATACGAAGAGCAGCACGAAGAACGCCAGGATCAGCTCGAGACCGCGCCACGCCGCGAGATTCACGAGCGCGCGCGAGCTGGCCTCGACCTGGTCGACGCGCTGCGTGAGCTGCTCGAGCGGCCCCGCGAGCGTCTGCGAGCCCGCGAGCCGATCGACCGACGCGAGCAGCGCGTTCATCTCCGTGGCCGCCGAGGTGATCTGCGCCGCCGTCGCCTGCCACTCGCGGATGTCGAACGGGCGCGAGGGCTTCGTCGGATCCGCCGGCGGCTTGCTCAGCTGCGCGACGAGCCCGCCCCACGCCTTGCCCGCCTCCGCCACCGCCGCGGCCGAGCGCTCGATCGATTGCGAGAGCGGCTCGAGGCTCTGCCCCGTGCGCTCGGCTTCGTCGAGCAGCTCGCGCAGGTTCTCGGGCAGCGCCTGCGCCGTCTGCGAGAGGGTCTCCGCGCTGCGAGCCATTGCGTTGAAGCTCTCGAGCGAGTCCGCGATGTTGCCCTGCTGGCTGATGTCGAACGCCAGGAGCTCCATGTTCCAGCGGATCAGGCGCGGCATCCCGGCGACGATCCGGCTCATCTCCATGGCGGTGACATTGAAATCGCGGATCGCCTGCGCGCCCTGATCGACGCCCTGTAGCGCGCGGAAGGGCGAGAGCGGGATGGCGGTCACCCATTCGAACATGGGACTCGATTGGCTCGAGGTCACGAGGGTCTGGACCTGCTCGGCCACGAACTCGCCGCGAATCGGATGCGCGCGCACGAGCTCCTCGACGTCGGCCGTGACGTGCGCGAGCTCCTTCTCGTTGAGGAAGCGATCGCCGAGCTCGACGGCGGCCTGGACTAGCTCGTTGCTCGCATCGACGGCGAGCTGCTGCTGGTCGCCAAAGGCGTCGGTGCCGCCGCCCGTCGTGAGGAAGTCGCGCGTCGCGGTCGCGGCGGTGAGCATCGCCACGTAGGCGGCCTCGGGCTCGCTCAGGAACGCGGCTTGATTCACGACCGGGATGATGCCGAGCTTCCAGCGCAGCGTGCGGCGCTGGATCAGGGGATCCTTCGTGCCCGCGGCGATCGAGTCCGCCGTGGCGACGGTCGTCGCCTCGAAGCGGCTCGCGTACTCGGACAGCGCCTCGCGCAGCTCCTGCTGGCTGATGCGGCCCGAGCCGTAGTCGCCGGTCGTGAGACCGGCGACGAAACGGCCGCCCGGGAGCGAGCGGCAGGCGCCGAGGCACAGGAGCACGCCCGTCAAGGCCAGCGCGCCGGCGCCACGCGTCCTCAGCCGCTTCGGCTCGCGCGCGCGCACTCTAGATCCGCATCACGCCGCGCCGCGGCGTCGGCGTCGGACCGGCATCCAGACCGTGAAGCCGGCGTCGCGCACGCGACGCGCGAAGCGCGAGACCAGCGGGTAGATCCCGGGCATCTCGGCCATCACGATCGCGGCGGGGCCGCTGCCCGCGACGAACACCCGCTTCGTCTGACCGAGGAAAGTCAGCTCACGGGCGTCGAAGTCCTCGAGGGCGTCACGCTGGGTCGGGTCGCGGTCGGGTGTCGGCATGCGCGCAGCCTATCACCCCCGCGAGGCGCCGGCGCCGTCCGACACGAGGCCCTCGAGGCGCTGGCTGCGAAGAACGGGACCACGGCAGCCGAGGAAGTGCGGCAGGCCGTCCGAGCCTACCTAGCACGTCGAAGAGGCTGAGCATGAGCGCGAAGGTCATTTGGTACCGCGATGCATGGTGGGTGCGGACGCACTTCGCCGGCACGAAGAAGCGCGAGAAGAAGATCGGCCCCACGAAGGCCGACAAGCGCCGCGCCGAGAAGATCGCCGAGAAGATCAACGGCGCCCTGGCGCTCGGCACGTTCAAGCCAGACCCCGAGACGGCGCGCCCCCTCCCCTTCGGCGCGCAGCTGCGCTCCTGGCATACCGGGTACTCCGTGACGTTCACGCCGAGGTACCAGGAGACGAGCGAGCTCCTGATCGAGCGGCACCTCGAGCCGTTCTTCGGAGCCAAGGACATGCGCGAGATCACGGAGGCCGACCTCCTGGACTACATCCGGGCGAAGGTGGAGGCCGGGCACAAGCCGGCCACGATCTTGAACGCCCTCTCGATCGTTCGGCGCGTGCTCAACCTTGCCATTCGCGACGGCCAGATTCAGCAGAACCCGGCCAACGGAATCGGCCGCCTGATCTCCAAGGTGGCCCGCCGCGAGGACGCCGAGGTGCAGGTGGTCGAAGCATGGACGCGGAAGGAAGCAGAGACGCTGCTCTCGATTGCCGAGGACGAGGACGTGCGCGCCTTCCGCCACCGGCACAAGAAGGACCGAACGCCCGAGGCGCGATTCGCGCCCCTGCTCCGCTTCCTGCTCTCGACCGGCTGCCGCCGCGGCGAGGCCCTCGGCCTCGAATGGCGCGACGTGGACTTCGAGCGCGGCCGAATCTCGATCCGTCGGGCGCTCACGAAGGGCGCGACCGTCACCTCAAGAGCGGGAAGGCCCGCACGCTCTCGATGCCGCCCTCGCTTGGCTCCGCGCTGCTCGACCTCCTGGGCGAGCGCCGCCGCGCCTCCCTCTCGCGCGGCTGGGCGGAGGTGCCGGCGTGGGTGTTCTGCTCGGAGGACGGCGGGCCGCTGGACGAGCGCAACGTCACGCGGTCCTGGCATCGCGTCCGTCGCCGCGCGCAGAGGGCAGGAGTGCGCCCCTTCCGCCTCCACGCTGCGCGGCACACCTCCGCCTCCCTCGCGCTCGAGGCGGGGCGTTCGATCCGGGGGGTGGCGGAGCAGCTCGGTCAAGCGAACCCCGAGCTCACCCTCCGCGTCTACGCCCACGCGATGCCGGCCGAAGCTGGGGATCTCGCCTTCGCCGATTTCGGTGGCTCGACCCAACGAACAGTCGAAGGCCCCTCTCCCTCCGCCGAAAGAGAAGGCACGGACGTCGCAATCCGTCGCTATCCGTCGCCGGGCGTCACGGACGAGGATCAAGACGAAAACGCCCCCGGCGCAACTGGCCGAGGGCGTTTCGAAAATCTGGAGCGGGAAACGGGGCTCGAACCCGCGACCCTCAGCTTGGGAAGCTGATGCTCTACCAACTGAGCTATTCCCGCGTCGCGAGCAAGGTGGCACGGCCGGCGTCGTGCGGCAAGACATCGACCGTACGCGGATGCCATGCCGGTGAGCGCGGCATTCTTCCGGCGGTCTTCCCGCCTCGCGATACGCGGCGGGCCTAGCGCGGGTCGTCGAGGAGCTGCGCGAAGAGCTCGTCGACCTCTTCCTCGGGCTTCGCGGGCTCCGCCTCGGCCACGAGCTCGAGGGGCTCCGCCTCGATCGGCTGCGAGAGCTCGAGCACGTCGGCCTCGGCCCTCGCGGGCGGCGCGGGCTTGCGCGGGGCCGGGGTGAGGACGTCGACCGCGGCGCGGACCTCTCCGCTCGGCGCGGTGTCCTCCATCGGCTCCCAGGGCTCGGCGTCGGACGTGTCGTCGCCCGTGAGCGGATCGAGGCCGAGATCGTCGGCGTCGCCCAGCGCGTCGGCCGCGTCGAGCATCGCGGGCGCCGCGCCGGCCGCGGCTTCGTCCGGGAAGTCGTCGACCGAGAAGGGAGTGTCTCCGCGGCGAGGGAGCGCGGCCCGCGCTGCGGGATCGACGGGCGAGGCGTGCTCCAGCGCTTCGCTCGCCGCGCCGTCGACCACGCTGGCCTCGAGACCGAGATCCCGCGCGGCGCGGCCCACGTCCTCTGGTGTCACCTGCCGCCGGGCCGCCACGAAGGCCTCGTACAGCGCGTTGTCGGCGAGGGTGTTCACGAGCCTCGGCAGCCCGAGGGAGGCGCCGTGGAGGCCGGCGACCGCGCCCTGAGTGAACATCCCGGGCCGACCGCCGGCGCGCGTCACGCGGTGCGCGACGTACTCGCCGACCTCGCGGCGATCGAGGCCGGCGAGGCGCACCCGGATCTCGACCCGCCGACGCAGTCCGGCGTCGCTCTGGAGGAGCGCGTCCAGGGCGGGGCCGCCCACGAGGAGCACCGAGAGCATCGCAGCGTCGCCGTGCTCGAAGCCGAGGAGCGCGCGCAGGTCGTCGAGGTCCTGGCCCGCGGCGAGGCTCTCGGCGCCGTCGATCAGCACCACCGCCCGGTGTCCCCGTTCCTCGAGCTCGACGAGGCGGTCGAACACGTTGCGCAGCGTCTCGGTCCGCTCGGCCTCTTCGTCCTCGACGCCGAGGTGCCGGGCCACGCGACGCAGCAGGCGTGCGGGCTCGCCGGGCACGATCACGATCAGGCTGGCCTCGAAGCGCCCCTCGTCGAGCTGCTCGAGCAGGTGGCGCACGAGCGTCGTCTTGCCGCTCCCCGAATCACCGACGAGGGTGAGGAGGCCCTTGCCCTGCGAGAGGCCGCGCGCGAGACGGCGCTCGGCATCGACGTGGGACGGAAGCGCGCACCAGTCCTCGACGCGCGGGGCGTTCACGAACGGATCCTGTGCGAGGCCGAAATGCGCGAGGTGCTCCACGGCGACTCCTCAGAGGAACGAGATCTTGCGGCGGCGGCCGGCGGGCGTCGGAGCCGGAGATGGCGCGGGCGGCGCCGGCGTCTCGGCGCCGGTCGTTGCCGCCCGCGCGTCCGTCTCGGGCTCGGCCTCGGGCGCGGAGGCGCTCGCCTCCGTCTCGCTCCGGGCCTCGGCGATCAGGTCGTCGAAGCTCTCGAAGGGCTCGGCGGGCGCGCTCTCGGCTTCGGCGAGCGGCGCGCCGGATTCGAGCGCCTCGAGCTCGAGGCGGCGCTTCGCGAGCTCGGGGAAGCGCGCGTCGGTCGCGGCGGCGCGCTCGATCGCGTCGCGCGCACGCGTCGCGTCGCCGAGCGCGAGGAAGCCCCGGGCGAGATCGCTGTGGAGCGCGCAGCGCTGGTCGGGCGGCACGTCGGGCAGCGAGAGCGCCTGCTCGAGGTGCGCGATCGCGTCGTCCGGACGCTTCAGGTCGAGGGCGCACAGTCCCATCATGTGCAGGGCCGCGAGGCGCCGCGTCGGCGAGCCCACCGCCTGCACGAACTCCCCCACCGCGTCCTCGAGGAGCCCCATCTCCCGGTACGCAATCCCGAGGTCGAAGTGGGTCTCGAAATCGCCCTCGCCCACCACGCGCTTCACGCCGCGCTTGAACTCGTCGAAGACCGCGTGGAATCCCTCGTCGAAGCGTCGATCCTTCGCGCCCGGCGCTTGGTCGGAGGCGTTTGCGTCGGCGAACGCGTCGCTCAGCTCGGCGGCGAGGTCGAACTCGGCGTGGGCCGGCTCCGCGGCCGCAGCGCGCGCGGGCGCCTCCGCGGTCGGCGCCTCGGAGATGGCTCCCCCTTCCACCGCGCCGTCCCTCGCCTCGAAGGCCTCCGCCTCGGGGGCGCCATCGAGCACGACCGGGCGCGTGGTGGCGAGGCCGCGCAGCGCCGCCGCGGTCGAGGGCGGGCTCACCTCCGCCAGGCTCGGAGCGTCGAGCTCGGGGCCTGCGCCGTCGCTCGCCGGAAGCGACGAATCGTCGAGATCGATGTCGAAGTCCGCGTCGGGCTCGAGCGCGGCCGACGAGACGCTCGGCTGCGTCGACGTGTCCTCGCCCGGCTCGCCGGGCGACACCTCTGCGGAATCGTCGAGGCCGAGCTCCCCGGCGAGATCGAACGACTCCTCCTCGCTCTCGACGGCGGGCGCCGGCGCCGCGACCGCCGGCTTCGGCGGAGTCGGCGGTGCCGGCGCGGGCTTCGTCACTGCGGGCTTCGCCGCCTCGGCCGCCACCGGCTTCGGCGTGTCGGCTGCCACCGGCTTCGGCGCCGGGACGGCGACGCGCTTCTGCGTCGTCTCGGGAGATCCGCCGCGCGCGGCGTCGATCTCGCCCAGGCGCAACATCGCCTGGGGATGGTTCGGCGCCACGGTGAGGACGCGCCGATAGACCGCCTCGGCCTCCTCGAGGAGGCTCTGATGGAAGTAGAACTCGGCCTCCTCGAGGTCCTCGACGATCTGCACTGCCGTGCTCGTCGAGCTGCCGCTCCCCGTGACGGTCGGCTCGGCGGCGGAGCGCGCGGAACCGCCCGGCGCCGCGGCCGCGCCCTCGTCGTCGTCGAGGTCGAGGTCGAGGTCGACCTCGAGGTCCGATTCGGGCATCTCGTCGAGGCCCGGCTCGGGCAGGGAGGAGACCGGCGGCTCCTCGAGGAGAGAGGGCTTCCGCGCGGGTGCCGCGCTCGACGGGCCGAGCGCGGCCGGCGCCTCGCCGGCGTCGACCTCGAAGTCGACGTCGAGATCGAGGGGACCCGACTCTTCGGGAGCTGCCGGCTTCGCGGCCGGCGCGCTCGCGCGCGGCTTCGCGGTGAACGTGAGCTCCCCGAGGTCCTCGTCGTCGCTCACCGGTGTCGGGGCCGACCGCTGCGGCGCGCTGGCGGCGGGGCGCGTCTCGCCCGGCGTGCTGCCCGAGCGGGCGCGCAGGCTCGCGGCGCGCTCGCTCTCGCCGCGCTGCTCCATCACCTCGGCGAGCTTCGTCAGCGCACCGCGATGACCGGGCGCCGCGGCGATCGCGCTCTCGAGGCTCGCGATCGCCTTCTCCGCCTTGCCATAGCGAAGGTAGACGTTCGCCTCGGCGACGAGCTGGTCCGGATCGACGTCGGGCGCGGGAGGCGGCGGCGCGGCGGGCGGCGCGGCGGCGACGGGCGGAGGCGCGATGGCCGGCGCCTCGTCGAGCACGGCCTCGTCGTCGAGCACCTCGTCGTCGAGCAGGCCCGCGTCGCCCGCCTCGCCGAACGGAGAGGCGTTCGCGCCGAAGTCCGCGCCCAGCCCGCCGTCGAGATCCTGCGATCCCTCTGCGCCGAGCTCGAGGCCACCCGACGACACGTAGCGCTGGAGGATCTCTCGCGCGCGATCCTCGTCGCCGCGCTCGCGGTACACATCGGCGAGACGCCGGTAGATCGGCTGCAGCTCGTCCTCGCGGCCGGCGGCGCGCAGCACGTCCGCGATCAGCTGGAGTCCGTCGGGCCCGTCGGCGCGCAGCTCGAGCGCCTGGCGCGCGTGCGTCTCGGCGGCGCGGAAGTCGGCTCGCTCGAGCGCGATCCGGCCGATGCCCACGTGCGCCGCGTGGCGGGAAGGATCGAGCTCGAGCAGGCGCTCGTAGACGCGCTTCATCTCCTCCGCGTCGGCAATGCGCTCGACCTCGCGCGCCACCTCGTCGAGCTCCGCGAGCGCCTCGTCCTTCATGCCGGCCTGCTGCAGCAGCTCGGCGATCTTGAGCCGGCTCGTGGTGTTCGCGGGATCGAGCCGCGCCATCTTGCGCAGGAGCTCGAGGGCGTCGCGCTTGCGGCCTTCGCGGTGGTAGGCGTCGGCGGCGGTCTGCAGCGAGGCCATCGCGTCGGAGGTGAGCCCGAGCCGCGTGTAGAGCTCGGCCAGCGGCACGTGCACGTCGGCCCGGGCCGCATCGATCTTCAGGATCTGCTTGTAGAGGGCGACGGCCCGGGCGTCGAAGCCGTCCTTCATGAACTGGTCGGCGACCTTCAGGTAGGCGACGACCGCCTCGTCCTTGTTGCCCTGCTTGAGATGGAGGTCGCCGATCTTGAGGCGCGTGCCGGTGTCCCGGGGATCGGCCTGGAGCGCGGCCTGGAACTCCTTCAACGCCTTGTCGAGCTGGCCCCGCTGCAGGTACTTCTGCGCGTTCTCCAGGATCTTCCGCTTGTTTGCCGACAAGGGCCCCCCATGCCTCGGCGGGCGCGGGACGTCGCGCGACAGCCGGTGGAGGGCGGACCCCTCCCCGTACCTGGATTCATCGGCGGACCAGGGGGTCCCTTGAGGGCTTGCGGTCCAATCGCCCCGCCTCGCGGGGCCCGCGGCTAGCGCTTGCGGGCCGTCCCGCGGCCGGCCGCCGGTCGGCTCGCGCGGCGGGGCCGACGGGGCGGCCGCGCGGGGCGGAGGATCCCGAGCAGCGCCCGGAGCCCGAGGGCGTAGCTCTCGGCGCCGAACCCGCAGATCACGCCCCGCGCCACGGGCGAGACGAACGAGTGGCGACGGAACTCCTCTCGCGCGTGGATGTTCGAGAGATGGACCTCGACCACGGGGAGCGTCGTCGCCGCGAGAGCGTCGCGCAGGGCGACGCTCGAATGGGTCAGGCCGCCAGGGTTCACGAGCACGCCGTCGCAGCGCTCGGGCGCGCCCTGGATGCGGTCGATCAGCGCGCCCTCGTGATTCGACTGGAAGGTCTCGATCTCGGCGCCGGCTTCGGCAGCCTGGGCCGCGAGGGCCGCGTCGATCTCGGCCAGCGTGGTCGTGCCGTAGATGCTCGGCTCGCGGCTTCCAAGGAGGTTCAGGTTCGGACCGTGGACGACGAGGATGCGCGGCGTCGCGGGCATGAGCCCTCCGGGGCCCCTGCGCGGGGCCGGTCGCGCGACGCGCGTCGAGACCGCGTCCCTGCGGCCCGGTCGGCCCGGACCCGGGAACGGGCTCAGAGCTCCTCGCGGAGCGCGAGCAGGTGACGCCGGATGAGGTAGCGCGCCTTGCCGAGGTTGCCATCGGGCGCGAGCGCGAGCACGACGAAGGTCTCGTCGTCGACCACGCGCAGCACGAGCTGGAAGCGGGCGAGGCTCACGACCACCTCGCTCACCGCACCGCCCGAGAGCGCGTCGCTCGCCTTGCGGATCTCCTCGAGAATGCGACCGAACTCGATGCCCGCCGCCGACACGTCGTCGCCGCCGACCGTGTGGGACGGGACGCTGGCGGTGACCTGGTCGATCGCGATGCCGTCGTTGCCCATCAGGGCCGCGCCCAGGCCGCCGCCGCAGCCGTCGACGATGCTGCGCAGGATCGACGAGAAGCTCATGCCACACCCCTTCGAAGATTGTCGAGCCAGCGCTCGAGGGTCGCGATCACGTGGGCGCTGCGTCGCGCGGTCGCGTCGAGCGGCACCCCGAGCTCCTCTGCGCTCGTCTCGAGCTCGCCCACGTCGGAGGCGCCGGCGATCGGCTCGGCGGCTTCGAGCTCCGCGAGGATCTCCTGGCCTTCTTCCGTCGCGAGGGGATCGGCGCCGATCGGCGCCGGCGGCGTCTCGGGCATCTCAGGCAGGGGCTCGGGCTCCGGCAGGACGAACACAGGCGTGCCCTGCGCGCCCTCTCCGTCGTCGGGCTCGATCCGGGCGCGCAGCGCGCGCGCGTCTTCCACGTGTCCCTGACGCTCGAGCAGGCCGGCCATCGTCTCGGTCGCAAACGGCGAGTCGCCCTGGGCGAGGAGCACCTCCGGCCCGGGCTCCGCATCCTCCCAGCTCTCCGCGCCTCCTCCGAGGTCGGGCTCCAGCTCGAGCTCGGGCTCAGCCTCCGGCTCGGATTCTCCGATCAGCGCCGCCAGCGCCCCACGCGCAGCGCTGAACTCCGCCAGGGACTCGAGGAGCCCTTCCACCTCGCGTCGCGCCTCTTCGATGCGACGCTGGTCGAGAAGGGCGAGCGCGAGCGCGAGTCGACCGGAGGAGCCTCCGGGGAACACCCGAAGGCCCGCGCGTGCCAGGGTCTCGGCCTCGTGGGCGCGGCCGGCGCGGCGGTGTCCCTCGGCGAGAGCGGCGTAGGCGGGACCGCTCGGCCCCGTCGCGCTTCCTCCCCCCTCGGAGAGTCGCTCGACCGGCGTCTCGGTCTGCTCCTCGCCCGGCGTGTCGGTCACGGCCCCTCCCCCCCACCCGGGCTACGGCCGCGCGGGGTAGATCTCGGCGGGCGTCAGCGGCACGGTCTCCGCCCGCCCGATCTCGCGCAGCACCACGTAGCGGATGCGCGCATCCTGCCTCTTCTTATCGACGCGCAGGGCCGCGAGATAAGCCCGGCGCGGAAAATCGGGCAGCTCGCTCGGCAGGCCGAGGCGGCTGAGCAGGGCCTCGAGCCGCGTCGCGGTGCCGAGCGGCGCCAGGCCGAGGGCCTCGGAGCGCCGCGCCGCGTAGACCATGCCGATCGCCACGGCCTCGCCGTGGAGGATCCCGCGGTAGCGCGTCAGCGCTTCGATCGCGTGCCCGAGGGTGTGCCCGAGATTGAGGAGCATCCGGAGGCCGGTCTCCCGCTCGTCCTGCGCGACGACCTCTGCCTTGATCGCGCACGCGCGCTCGAGCACGGGCACCAGCACCTCGGGGTCGGTGCCGAGGAGCCGCTCGCCGCACGTCTCGAGCTCCGTGAAGAACGCGGCATCCCAAAGCGCCGCGGCCTTCACCACCTCCGCCATGCCCGCCGCGCGCTGGCGGACCGGCAGCGAGCGCAAGGTCGCGACGTCGACCCAGACGAGGCGCGGCTGGTGGAACGCTCCGACCAGGTTCTTCCCGCGAGCCAGGTTCACGCCGACCTTGCCGCCGATGCTCGAGTCGACCATCGCGAGCACCGTCGTCGGGACCTGCACGAATGCGACGCCGCGCAGGTAGGTCGCGGCGACGAAGCCTGCGAGGTCGCCCACGACGCCACCGCCGAGCGCGACCACCACCGAACCGCGGTCGGCGCCGGCGTCGAGCAGCGCGTCGTACAGCCGCGCCGCCTGGGCGAGGGTCTTCTGCGCGTCGCCGTCCTTCACCTCGAGCCGACGGCTGCGCAGTCCCGCCTCCCGCAGCCCGCGCTCGAGCGCCGGCCCGTAGCGCCGCGAGACGGAGCCCGCCGCGAGCACCACCGCCTGTGTCGCCTTCGTGTGTCGCGCGACGGCGGCCCCGGCGAGCCCGAGCGTGCCGTAGCCGATCTCGATCGGGTAGGAGCGGGCGCCGAGGGACACCTCCACCGTGCGTCGCGCGGAAGGACGCAGCACCGCAGCGCCGCGCCTTGCCGTGGGCTCCCCCGCGAGCCTCTCCACGATCTCCTCCACCACCTCCTCCAGGGATCGGCCGTCCGTGTCGACGACGATCCGCGCCGACTCGTAGGCCGCCCGCCGCTCGGCGAGGAGCACCTCGAGGCGCCGCCGACGCTCGTCCGCGGGAACGCCTCGCAGGAGCGGGCGGGCGTCGGCGTCGCCGATGCGCGCGAGGAGCGTCTCGGGTCGGGCGCGAAGGTGCACCACGGTGCCCCGGGCCGCGAGCCGCTCCGCGACTCCGGGCTGCGCGATGGCGCCGCCGCCGAGGGCCACCACCGCCCGGCCACGCTCCGCGGCGCGCACGGCCGCGCGCTCCCGCGCGCGGAATCCCGCCTCGCCTTCGTCGGCGAAGATCGTCGCCACGCTTCGCCCGGCGGCGCGCTCGATCTCCCGGTCGGTGTCGAGGAACGAGCGGCCGAGGCGCCGCGCGAGGCGCGGCCCGACGGCGGACTTGCCGGCGCCCATCATGCCCACGAGCCAGATCGGACCCGAGCGCGGCGCGTGCTTCGTGCGGCGCGCGGCGGGGTGCTCGGGGTGGGAGGAGCGCGGCACGGCCGCAGTATACGGAGGGTTGTGCTCCTTCGATTGGGTCTGGCACGCGGCGTGCTGTCGGGGTCGGGATGCCGCGTGCGTCGTCCGAGTTCACGCCGCCCCATTGCCCGAACCCGAGCTGTCCGTTCCACGTCGATCCGCGGGGTTGGCGCTGGAGGAAGAAGGGCTTCTTCGGGCGCCGCGCGCCGCCGCGGCGGATCCAGCGGTACGTCTGTGCACGCTGCCGGCGGAGCTTCAGTTCACAGACCTTCTCCACGACCTACTGGCTGCGCCGGCCCACGCTCCCGCGCGCCGTGTTCGGGCGGCTGCTGTCGTGTGCGGCCTACCGCCAGATCGCGCGCGACCTCGGCGTCTCGCCCACCACCGTGCTGCGCCAAGCCGAGCGCCTGGGCCGCCACTGCCTGCTCTTCCACGAGCGGCTGCGCCCGAAGGGCGCGCCGGCCGAGCCCGTCGTGGTCGACGGCTTCGAGTCCTTCGAGTTCAGCCAGTACACGCCCGTCCACTTCCACACCGCCGTCGGGGCCCACGCCCACTTCGTCTACGGCTTCACGGACTCGGAGCTGCGCCGCAAGGGCCGCATGCGCGAGGCCCAACGTCGCCGACGCAGCGCGCTCGAGCGCCGCTTCGGTCGCCCCGACCCGCAGTCGATCGAGCGCGAGATGGCCACGCTGCTTGCGATCGTCGTGCCCCGGGGCGCGCGGATCGAGCTGCGCTCCGACGACCACCCGGCCTACCCGAGGGCCCTGCGCCGGCTCGCCGACCGCGGCTTCGCCCACGCCGTCACCCCCTCCACCGCGCGGCGCACGGCCCGAAACCCCCTGTTCCCCGTGAATCTCCTCGACCTCTTGATCCGCCACTCGAGCGCCAACCACAAGCGCGAGACCATCGCCTTCTCCAAGCGACGCCAGAGCGCGGCCGAGCGGCTGTGGCTGCTCGTGGTCTGGCGCAACACGATCAAAGCCTTCTCCGAGCGCCGCGGCGACGCCACGCCCGCCCAGCGGCTCGGGCTCCTCCCGCGACGCCTCCGCGCCGAGGACGTGCTCGCCGAACGGCTCTTCCCCACGCGGATCCCCCTGCCCGAGCGCTGGGCCCGCTACTACTGGCGTCAGGTCCCGACCCGGCGCATCCCCAACGCAAGGACCCATCGCGCGACCTACGCCCTGTGAATCCCCCACCCGGCGCGCTCCCAACGAGCTACGACGTGGGCGGACCCAATCCGGGGAGCACAAC
>DATKKW010000064.1:0-23115 GCA_035542715.1 Myxococcota bacterium
GGAACAGCACGCCGCCTGGCTGTCGCGGACGGGAACGTCCGCGGCGGGAGAGTAGGAACATGGCCACCCAGCACGCCGAGCCCCACGCCCACGATGAGCATCACGTCCAGGAGTCGTGGTTCCGGCACTACATGCTGTCGACCGACCACAAGATCATCTGCTTCCAGTACATGTTCACGGGCATGGCGCTGGCGGTGATCGCCGGCTTCTTCTCGTACGTGTTCCGCATGCAGATGGCCTTCCCGGGCGTGCACGTCCCGGGCTGGGGCATCGTCACGCCCGCCGAGTACAACATGCTCGTCACCAACCACGGGGCGATCATGATCTTCTGGGTGGCGATGCCCGTGCTGATCGCCGCCTTCGGGAACTACCTGATCCCGCTGATGATCGGCGCGGACGACATGGTGTTCCCGAAGATCAACCGGCTCTCCTATCAGATCTTCCTGCTGTCGGCGGTCATCCTGATCGCCTCGTTCTTCACCCAGGGCGGCGGCTTCGGCGGCGCCTGGACGATCTACCCGCCGCTCTCCGCGAAGCCGGAGTACAACCTGACGCCCTGGGGCTCGACGATCTTCCTGCTCGCCGTCGCGCTCGAGTTCATCGCGTTCCTGCTCGGCGGCATCAACTTCATCACCACGGCCATGAACTCGCGCGCGCCGGGGATGACCTACCACAACATCCCGATCGTCGTCTGGATGATCGTGATCGCGAGCATCCTGTTCATGGCGTCGGTCGGCCCGCTGATCGCCGGCGCCGTCATGCTGTTCATGGACCAGCAGGTCGGCACCGCGTTCTTCGACCCCGACCGGGGCGGCGACCCGATCCTGTGGCAGCACCTGTTCTGGTTCTTCGGCCATCCCGAGGTGTACGTGGTGCTCTTGCCGGCGATCGGCATCGTGGCCGAGATCATCACGGTCTTCTCGCGCAAGAAGCTGTTCGCCTACAAGACGATCCTCTACACGGCCTTCGCGACGGGCGTCTTGTCCTTCACGGTCTGGGCGCACCACCAGTTCGTGGCCGGCATCGACCCCCGCATGGCGAACGTGTTCACGGTGACGACGCTCCTCATCTCGGTGCCGATCGCCGAGATGCTCTTCGTCTACATCGCGACGCTCTACGGCGGCTCGATCACCCTCGCGACACCGATGCTCTGGGCGCTCTCGTTCATCGCGACGTTCCTGATCGGCGGCGTCACCGGCATCTTCCTCGGCGCCTCGGGCGGCGACATCTACCTCCACGACACCTACTTCGTGCTCGCCCACTTCCACTACACGTTCTTCCCGATCGCGATCATCGGGACGTTCGCCGGCTTCACGTTCTGGTTCCCGAAGATGTTCGGCAAGCAGATGAACGACACGCTGGGCAAGATCCACTTCTGGCTCACGATCATCCCGTTCAACGGCGTCTTCATCCCGCTCTTCATCACGGGCATGTGGGGCGACCACCGCCGCATCTTCGACCACACGAACTTCCCGGAGCTGAACCAGCCGGGCCTGATCTTCCTGCGCCAGTTCTCCACCGTGTCGCTCGTGGCGATGCTGCTCGCGCAGCCGATCTTCTTCTACAACGCGATCACGAGCCTGCTCTGGGGCAAGAAGGCCGAGAAGAACCCCTGGAAGTCGAACACGCTGGAGTGGACGGCGGACTCGCCGCCCCCGCACGGAAACTGGAAGGACCTGCCGGCCGTCTACCGTGGGCCCTACGAGTACAGCACGCCCGGCCGGAGCGAGGACTACTGGCCGCAGAGCGTCCCGAACTGAGCGAAGGAAGGACCCATGTCGTCGGCTCGACCGATCGCAACGACTCGTAGCAGCGCGGGGATGCCCACCGGCCGCCTGGCCGTGTGGTGGGTGATCGCGTCGGAGATCGTGATCTTCGGCGGGCTGCTCGGCTCCTACATCATGCACCGCATCGCGCACCATTCGTTCGCCCAGCAGGCGGCGCACACGAACACCGCGATCGGCGCCTTCAACACCTTCGTGCTGCTCACCTCGAGCCTGATGGCCGTGCTCGCGCACCGCGCGTCGGAGGACGGCGACGGCAAGAAGGCCGCCCGCTTCCTCTACTACACGATGCTCGGCGGCATCACGTTCATCATCGTGAAGTCGTTCGAATGGACCCACGAGATCCGCGAAGGCTTCACGATCACGTCGAGCACGTTCTGGTCGTTCTACTACACCGCCGCCGGCCTCCACGCCCTGCACGTGATCGCCGGCGTCGTGGTGATGGGCATCGTCGCGCAGACCGCGAAGCGCAACCTGGAGCTCCACCGCGTCGAGCTGATCGGCCTCTACTGGCACTTCGTCGACGTGGTCTGGATCTTCCTCTTCCCGCTCCTCTACATCGCGAAGTAGGTAGGAACATGTCGGACGACGCCCAGTACGAGCACGTCTACACCGCCGAGCACGAGGCGCACAGCCATCCGCAGTCCCACTACGTGCGGATCTGGGCGATCCTGCTCGGGCTCCTGTGCGTGAGCGTGATCGGTCCGATGTTCCGGCATCCGCTGCTCACGCTCGTCACGGCCTTCGGCATCGCGATCGTGAAGGCCTACATGGTCGCCAAGAACTTCATGCACATCGACATGGCGAGGCGCTACGTCACCTACCTCGTGATGACGATGCTCGTCTTCATGCTGCTGTTCTTCGCCGGCACCGCGCCCGACGTGATGAAGCCCGAGGGCACGAACTGGGAGAAGCCCTCCTGGATGCAGGCGAACGCAGCGGCCGAGCAGCCCGAGGCGATGCCGGAGCACGAATGAGTGCGCGGCAGGGCGGGGTCCACTCCATGGTCGTCCGCACGCTCCCGACGAATCGCGATCTCTCGAGGACGCCGCGCGCGCCCCTCGTCCCGAGCAGCGTCATGGGGATGATGGTCTTCGTGCTGACGGAGATCATGCTCTTCGCGGGCTTCTCGAGCGCCTTCACCATCCTGCGCGCGAACTCGCCCGTCTGGCCGCCGCCGGGGCAGCCACGCCTGCCCGTCGCCGAGACCGCGCTGAACACCGTCGCGCTGCTCGCGAGCGGCGCGGCGCTCCTGCTCGCGCGGCGGGCCTACGGCCGACGACCTTCGAGCGCTCGCCGGCCGCTCCTCGCGGCGATGCTCCTCGGCGGCTTCTTCGTGGTCGCCCAGGGGCGCGAGTGGGTGCAGCTCCTCGGCCAGGGGCTCACGGTCCGCTCTAGCGCCCTCGGGAGCTTCTTCTACCTGATCGTCGGGGCCCACGCGCTCCACGCGGTGATCGCCCTCGGCCTCCTCGTCTACGTCTGGCGCAGGCTCGAGCAGGGGCGCCTCCCGTCGAGCCTGCTTGGCGCGGCCGAGGTCTTCTGGTACTTCGTGGTGGGCGTCTGGCCCTTCCTCTACTGGAGGGTGTACCTGTGATGCGGCGAATCCTCGCCTCCGTCCCCCTCGCCTCTGCGGTTCTCCTCGTGCCCCGCCTCGCCGCCGCCTGCGCGGTCTGCGGTGCGGGACGCGACGACAAATCGCAGTACGCGTTCCTGATCGGCTCGATCGTGCTCTCGGTGCTGCCTCCGGCGTTCGTCGGCGGCCTCGTCCTGTACGTCGTGCGCCGCGCACGCCGGATCGCGGCGGAGGAGGCCGCGGGCGTGATCCGGATCGCAGAGCGCCCGCGCCGGCCGGTCCTCGGCGAGGAAGCGCAGGCCGGGCCTGCGGTCGCGCACTCCCGAGCCGCCCGGGGCTGACCCACGTCGTCTCCCGCGCTTCCCGATGGGCCCGGGCCTTCGATGCCCCGGACCTTCCGTCCCGGTCTCGGCCCGACCGTGACGATGCTCGTCGCCGTCGCGCTCTTCGCCGCGCTCGGCAAGTGGCAGGTCGACCGTCGCCAGTGGCGGAACGCGGACCTCGCCGCGAAGAACGCGAAGATCGACGAGCCGCCGCTCCCCCTCGCCCGGTTCCTGGCGGATCCTTCCGCGCTCGCCTGGCGCCGCGTCACCGCGACGGGTCGCTTCGACCGCGCGCGGTCGATCGTGATCGGCCCGGACGTGCGCGAGGATCGACGGGGCGCGCGAGTCTTCACCCCGCTCGTCCTCGAAGGCGCCGCGCCGGACGCGCCGCGCCTGCTCGTCGATCGCGGCTGGATCCCGTCGAGCGAGATCGCGCGCTTCGGCGCGAACGACGCGCCGAGCGGGGACGAGCCGTCACGCACGCTCACGGGGCTCGCATTCCAGCTCGCCGTGGGCGGAGCGCAGCCGGGGCCCGCGGACCTGCCGGCCGGCGTCACCGTGCAGACCTTCGCGCAGTTCGATCCGACGAAGCCCCTCCAGGCGGCGGCGCTCCAGGAGGCGCTCCCGTACCCGCTCCTCCCGGTGCTGCTCCAGTGGGAGGGCGACGGCAGCGACCGTCTGCCCATCGGCACGCTCTCGCGACCCGTGAGCCCCGTGAACCACCTGGGCTACGCGCTCTTCTGGTTCGGCCTCGCGGGCGGCGCCGTCGCGACGTGGATCGCCCTCGGCCGCGAGCGCGCGCGGGTGCAGGCGCGCGCTGCGGGGAGCGTGGCGGTCCCACGGCCGTCGTGACGACCGTCGGCGCCGACCCTGCGCCGTCTCCCTCGGCTCCGCCCTGCGTCCACCGGCCGCCCTGCCCGGGCTGTCCGCGCTACGGCGAGCCAGGCCTCGCCGCGGAGGCGCGCGACGCCCTCTCGGCCCTCGCCGCCGACGCGGGGCTCCCGCCGCCCGTCGTCGAAGAGGGCGCCGCGACGGGCTTCCGCCACCGCGCGCGACTCATGCTGCGCGGTCGCGCCGCGGCGCCGAAGCTCGGCCTGTTCGAGGCGGGCACCCACCGCGTGGTCGACGTTCCCCGCTGTCGGGTCCATCACGAGGCGGTGAACGAAGTCGCGGCGCACGTCCGGCGGCTCGTCCGCGCGCTCCGCCTCGCGCCCTACTCCGATCGGCGTCACGCGGGCCTCGTCCGGGCCCTCCAGGTCGTGGTCGAGCGGCCGACGCAGAGGGTGCAGGTCGTGCTCGTCACGAACGAGGCGGCGCCCGGCGCCGCGACCTCGCGCCTCCTCGAGGCCCTCGCGGAGGCGCTCGGTCCGAAGCTCCAGGGCCTCCACTGGAACGGCAACCCCGAGCGCACGAACGTGATCCTCGGTCCCGCGTGGCGCCGGATCCGCGGAGAGGAGGCCGTGCGCGAGCGGATCGGCGGAGCCGACGTCTTCTTCCCGCCGGGCGCCTTCGGCCAGAGCCACCTCGATCTCGCCGACCGCCTCGTCGCCCACGTGCACGGCCTCGTGCCGGAGAGCGCTCGGGTCGCGGAGCTCTACGCGGGATGCGGGGCGATCGGGCTCGGCCTCGCCGCCCAGCGACATGCCGTGGTGTTCAACGAGCGCGGCGAGGCCGCGCTGCGCGGCCTCGCGCTCGGCCTCTCCGCCCTGTCCGCGGACGCGCGCGCCAGCGCGGCCGTGCGACCCGGCCCGGCGGCGGAGGAGGTCGCGCTGCTGCGGGACTGCGACGTCGCGATCGTCGACCCGCCGAGGAAGGGGCTCGACGCCGCGCTCCTCGCCGCGCTGTGCGAGGCGCCGCCGCCGCGCCTCGTCGTCGTGAGCTGCGGGCTCGGGGCGTTCCTGCGCGAGGCGAGCGCCCTTCGCGCCGCCGGCCTTCGCCTCGCCTCGCTCCGCGCGTTCGCGCTCCTGCCCTACACGGAGCACGTCGAGACGGTGGCCTGCTTCGAGCGAGAGCGCGCGCCGTCTTCCGCGAGGAACGCGAGCCCCGCGCCGTTCCACTCCTCCGGCCGCTCGAAGTAGGGCGAGCGGCCGGCGCGCGGACCCTTCGCGAGCGCGCCGCTCAGCGCGCGCCGTCGCTGCGCCAGGCGAGCGCTGCCTCGAGGCGGTCGTTGCCCCAGAAGAGCTCCTCTCCCACGACGAAGCTCGGCGCTCCGAAGAGACCGAGCGAGACCGCGCGCTCGGTCTGCGCGCGCAGCGCGGCCTTCGCCTCGTCGCTCTCGGCCGCCGCGAGACGCTCCGCCGCGGGCTGGCCCAGCGCCGCGAGCAGCTCGCCGATCACCCCGCGATCGGAGATGTCGCGGTCCTCGGCGAAGTTCGCGGTGTAGACGGCGCGCACGAAGGCGGGGAGCCAGGGCTCGGCGGCGAAGCGGCAGGCGACGCGCGCCGCGCGCAGGCCGTTGCGCGGGAACACGCTCGGACGTCGGAAGGGGATGCCCTGCGCCGCGCAGATCCGCGCGAGGTCGCGCCACATGTAGCGGCCCTTCGCCGGATAGAGATTGAAGGGGGAGTCGTTCCAGCCCTGGGCGGCGAAGATCGGCCCGAGCAGGAACGGGCGCCAGACGAGCGCCACGCCCGCCGCGCGCGCGGCGGCCTCCACGCGCATCGCGGCGGGATACGAGTAGGTGCTCGCGAACTCGAACCAGAACTCCAGGCCCATGCGGCGCTCAGCCCGGAAGCGTCCCCGGCGAAGCGAAGGCGCCCATCGCGGGCGCGGGCCCCCCATGGCCGAAGCCTCCGACGAAACCCCCGATGAGCAGCACGATCGCGAAGATGACGATGATCATCGCGACGTAGCCGATCACGCAGACCGCGATCGCGCGCCCCGTGCTCTCGTAGTCGAGGGCCTGTCGCACCGCGACGATCATCGCGACGAGCTGCCAGATGCTCGCGGCGACCATCAGGTACGGACCGACGCCGGGAACGATTCCCGTGACGGCGAGGACGCCCGGCGCAGCCGAGAAGCCCGTCGTGCGCAGGACCTGTCCGACGTCGGCGTGGGTCTGCGGTGTGGGGAGGACCTTCGTGCCCACCGCCCAGATCACGAACGCCCACACGTACCAGCCGATCAGCGCGCCGATCGCGGTGCCGATCACGTTCGCCATGCCGCCGGAGCCGAGGCTCCCGATCCCGCTGGCGAGCGCGGCCACGACGACCACCGTCATCGCCTGCCCCAGGGCCGTCTGGTCGGCCTCGACCTCCTCGTAGACCTGCGGATCGAGCCGCGCCGCCGCGATCGCGCGCTGTACCAGGTCGGCCATCCTCGCCCCCTTCTCGATGGTTCCCGGACCACAATGGCACATCGCGGAGAAAAGTGTCGGATGGATGGGGCTCGGGGCTCAGTGTACCTCTGCGCCGGCGCGCCCCTCCCGTTCGAGATGGATCGTGACGAGCACGTCGCTCGGCATGGGCGCGTGTAGATCGTGCGGAACGCCCGGGGCCAGGAACAGGAGCTGGCCGCCGTGGAGGGCGTGGGACTCCGTCGCCGTGTGTACCTCGATCGCCCCGCGCAGCACGTGCACGCTCACGAGGCCGTCGACACGATGCTCCTTCAGCACGCTCCCCGCCTCGAACGAGAAGAGCGCGACCGTCACGCTGCCACGCCGATGGACGGCGATCTGGCGATGTCCGGAAGGCGGGATGCGCTCGTCGGAGCGGAGCTGCGCCGCGCTGCGCCGCAGATCGATCACGCGCTCGCTCGCTCGGAAGCGGTCTCGAGGATGCTCGCGCAGGGGAGGGATCGCGGGGCCGGACGGGGGAAGCGGGAAGCGAGGCATGCGCTGCTCCTCGCGCGCGCGAGGCGCGCGCCGTGGAGGGCGGCCCGCCGGCCCACCGGGGTCGTCCGGAGGTCACCCACCGGATGTGCCCATCATCGCATGGGATCGGGCTCGGCAGCTACGGTCGGCGACCGGTGCGCCCGGCTCTGGCGGCCATCGGCCGGGCAGCGTCGGCTGCGATCAGCGTTGGAGCGTCCAGAGGTAGATCGTGATCGACCGCAGGCGCTCGCGGGCGCGGGCGGAGGTGTCCGGGTCGCCGGCCATCGTGGCCTCGAAGATCGGGCCCCACTCGGGCATCTCGCGAGATCGGTGCAGCTTCTCCATCGCGCGGCCGTCGATGTAGCCGATGAGATCGTCGACGCGAAACGTCCCTCCCTCCCGCTTCGCGATCAGCGTCAGATCCGACGGGCGACGCTCGAGCTTCGCCGCGAGAGGGCCGCCGCCGCGAGCGTCCTCGCCATGGCACGGGGCGCACCAGCGCGCGTAGTCCGCCCGACCCGCGACCAGCTCGGCGTCCGGCGCGCGCAGCCGCTGCCGAAGGAAGTATCCACCCGCGCCGAAGAGCGTGATGACGACGAGGAAGGCCAGAGTCCACGAGCGGCGCGACGAAGCTCTCGTGCGGTGTTCCATCGCAACGCACCGTAGCAACCGAGGGCGAAGCTGAGCCGGCGCCGATCGAAGAATGGGAGGCGTTTCGGCGAATCGGCGTTCGGGCGACGAGCTGCCACGGCGGCACGCGCGTTCGCGCCGAAGTCGGATTCGTCGGGCGCGGAGCGCGAAGGTCGCCTGAGGATCTCACGCAGACGCTCACGAAGATCGGCCCGTAGTCGCCTCCGGTGGGAGGCGGCGAGTCGTAGTGCACCACGACGCTATTGAAGCCCTGCGCCGAGCTGAAGCTCAGCGTGGCCGAGGGCCACGTTCCCGGCGGATTCGCCACGGCCGTGTTCGTACCCACGAACACGCCGTTCCTGTACGCGGTCTTCCTCCTTCACCGAGGGAGTGGCACCGCCAAGGGGAAAGTGGCGCCTCGCGACCGGGCCGGGAGATGCCGAGGTCCTTCGCCCCAGGCTCGTCCCCGGAAGCGCACCCCACTCACGGCAGCGGCTTCTCGAGCCAGAGCTGCCGACCCCCGCTCCAGCGTGCGCGCTCGGCGCGGAAGCCGAGCCGCCCGTAGAGCGCAAGCGCCGGGGCGTTGCGCTCGTTCGTGGCGAGGCCCGCGATGCGGCAGCCGCGCGCGAGCGCTCGCTCGAGGGCGAAGCGCAGGAGGCGCTCGCCCACGCCGAGGCCGCGCGCCTCGGCGGCGACGAAGACGTCCTCGAGCTCGGCGTCGATCCCTCCGCTCCAGGCGGAGCGGCGGAAGCGCGATTGCACATAGCCGACGTCGCATCCCGTCGCGTCGCGGGCGAGCACGAACTCGGCGGAGGCGTCGCCGAGGAGCGTCGCGAAGGCGCTGCGGAACTCGTCTTCGCTCGGCCCCGGCCGCTCGAGGTGGTCTCGGAACGCGACGGCGAGGCGCACCAGGGTGTCGAGGTCGGCGGCTTCGGCGACGCGCAGGGAGACGTCCACCCCAGCCGTCACTTCGTCGCGCTGCCCGCGATCTGGGGCGAGACGTGGGGGAAGGCGCCGCGCAATCGGAAGTGCTCGAGCTCGAGGCGCGAGAAGCCGGCGGTCTCGAGCGTGCGCCAGGTCTCACGGTCCGTCGTGCAGCCCTCGAACAGCCAGCGCCACGGCGCGCGCACGAGGGCCTGGAGCCCGCGCAGCGCCGTGCCCGAGGGCGCCGCCACGTGCTCGAGGAAGACGAGCCTTCCGCCCGGACGGAGCAGCCGGTACGCCTCGCGCACCACCTGGCCGGGATCGTCGACGCTACACAGGACGAGCGTCGAGACGACGAGGTCGGTGCACGCGTCGGGCAGGTCGATCGACTCGCCGCGGATCCCGTGGATCTCGAGGGCGAGCCCGCGGCGCTCCGCCGCGGCGCGGAGCGGCGCGTGCATCGCCGGATTCGGCTCGACCGCGACGACGCGCGTGCCGGCGGGGTAGTAGCGGAAGTTCGCGCCGGCGCCCGGCCCGAGCTCGACGAGCGACGACGGAAGAGCCGCGAGGAGCCGGCGCTTCCGCTCGCCGAACGCCTCGTGCATGAAGTCGTCGAGGCGCGCGAGGAACCATGCGTTGAAGCGACCGCGGAGGGAAGGACGGATGTCGTCTTGCATGGCCGTCAAGATCGCACGTCGCCGGGCGGCCCGGCAGCGCTCCGCGGGCGAAGGACGCGGAGCGCCGCGATCCGCACGAGCGTCCAGGGCCAGGCGCCGAGCTCGCGCAGCCGCTCGCGCCGCGACGGGAGCCCGGCTTCCGCGGGGAAGCCCGTTGCCTCGATGCCGAGCCGGCGGAAGACGAAGAGCGCGCGGCCCAGGTGGTAGCGGTCGGTGACGAGCCAGGCGCTGCGGAGCCCGTGGGCGCGCAGCAGGGCAGCGCAGGCGAGGGCGTTCTCGAGCGTGTCGCGGGACGCGTCCTCGACCAGGATGCGCTCGTGGGCCACGCCAAGCTCGACGGCGATGGCGCGGATCAGCGTGGCCTCGGCGGGCGGATGGGTGACCGTGCCGCCGCTCGCCACGAGGACGCGCGCCCGCCCCTCGAGCACGAGCCGCGCGCCCTGCTCGGCGCGGCGCGCGAGCGCGGGGCTCGGTAGTCCGCCGCGCCAGACCGCCGCGCCGAGCACGATCGCCGCGTCGCGCGTCACGCGTCGGTCCCGCGCTCCGTCACGCGAAGGCGGTCCGCCGCGCGCCCCACGCCAGCGCGAAGCCCGCGATCGTCCCCGCGAGCTCGAGCGCCGCGAGCGCGTGGGCGCTCGCGCGGAAGACGTCGCCCCAGGCGCCGGCGGGGACGATCGAGACGTGGTCGGCGCTCTCGAGCACGTAGTGGTTCACCACGCCGAACACGAAGGCACCGAGCATCGAGAGCCCGAGCAGCAGGCCTCCCGCCCGCAGCGACCCCCGGACCACCAGGAATCCCCCGACGAGCGGCGCCGCGACGACCACCGCGTAGGCGAACACGCTCTGCGCGAGCGAGAGCGGGACGGGAAGGGCCTGATGCGCGGCGGAGTGGACCATGAGCACGAACGCGTGGACCACGACGAGCGCGACGCAGAGTCGGGGCAGCCGAGCCATGGCGCGACCTCGCGCGGTCGGCGCCTCGCGCCGACGCCGCCCATCATGCGCCGAGCGCCGCGCCGGAGCAACCGCGCGCGACGACGCTACGCTCGGCCGCCCGGAGGAGCGCGCGTGATCGAGATCTTCGTCGACGCGGACGCCTGTCCCGTGAAGGACGAGGTCTACCGCGTGGCAGCGCGCTACGCGGTGTACGTGACGCTCGTCGCGAACTCGCGCATGGGGGTGCCGCCGGGGCTCGGCGTCGAGCTCGTGATCGTCGGCCGCGACGCCGACGCGGCGGACGACTGGATCGTCGCCCACGTGCGGCGGGGCGACGTCGTCGTCACCTCCGACATTCCCCTCGCCGCGCGCTGCCTGCCCCTGGGCGCGCGCGTCCTCGGGACCGACGGCCGGCCCTTCACGGAGGATTCGATCGGGAACGCGCTCGCGAGCCGCGATCTCCACGCGGACCTGCGGGCCATGGGCGTCCTCTCCGGCGGGCCGCGCGGCGTCGCGCAGAAGGACCGCTCGCGCTTCCTCTCGCGCCTCGACGAGATGGTGCAGGCGGGGCTGCGCGAGGCCGCGGGGCGCTAGGCGATCGCCGCCTCGTCGATCTCGCCGGTCCGGATCCGGACCGCCTCGAACACCGGTGCCACGAGGAGGAGGCCGCCGGCCGCCGGGCCGCGGGCGAGAACGCGCTCGAGGCCGCCGACGATGCGCGAGACGAGGTCGTCGTGGACGACCGTCTCCACGCGCGTGTACGAGCGCAGGCCGGTCTCCATGACCGCGGCGCGGTAGATCTCGCGGCCCGCGGGAGCGAGCACCTCCGTCGCCGTCAGTCCCGATGCTCCGCCGCCGAGCATGGCGTCCTTCGCGTCGTCCAGGCGCGAAGGAGCGATCCAGACCTCGATCTTCTTCACGGATACCTCGGAGGGCGGGGTCGGGCGGCGCCTCGGCGGCGGGCCGGCGGGAGCGCCCGCCGGCCCGCCGCGCTTGGCGGCCCCGCGCGCACCGGACCTAGTGCGGTCCCATGCGGATCGAGAAGTCCGGGTAGGCCGGCGCGCCGACCTCCGGGATGTCGAGGCCCTCGAGCTCGACCTCCTTCGCGACGCGGATCGGCGTGATCTTGTCGCTGAGCTTGAACCAGACGTACGCGAAGCAGAAGCCGAAGCCCGCGACGACGGCGCAGTCGAGGGCCTGCGCGACGAACTGGCTGAAGTCGCCATAGAGCAGGCCGCGCACGCCGTCAGCGCCGTAGAGCTTCACCATCGAGTCGCGCACGACGCCGTTCCAGCCCGCGCCGTAGTCGCCGTTGGCGAAGATCCCGACCGAGAGCACCCCCCAGAGACCGTTGATGCCGTGCACCGAGATCGCGCCCACCGGATCGTCGACGCCGCGGTTCTCGAAGAAGAAGACGCTGTACACCACGATCACGCCGGCGATGAATCCGATCAGCGCCCCGGCCCACGGCGACACGAACGCGCAGGGTGCCGTGATCGCGACCAGGCCCGCGAGCATGCCGTTGCAGAGCATCGACGGATCGTGGGGAAGCTTCTTCCAGGAGAGGGTCGCGAGTGCGCCGAGGGCGCCCGTCACGCTCGCGAGCAGCGTGTTCACCACGACGAAGCCGATCCGGAGATCCGTGCCGGAGAGCGTCGAGCCCGGATTGAAGCCGAACCAGCCGAAGGCCAGGATGAACGTGCCCAGGACGACCATCGGGATGTTGTGGCCGGGCATCGCCTGGGGCTTGCCCTTCACGAACTTCCCGATGCGCGCGCCGACCACCATCGCGCCGGCGAGCCCGATGAACCCTCCCATGGCGTGCACCACGCCGGAGCCCGCGAAGTCCACCGCTCCGTGTCCCAGGCCCCAGTTGACGCCCGTCTGGGCGAGCCAGCCGCCGCCCCACACCCAGTTCGCGTAGAGGCAGTACGGCAGCGCGACCCAGAGCCCGTACAGGAGGAAGTTCTTCCAGGCCCAACGCTCCGCCATCGCGCCCGTCGGGATCGTGGCGGTCGTGTCCATGAACACCATCATGAAGAAGAACAGCACCATCACGCTGGCGTCGGAGACGGGGGCGCTCAGGAAGAAGCCCTTCAGCCCGATCAGGCCATACGTGAAGACGCCGGTGGCGTTGCCGAGAGCGTCCGTCGCGGCGCCGAGCCCCCAGCCCGAGTTCAGCACCGAGAGGCCTGGCCCGAGCGAGGCGTACCAGCCCGGCGGCACCGGTCCGTTCCACCAGTTCCCCCAGCCGATCGCGAAGCCGTAGGCCCAGAACGCGAAGCAGCCGAGCGGGTAGATCATGAAGTTCATGGCCGCCGTGTGCGCGGCGTTCTTCGCACGGATGAGGCCGGTCTCGACGAACATGAACCCGGCCTGCATGAACATCACGAGGAAGCCCGTGACGAGGGCCCACACGAAGTTGATCGAGAACAGGTTGTGGGCGATCCGATCGTAGAGGTCGGGGATCGCGAGCGAGCTGGGAACGTCGCCCTTCCCGTCCCCAGCGGGCGTCGCCCAGACGCCGGCGGCGGCGCCGGTCGGGTCGGGCCACGCCGGCTTCGCGGGATCGTTGGTCCCGGAGAAGTAGGAGGGCAGCGACGGAGTCGCCGCGGCGGGCGTGGACTCGGCGGGGGCCGTCTCCTCGTCCGCGAAGGCAACGTCCAGGGATGGACGGGTCCAGGAGCAGAAGACGAGCGCGAGGAGCACGATCGCGATGGGCTTGATCCGAGGCGGCTTCACGAAGGGATCTCCCTGTCGTCGGGGCGTGCGTCGGCGGCTACACCGTGCCGGCCTCGGCACGCCCCGGTTCGATCTCGCACCCATTGCAAAATGAAGTCCAACGGTCTCGCGGCTCGGCGAGGCGCAGGGGGCGCCCGAGCCGTCCGTCACCGAACGGTGGCGCTCATCACGCGCGCAATGCTGCTCAAGAAGTGAGCGGCCCGTGCCGACTTCGGCACGGCTCGTGCCGGGCGGAGCGTCAGCGCACCTCGCAGGCCGTCGGGCGCCAGCCGATCGTGTGCGCGTCCTCGCACGCGCTGCACGCGGAGGGGAAGGTCTTCCAGTCGCCCGAATCGACGTGGGCGCAGACGGGCTTCGAGTCGTCCTTGCAGCCCGTGCTCGGCGGCGGCCGCTGGCAGGTCACGAAGTGGTGCTTCACGGCGGGCGGCGGCACGTTCGGGCCCGAGCACGAGGCGACGAGCGACAGGCCGAGACCGAGAAGAATCGATCGCCCGCGCACGCTCACCCCACCACGTTCACGAGGCGGCCCGGCACGACGATCACCTTCTTCGCCTCGCGGCCCGCGAGGTGCTTCTGCACGTTCGGCGACGCGAGGGCGGCGGCGCGGATCGCGGCCTCGTCCGCGTCGGCGGGCACCTCGACCTCGTCGCGGCGCTTGCCGTTCACCTGGACCGCGAGCGTGACCGTCTCCTTCACGAGGAGCGCCGGATCGGCCACGGGCCACGGCTCGTAGGCGAGGCTCCCCTCGTGGCCGAGGCGCTGCCAGAGCTCCTCCGCGAGGTGCGGCGCGAAGGGCGAGAGCAGGAGCAGGAACTGCTCCGCCGCCCGGCGCGGGAGCGCGGCCTCCTTCGCGACGTCCCGCGCGAAGACCATGAGCTTCGAGATCGCCGTGTTGAAGGCCAGGGCCTCCACGTCCTCCGTGACACCGGCGATCGTCGCCGCGAGCAGACGTTGCTGCTCCCGCGTGCCCTCGCCCGGCGCCAGGGCGCGCAGCGGCTCGCCGGGGGCGTCCTCGTCCACGAGCAGGCGCCACGAGCGCTGGAGGAAGCGGTACACGCCCTGGATGCCCTCGGTGCTCCAGGGCGCGGCCTTCTCGAGCGGGCCGATGAACATCTCGTACAGCCGCATCGAGTCGGCGCCGTACTCGGCGATCACCTCGTCGGGATTGATCACGTTGCCGCGGCTCTTCGACATCTTCTCGACGACCTCCTCGAGCACGAGGCCGTCGATCGTGGGATGGAGCGGCACGTGGCCGTCGTCCCAGCGCACGTCCTTGATCGCGACCCAGCGCGCCTTGAGCTCGCGCCCGGTGTCGGGCGCGAAGGCGCTCTCGCCCTCGAGCCGCACGTCGCGCGTCGCGTACGCGCGCGGCGTCGCCCTCGGATCGTCCGTGACGTCGTCGTCCCAGTAGCGGTAGCTGTAGCCGAGGATCATTCCCTGGTTCACGAGCTTCTGGAACGGCTCCTTCGTGTGCACGAGGGAGAGGTCGTAGAGCACCTTGTGCCAGAAGCGCGCGTAGAGGAGATGGAGCACCGCGTGCTCGGCGCCGCCGATGTAGAGATCGACCGGCATCCAGTAGCGCTCGGACTCGGGCGAGAACGCGGCGCGCTCGTTCCCGGGGTCGCAGAAGCGCAGGTAGTACCAGCAGCTCCCGGCCCACTGGGGCATCACGTTCGGGTCCCGGCGCGCGGGCCGGCCGGTCTCGGGATCGCTGGTCTCGATCCAGGAGCGCACGCGCTCGAGGGGCGTCCCGCCGGCGGCGTCGGCCTTCGGGCGGAAGTCGTCGAGCTCGGGGAGGAGGAGCGGGAGGTCGCCTTCCGGCAGGAGCTTCACGCTGCCGTCCTCGAGATGGATCAGCGGGAACGGCTCGCCCCAGTAGCGCTGGCGGCTGAAGAGCCAGTCGCGAAGCTTGTAGGTGACGCTGCCCTCGCCGTGCCGCTGCGCTTCGAGCCACTCGACCATGCGTCGCTTGGCCTGCGGCGTGGGAAGGCCGTCGAGCAGGCCGCTGTTCACCGCGACGCCGTCGTCCATGAAGGGGAGCTCCGGCTCGGGCCGGCCGGCCGGCGCCGCGACGACGCGCACGATCTCGAGCCCGAACGCCCGGGCGAAGGCGAAGTCGCGCTCGTCGTGGCCGGGCACGGCCATGATCGCGCCGGTGCCGTAGCCCGCCAGCACGTAGTCCGCGATCCAGATGGGGATCGGCCTCCCCGTGGCGGGGTTGCGCGCCTGTGCGCCGATCGCGACGCCGGTCTTCTCCTTCGCCTCGGCCATGCGCACGCGCTCGCTCTTCCGTCGCGAGGCGTCGACGTACTCGGCGACGGCCGCGCGGCGCGCGGGCGACGTCAGCTTCCCGACGAGCGGATGCTCGGGCGCGAGCACCATGTAGGTGGCACCGAAGAGCGTATCGGGCCGCGTGGTGAAGACCTCGATCTCGACGCCGGGATGCCCCTCGACCGGGAAGCGGACGCGCGCGCCCTCGCTCCGGCCGATCCAGTCGCGCTGCTGCTTCTTGATGGGCTCGGGCCAGTCGAGCTCCTCGAGATCGGCGAGCAGGCGCTCGGCGTACGCGGTGATGCGCAGCATCCACTGGCGCATCGGCATCCGCACCACGGGGTGGCCGCCGATCTCGCTCTTGCCGTCGATCACCTCCTCGTTCGCGAGCACGGTGCCGAGGGCCGGGCACCAGTTCACCGGCACCTCGGCCACGTAGGCCAGCCCCTTCCGATGGAGCTGCTGGAAGATCCACTGCGTCCACTTCACGTAGCCGGGGCTCGTGGTGTCGATCTCGCGCGACCAGTCGTAGCTGAATCCCAGGGACTGGATCTGGCGGCGGAAGTTGTCGACGTTCCGCCGGGTGGTGTCGCGTGGGTGCGTACCCGTCTTGATGGCGTACTGCTCGGCCGGGAGGCCGAAGGCGTCCCAGCCCATCGGGTGCAGCACGTTCATGCCGCGCATGCGCTTGTAGCGCGCGACGATGTCGGTCGCCGTGTAGCCCTCGGGATGTCCGACGTGGAGCCCGTCGCCGGAGGGGTAGGGGAACATGTCGAGCACGTAGTACTTCGGCTTCGCGGGGTCGATCTCGGCCCGGAAGGTGCCGCGCTCGAGCCAGTGGGCCTGCCATTTCGGCTCGATCCGCTTCGGGTCGTAGGGCATGGGGCGGCAAAGGTGCCGGCGGGCCTCGGGGCAGTCAACGGAGGTCGAGCTACGGTCGGGGCGTGGGGAACCCCGCGATCGAGAGCAAGCCGGCCGAGGTCTTCGTCGTGTCCGACGGGACCGGCGAGACGGCGACCGGCGCCGTGCGCGCGGCGATGCTCCAGTTCCGCACGCTCTGGCGGCTGCGCACCTTCGGCGACGTCCGCCACACGCATCAGGTGCGGCACATCGTCGAGCACGCCGCGCGAGAGAAGGCGCTGGTCGTGTTCACCGTGGTCGATACCGGCGTCGCGGCCGCGATCCGCGACCAGGGGATGCAGCTCGGCGTGCCGACGGTCGACCTGCTCGGTCCGCTGATCTCGAAGGTGGCCCAGCACCTGCACGCGGAGCCGCGTCTCCAGCCCGGCCTGCTCCACGGCTTCACCGACGAGTACTTCCGGCGGATCGACGCCGTCGAGTTCGCGGTGCGCCACGACGACGGCCTGAACCTGCGCACGCTGTTCGAGGCCGACATCGTGCTGACCGGCGTCTCGCGCACGTCGAAGACGCCGCTCTCGATGTACCTCGCGCAACGCGGCTTCAAGACCGGGAACGTGCCGCTGGTCCCCGGTCTCGAGCCGCCGTGCCAGCTCCTCGACCTCGACCCGCGCAAGGTCATCGGGCTCACCCTCGAGCCGTCCGCCCTCGTCACGATCCGTCAGGCGCGGATGCGGACCCTGCGCGCGCCGCCGTGGACGGAGTACGTGGACCACGAGGCCGTGGTGCAGGAGGTGCAGCGCGCGAAGCGGCTGTGCCGCGAGCGCGGCTGGCGGGTGGTCGATACCTCGGGCCGCGCCGTCGAGGAGACGGCGGCGCGCGTGCTCGAGGTGCTCGGGCTCGACACCGTCACACCCGCCTAGCCGCAGCGGGGTCGCCCGCGGCGCGTGGCCTCAGGCGAGCCCCTTCTTCTTCTCGAGCTCCTTCTGGTAGCGGAGCGCCTCGCGCTGCTCCTCCGTGAGGAGCGCCGTCGCCACCTTCGGCCGCAGGATCGAGTAGAAGGTCGGGACGATCGTGATCGCGCCGAGCATGTTCACGACCATCAGGATCACGAGCAGGTAGGCCATCTCCGCCTGGAACCGCAGGTTCGAGAAGATCCAGAGGAAGATTCCGCCCACGACGGTCGTCGCCGTGAAGCTCACGGCCATGCCGGTGGTGCGGATCGCGCGACGGATCGCCTCGTCGATGTCCTCGGTCTCGGCCACCTCCTGCCGGATGCGGTCCACGATGTAGATCGCGTAGTCGACGCCGATGCCGACGCCCACCGACTGGACCGGCAGCGTGTTGATGTTGAGGCCGATGCCCGCGATCGCCATGTAGGCGAGCGAGACCAGCGTCGCGGTCGAGATCTGCAGGAAGATGATCCCGCCCGACGCCGGCGACTGGTACGTGATCGAGTGCAGGATGAAGATCACGAGGAAGATGAGCGAGATGTTCGCCACGTGGCTGCGCTCGACCTCGTCGTTGATCGCGGCCAGCGTGCCGATCACGCCGCCCGCCATCACGAATTGGGCGCCGCGCGTCCAGGACTGCGTGGGCTGGTAGGCAGGGACGTGCTCCACCGACTTCATGTCCTGCACGATGAGCTCGTCGGTGTTCACCGCGACGGCGCGGATGCCGTGCTCCTCGCTCTCCCACCACCAGCTCACGTCGCCGTCGTCCCAGTCGGCGAGCTTGCGCGGCCAGGTGAAGACCTTGCCCTCCTCGACGGAGCTCTTCGCGTCCTCGTAGTTCTGGTGGGAACCGTCGCGGAACTCGTCGATCCACTTGGGCAGGCCGTTCTCGGAGGCCGTGTTCACCGGAATGCGCGTGTAGCTCCCGTTCGGCTGGCGCAGGTCGATGTGCATGGTGTGGGCGCGCGACGGCAGGAGCGGGTCGACCATGTAGTAGCCCATGTCCTTCAGCCGCTCGAGGTTCCAGATCGGCGCGTCGGGCGGGGCGTGGTCCTTGTCGAGGCGCACGATCACCTCGCCGAGCGGCTGCCGCTCGATGAACTGCTCCGAGGCGAGCACCGCCCTCATGATCGTGTCGCCCTTGTGGTCGGGGTAGAAGAACGAGATGTTCGCGTCCCGGCCGTCGTCGGTCATGAACGGGCGCAGGAAGCCGGGCGGGCCGTTGGTCTGGAGCTGGAACACCATGGCGCGGACGGTGCCCGGGTGCTCCGGGATGAAGCTCCACTTGGGATCGCCGTAGTGGTTCATCTGCCACGAGCCCTTGAGGAACGGCACCAGCGAGACCGACGCCCCGAGGTTCGTGTAGTCGCGCATCCAGCGCTCGAACTCTTCCATGCGCCGGATCGGCTCCGAGTCCGCCGAGGCGTTCGAGCGGTCGCCGTTCATGTACACGACCATCGAGTCGACGCCGCCGAAGCGCTCGGCGATCTGCTTCGTCGCCTGGTTGAACTCGTGGGTCGGCCAGAGCAGCGGCGTGCCCGGCGTCGCCTCGCCGATCTTGGAGTAGAAGAGCGTGATGTAGAGCGACGTGAAGAACAGGAGCACGGTGCCGGCTCCGATCACGTACTTCCAGGTCGGGTGCGTGACGGCGTGCCCGACCGCGCGCGTGAAGCGGATCATGAAGTGGGGCAGGAAGTGCTCGGACTCGTTCGGCGCCGGCAGGTAGCAGATCATGATCGGGTGCAGGATCTCGACCGTCGCGAGGATCGAGGCCACCCAGAACGCGCCGAACTTCGCGAGGTCGCGCATCTGCGGGATCGACGTCACGAGGATCACGAGCAGGCCGCCCACGTCGACCAGGATGCCGAGGGTGCCCGGCACGAAGACCTCGCCCATGGCGACGGTCGCGGCCTCCACCTTCGCGACCTGCGGGTCGCCGAAGCGGGGCAGCAGGAGCTCGTAGTCCTCGAAGAAGCGCTCGGCCATCTGCACCGTGTGCGAGACGGCGCGCGCGGTGATGATCATCGGGATCACGAGCACGAGCGGGTCGAAGGCGATGTGGGTCCAGCCGGTGAAGCCGAGGCCCCAGATCACGGTGATGATCGCGGCGATCAGCGGGATCAGGACGCCGTGCAGGCGGCGGAAGTATCCGAGCAGCAGCAGGAAGACCGTGGTGATCGTGCCGACCGTATACCAGAAGATCTCGCTCGCGTGCTTCAGCACCCAGCCCACGAGGATCGGCTCGCCCGACACGTAGATCTTGACGCCGTTGCCCTCCTCCCGGTGCTTGATCGCCTGCACGTGGTCGAAGATGGCCTGGTAGATCTCGCGGGCGTTCAGGCGGTCGGTCACGAAGCCCGCCGCGATCAGCGCGCCCTTCTCGTCGCGCGAGACCAGACGCCCGTAGATGTAGGGCGGGTTCTGCTGCACGACCGAGCGGATCGTGTTCGCCTGCTCCTGCGTCTCCGGCACCTTCTTCATCAGGATGTCGGAGTTGATCGAGCCGTCGGGGCCGATCTCGACCACGCGCGTCGCGCGCCCCGCGAGGGACTGGATCTGGTCGTGGTTCACCGGATACGGCGGATAGTGTCGGTCGAGCTCCTTCAGGATCTCCGGCTCGGAGAGGACGCCCGCCTCCTCGAGCTGCGAGCGGAGCGCCTCGCGGTCCTTCGTGTGCGTCTCGTAGCCTTCGCCGTCGAGCTGCTTCGTGATGCGGGAGATCTTCTGGAGCACCTCGGGCGTGAAGATCGTGCCCTGGTCCACCACCACCGCGACCGCGACCAGGGACGAGGTGCCGAACACCCCGGCGAACTTGTCCTGCGCGTGGATGAAGGGATGATCCGGGTAGAGCGACCGCGCCGAGGTGTCGACGCGCACGATCGGCCCGGGCAGGCGGTGGCCGAAGGCGTTCAGGGCGGCGTTCACGATCGGGTAGAGGAAGAAGAGGGTGGTCGCGACCAGGGCGATCGCGATCGGGAAGCGATTGCGGACGACCAGGCGAGCGAATCGGAGGGTCCCGGTCTCGCGGATGTGGTGCTGCGGAACGTTCTCCCTGCTCTCCATGGTCCCTCTCCGTCCCGGCAGACCGATGGCGGGTCGCCTGGGCGAGCTCGTCGGCGTTTTTCGTCTCGAGGCGAACGACGCCCGGGACGGGCGAGTCGATTCAGCCCACGCGCGATGCGGGCGAGGGTGGGACTCGGCGTCCGTGGGCGCGGTCGGGACATTATTTCGTTCGGAGCACGCCGGTCAAGCGGCGGGCCGCTGGCGATGACGCAGCCGGCCAGCGGCCGCTGCGCAGCGCGCCATCGAGCGCGGCTCCCGTGACCGCTCTGCCCCGGGTCCTCGCGCTCCATCCGCTGCCCGCCGGCGTCGTGACGACGCTCGAACGCGACGCCCGCGTCGACTTCTGGGACGGCGCGGCTCCGCTCGCAGAGGTCGTCGCGCGGAGCGACGGCCTGCTCTGCCAGCTCACCGATCGGATCGACGCAGCGGTCCTCGAGGTCGCCGCCGGGCTTCGCGTGGTCTCGAGCGTCTCCGTCGGGCTCGATCACGTCGACCTCGCCCGCGCGACGAGGCTCGGCATCCCGGTCGGCCATACGCCGGGCGTCCTCGTCGAGACGACCGCGGACCTCGCCTTCGGCCTCCTCCTGGCCGCCGCGCGCCGCATCGCCGAGGGCGATCGCTTCGTGCGCAGCGGCGCGTGGAGCCGCGTGGGCGCTGCGCCCGGCGGGCCCGGCTGGAGCCCCGACCTCCTCCTCGGCCGCGACGTGCACGGGGCGACCCTCGGCATCGTCGGGCTCGGGGAGATCGGCCGTGCGGTGGCGCGACGGGCGGAAGGCTTCGGCATGCGGATCCTGGGCTGGTCGCGGAGCCAGCGCGAGGTGCCCGGGGTCACTCCGGCGACACTCCCGGCGCTGCTCGAGGCTGCGGACTTCGTCACGGTCCACGTCGCGCTCACGCCCGAGACGAAGGGACTCCTCGGCCGGGACCAGCTCGCGCGTCTACGGCCCGGTGCGATCGTGGTGAACACGGCGCGCGGCGGGATCGTGGACGAGGACGCGCTGGTCGAGGCGCTCCGCGCCGGCCGCGTCGCCGCCGCCGGCCTCGACGTCTTCGCCCGGGAGCCCCTGCCCGAGAGGAGCCCCCTCGTCACCCTCGAGAACGTCGTGCTGACGCCCCACATCGGGAGCGCGAGCGTCGAGACCCGCCGCCGGATGGCGAGCCTCGCCGTGGAGAACGTGCGCGCAGGCCTGGCGGGCCGGCGCCTGCCGCGCTGCGCCAACCCCGAGGTGTACGAGACCGAGGCCTACCGCTCGCGGCGGCAGCGGGCGAGGAACGCGAGCGGCGACACGACCTGAGCGCCGCGGTGCCGCGCGCGTCCCTGCACCTGGCGGTCGGCCGTGACGACGGCGAGCCGCGCGGGATCGGACGCGCTCCGCACCCGCTTCACGAGCCAGTCGTCCGCCGACGGCGCGTAGGCGAGACGGACCCGGGACGGGGGCTCGGGCTCGCGACAGCGCTCGCTGCGTCCGGGACGCGCATCGTCGAACACGACCCAGATCTCCGCCCGCGGATCGTCGAACGTCTCCGCGACGTCGACCACGCGCTGCTGCACCGCGGCCGTCCACCACTCGCGCCGGTCTCGGCCCCGCAGCACGCCCGCGTGGAGGACGTTGTAGCCGTCCACGAGCCACACCTGCGGCTCGGTCTCAGGGCAGGGAGCTTCCGGATCCGGCGGCGACGACACGCTCCGCAACGTACCCGCCGTGCGCAGGCGCGGCCCGAGACTCCAGGGCCGCGTAGCCCAGGCCGAGCGCCAGGAACGCCACGATCACGCCGAGCGTCTCGGCGAGCGCGAGGCCCCACCGTGTCCACCTCGGCTCGCCCCGGGACGCCCTCGCACGACCCGTCTCCGAAAGGCTCTCCTTCCCGGACGTCTCCATCCTCGGCCTCCTCTTGGATGGCCGGAGTCTCCGTGGCGGCTGTGACGGGGACGGTCACACCCTGCGGCCTTGCAGGGCCGCGACGGCTCCACTACCCCGATCCCATGGCGATCCTCCCCGGCAGCCGAGACGTGGTCCCCGTGGGCCTGATCCAGATGCGCTGCTCGGAGCGTCCCGACGAGAACCTCGAGAAGGCCGAGGAGCGCATCGAGGAGGCGGCGCGCCGGGGCGCGCGCGTGGTCTGCACGCAGGAGCTCTTCCGCTCGCGCTACTTCTGCCAGAGCGAGGAGCACGCGCGCTTCGCGCTCGCGGAGACGATCCCGGGGCCGACGAGCGAGCGTCTCGCGAAGCTCGCCGCGGCGCGCGGCATCGTGATCGTCGCATCGCTCTTCGAGAAGCGCGCCGAGGGGCTGTACCACAACACGGCGGTGGTGCTCGACGCCGACGGAAGGCTGGCGGGCGTCTATCGCAAGATGCACATCCCCGACGATCCGCTCTACTACGAGAAGTTCTACTTCACGCCCGGCGACCTCGGCTTCGTCGCGTTCCCGACGCGCCACCTGCGCCTCGGAACGCTCGTCTGCTGGGACCAGTGGTTCCCCGAGGCGGCGCGGCTCACGGCGCTCGCGGGCGCGCAGGTGCTCTTCTATCCCACCGCGATCGGCTGGCAGCACGACGAGCCGGCGGAGG
>DATKKW010000065.1:0-162464 GCA_035542715.1 Myxococcota bacterium
CCCGCTACTACTGGCGTCAGGTCCCGACCCGGCGCATCCCCAACGCAAGGACCCATCGCGCGACCTACGCCCTGTGAATCCCCCACCCGGCGCGCTCCCAACGAGCTACGACGTGGGCGGACCCAATCCGGGGAGCACAACCAACGGGCTACTCCACCCCGGCCGGCGTCGGCTCATCATGCTCATCCTCGATATCCCCCACGATCTCCTCCAGCACGTCCTCCAGCGTGATGATCCCGAGCAGCGGCGCCCCCGGCTCCCGCACGACCGCCATGTGCCGTCGAGTCCGCCGGAACAGGCGCAGTGCATCGCCGATCGACGCCTCCGGTCCGATCTCGACGGCAGGGCGGATCGCGTCCTCGATCAGCACGAGACGCGTCTTCGCGTAGACGTGGAATAGGTCCTTGGTGTGGAGGATGCCGACCATGTGGTCGAGCTGGCCGTCGTAGACCGGCAGGCGCGTGAAGCCCTCCTCGCGGATCCGGTCGAGCAGCGCCTCGGGATCGACGTGGCGCTCGACCGCGCAGATGCGCTCCCGCGGCACCATCAGGTCGCGCACCTTGCGGTCCGCGATGTGCAGCACGCGCCCGAGGATGCGCCCTTGCTCGGGCCGGAACTCGCCGGCCTCGCGCGCCTCGCTCACGAGCAGCGAGAGCTCCTCCGCCGAATGAACGCGGTGCGCGCTGCCCGCGGGCCTCACGCCGAAGAGCGTCACCAGTCGGTTTCCGGCGCCGTTCATGACCACCAGCACGAAGCGGAAGACGCGGCCGAACACGAGGAGCGGCCGTGCGCAGGCCAGGGCGACGGGGCCGGGGCGGTCGAGGGCCAGGGCCTTCGGTGCGAGCTCGCCGACGACGACGTGCAGGAAGGTGATCGCCGTGAAGGCGACGGCGGTCGCCGTCCCGTGGAGCGCGCCGGCGGTCGTGACGCCCACGACCCGGAGGGACGGCTCGATCAACGAGGCGACGGCGGGCTCGCCGATCCAGCCGAGCGCGAGGCTCGCGATCGTGATGCCGAGCTGCGTCGTGGCGATGGCGTCGTCGAGGTGGAGCACCGCGCGCTTTGCCGACGCGGCGCCCAGCCGTCCCTGCCGGACCCAGAGCTCGAGCTCGCTGCGGCGCACCGCCACGAGCGAGAACTCCGTCGCCACGAAGAAGCCGTTCGCGAGGACGAGCGCCACCACCGCGACGAGGCTCAGGAGATCGAGACCTAGCTGTGGAAACGTCATCCGTCGCTTCCGGGCGGAGTCACGGCTCCAGCATGGCGAAGCTCGGGCGTCTCGGCGAGCACCCGCTCGGCGAGCAGGGCGGGCGTCACGACCTCGACGCGCGGGTCGGCGAGAGCCGCCTCGATCACGGCGGCGAGCGCGTCGCAGCGCGCGAGCTCGACGCCCGTCACGAACGGATGGCAGACGGTGACGAAGAGACCGCCGCGCTCGGCGGTCCGGTCGAGGGCCTCGAGCCAGCGCGTGCGCACGACCTCGGGCGCCGCCGGTCGGTCGGCGAGGTAGTACGCGCCGTCGACGCCGGGCCAGACGAAGGGGATCTGCGCGAGGTCCGGTGCGAGCGGCGCGGGGCGCATGCCATCGCCGAGGCTCGCGTCGTAGCGGTAGCCGAGCGCGCGCAGGATCTCCGGCGTCGCCGGCGTGCGTCCGCCGCCCGGCGCACGGAAGCCGCGTGGGCGCACGCCCGCACCGCGCTCGATCGCCTCGGTCGCGCGCGCGGCGAGCGAGCGCTCGGTCGCGACGTCGAGGCTCCGCCACTCCTCGTGCAGCCAGCCGTGCATCCCGAGCTCGTGGCCCCGGCGCACGATCTCGCGCAACGCGTCGGCTTCGTGCGTACCGTTCCAGCCTTCGACGAAGAAGGCTCCGCGGACGCCGGCACGATCCAGGAGCTCGAGGATGCGCGGCAGGCCGATCTCGAGGGAAGGGTGGCGCGGCGCCTCGCGCCGCCGCGGTCGGCCGGCGCCGATCTCCGCCGCCTCGCCGAGGTTGTCGAAGGTGAAGCAGGCGACGGCACGCGGTGTCACACTGCGCCTCGCCACGCGCGGAGGATCGCCGCGGCTGCATTGCGTCCGCACGCGCCCATCACGCCGCCGCCCGGATGCGTGCCTGCCCCGCACAGCCAGAGCCCCTCGACGGGCGTGCGATAGCCGCCGTGCCCGGGCAGGGGGCGGAGCGAGAGCAGGCGATCGGGCGTCATCGCGCCGTGGAAGAGGTTGCCGCCGGTGAGGCCGAACACGCGCTCGAGGTCCGGCGGTGCGAGCACCTCGCGCTGGAGCACGCTCGACGAGAAGCCCGGCGCCACCTCGTCGACGAGCGCCAGCACGCGGTCGGCGAAGCCCTCGCGCTCGGCGGCCCACGACGTGCCCGAGAGGGCGTAGGGAACGTGCTGCACGAAGAGCGACGCGACGTGGCGGCCGGCGGGCGCGACGCCCGGGTCGACGGCGGACGGGATCGTGAGCTCGATCATCGGTCGGTCCGGAAGGCGCCCCGCGCTGGCCGCGGCGAAGGAAGCCTCGAGGGCGTCGAGGTCGTACGCGCCGAGGTGGATCGTGCCGTGGTGCTCGGGCCCGATGCCGTGGGCTTGCGCTCCAGCGACACGGAAGCGCGGCGCCGCGTCGAGGGCGACGTTCATCTTGAGCGCGGGGCTGCGGAAGTCGAGGGCCTCGATCCCGCGCGCGTACGCCTCGGGCACGTGCTCCCTGCCGACGAGGCGCAGCGTGCGAGCGGGATCGGCGTTCGAGACGACGAGCCGGGCCTCGATCTCCGTCCCGTCCTCGAGCACGACGCCGCGAGCGCGACCGGACTCGACGCGCACGCGCGACACCGGCGCGTCGGTGCGGAGGATCCCGCCGGCGTCGCGCAGCGCCGCCTCGAGCGCCATGGCGAGACGGCCCATCCCGCCCTCGACGTAGGCCCACACCCCGCGGTGTCCGTTCGTCTCTCCCATCACGTGGTGGAACAGCACGTAGCCGGTCCCGGGGGACGACGGCGCGGCGAAGGCGCCGATCAGCGCGTCGGTGGCGAGCGTCGAGCGCAGGGGCTCGCTCTCGAACCAGCCCTCGAGGGCGGGACGGGCCGGGCCGAGCAGGAGGGCCAGCGCGTCGGGCAGCTCGCGACCGAGACGCAGCAGGCGCGTGCCGACACGGACGAGGGTCGCGAGATCGCGGAGGGCGGGCCGCGGGAGCGCCGGCGGCGGCGCGTCGAGGAGCGGCTCGAGGGCCCGCGCGGCGCGGTCGAGGAACGCCTCGTAGTGCGGATAGCGGTCGGCGTCGCGCGGCGAGAAGGCGCGGATCGAGGCGCGGCTCGCGGCGGCGTCAGGGCCGAGGCGGAGGGCGCGCCCGTCGGGGAGGGGCGTGAACGACGACGGCACGCGGGGCAGGAGCCGGAGGCCGCGCCCCGAGAGGCCGAGCTCGCGCACGAGGGCGGGCCGCAAGAGGCCCGCCACGTACGCCGCGCGGGAGACGCGGAAGCCGGGCCAGAGCTCCTCGGTGACGCAGGCGCCCCCGGCGACCGGCCGCCGCTCGAGCACGAGGGTCCGAAGGCCGGCCCGGGCGAGGTACGTCGCCGCGACGAGGCCGTTGTGCCCCGCGCCGATCACGACCGCGTCGACGCGCTGGTCCTGCGGCATCCGACGAGATTAGACTGCGCGCCGGAGGAAAGCCGTTGCCGCCCCTCGACCTCGTGGCGCTCGTCCTGATCGGCCTGCTCGCGGTGCGCGGCCTGCTGCGCGGCGCCGTGCGCGAGGCCTTCGCCCTCGCTGCGCTCGCCGCGGCGGTGCTCGCCGTCCGCACGCTCGAGCCGTCGGCGATGCGGCTCCTGGGACCGAAGCTCGCGCCGCACGTCTCGCCGACCGTGCTGCGCGGGATCACGATCGTGCTCCTCGCGGGCACGGCGCTCATCGTGGTGTCGCTCGCGGGCGCGTTCGTGCGACGCGGGCTCCACGCGGTCGGGCTGGGCTTCGCCGACCGGATCGGCGGCGTGGTGGTGGGGGCGGCCGAAGGCGCGCTCCTCGTGGCGATCGCGCTCTCGTTCGCGGGCGGGCTCCTGGGCGCCGACCATCCCTGGCTGCGGAGCAGCCAGGCCTATGCCTGGCTGCAGCGCGCGCGAGGGAGCCCGGAGGCCCCGCCCGCCGTCGCGTCGCCGCCCCCGCGCTGAGCTGCCAGGCGCGGGGCGCGCCGGATCACGCGCGATCGACCCACTGGCCGTGCTTGCGGATCAGCTCGACGAGCCGGTCGTCGGCCTCGGCCTGGGGCACGTTCCGCTCGACGAGCTCCTTGCCGACGTAGAGGTTCACGCGCTCGGGGCCCGAGCCCACGTAGCCGAAGTCGGCGTCCGCCATCTCGCCCGGACCGTTCACGATGCAGCCCATGATCGCGATCTTGACGCCCTTCAGATGCTGGGTGCGCGCCTTGATGCGGGCGGTCGTCTGCTCGAGATCGAAGAGCGTGCGCCCGCAGCTCGGGCAGGAGATGAACTCGGTCCACGAGGTGCGAAGCCGCGCGCCCTGGAGGATGCGATAGCCGAGGTCGAGGGCGCGGCCGGCATCGCCGAAGGGCGCGAGCGCGAGGGAGACGGCATCGCCGATGCCGTCGCAAAGGAGTGCGCCGAGATCGGTCGCAGTGGCGAGGAGCAGTGCTTCGCCACGCTGCGCGTCGCCCTCGGCGGCGCGCAGCACGATCGGCACGTCGTCGCGCCCGTGGGCCCGGAGGCGCGCGGCGACGACGCGCGTCGCGTGAACGACGCGCTGCGCGAGGTCGCCCGGGCGCGCGCGCGTCGAGAGCAGGAGCGTGCGGACGCCCACCGCGTCGGCCGCGGCGAGCGCACGGTCGGTGAGCGACCCGATCGTCTCGGCCGACGCGTCGAGGGCCCACTCGAGGGCGAGCCCCGCCGCGGCGACGACACGGCCCGCGGCCGCGAGCGCGTCGTCGGACGCCCCGGGCTCGAGCGCGACGATCACGCGCGCGGCGGCCATGGACGCGACGGCGGCCGCCGCGAGCGACGGCGCGACGCGCGCGGAGAGCGGTGCGCGCACGCCGCGCCGCACGAGGGCCGCGGCGAAGGACGAGAGACGCGCGGCGTCGCGGTCGTCGCGCAGGTCGACGACCAGCCCCTCGCACGCGATCTCCGTGCGCAGGGCGAGGGAGGTCGCGAGCGCATCGGCCGCGGCCTCGACGTCGCCGGGTGCCGGTCCGAGCGCGAGCTCGACGCGCACCGGATGCTTCGCTCCGAGCTCGATGCCGCCGACGGCGAGGCCGCGCGTCTCGCGTCGCACGTGGTCGTAGGGGTCGAGCACGAAGGGCGCGCCGGGATCGGGCACCGCGGCGCTCGCGCGCGGCTCGCGCCAGCGCCGGTCGTAGCGTTCGGCGAGCGCGCGCGCGACGGGGACCTCCTTCAAGGGGTCCTCCGTGAGCGAGACGCGGATCGTGTCGCCGAGGCCGTCCTCGAGCAGGGCGCCGATCCCGATCGCGCTCTTCACGCGACCGTCCTCGCCGTCGCCGGCCTCCGTCACGCCGACGTGGAGCGGGTAGTCGCCGGGACCGCGCCCGTCCGCCGCGCGCGCGGCGAGCCGCGCCGCCAGCAGGCGGTAGGCCTGGATCGCGACCTGGGCGTTGCTCGCCTTCATGCTGAAGACGACGTCGTGGAAGCCTTCGTCCTCGCACACATCGAGGAACTCGAGGGCGCTCTCGACCATGCCGAGGGGCGTGTCGCCGAAGCGGTTCAGGATGCGGTCCGAGAGCGAGCCGTGGTTCGTGCCGATGCGCAGCGCGCGGCCGAGCTCGCGGCAGCGGCGCACGAGCGGGCGGAAGCGCGCGGCCACGCGGTCGATCTCGTCGCGCCAGGCGGCGTCGTCGTACTCGCGCACCTCGAAGCGCTTCTTGTCGGCGTAGTTGCCCGGGTTGACCCGGACCTTCTCCACGTGCTCCGCGGCGATCATCGCCGCGTTCGGCGTGAAGTGGATGTCGGCCACGAGCGGCACGCGGCAGCCCCGGCGCAGGAGCTCACGCTTGATCTCGCCGAGCGCCTGGGCGTCGAGGTTGCTCGGCGCGGTGATCCGCACGATCTCGCAGCCCGCGCCGGCGAGGCGCTCCGCCTGGTCGGCCGTGGCCGCGACGTCCTGCGTATCCGTCGTGGTCATCGACTGCACGCGGATCGGATTCGCGCCGCCGATCGCGACGTCGCCCACGCGCACGACGCGCGTTGCGCGCCGGAGCGGCGCGAACGGGCTCGAGACGAAGGCGAGGGGCTGCGTTCCGCCCACGGCGCTCACGACCCGGAGACGAGCGCGTGGAGGCGCTCGATCGCGGCGTCGATCTTGCCGGGCTCGCGGCCGCCGGCCTGGGCGAAGTCGGCCTTGCCGCCGCCCTTCCCGCCCACCACCGCCGCGATCTCGCGCACGAGGTCGCCCGCCTTGAAGCGACCGACGAGATCGGGCGTCACGCCGAGGGCGAGGCTCACCTTGTCGCCCTCGCCGGCGAGGAGGAGCACGATCCCGCTGCGGAGCTTCGCGCGCAGCTCGTCGACCATGCTGCGCAGCTCCTTCGGATCGATGCCGTCGACGCGCGCCGCGAGCACCTTCGTGCCGGCGATCTCCCGGGCCTGGGACGCGAGATCTCCCGAGGCGGCGCCGCGCTTCTCCGCGCGCAGCTTCTCGATCTCGCGCTCGGCGCCGCGCTTCTCCTCGAGCAGCTTCTCGACGCGCGCCGGCACCTCGCCCATCGGCGCCTTCAGGAGCTCTGCGATCTGGCGCAGCGCCCGCTCCTGGCTTCGCATGTGCGCGAGGGCGCCCTGGCCGGTCAGCGCCTCGATCCGCCGCACGCCCGCCGCGATCCCGGTCTCGCCCAGCACCTTGAGGAGGCCGATGTCGCCCGTCGCGCGGGCGTGGGTGCCGCCGCAGAGCTCGGTCGAGAAGTCGCCGAACGAGATCACGCGCACGACGTCGCCGTACTTCTCCTCGAAGATCGCGATCGCGCCCGCCTCGATCGCCTGCGCGTAGGACATCTGGCGGACGTGGGCGGGGGCGTTGCGCTCGATCCACTCGTTCACGAAGTCCTCGATGCGCTCGATCTCGCCCTGGCTGAGCGGCGCGTCGTGGGTGAAGTCGAAGCGCAGTCGGTCCGGCGAGACGAGGGATCCCTTCTGCATGGCCTGCGGGCCGAGCACCTTGCGCAGGGCGGCGTGGAGCAGGTGGGTGCCCGAGTGGTTGCGCACGGTCGCGGCCCGGGCCTCGGCATCGACCGCGAGGTGCGCGGTCTCGCCGACGGAGATCTCGCCCGCGACGACCTTCCCGCGATGGACGACGAGGCTGCCCACGGGCCTCTGCGTGTCGGCGACGGCCACGCGGCCGCCAGGGGTTGCGATCGTCCCGCGATCGCCGACCTGGCCGCCGCTCTCGGCATAGAACGGGGTGTCCGCCACGACGACCTCGACCTCGTCGCCCTCGCCGGCGGTCTCGACCGGCACGCCGTGCTTCACGAGGGCGAGGACCTTGGAGTCGAGCTCGAGCGTCTCGTAGCCGTGGAACGCGCTCGCGGACTCCGCGGCGAGGCGGTTGTAGACCTCCGACACCGCGGCGTCACCGCTGCCCTTCCAGGCCGCCCGCGCGCGCTCGCGCTGCTCGCCCATCGCCGCATCGAAGCCGGCCTGGTCGACCTCCAGGGCATGGCTGCGAAGGATGTCCTGGGTCAGGTCGAGCGGGAAGCCGAAGGTGTCGTACAGCTTGAACACGACGCCACCCGGCAGCACGCGCTGACCGCGCGCCCTGGCCTCCGAGATCTCGCCCTCGAGCAGCGTGAGACCCTTCGAGAGGGTCTCGAGGAAGCGTTCCTCCTCGCGGCGGATGCGATCGGTCACGAAGGCCCGGCGCTCGACGAGCTCGGGATAGGCGCCGCCCATCTCGTCGATCACGGCGTCCGCGACGCTGTGCAGGAACGGGCGCTCGAGCCCGAGCAGCACGCCGTGGCGCGCCGCGCGCCGCAGGATGCGCCGCAGCACGTAGCCGCGGCCTTCGTTCGCGGGGAGCACGCCGTCGCCGATCAGGAAGGTGCAGGCGCGGGCGTGGTCGGCGACGACCCGCAGCGAGACGTCCTTCTCGGGATCGGTGCCGAGGGCGACGCCGGAGAGCTCCTGCGCGCGCTCGAGGAGGGGACGGAAGAGATCGGTGTCGTAGTTGGACGCGACGCCCTGGATCACCGACGACATGCGCTCGAGGCCGGCTCCCGTGTCGACGCAGGGCTTCGGAAGCGGACGGAGCTTCCCGCTCGCGTCGCGGTCGAACTGCATGAAGACCAGGTTCCAGATCTCGAGCCAGCGGCCGGACTCGTCCGTCGGGTCGAAGCCCGGCGCGCTCCCGGGCCGCTCGCCCATGTCGAAGTAGATCTCGGAGCACGGGCCGCACGGCCCGGTGTCGCCCATCGCCCAGAAGTTGTCGGCCTCGTCGAGCCGGCGGATGCGGTCCGCGCGGATGCCGACCTCCTCGCGCCAGAGGCGCTCGGCGTCGTCGTCCTCGCGGAACACGGTGACGCCGAGCTTCTCCGGCGGGAGCCCGTAGACCTTCGTCACGAGCTCCCAGGCCCAGGCGATGGCCTCGCGCTTGAAGTAGTCGCCGAAGGAGAAGTTCCCGAGCATCTCGAAGAAGGTGTGATGGCGCGGCGTACGGCCCACGTTCTCGAGGTCGTTGTGCTTGCCCGAGACGCGCATGCTCTTCTGGGAGCTCGTCGCCCGTGTGTAGTCGCGGGTCTCCTCGCCGAGGAAGAGACGCTTGAAGGGAACCATGCCCGCGTTCGTGAAGAGGAGCGTCGGGTCCGACTCCGGGATCAGCGAGGCGCTCGGCACGCGGCGGTGGCCGCGGGCCTCGAAGAAGCGGAGGAACTCCTCGCGGATCTCCCGCGCGGACAGGGACCGGGAAGGCATCGATGGGGGCTCCTCGTTCGGTCCGGGCGAATATAGCCGGGCCGGACGAGGGCCGGGCGGCACCCCGCGACGCCGCGCGGGGCGCGCCCTCGGAGCTAGCGCACCACGAGCTCCTTCGTGCCCACGGCCCGTCCGTCGAGGAAGACCTGGACGCGATAGCTCCCGGTCGGCCACCCGTCGGGCTTCGCGACGTGGAACTCGGTCGTGGCCGGGCCGGTCGGGGCGATGTCCTCGGACGACTCGGCGACGCTCTGGCCGTCCTCGAAGGTCCAGAGCGCCGTGAGCTTCGCCTTGGGCGCGGCCCCGCTCGTCTTCACGGACAGGTAGAAGGTGTCGCTCGGCGCGAACTCCGTCGCCGCCTCGGCGATCGACTTGTCCGCGCCGAGGCTCCTGCCGAGGTCGATCGAGCTGACCGAGAGCGGCGCCGGCGCGGCGCTCGGCGGCGCAGCGTTGACGGTCGGCGGCGCCGCCGGCGTCGGGGCGGTCTCGGTGCGCGAGCAGGCAGCGAGCGCGAGCAGCGCGACGAGCGCGTACGCTCCCGCGCGAAGCAGGTGCGGCATGCTGGGCTCCTTCATTCCGGGATCCGCAGCTTCCAGCCCGGCTGGATCAGGTCGGGATCGTGGATCCGGTCCCGGTTCGCGTCGTAGATCTTCTTCCACTGATTGGCGTTGCCGTACTGCGCCTTCGCGATCTTCGACAGGCTGTCGCCCGGCTTCACGACGTACGACTTCTCCTCCGGCGCCTCCGCCGGAGGCGGCGCCGTCGAGGAGCTGCCGGCCTTCACGTTCGAGAAGTCGGCCTTCGGCTTGGCGGTCGGCGTGGCGGGCGGCTTCGACTTTCCCTCGTCCCCGAAGAGTCCCATGGCGTGGTCCTCCGGGCCGCGCGACGACGCGGCGTCGAGGTCCACCCTATCTCTCGGAGGGCCCTGGTCAAAGCGAAATCTTGGAGCGGCGGACGGGCGGCCGTTGCGGCCCGCGGCCTAGAAGCGCTCGATCTTGAGGTCGCTCGCGCCCGCGCCCGCCTCGCCCGCCGCGGCGCGCGGCGCCGCGCCGCCGCCGGCGCCGCCCGGCGCGACGCGGGATTGGGTCGACTCGTTCTTCTCCTCGTCGTCCTTGTCGAAGTCGTCCCAGGTGCCGTCGGAGGTCGAGGCGATGCCGCGGAAGCGCAGCGCGAAGTCGTCGGGGTTGGAGACGTTCTTCAGCGCCTCCTCGTAGGTCACGAGGTTCCCCTTGACGAGGTGCATCAGCGACTGGTCGAAGGTCTGCATGCCGTAGCTCGTGAAGCCCTTCGAGATCGCGTCGTGGAGCTCCTTGGTGCGGTCCTTGTCGGCGATGCACTCGCGCACGCGCGCCGTGGAGACCATCACCTCGAGCGCGGGCACGCGGCCCTTGCCGTCGGCGCGGGGCACGAGTCGCTGCGAGATCACGGCCTTCAGGATCGACGCGAGCTGCAGGCGCACCTGCCGCTGCTGGTACGGCGGGAACACCGAGATGATGCGGTTGATCGTCTCCACCGCGTCGAGCGTGTGGAGCGTGCTCATCACGAGGTGGCCGGTCTCGGCGGCGGTGATCGCCGTCTCGATCGTCTCGAAATCGCGCATCTCGCCGAGCAGGATCACGTCGGGGTCCTGGCGCAGCGAGGCGCGGAGCGCGTTCGCGAAGCTGTCGGTGTCGACGCCGATCTCCCGCTGGTTCACGATCGAGCGGCGATCGCGCAGCAGGAACTCGATCGGGTCCTCGATCGTCACGATGTGGCAGGTCCGGTTCGAGTTGATGTGGTCGATCATCGCGGCGAGCGACGTCGACTTGCCGGAGCCGGTGGTGCCCGTGACGAGGATCAGCCCGCGCTGCTCCATGGAGATCGTCTCGACCACCTTCGGCAGGTGGAGCTGCTCCACGGTACGGACGTTGAAGGGGATCACCCGGAACACGATGCCGGTCGAGCCGCGCTGCTGGAACACGTTCACGCGGAAGCGGCCGAGGCCGGCGACGCCGTAGGCGAGGTCGCACTCGTGGTGCTTCTCGTAGCGCGCGCGCTGCACGGGGTTCATGATCCCGAGGGCCATCCGGGTGAGGTCGTCGGGCAGGAGGCGCTCGCCGTTCTTCAGCGGAACGAGCGCGCCGTCGACCCGGAACATCGGCGGAAGCCCCGACTTGAGATGGATGTCGGAGGCTCCGCCCTTCACGGCGACCTTCAGGATCTCGTTCAGCTCCATCGCCATGGGCTCCGACTCCTCTCCCCGGCTGCTTCTCGGGGCGTTTCGACCCGACGGAGGAGAGGCTTGAGGCGCGGGCGCGCGCTGCGCGCGGGCTTCCGAGGGGCCGCCGTGCCCCGGGCCCGAGAGGCGACGCGGGCTTCCGCGCGCTTCCGCCGGCGCGAGCGGGTGCAGGACGCGCCCCGGGGCGGCGGCGGCGACGGAGGCGAACGCAGGCCGGGGCGCCGGCACGCCGACGAATCGCCGCCCGCGGCGTTTCCCGTAAGGAATGGATCGTATTCTTCCGCCGCGCCTACCGCCGACCCTCCGGCGGGGGTACCTAGGGATCCAGGGAGGATCCCGACGTGGTCACGACGAACCGCGACAGCTTCGGCGCCCGGCGCAGTCTCTCCGTGCAGGGTCGCGAGTACGAGTACTGGAGCCTGCCGGCCGCGGCGGCGGGAGGCCTCGCCGGCATCGAACGCCTGCCGGTGTCGCTCCGCATCCTGCTCGAGAACCTGCTGCGCTTCGAGGACGGACGCTCCGTCACGGCGGACGACCTGCGCGCGTTCCCCGCCTGGCTCGACGCCCGGCGCTCGGACCGCGAGATCGCCTTCCGGCCCGCGCGCGTCCTGATGCAGGACTTCACGGGCGTGCCGGCGGTGGTCGACCTCGCGGTGATGCGCGACGCGATGGTCTCGCTCGGCGGCGACCCGCGGAAGATCAATCCGCTCGTCCCCGTCGACCTCGTGATCGACCACTCCGTGCAGGTCGACGCGTTCGGCTCGCGCGACGCCTTCGCGCGCAACGTCGAGCTCGAGTACCAGCGAAACCGCGAGCGCTACGCATTCCTGCGCTGGGGCCAGGCCGCCCTCGACGACTTCCGCGTGGTGCCGCCGGGCACCGGCATCTGCCACCAGGTCAACCTCGAGTACCTGGCCCAGGTCGTGTGGACGAGCGATCCGAAGGGCAGCCCCAAGGTCCAGGCCTATCCCGACACGCTGGTCGGCACCGACAGCCACACCACGATGGTGAACGGGCTCGGCGTCCTCGGCTGGGGCGTGGGCGGAATCGAGGCGGAGGCGGCGATGCTCGGCCAGCCGATGTCGATGCTGCTGCCCGAGGTGATCGGCTTCCGCCTCGTCGGCCGGCTCCCGGAGGGCCGCACCGCGACCGACCTCGTGCTCACCGTCACCCAGCTCCTGCGCAAGAAGGGCGTCGTCGGGAAGTTCGTCGAGTTCTTCGGCCCGGGCCTCGACGCCCTCGCCCTGCCCGACCGCGCGACGATCTCGAACATGTGTCCGGAGTACGGCTCGACGTGCGTGCTGTTCCCGGTCGACGCGGAGACCGTGAGCTACCTGCGCTTCACGGGGCGCGATCCGCAGCGCGTGGCGCTGGTCGAGGCGTACGCCCGGGCCCAGGGCCTTTGGCGCGACGCGAGCACGCCCGACCCCGTCTTCACGGACGTGCTGGAGCTCGACCTCTCCAGCGTGCAGCCGAGCCTCGCCGGCCCGAAGCGTCCGCAGGACCGTGTGTCGCTCGAGCGCGTCGGCGTCGAGTTCCGCGAGCAGCTTCCCTCGCTGCTCAAGAAGGGCGCGTCGGCCGACGCGAAGATCGCGCTCGCGGGGATGGACCACGAGCTCGCCCACGGAGACGTGGTGATCGCGGCGATCACGAGCTGCACGAACACCTCGAACCCCGACGTGATGATCGCCGCGGGCCTGCTCGCGCGGAAGGCGCGGGCCCGGGGCCTCTCGCGGAAGCCGTGGGTCAAGAGCTCCCTCGCGCCCGGCTCGCAGGTCGTCGAGGACTACCTGAAGGCCGCGGGCGTGCAGGCGGACCTCGACGCCCTGGGCTTCCAGCTCGTGGGCTTCGGCTGCACGACGTGCATCGGGAACTCGGGGCCGCTGCCCGAGGCGATCGACGCCGCGATCAAGGCCGGCGATCTCGTCGTGGGCGCCGTGCTCTCGGGCAACCGCAACTTCGAGGGTCGCGTGCACCCCGCCGTGCGGGCGAACTACCTGGCCTCCCCTCCCCTCGTCGTGGCCTTCGCCCTCGCGGGCACGCTGCGGATCGACCTCGCGAAGGACCCGCTCGGCCGCGGCAGCGACGGCAAGCCGGTGTACCTGCGCGACGTGTGGCCGTCGAACCAGGAGGTGCGCGACGCCGTGCGCGCGGCGCTGACGCCGGAGATGTTCCGCCGGCGCTACGCCGACGTGTTCCAGGGCGACGAGCGCTGGGCCGCGATCGGCGGCGGCGGGAGCCTGACCTTCGGCTGGGACCGGGCGAGCACCTACGTGCGGAAGCCGCCCTACTTCGACGGGATGTCGCGCGAGCCGGGCGCCGTGCGGGACGTGCGCGGCGCGCGGATCCTGGCGCTCCTCGGCGACAGCATCACGACCGATCACATCTCGCCCGCGGGCAACATCGCCGTCGACTCGCCGGCGGCGAAGTACCTCGTCGCCCACGGCGTCGCAAAGGCCGACTTCAACAGCTACGGCGCGCGGCGCGGGAACCACGAGGTGATGATGCGCGGCACCCTCGCGAACGTCCGCCTGCGCAACGAGGCGGCGCCGGGCACCGAGGGCGGCGTGGCGAAGCTCGAGCCCGAGGGATCCGTCGCGCCCATCTACGACGTCGCGATGGAGTACGAGAAGCGCGGCGTGCCGCTCGTGATCGTGGCGGGACAGGAGTACGGCTCCGGCTCTTCGCGCGACTGGGCGGCAAAGGGCACGCAGCTCCTCGGTGTAAGGGCCGTGATCGCCGAGAGCTTCGAGCGCATCCACCGCTCGAACCTGGTCGGGATGGGCGTCCTGCCCCTCGTCTTCCAGCCGGGCACCACGCGCAAGACGCTCGGCCTCGAGGGCAGCGAGACGATCGACGTGGTCGGCCTCGAGGCGGGGCTGCGACCGCGCGCGAGCCTCGTGTGCCGCATCACACGGAGCAACGGCCGGGTGGACGAGATCCCGGTCATCTGCCGCATCGATACGCTCGACGAGATCGAGTACTACCGGCACGGGGGGATCCTGCCGTTCGTGCTGCGCCAGCTCCTCGCGCCGTAGCGCGCACTCAGCCGACACCGCTGCGCATCGATTGCACGTTCGGATGCGCAGCACGTGCGCATTTGTCTCCGACACTGCGAAGGGTTCGTCCCTCAAGATCGACTCGTGAACTTCCGAACAAGGCTCCAGTACCGAATGGTCTCCTGGGAGGGAGGAATCGTTCGGGCGAGGAGCTCGATGCGGATTCGAACCCTCCACTCTTCGTCCTCGAAGCGGTCGTCGCAGCCCGCGGCGTTCCTCCAGCTCGCACTGCTGCTGCTCGTGGTGGGCGCATCCGCCGCGTGCCTCTCTGGCGTCGCGGGCGAGGCGCGCGCGAGCGTCGCGGGAGAGACGCATGCGAGCGTCGCGCGTGAGACGCGACTCGCGGAGACCGAGAGCCGCCCCGGCGCGAGCGACGCCGCGCGAGCGGCCCGACCGAGGATCGAGTCGGCCGCGCTCCTGCCGGAGCCCGGCGCCTGGATGACGACGACCCTCGGCCTGCTGGGGCTCGAGTGGATGGCGCGCCGAAAGCGCGTGGCGTAGGCGGAGAAGAGCGTGCTCGTCGCAGATCGAGATTCCACCCGCGGAACGCGGGAGCGTGGTTGGAAAGTCGCCGAGGAGACCGCGCGCGGCGCCGGCCCGGGCCGAGAGGAGAACGTCATGAGCCTCCGAACTCCCTCCAGGAAGAGTCGCTCCCTGCGACCCGCGCGCGGCGCTGCCGTCGCCGTGGCGGCGTGGCTCGCGATCGCGTCTTCGGCCGGCGCCCTCACCCTCGGCACGCCGACGGTATCGCTCGGCGGCACGAACAGTGCGAACCAGTTCGTGGACACGAACCCGCCGCCCATCACGCGAATCCGCACGAGCTCGGTCTCGACGCTGTCCTCGAGCGCGACGTCCTTCCAGACGCGCTACGCGATGGTGGTCGGAACCGACATCGGAAACAACGCGACCATCACGGAGAGCCACACCGCGAGCTACTCGATCACGTTCACCGTGAACCAGACGGCCGGCGCGAACTGGTGGCTGTTCATCAACGAGAGCCTCGTGGGCGCGATGACCCTCGTGGACGACGGCAACGGCAGCGCGAGCGCGACCATGAGCGCAGTCACGGGCACGCGAAGCGGCGCGGGCTCGCTCAGCTCGGGCTCGCTCGGCCTCGCGAGCGCCGGAACGGTGTCGGGCGCGGCCGGCAGCAACACGCCGTTCAACCTGACCTCGAGCGCCGTCATCACCGGCGTCGGGACCGGCGCGAACCAGACCGTCACCCTGAACTTCGCCTGGACCGCGAGCGCCACCTCCACCCGCCAGGGCAACAACGGCGACGAGGCGGCGATCCGGATGGGCCTCGCGGGCAACGCGACGAGCTACACCGCGGGCAACTACCCCGGCGTGGGCGGCCGCACGCTCGCGAACGACGGCTTCTTCGTGACGGCGACCCTCGTGCCCGAGCCGGCGACGGCCTCGCTCCTGGCCTGCGGCCTCGCGGCCCTCGCGACGTCGCTGCGCCGCCGCGCCACGCGCTGCTGAGCCGGCGGAGGCTCGCCGGGCGGCCGCCGACCCCTGGCGGCGGCGCGGATGGGGCGCGACGCTCGCGGCCATGGAGCTGCGAGACGCCCTCACCTCGACCGGGACCTGTCGGTTCTACAAGAGCGATCCCGTGCCGGAGCGCGTGCTCGCGCGCGTGCTCGACGCCGCGCGCTACGCGCCGAGCGGCGGCAACCGCCAGCCCGTCCGCTTCGTCGCGGTGCGCGACGCGGCGAAGCGACGCCGGCTCGCGGAGCTCTACCTCCCGATCTGGAGCCAGTACGTCGCCGCGGTCCGCCAGGCGCGCGTCGGCGCCGGCGGCGGCTCCGCCGCCTCGTCGGCCGCGGCGGCCCAGGCCCGCATGGTCGAGAATGCCGACCACTTCGCGCAGCATCTGCACGAGATCCCGGTGATGCTCGTGGTGTGCGCCCGCATCGCCGATCTCTACGCGACCGACGGCCAGCTCGGACGCATCTCGATCGTGGGCGGCGCCTCGGTCTACCCCGCCGTCGAGAACGTGCTCCTCGCCGCGCGCGAGCAGGGGCTCGGCACGGCGCTCACCACGCTCCTCTGCCAGCAGGAGCCCGCGGTGAAGGAGCTCCTCGGCATCCCCGCGGAGTTCGCGACCGCGGCGATGGTCACCCTCGGCTATCCCGCGCGCGGCTTTCCGAAGCAGCTGCGGCGGCGGCCCCTCGAGGAGGTCGCCTTCGCCGACGCCTGGGGCGCGCCGCTCGGGAGCTAGCGTCGCGAACGCGCGTCAGTAGCGGACGATCCCGGGCGCATGGCCGTAGCCCAGATAGGCGATCCGGCGGAAGCCCAGGTCCATGTCGGGTGCCGTGGTGCAGACCGTGCGATCGCCGTGCAGCGCGAACTCGGGGAGCTTGCGCAGGTTCTCGCGCAGGGGCTCCTCGGGCGGCTGCCGCAGCTCGACCTCGATCTCGTAGGGCGCGGGCTCCTCGCGGTGGGGACGCAGCTCGCCGCGCAGCGCGCGCTCGACGGCGCGTCGCGCGCCCTGGCGAACCATCGGACGCGCGCGCTCGGGCGGGATCACGTCGCCCGCCACGTTCGAGAGCGCGCGCTTCACCTCGACTCCCTCGGCCTCGGGAACGCGACGACGGAGCTCCGCACACACCACCTGGTCGCCCGTCACGAGGCCGACGGGCACGCCGAGCTCGCCCGCGCGGATCGCGAAGAGCTCCGTCTCGCCGCAGTCGCGGCCGTTCACGCGCACCGCGCGGAAGCGCTCGTAGGAGATCGTGTGGGCCATGATCCCGGGGAACGATCCCGCCCGCGCGTGGTGGCCGACGAGCAGCACGACGCCGCAGGCCGCATCGAGCCCCGCCATCGTCGTCGCCGTGGGACGCCCGGCGCCGCGGATCACGCGACAGCGCGGATCGATCTCGTCGAGCAGGAGGTCGCAGAGCGCCTCCACGCCGTGGTTCTCCTCGACCACCACCTCCGTCGCGCCGCCGTCGAACGCGCCCTCGATCGCCGCGTTCGCGTCGAGGGTCATGAGCCGCCGGTTGCGCTGGAAGTCCATGCCACGCAGCACGACGTCCTCCCAGCGCACGAGGCCCGAGATGCCCTCCATGTCGACGGAGAGGAAGACCTTCACCGGGTACACCTCCTCTACGTCCGGGGTCGCCGCGGAGGATCGCAGCGTGAGACCATGGCGCGAGGCTATCACGGGGGCGACGGCCGTCGGCCGTCGCCCCCGTGCCGAAGCGCGGCGCTACTCCTTCTCGGCCTCGACGGCCGCCGTCGCGACGACGCCGGCCCCGACCGGCACGCGCCGCTTCACGCCCTTCGCGGCATAGAGCGCCTCGGCGATGCGCGCCGTCACGTCCGCGTTCTCGCGCAGGAACTTCCGCGCCTGCTCGCGGCCCTGGCCGATGCGCTCGCCGCCGTAGCTGTACCAGGAGCCGCTCTTCTCCACGATTCCGGCCTCGCTCGCGAGGTCGAGCAGATCGCCCTCGAGGGAGATGCCCTCGTTGTAGAGGATGTCGAACTCGGCCTGGCGGAAGGGCGGCGCGACCTTGTTCTTCACCACCTTCACGCGCGTGCGGTTGCCCGTGACCTCCTCGCCTTCCTTGATGGCCGCGATGCGTCGCACGTCGAGGCGCACCGAGGCGTAGAACTTGAGCGCGTTGCCGCCGGTCGTGGTCTCGGGGTTTCCGAACATGACGCCGATCTTCATGCGGATCTGGTTGATGAAGATCACCGTGGCGTTCGACTTCGAGACGGTGCCCGTGAGCTTGCGCAGCGCCTGGCTCATGAGCCGGGCCTGGAGACCCACGTGCTGGTCGCCCATCTCACCCTCGATCTCGGCCTTGGGCACGAGCGCGGCCACCGAGTCGACCACGACCAGGTCGATCGCGCCCGAGCGCAGCAGCACGTCGGCGATCTCGAGGGCCTGCTCGCCGGTGTCGGGCTGAGACACGAGCAGGTCCTCGACCTTCACGCCGAGGCGCTTCGCGTAGCCCGTATCGAGGGCGTGCTCGGCGTCGATGAACGCCGCCACGCCGCCCGTGCGCTGCACCTCGGCCACGGCGTGGAGCGCGAGCGTCGTCTTGCCGCTCGACTCCGGGCCGTAGATCTCGATCACGCGCCCGCGCGGATAGCCTCCGATGCCGAGGGCGAGGTCGAGGCTCGCCGAGCCCGAGGAGATCGCGTCGATCTCCTTGTCGACGGCGTCCTCGCTCATCTGCAGGATGGATCCCTTGCCGAACTGCTTCTCGATCGTCGAGACGGCGAGCTCGATCGCCTTGCGCTTGTTCTGGTCGCGAGTCGCGGGTCGCTCGGTCGGCGTGCTCTGCGGCGTGGCCATGTCGTCTACTCCTTCGACGGTGTGGATCGGGGGTGATCGTCTCCGCCGAGCGGCAATCGCTCGAGCGGGGTGTACGTGGAGCCCTCGGGCGCGAGCGTGCTCTGGTAGAGCACGATGCTGCGGACGGGGAACGAGGTCGGAGCGGCGGCGGGCGCCTCGGCCGGCGCCGCGAGCGAGGGATCGAGCCGTCGTCCCGGGCGCACGCGCCCGAGCGTCAGGTGGGCGCGGAAGGGCCGCGGCTCGGGCGCGAAGCCCGTGGCCACGACGCCGCGCTCGACGGCGGCGGCGAGGGCGGTGAAGGGTGCCTCGGGCAAGAGCTCGAGGGCGACGACGCGCGGCCGGCGCGCCGACGGGAACGCATGGACGGCGCCGAGCGTCGCGTCGAAGGGCGCGAGGGGCGCGAGCTCGGCCCCGACCGCGGTGGCGAGCGGCGCCACCTGCGCGTGCGGGATCTCGCCCAGGAAGCGCAACGTCACGTGGAGACCGTCCCCGCGCACGAAGCGCACGGCGTCGGCGCCGGGCAGCGCGCGCAGCCGCTCGAGCTCGCGGGCGGCCGCGGCCTTCGCGTCGCCTTCGAGCGCCAGGGCGAAGAACGCGCGAATCCCATTCACGCCTTCCTCCGCGAGATCTGGGGTGACTCGAGGGGCTCGTCGAGGAGCGCGCGGCGCACCCAGTCGAGGGCGAGCTGCGCCGTGAGGACGCGGTGGCGCTCGCGATCGAAGGGGAAGACGAAGCGGTCGACGTGCGTGCGCGTCGCGTCGGCGAAGCCCACGAAGACGAGGCCGACCGGCTTCTCGGCCGTGCCCCCGCCGGGCCCGGAGATGCCCGTCGTCGAGACCGCGAGGTCGGCGCCGAAGCGCGCCCGCACGCCCTCGGCCATGGCGCGCGCGACGGGCTCCGACACCGCGCCGTGCTGCGCGAGCAGGTCGCGCGGCACGCCGAGGAGCGCCTCCTTCGCCGCGTTCGCGTAGGCGACGACGCCGCCCAGGAAGTAGTCCGAGGAGCCCGCGACGGAGGTGATCTTCTGGGCGACGAGACCGCCCGTGCACGACTCGGCCACGGCGAGCGTGCGGCCCCGCTCCCGCAGCAGCCGGCCGACGACGACCTCCATCGTGTCGTCGCCTTCGCCGTACACCACCGCACCGAGGCGCGCGCGGATCGCCTCGCACACGCGGGCGAGCTTCGCGTCGGCCTCGCTGATCGTCTTCGCGCGCGCGAGGGGGCGCAGGTAGTTGTCGGGGAATGCGGTGCGGAAGCCCAGGATCACGTCCGACGGGCCGGCGCCGTAGCCGCCCGCCGCGACGTCCCGGAGCGCGTCGTCGAGGGCCGACTCGCCCGTGCCGAAGGTGCGCAGGAGGCGCGCGCGCACGACGTCCCCGCCCGCCGCGCCGGCGTGGGAGCCGCGCCGCGCCGCGAGCCGCGGCAGCACCTGCTCGTCCATCATCTTCACGAGCTCGCGCGGCACGCCGGGCAGGACGTAGAAGATCGCGCGGCCGGCCTCCAGGGCGAAGCCCGGCGCGGTTCCGATCGGGTTCGGCAGCACGTCGGCGCCTTCGGGGAAGTAGGCCTGCTTCAGGTTGTTCGGCGGCATCACGCGGCCCACCGCCTCGTAGAAGCGCGTGAGCGCCGCGCGCGAGGGCTCGTGCAGGAAGAGCTTCCGTCCGAAGCTCGCGGCGAGCACCTCGGTGGTGAGGTCGTCGCGCGTCGGGCCGAGGCCGCCCGACACCAGCACGACGTCGCTGCGCTCCGCCGCGCGCCGGAACGCGTCGCGCATGTCGTCGGGATCGTCGCGCACCGAGGCGTGGAAGCGGGTCTCGACGTCGAGCGTGAGCAGGCGCTCCGACAGGAACGACTTGTTCGAGTCGACGATCTCGCCACGCATCACCTCGTCGCCGATCGTCAGGATCTCCGCCTTCATCCGAGCCATCGCTCCGTGCCGAGGGCGATTGCGGCGAGCGCCAGCGCCGCGAACGCTCCCGCCATCACGTCGTCCATCACCACGCCCGCCCCTCCCGGGAGGTTCGCCTCGAGCCAGCGCGCCGGCCCCGGCTTCCACACATCGAACACCCGGAACAGGACGAATCCGGTCACGACCAGCAGCCAATTCCGCGAGGCGCCGAGCGCCACGAGGGGAGCCAGGGTCAGGAGCTGGCCCGCGACCTCGTCGATCACGATGCGCCCGTCGTCCTTCACGCCGAAGACCGCCTCCATGCGATCCGCGGCCCAGATGCCGAGCGCGGTGATCGCCGCGACCGAGAGCAGGTAGAGGGCCAGCGGGAATGGCGCGAACACCGGGAAGAGGAGCACGCCGACGGCCGATCCGGCGGTGCCCGGCGCGATCGGCGACAGACCCGCCCCACACGCAGTGGCGACGCACCACGCGAAGCGGCCCGCGACGGGGCCGGACGCAGCTCGGGGCTCGGGCCGAGGAGAAGTCTCGATGGCGAAACCGCTCGGGACCGGAGGGGTCGACGCCTCGGCGGGGGGAGCCGGACGACGAGCCGAGCGTAGCTGCGCGCGCAGGAGGTGGTCAAACCACGCGGCCCCAAGCCTTTCTCGCGGCGGCAGGTCAAGGCCGCGGGCCAGGAGGACGATGAGCAGCACGGATTTCCGACGGGCCGGCCGGGGTGCGCCCTCCCGGACCGCCCGAGGTGCACGCTGATGGACCCGGCCATGCGCCACATCGCCCTCGTGCTCGCCGAGCTGGGGCGCGCCGTGAAGGCTCGCTCCCTGCTCCGGGCGGGCGACCCTCGCCTGGAGGAGGTGATCGAGCGGGCGCACCTGGCCTGCGCCGCCGAGCTGGCCCGCTCGGGCGTCCTCGAGCTCGTGATGGACGGTCGCCTGCTGCGCCTCGGCCACGGCGGCCCCCGCCTGACCCTTGCGCCGGCCGTCGAGCTGGCGCGGACCTGCTCGCACCGCGGTCTCCTCGGCATCCGGCTGGACAAGGACCTCGAGCTGCCGGCGTTCTGCAGCCTGGTGGAGAGCCTGGCGGATACGCCCGAGTCCCAGCGCCCGGCCGGCACCGGCCGGCGCCGGGCCACGCCGACGCCTCCCCGGGAGCTCGATCCGAGCGAGATGGAGGAGGCGCTCGCCGAGCCCGTGGAGGCGGCGATCGCCGCGGCCGATCCCCTTCCGGCGCCCGAGGTGCCGGATCTCGAGGCGGCGCTGGGCGAGCCCCTCCAGGAGGAGCTCCCGGAGGCCCTGCTCTCCTCGCTGCCTGCCGCGGAGGCCGCGACGCCGCCCGGCGAGCCCGGGCTCGGGATCGAGCCCGATGCGGTCGCCCTTCCGGACGAGGCAGCAGCCGGCCCGAGCGCGGAGGCGATCTCGGAGGCCGTCGCCGAGGCCCTGGGAAGCGGGCCCCTCCCGGCTCCCATGCCGGCCGAGCCCGCGATCGAGGAGGCTCCGGACCTCGCGTTCGGCGACGCCGAGCCTGCGCTCGTCGAGAGCCCGCCGCCGACGGACGAGCACGCCCTCGGCGAGCCGCCCGCGGCGGAGGAGCCGGCCGCCGTCGCGGCGCCGACTCCCGTTGCCGTCGCGGCACCGACACCGATTGCCGTCGCAGCGCCCCCGACGCCGCCGCCCACGCCTGCCGCTCCGACACCGAATCCGGTCGCCGCGGCGACGGCGCCGCCGCTCCGACAGCCCGTGCTCGAGAAGCACGACGACGACACGCCGATGCCGGTCGGCATGGTGAAGCCCTCCGACCGGGTGGCGCGCAGCGCCTCCGACGACGTCTTCGCGGAGATGGTGCGGCTCGCCGCCGAGTCGGCGGATCGTCGGGGGCGGAACGACGAGCAGCGCCTCGAGGCGGCCGCCCGCCTGCGCGCCGTCGCGAGCGGACCGCGCCTCGATCTCCTGCTCCAGCGCGCCTGCTCCGACGACACGCCGTCGAGCCTCCAGGCGTCGCAGGTGCTGCTCGCGCTCGGCAGCGACTTCATCCCGAAGCTCCTCGACGCGATCGCCGCGGAGAAGCATCCGAAGCGCCGCGGGCACCTGAACGGGATCCTGATCGCGATGGGCGAGGCGGCCGCGCCGCACCTCGTGCGCGAGCTCGAGACGGCCGACCCGGTGCGCGCGCGCACCACCGCCTGGCTCGCGGGGGAGATCCAGCATCCCGCCGCCGTGCCCGCGCTCACTGCCCGCCTGCGCGGCATCGATCCGGTCTTGCGCCGCGAGGCCGCGAAGGCGCTCGCGAAGATCAGCCACCCGAGCGCCGTCTCGATCCTCGTGCAGACGCTCGACGGCAAGGACGCCGAGCTCGCGGCCCAGGCCGCGCACTGCCTCGCGGTCTCGGGCCAGGCGCACGGGCTCGAGGCCGTGCGGCAGCGCCTCCACGGAGCGTGCGAGCGCAACGAGCTCCCGCTCGCGCGCGAGATCCTGCTGATGCTCGGCCGGCGCGGCCGCGCGGACGTGGTGCCGGACCTCGTCGCGATCCTCGGCCGCAAGAGCCTGCTCCGCCGCCAGGCGCTGCGCGACCTGAAGATCGCCGCGCTCCATGCGCTCTCGAAGCTCCCGGGCGACGAGGCCCGTGCGGCGCTCGCGGACGTCGCGGCGAACGGCGATGCGACGATCCGCGACGCGGCCCAGGGCGCCCTCGCGCGGCGCGGCCGCCAGGATCCGCCCGCGGCCGCCGCGAGCTAGCCCTCCGGCCGCGGCAGCGACGCGTCGCTAGCCTCGTGGCGATGGCCTCCCCCACGCGCGTGCTCGCGATCGACCTCGGCTCGAAGCGCATCGGCCTCGCGATCTCCGACGAGTCGCGCAAGATCGCGTTCCCGGCCGGCGTGATCGCGAGCCGCTCGACGAAGGCCGACGTCGAGGCGTTGCGCGCGCTCGCGGCGGAGCGCGAGGTGGGCACGGTCGTGGTCGGCCTTCCGATCCACATGGACGGCCGTCGGGGCCCGGAGGCTGCGCGCGCCCAGGCCTTCGCGGAGGCCCTCGGCGCCGCGACGGGCCTGCCCGTCGCGCTGCTCGACGAGCGCTGGACGACGCGCGGCGCGGAGCGCGCGCTGCACGAGATGGGCCGCAGCCGGAAGCAGCAGCGCGGCGTCGTCGACCAGGTGGCGGCGACGCTGCTGCTGCAGACGTTCCTCGAGCGCGAGGCGCGGAGCGGGCGATGAGGCGGACGCTCGCGGCGATCGCGCTGGCGCTGCTCGTGCTCGCGGGCGGCGCGCTCTTCGCGACGTGGAAGGTCCGCGAGCTCCTCTCGCCCCGCGACCCGGCCGGGGCCGTGGGCTTCTTCGTGGTGCCGCGCGGCGCGACGCTCTCGAGGGTCGCCCGGGACCTCGAGGCGGCGGGCTTCGTCCGCAGCGCGCGCGCGACGCAGCTCCTCGGGCGCTGGCGCGCGCTCGCCGCGAAGCTCCACCCGGGGGAGTACGAGCTCTCGCCGGCGATGACGCCCGCGGCGATCCTGCAGAAGATCGCGGCCGGCGAGATCTTCACGATCGAGCTGGCGTTTCCCGAGGGCTTCTCGGCGCGCCAGATCGCGGCGCGCGTCGCGGCCTCCGGGCTGGGCGACGCCGACCAGTTCCTCGCCGTGGTGTACGACCCCGCGTCGCCCGCGACCTTCGGCGTCGAAGGACCGACCCTCGAGGGCTACCTCTTCCCGGCGACCTATCGCCTGCCGCGCCACCTCGAGGCGCGCGAGCTCGCCCGCGTGCTCGTCGACCGCTTCCTCGAGGCGTGGGCGCCCCTCGCCGAGCCGGCGCGGGCGAGCGGGCTCTCGATGCGCGACGTGGTGACGCTGGCCTCGATCGTGGAGAAGGAGACGGGCGCTGCGGAGGAGCGCCCGCTCGTGGCGAGCGTGTACCTGAACCGGCTGCGGATCGGCATGAAGCTCGATTCGGACCCGACGGTGATCTACGGCATCGCGGGCTTCGACGGGAACCTCAGACGCGCGCACCTCGACGATCCGACCAACGTCTACAACACCTACCTGCGCCCCGGGCTGCCGCCGGGGCCGATCGCGAGCCCCGGCGAGGCCGCGCTGCGCGCGGTGGTGGCCCCGGCGGAGACGCAGTATCTCTATTTCGTGTCGCGCAACGACGGCACGCACGTCTTCACCAAGAGCTACGCCGAGCACCTGCGGGAGGTGGACCGCTGGCAGCGGCAACGGAGGCAGGCATCGCCATGAGCCCGGCGCTCGACCCCCGCAGCTTCTTCACCGAGAAGATGCCCAAGGATTGGAACCGCGCCCTCGACGAGCAGGCGCAGGCCGTCGTCGCCGCGCAGAAGGTGCTCGACGGCATGCGCGCCGTGAACGCGACGATCCGCTACGACGTGCGCGGCGAGGGCGGCGGAACGTTCTACCTGAACGTGGCGGAGGGCCGCATGACGACGGACGACGCGCCGGCGCATCCGCCGTTCATGACGCTCGTGCAGGAGCGCGCGGACTTCGAGCGCCTCGCCGCCGAAGCGGGCGACTCGGCGCTCGGCATGCTCGGCGGGCTCTCGGGGCTCGCGGGCGGCATGAAGCTCACCGCCGGGCGCCTCGCGAACCTCGACGGCCTCGAGGGCGCGCTGCTCTTCACGGTCTCGGGCCCGGCGGGCTACGCCATCCTGACCTGCTTCGGCGGGAACGAGATCCCGGCGGAGCCGAACACCACGCTCACGGTCGACATGGACGCCTACCGCCAGCTGCGCGCGGGCGAGATCGATCCCCAGGGCGCCTTCATGAGCGGCAAGATCAAGGTCTCGGGCGACATGCAGCTCGCGATGCAGCTCGCCCTGGCGGCGCTGTCGCCGGACTGATCCGGCGGCGCCCTACTGCATCGCGACGTCCTTGAGCAGCGCCGCGTCGTCGAGGAGCTTCCCGGCGCCGTGGGCGACCGCGGTGAAGGGGTCCTCGCTGCGCAGGATCGGGAGCTTCGTCTCCTGGCGCAGCAGGTGGTCGAGGTTCCGCAGCAGCGAGCCGCCGCCGACCAGCATGATGCCGCGGTCGACGATGTCCGCCGCGAGCTCGGGCGGCGTGCGCTCGAGCGTCAGGTGCACGGTCTCGGTGATCGCGTGGATCGGCTCGATCAGCGCCTCGCGCACCTCGTCGCTCGTCGTGACGATCACCTTCGGGATGCCCGACACGAGGTCGCGGCCCTTGATCTCCATGGTCGAGGTCTTCGAGTTCGGGGCGGCGGTGCCGATCGTCACCTTGATGAGCTCGGCGGTGCGCTCGCCGATCAGCATGTTGTACTTGCGCTTCACGTAGTTGATGATCGCCTCGTCCATGTGGTCGCCGCCCACGCGGATGGAGCGGGACGTGACGATGCCGGAGAGCGAGATCACGGCGACGTCCGTCGTGCCGCCGCCGATGTCGACGATCATGTTCCCGGTCGCCGCGGTGACGTCGAGCCCCGCGCCGATCGCGGCCGCCATGGGCTCCTCGATCAGGTAGACCTCGCGCGCGCCGGCCGAGAGCGTCGACTCGCGCACCGCGCGCTTCTCGACGCTCGTGATGCAGGGCGGGACGCAGATCACGACCCGCGGGCGCACGAGCTTGCTGCGGTTGTGCGCCTTGCGGATGAAGTAGCGGAGCATCGCCTCCGTCACCTCGAAGTCGGCGATCACGCCGTCCTTGATGGGACGCACCGCGCGGATCGAGTCGGGCGTGCGGCCGAGCATCTCCTTGGCTTCGTGGCCGACGGAGATGATGCGATCGCCCTTGCCGCTCGGTGTCGTGGTCACGGCGACGACGCTCGGCTCGGAGCACACGATGCCCTTGCCGCGCGCGTAGACGAGCGTGTTGGCGGTGCCGAGGTCGATCGCGAGGTCGTTCGAGAAGACGCCGAAGATCGAGTCGAGGAGCATGTCTCTGCGCCCTTCCGGCTTTGCTGGCTTCCGCCCGCGGTTGCGGCTCGAAGATGGCCTGTTGCCCTGGCGTATCGGCGGAACACACGACGAGTTGAGGGTCCGTCGTCACGAAATCGCGAGAATCGGGGGCGCGGGAGGCGTCGCGTGGCGGTGGCGGCAACTCCGCTTCGGGAGCCGGCAGGACGGGTCCGGAGCGGCGCCGAAGGAGGCGGCGGCGGGGCGAGCAGGGGACGGCGTTCTGTCGGGCCGGGGTCGCCTCGGGCTGCCCGCAGGGACGCCGGGCGAGCGACGCTAGGGCGCCTGGGTCCACTGCTCGTCGGGGAGCTGCCAGCCCCCGCCGAGGCTGCGGTAGAGCGTCACCACCGTGAGGAGCTGGCTCAGCTGGAGCTGCGCCAGCGAGATCTCGGCGGGGTAGAGCTGCTGCTGGGCTTCCAGCACCTCGAAGTAGGTCGCAAGGCCAGAGTTGTATCGGGTCAGGGAGAGGCGGACCGATTCCTGGTACGCCGCGACGGTGCGCTCCTGCGCCGCCCTCGCCTCCGTGAACTTGGTCTGGGCCGTGAGCGCGTCCGACACCTCCGAGAACGCCGTGATCACGGTCTGCTCGTACTGGGCCTTCGTCTGCTCCCAGCCGGCCACCTGGGCGCGGTACTGCTCCAGCAGCGCGAAGCCCTGGAACACCGGACCGGTGACGTTCCCGGCCACGTTCCAGACGCTGAACGCGCCCTTCACGAGATCGCTGAGATCGGTGCTCTGCGCGCCGTAGAGCGCGGTGAGCCCGATGCGCGGGAAGAAGTTCGCGATCGCGACGCCGACCTCGGCGTTGGCGCTCGCGATGCCGTGCTCGGCCTGGAGCACGTCGGGACGCCGCTCGAGCAGGGTGGAGGGGAGCCCCGGCGGCGTGGGCGGCGGCGCGGGACGCTCCGACATCGGCTTGCCGCGCGGGATCGGACCGGGGCTCCGGCCGAGCAGCACGGAGATCACGTTCTCCTGGGCGACGATCCGCCGCTCGAGGTCCGGGATCGTCGCCTCGGTCTGGGCCAGGGCGGCCTCGGCGCGCGAGACCTGGAGCTTGTTGCCGACGCCGCCCAGGAAGCGGCGCTGGAAGAGGTCGCGGGTCTCCCTGAAGGACTTCGCGGTGTCCCGCGCGATCTCGAGCTCGCGGTCGAGCTCGAGGAGCGTGAGATAGGCCGACGCCACGCCCGTCACGAGGGAGAGCAGCACGCCGCGCCGGAACTCCTCCGTGGCCAGCAGCGATTGCTGCGCGGCTTCGCTCGAGCGACGGATCCGGCCCCAGACGTCGAGCTCCCAGGCCAGGGAGAACACGCCGTAGAAGTAGTTGAAGGTGGCGTCGGGCACGCTCAGGAGCTCGGGCTGATGCTGCCGGCCGCTGTTGCCCTGGTACTGGATCTGCGGATAGAACGGCGCCTGCGCGACGCCGACGAGCGCCCTCGCCTGCTCCACGCGAAAGACGGCCGTCTGCAGGTCGTAGTTCGCGTTCAGGGCCTCGAGCACGAGCTTCTGGAGCACGTCGTCGTCGAAGACCTCCCACCACGGGAGGTCGGCGATCGAGGCGGCCTCGGGCGGCGTCACGTGGCCCCGGTAGTCGTCGGGAGTGGCGACGGGCGGGCGCACGTAGTTCGGCCCGACGGCGCAGGCCGAGCCGAAGCAGAGCGCGACCACGCCTGCGACGAGCCGGCGACCGCGCATCAGTGCGGGCCTCCGGGTGGCGCTGGCGGGGCCGGTGGCGGCGTGGGCGATCCCGGGGCGGCGGGCGGATTCGCTCCGCCGTCGTGCCCACCCGGGTTCGCGAAGCGCTCCACGAGCACGAACAGCACCGGCACGAGGAAGATCGCGATCCCGGTCGCGGCGAGCATGCCGGTGATCACCGTCGTGCCGATGCTCTGGCGAGAGATCGCCCCCGAGCCGGACGCGGTCCAGAGCGGCACGCAGCCGAGGATGAACGCGAAGCTCGTCATCAGGATCGGGCGGAGGCGCAGCTTCGCGCCGGTGAGCGCCGCGTCCACGAGCCCGCGCTCTCCCTTCTCGAGCTCTGCCTTCGCGAACTCGACGATCAGGATCGCGTTCTTCGCGACGAGGCCGATCAGCATGATGAGGCCGACCTGGGAGAAGACGTCGCTGTCGAGCCTGCGCATCCAGATGCCGAGGAAGGCGCCGAAGACGGCGATCGGCGTCGTCAGCAGCACGCTCCAGGGAAGCGACCAGCTCTCGTAGAGGGCGGCGAGGATCAGGAACACGAAGAAGATCGAGAGCGCGAAGGTTCCCGCGCCGCCACCCGCGTGCTCCTCCTGGTACGACATGGCGGTCCACGCGTAGGTCATGTCGCTCGGCAGCACCTGCCGGGCGACCTCCTCGACCGCCGCCCTCGCCTCGTCGGAGCTGTAGCCCGGCGCCGGGCTCCCGAGGACCTCGGCGCTGCGGTAGAGGTTATAGCGGTTGGTGAAGGCCGGCCCGTAGGACGCATCCGACGTCACGAGCGTGGACAGCGGCACCATCTGCTGGTCCTTGTTCCGCACGAAGAACCCGCCGATGTCCTCGGCGTTCACGCGGAACTCGGGCTCCGCCTGCAGGAAGACCTTCCAGACCCGCCCGAAGCGGTTGAACTGGTTCACGTAGGCCGAGCCGAGGAGGGCCTGGAGGGTCGAGTAGACGTCCTGCGCGTTCACGCCGAGCTTGTAGACCTTGTCGGTGTTCACGTTCGCGTAGATCTGGGGCACGTCGGGACGGAACAGCGTGATCACGCGGCTGAGCTCGGGGCGCTGGTTCGCGGCCTCGAGGAAGCGCTGCGTGTTCTGCGCCAGGTAGGAGACGCTCCTGCCGCTCCGGTCCTGGAGCATGAGGTCGAACCCGCCGCTGTTGCCGATGCCCGGGATCGCCGGCGGTCCGAACGCGAAGACCTGGGCGCCGGGCAGGCTGCTCAGGCGCTGGTTCAGCGAACGCATGATCGCGTCGGCCGTGTTCGCCCCTCGGTCGTGCCACGGCGTGAGCTGGACGAAGTAGAAGCCGGCGTAGCTCTGCGAGATGTTCGAGAGCAGGCTGTAGCCCACGATCGTCGAGTAGCTCTGGATGCCTTCCGTCTCGCCCAGGATCTCCTCGACGCGGCGGGTCACGACGTCCGTCCGCTGCAGCGACGCGGCGTCGGGCAGCGAGACCTGCATGAAGAAGAATCCCTGGTCCTCGCTCGGCACGAAGGAAGTCGGCACGATCTTGCCGAGGCCGACGCCGATCACGCCGAGCCCCGCCAGGAAGAGCATCGCGCGCGCGGCCCGCCGGATCGCCGCCGCCGACACGCCCACGTAGCCCTCCGTCGCGCGCGCGAAGCCGCGATTGAAGGCCTCGAAGAAGCGGCCGAGGGGACCCCGCGCCGGCTGGCGGGGCCGCAGCAGGAGGGCCGAGAGCGCCGGCGAGAGCGTCAGGGCGTTGAAGGCGGAGATCAGGACCGAGATCGCGATGGTGATCGCGAACTGCTGATAGAGGCGGCCGGTGATCCCCGTCATGAAGCCCGCCGGGATGAAGACCGCGGCGAGGATCAGCGCGATCCCGACGACGGGGCCCGAGACCTCGTCCATGGCCTTGATGGTCGCGTCGCGCGGAGAGAGCCCGTGCTCGATCCCCACCTCGACGGCCTCCACCACGACGATCGCGTCGTCGACCACGAGGCCGATCGCGAGCACGAGGCCGAGCAGGGAGAGCGTGTTGATCGAGAAGCCGAGCATCGGGAAGAAGATGAACGCCCCGATCAGGGATACGGGGACCGCGATCAGAGGGATCAGCGTCGCGCGCCAACCCTGCAGGAACAGGAAGACCACGACGATCACGAGCACCATCGCCTCGACGAGGGTGTGCACGATCTCGTCGATGCCCTCGCTCACGGGCAGCGTGGTGTCGAGCGCGATGGCGTAGGCAAGGCCCGCCGGGAAGCGCGCGGCAAGGCGCTCCATCTCGGTCTTGAGCGCGTCCGCGGTGGCGAGCGCGTTCGAGCCCGGGGACTGGTAGACCGCCACGACCGCCGCGGGCTTCCCCTGGAAGCGACCGATCTGCATGTAGGTCTGGGCGCCGAGCTCGATCCGCGCGACGTCGCGCAAGCGCACGAAGGAGCCGTCCGGATTCGCCCGCACGATGATCTCGCCGAACTGCTCGGCATCGACGAGCCGTCCCTTGGCCGTGACGTTGTAGGTGAACTCCTGGCCGGACGGCGCGGGCTCGGCTCCGACCTGTCCCGCCGGGTTCACGACGTTCTGGGCCTTGATCGCGTTGATCAGGTCGGTGACGGTGAGCTGCAGCTTGGCCAGCGTGTCGGGGCGCACCCAGACGCGCATCGAGTAGGACGACGCGCCGAACAGCGTCACCTGCCCCACGCCGGGCACGCGCGCGAGCTCGTCGTTGACGTTGATCGTGGCGTAGTTGCCGAGGAAGTTCGTGTCGAATCGCCCGTCGGGCGAGTAGATCGGAATCACGAGCAGCGGCAGGCCGACGGTCTGCCGCACGGTGAGCCCGTACTCGTTGACGCTCGCCGGAAGCTGGGAGGTCGCCTGGGAGAGCCGGTTCTGGGTGAACACCTGGTCCAGGTTGACGTCGGTGCCGACCTCGAAGCTGACCTGCAACGTCAGCGTGCCGTCGCTGCCGTTGATCGACTTCATGTAGATCATGTTCTGCACGCCGTTCACCTGCTGCTCGATCGGCGTGGCCACCGAGTCCTCGACCGCCAGCGCGTCGGCGCCGGTGTAGGTGGTCTGGACCTGGATGATCGGCGGCACGATGTCCGGGTACTGCGCGATGGGCAGGCGGCTGAGCATCACGAGGCCGCCGACCACGGTCAGGATGGCGATCACGATCGCCACGATCGGGCGGTCGATGAAGAAGCGGGACACGCTACTTCCCCGGCGCCGGCTTTGCGGCCGCGGGGGGTGCGGGCGCGGGCACCGCGCCGGGCTGCGCGGCGACGGGCTTCACGACGACGCCGTCGCGGACCTTCTGCAGCCCCTCGACGATCACGCGATCGCCTGCCTCGAGACCCTCGGAGACGACATAGTCGCTTCCGGTCGCCGGGCCGAGCTTCACCGTCCTGAACGTCACCTTGTCGTCGGGCCCGACCACCGCGACCTGGCTCATGCCCTGCAGGTCGCGGACCGCGCGCTGCGGGACCACGAGCGCGCCGGGAAAGCGATCGGTGACGGCGCGGACCTTCGCGAACTGCCCCGGCCGGAGGAGGTTGTCGGGATTCGGGAAGAGGCCCTGGATGTTGATCGTGCCGGTCGTCGTCGCCACCGCGAGCCCCGCCACGCTGAATCGGCCCGGCTCGGGATAGCGCTCACCGTTCGCGAGGATCAGCTGGAGATCGGCCCTCTTGCTCGGCTCACCGGAGTCCTCGGCCGCCTGGACCCGCTTCGCGAACCGCAGGTACTCGATCTCGCTCACCGGAAACGTGACCTTGATCGGATCGAGCTGCGAGATGCTGGTCAGGAGCGTCGACGGGCTCACGAGATCGCCGACCTGGGCGCTCGCGATCCCCGCCACGCCCGTGATCGGCGCCTTCACCTGGGTCCACTCGAGGTTCAGTCGGGCGCTCTGCACGGTGGCCCGATCCGCCTCGACCTGCGCGGCGCTCGCGGCTCGCGCCTGGGTCGCGTCGTCGAGCTCCTGCCGGCTCACGGCGCCCTGGGCCACGAGCGGCGTGTAGCGCCTCACGTCCTGCTCGTTCTTCACGAGCACGGCCTGGGAGCGCGCGAGCTGACCGCGGGCCTGATCGAGAGTCGCCTGGAACTGGCGCGGGTCGATCTGGAAGAGGAGGTCGCCTTCCTTGACGACGCTGCCGTCCACGTAGTCCTGCTTCAGGAGGTAGCCCTCGACCTTCGGGTAGATCTGGGCGTTCACGTAGCCCGTCGTCGTCCCGATCCACTCCGAGTAGATCTCGACGTCCTTCTTCTCGACGGGCGCGACCACGACGTCGGGCAGGGGGCCCTGCGCCCCTTCGTGCTTCTTCTCGCAGGCGATGCCGAGCGTGGCGAGCGTGACGAGGAGGAGGGCCGGGGACACGCGATGCAGCACGGGGGGCTCCTCGCAAGGATCGCGGCAGCGCACGGCCGGAGGCCAGTTCGTTTGCGGACGCCGACGGCCCGTCGAGTCTACCTGAGGAACCTGGAGCAACACGGGAGAATTCGCGCAGGGGCCGACGCGGAGGCTGCCCGCCACGGCGTCGGCGGCCGGATCGGAGAGGTCCTGGTGTCGCCTCGTACCGGGCCCTTCCTCCTACGAACGCGGCTGCGCGGGCGCGACGGTCTTCGCGAGGGCGTCGTAGGTCGCGTCCTTGTAGAGGTCGCCCAGGGTCGGGTAGTTGAAGCACATGCGGTTGAAGAGCGACGCGTCCGCGCCGACGAGGAGCGCCGCGAGGCCCACGTGCACGAGCTCCGTCGCCTGGTCGCCGAGGACGTGGACGCCGAGGAGCTTCATGTCGCCGCGGCGGAACACGAGCTTCAGCATGCCGGTCGAGTCGCCGAGGATGCGGCCCCGCGCGTTTCGTCCGTAGGAGGCACGGCCCACCACGCAGTCGACGCCTTCCTTGCGCAGGTCCTCCTCGCTCTTCCCCGCCACGCCGGCCTCGGGGATCGTGTAGACGCCGAAGGGCAGGATCGGCGCGAGGTCCTCCTTCAGCCGGATGTCGAAGGCGCGCGCCATGGCCACGCGCGCCTGCTCCATGCTGGTCGCGGCGAGGGCGGGGAAGCCGATCACGTCGCCGACCGCGTAGACGTGGGGGACGCTGGTGCGGAAGCAGGCGTCGACGGAGAGAAGGCCGTTCTTTCCGGCCGCGATCCCGGCGGCGCCGAGGTCGAGCGCGTCCGTCGGACTCCAGCGCCCGGCGGCCACGAGCACGGCGTCGACCTCGAGCCGCTCGCCGGAGGCGAGGCCGAGCTCGATCGGAGCGTCCGGGGCTTCGGGCGCGCGGCAGGAAAGGACGTGCTCCCGCCAGCGGAACCGCACGCCCAGACGCGCGCGCATCGCGCTCTCGAGCGCCTCAGAGATCTCGGCGTCGAGGAACGGGAGGAGCTCGTCGCGGCCGTCGATCACGTCGACGCGCGCGCCGAGGGCGGCGAAGGTGCAGGCGTACTCGCTCCCGATCACGCCGGCCCCGACCACGGCCAGGGATCGCGGCAGACGATGGAGCGCGAGGATCTCGTCGGAGTCGAAGACGCGGTCGTGGGCGAACGGGAACTCCGGCGGCTGGAGCGGCCTCGAGCCGATCGCGATCAGCACGTTCTCGGTCTCGAGCAGCACCTCGTCGGTGGCGCCGGGCTCGCCGCCCTCGCCGGCCGTCACGCGGATCGTGTGGGGATCGACGAAGCGGGCCACGCCGCAGTACCGCTCGACGCCTTCGCGCTCGAGACGCGTCCCCATCTCGTCGCGCTCGCCGGCGACCACGCGCGCCTCGTGATACATGAGATCGCGCACCGTCACCGCGCGGCGTAGGGAGAGGTCGACGCCGTAGAGATTGCGCGCCCGCAGGCCGGTCAGGGCGAGGGCCGTCTCGCGCAGCGTCTTGCTCGGGAGCGTGCCCGTGTTCGCGCATGCGCCGCCGAGATCGCGGCAGCGCTCGACCAGGGCGACGCGGCGGCCGAAGTGGGCGGCGGTGCACGCGCCCTCGATGCCGGCGGGGCCGCCGCCGATCACGACCAGGTCGTAGCGCTCGGTGCGCATCGCCTCCTCCGCCGCCGTGCCGCGCCTCGGCTCAGCGCTCGGCGGGCGGTGCCTCGGGCGGCGAAGGCTCGCTCTCGAGCAGCGCGCCGAGGGCGCCGATGCGCTGGCGGATCTCGCCCACGCGGTCGCGCACCTCGGCCAGGCGGGCGCGATGGGCCTCGAGGGCCGTGCGCGTCGTCGCGAGATCGCTCACGAGCGCTGCGTTCTCGATCTCGAGCGCACGGACGCGGGCGCGGGCCGAGGCCAGCCACAGGCAGAGTCCGAGCGCGACGAGACCGAGGAGGCACGCGACCCAGAAGCTCCTCGGCCGCCGGCGGTCCGCCGTCGCGGCGTCGCCCGGCCGCTTCGCGCGCTCGTCCACCACCCGCAGGTGCGAGCCTGCGGCGCTCTCGCCGGGCCGAGTCTCGTCCGGAATCGTCATCGCGGCCTCCCTCGTCACCCTTGCGGCCCCGCGGAACCAGGCCATTGTGGCAGACGGACAGATGCAGGGGGAGTCTCGCGAGCCGGCGCCCCTCGGACGGTCCCGGCGGCGCGCGCTGCCCCGGCGAGGAGGCAGGGAATGCCGCAGCCGGCCGACGCTCTCGTCTTCTTCGGCGCGACGGGCGACCTCGCCTACAAGAAGATCTTTCCCGCGCTCCATGCCCTCGTCCGCCGCGGGCGGCTCGAGATGCCGGTGGTCGGAGTCGCGAAGGCCGGGTGGGGCCTCGAGCAGCTTCGCGGGCGCGCGCGGGAGAGCGTCGCGAAGCACGCCCGCGTGCAGGACGACGCCGCGCTCGAGAAGCTCGTCGGCCTCCTGCGCTACGTCGACGGCGACTACGCGGACCGCGCCACGTTCGAGCGGCTGCGCGCGGAGCTCGGCGGCGCGGCCCGCCCGATCCACTACCTCGCGATCCCGCCGAGCCTGTTCGGCGTCGTCGTGGAGGCCCTGGGCGCGGCGGGCTGCGCCGCGGGCGCCCGCGTCGTGGTCGAGAAGCCCTTCGGTCGCGATCTCGCCTCGGCGCGCGCGCTCAACGCGACGCTCCATCGTGTCTTCCGCGAGGACGCGATCTTCCGGATCGACCACTACCTCGGCAAGGAGTCGGTGCTGAACCTGCTCTTCTTCCGCTTCGCCAACTCGTTCCTCGAGCCGATCTGGAACCGCATGCACGTCGAGCGCGTGGAGATCACGATGGCGGAGAGCTTCGGCGTCGAGGGGCGGGGCCGCTTCTACGAGGAGGCCGGCGCGATCCGCGACGTGGTGCAGAACCACCTGCTCCAGGTCGTGGCGATGCTCGCGATGGATCCGCCGGCCGGCCAGGAGACCGAGGTGGTGCGCGACGAGAAGGCGCGCATCTTCCGCGCGATGAGGCCGCTCGATCCCGCCTCGACCGTGCGCGGCCAGTATCGGGGCTACCGCGACGAGGAAGGCGTCGCGCGAGACTCGGCGGTCGAGACGTTCGCGGCGGTGCGCGTCGAGATCGACTCGTGGCGTTGGGCGGGGGTGCCCTTCCTGATCCGGGCCGGGAAGCGCCTGCCCGTGACGCTCACCGAGGTGCTGGTCACGCTCCGGCGTCCGCCCCAGGCCGTGCTCGGCCTGCAGAGCCCGCCGGGAGGCAACTACGTGCGCTTCCGCCTCGGCCCGGACGTGGTGATCGCGATCGGCGCCCGGGCCAAGCAGCCGGGCGAGGCGCTCCGCGGCGAGTCGATCGAGCTCTGCGTCCAGGAGCAGGAGAGCGACGGTCTCGAGCCCTACGAGCGTCTCCTCGGCGAGGCGATGCGGGGCGACCCCACGCTCTTCTCCCGGGAGGATTCCGTCGAGCTCGCCTGGCGTGTGGTCGCGCCCGTGCTGAGCCAGGCGACACCGCTGCGCGTCTACGAGCCCGGAAGCTGGGGACCGGGGGAGGCCGAGTCCCTCGCGCCGGGCGGCTGGTATCGGCCGGAGCCGAGGTGCTGAGCCGCCGCGCGCTCCGCGCTAGGCGCGGCCGCGCGGCTTCGTCCCGCCGCGGGCGCGGCCGTCCTTGAGCGCCGCCCGGAGCTTCGGGAGGGGAAGCGCATTCAGGACGTCCTGCTTTCGCGCCCAGCCCCGGCGGGCCACGCCGACGCCGTACTCCGCCACGTAGCGCAGGTGGGCCGGGGCGTGGGCGTCGGAGTCGATCACGAGCGGGACGCCCGCCTCCACGGCCTTGCGCACGTGCTCGTCGCGCAGGTCGAGCCTCTGCGGCATGGCGTCGATCTCGAGCGCGGTGCCCGTGCGCCGCGCCGCCGCGATCACGGCGTCCATGTCGAGCGCCACCGGCTCGCGCTCGCCGATGAGCCGCGCGGTCGGATGGAACAGCACGTCGACGTGGGGATTCTCGAGGGCGCGGATCACGCGCTTCGTCATCTCCGACCGGCCCTGGCCGAAGTGGGTGTGGAGCGCCGCTCCGACGAAGTCGAGCTGCGCGAGCGCCTCGTCCGCCACGTCGAGCGTTCCGTCCGCGCGGATGTTCACCTCGGCGCCGGAGAGGAGCTGGAAGTCCTTCCAGCGACGGTTCAGCTTCGCGATCTCGGCCTTCTGCTCGAGGAGCCGCGCCTCGTCGCAGCCGCGCGCCATGGCGAGGTCACGCGTGTGGTCGGTGATCGCCGCGTACTCGAGGCCGAGCGCGCGGGCCGCCTCGCCCATCTCCGCGATCGACGCGGCGCCGTCGGTCCAGCTCGTCTGGAGCTGGAGATCGCCGCGCAGGTCGCCGGCCTCGACGAGCTTCGGCAGCGTGCCGTCGCGGGCCGCTTCGATCTCGCCGGAGTTCTCGCGCAGCTCCGGGGGCACGAGCGAGAGGCCGAGGGCGCGGTAGAGCTCCTCCTCGGTGCGACCCGCGATCGCCTTCTCTCCGCGGAAGAGACCGTACTCGTTCAGCTTGAGGCCGCGCTCCTGCGCGATCCGCCGCAGCGTCACGTTGTGGTCCTTGCTGCCGGTGAAGTACGCGAGCGCGGCGCCGAAGCTCGCGGGGGGCACCACGCGCAGGTCGGCGTCGATGCCGCTCGCGAGCCGGACGAGCGTCTTGCTCTCGCCCGAAGCGTAGACCTCCGCGACCTCCGGCAGCGCGAGGAAGGCCTCGCGCGCGCGCGTCGCGGCCCGCCCGGCGGCGGCGACCACGAAGTCGAGGTCGCCGATCGTCTCGCGATGTCGTCGCACGGAGCCGGCGTAGGCCGCGCGCTCGACACCCGACACCTCCGCGAGACGCGCGGCGATCTCGCGCGCGAGGGGCAGCACCTCCCCGAGCAGCCGCCTCCCGCCGCGGGCCTTCTGGAGCTCCAGGGCGCGGGCGATCTTCGCCTCGCTCCGTGCGCCGAAGCCGGCGACGCCGCGCACGCGACCCTCGCGGCAGGCGGCCTCGAGGTCGGCGAGCGTTCGCACGCCGAGGGCCTCGTAGAGCGCGCGCGCGTGCTTCGGGCCGACGCCTTCGAGCGCCGTCAGTCCGAGCGCGTCGATCGGCGTCGCGGCACGCAGCTCCTCGAGCTCGGCGATGCGGCCCGTCCGGATCCACTCGTCGATCTTCTCGGCGATGCCCTTGCCGACGGCGGGCAGGGCGTCGAGCCCCGCGATCCCGCCCTCGGCGTCGATCTCGGCGACAGGACGCTCGAGGCTCTCGATCGTGTGCGCGGCCTTCTCGTAGGCCCGCGGCTTGAAGGCGACGCCGCCCATCTCGAGGAAGAGGGCGAGCTCGCGCAGCGCGCGCGCCACGTCCGCGTTGCGGACGGCCCGGCGTGTCGATCGTGCAGCCATCGGCGGCTCCCCCGAGGCTTGCCCGAGGCCCGAGCCCGGGCGCCTCCCTCGGGAAGGTCGCCGATGGGAGCGCTTCCGTCCGGTCCTTGCGACGGCGGGCGGCGCGCTAGCGGGCGACGCGCTTCACGAGCTCGAGGGCGTTCTCTCGCTCCGTGCCGTCGCTGCTCCGGGAGCGCGTGACGCCCGAGCAGGCGAGGCGCGTGCTCGTGGCGTCGATGCGGAGCTTGCCGTGCCGGATCGCGGGGAGGCCCGGGATGACGACGGCGCCCGCCAGGTCGTCGCGCGCGGAGGTCGCGAACGTGATCGCGGTGCCGGCTGCGACGCGGGCACGGGCCGGCGCTCCGGCGGCGACGTCCGTCTCGTCGAAGACCTCGACCACCAGCTCGATCTCGGCGTCGTCGAGGCTCGTGCAGCGCACGACGGTGTCGGTCCAGCCGGGGTCGAAGTAGACGGGGCCCATCCGGTAGACGACCTGTCCGGACGCGCCGCCGCTGAACGACGGAACGGGAGCATCGAGGAGGCCCGCGTGGGCGGGACGGGGCAACGCTCCGAGCGCGATCCCCGCGGCGAGGACGCCCGCGAGGGCGGCCGCGCGGCGCGCGCGCCGACGCCGGCGGGCGAGGCGCCGCGCTCCCTCGACGAGCGCGAGACCCGCACAGGCCTCGGGCCCGAGCAGGCCGCAGGCCGTGGGCCGCGGCGACGCCACGGTCAGCGTGCGCGGCACCTGTGACTCGCATCCCTCGGGATTCACCGCGACGATCGAGAGCACCGTCCCGACCGGCGCCGCCGGCACCTTGAAGACGCGCATGCCCCATCGGCTCTCGAGCGGCACGGCGCTTCCGTTCACGCGCAGGAAGGCGTTCGGCCCGAGGCCGGTCCCGGTCACGGGCACGTCGTCGGCGGCCGGCGCCGACGCGGGCGCGGGGAAGGGGTCGAGCCTCGTCGGCGTGCCCGCGATGCAGGTGTCGTCGCAGGCGTCGCCGAGACCGTCGTGGTCGGCGTCGCCCTGGGCCGGATCGGGCTTGGAAGGGCAGAGATCGCAGACGTCGCCCCGTCCGTCGCCGTCGAAGTCCTCGCCCGGTCCGGGCTGGGTACACGGATTGGTGATGCCTCCCGGCGGCGTCAGGGTCAAGGCGTAGCTCCCGCTGGCTCCGTTCCAGCCGTCGACCACGATGTAGTAGGGATGGCCCGCCGTCACGGCGAAGCTCGCCCGCGACGCGTTGCTCGGATCGACCGAGGTCGGGCAGCCGGCGTCGTCGTTGCACGCGATCTCGGTGCCGCCCTGGCAGGTGCCGTCGCGCACGTAGATCGCGGTGTCGAAGTTCGTGCCGGTGGCGCTGCAGGTCGCCACCGTGGCCGTGCCGGAGGTCACCGGCACCCACCGATAGACGCGCTCGGGCGACACGTCCGTGACGCCGCAGGAGCCGGCGAGGAGGCTCGGCGCTCCCACGGTCGTGCCCGTGAAGACCCCGCCGCCCGCGCGCAGGGTGACCGCGCTCCCGCACGGGTCGGCCGGGATCGTGATCGGCCGCGTCACCGTGTTGTTGCGCTCGTCGAGCTCCGCCACGCGGTCGTACGGATCGACGGCCACGCGCAGCGTGTAGTCCCCGGGCGGCACGTCGGTGATGTCGAGATACTGGCAGCCGAGCGTCGACTCGTACAGGTCGGCGCAGCCGACGGAGAGGCCCATGTTGTTGCAGTCCGAGAAGTTCCGGTTCGGGCAGGCGATGCCCGAGTCGAAGCCGTCGTGCAGGCAGAAGCCTTGCTTGTGCCCCACGACCACCGCCTGGTTCGTGTTGTCGAGGAGCTCGTAGCGCGCGTAGTTCGAGTAGTGGGCGTGGTTGTGGCCCTGCGCCGGGCTGCAGACGAACTCGGGATTCGCGCAGACCTCGAGCGGGTGGGACGTACAGGGCGACGGGCAGCCCGTCTGCCCGAGCACGAAGTTCGCGGTCCCCGCATTCTGCACGCGCGTGCCGAAGCGCAGCAGGTTCCGGCCCGACGTGCCCTCGGCGCAGCCTTCCGCCACGTCGCCGGGGTCGACGGTCGCGTCGAACTGCAGGAAGGCGTCGGGAATGTCGGGGAGGAGGTCCGGCTGCCCGCCCGCCGGCGCGACGCAGGTGCACGACGCGCTGCACTGTCCGGTGACGCAGCCGGCGGCCGCGGCGCCGTCGCATGCCTCGCTGCCCTCGCGCACGCCGTTCCCGCAGGTCTGCGGCGGCTCGACGACGAGCTCGTAGTCGCCGGCCGCGCCGGACACGCCATCGACCACGATCGTGTAGGTCTGGCCTCCGACGACGTTCGCGACGATGCGGGAGCCCTGCACGCCGGAGCTCCCGGTCGCGCACGGCGCGTTGTCGTTGCAGGCGAGCTCGGCGCCCGTGCAGGCCGATCCCTGCCGAAGCGAGAGCGCGGTGTCGAATCGCGTGGCGGGGCTGCAGGTGTGGACGGTCGCGCTGCCGGAGGTGGCGGGCGTCCAGCGGTAGACGCGCTCCGGCGCGGCGCCCGTCGAGGCGCAGCCCGCGGCGACGCTGCTGGCGCCGCTCGTCCGCCCCAGGAAGCGACCGCCCTCGGGCGGGATCGTGGCCGCCGCCTGGCACGGCGTGCAGGAGGCCGACGGCGCACCGCCGACGCAGGCGCCCGCGTTGCACACGTCGTTCGTGGTGCAGGAGTTCCCGTCGCTGCAGGGGCCGGCGTTGTCGGCGTGGACGCAGCCCAGGACCGGATCGCACAGATCGTCGGTGCAGGGATCGAGATCGTCGCATCCGCCAGGGCACGTGGTCTGTGCGACGGCGGGGGCCGCGGGGCCGAGGAGCAGCACGAAGAGCAGCAGCAGGCGCAGCATGGGCCGGCGACTCCTTCCAGTGACAGGAGCAGAGGCAGCGTCGGAAACGGCACAGGCACGGCGAGGCGACCGAGCGCGGGGTCGCCGGCATTGCGGGGCAGATCCTAGCTCGTGTCGCGTACGGGGGAACGCCCGATTCGGATGGCTCGTCCGGGTCGCCCGAGGCGGAGGAAGCCCTGGAGGAAGCCTCCCCCTAGGCGAGGACGGCCGCGACCGGGTCGATCGCCGCCGCTTCGGCGCGGAGCCGCGCGCCGAGCTCGCGGGCCCGCTCCGCCAGGATCTCGTTCTCGAGCACGAGATCGAGGGCGCCCGCGAGGCGCTCGGCGGTCAGGCGACGTCGAAGGATCGCGGGCGGCGCGAGGCCGAGCCGCTCGACCCGCGCCGCCCAGTAGTACTGATCGGCGAGGTGGGGTACCACGATCTGGGGCACGCCGGCGCGTGCGGCCGTCGTGGTGGTGCCCGCGCCGCCGTGGTGGACGACCGCGGCGACGCGCGGGAAGAGCGCCGCGTGCGACACCGAGCCGACGTCGATCACGCCGTCGGGAAGCGGCACGCCTCCGAGCTCGGCCCAGCCGCGGCTGATCACGGCACGGCAGCCGACGCGCGCGACGGCGTCGAGCAGCGTGCGTGTCGTCGCCTGCGGGTCCGGGTCGGGCATGCTGCCGAAGCCGAGGTAGACGGGCGGCGGGCCCTGCTCGAGGAAGCTCTCGAGCTTCGCGGGCAGCGGAGCGGGCTGCATGCCGTGCAGGCACGGGATCTGCGTCGCTGCGACGTCGATGTCGCGCGGAAGGGGCGCGAGCGCGCGGTCCGCTGCGACGATCGGGCGATCCGTCAGGAAATGTCGGTACGCGCTCCCGACGGGCCGGAGACCGAGCCGGCGTCTGCCGCGGTTCACGAGCCGTGACGCGAACAGGTCGACCGGCGGCATGAGCAGCCACCACCCGAGCCGGTTGAGCCACGCTGGAAGCGTCTGCGAGCGGACGACGAACGCCGGATGCTCCGACGACGGCAGCAGGATCGGGCAGTAGGCGACGAAGCGGTAGGGGATCCCATGGAGCTCGGCGGCGCTGCGTGCCGCGAGAGAGAGGCTCGCGCCGATGACGAGGTCGCAGCCGCGGACGGCCGAAGGGAGCGCCTCGAACTGGGCTTCCAGGTTCGTGCGAAGGAGCTCCAGGGCCTCGAGCATCGTGCGCACGCCGCCGGCGCCCACCACGCCCGCGTGCTTCGCGATCTGGGGCCGCATCGCGAGCCCCACGGCCCGAAAGGGCACGCCGCGCGCGGCGGCCTCGTCCTCGGAGTCGGGCGGGCCGAGCAGGAGGACCTCGTGCCCGGCGCCGCGCAGGCGCGCTCCGAGCTCGAGGAGCGGGTGCACGTCGCCGCGCGTTCCGTCCGCGGCCAGCGCGATTCGCATCGTCCGCTCCCCGGGGCCATTGACGCCCGGAGTCGGATCGACGGGCCGGGAGCCGTTCTTGAGCCGGCCGGCTCGGGCCCCGGAGCGGCGCGGTCGCGCAGCTAGGACTGGATCACGAGCTTCGAGAGGCTGGTCTTGCGCAGATTCGTGCGCTGGATCGTGCGCACGAGCTCGGCGACCTTCTCGGTGTCGGTCTCGAACGGGTTGTTGCAGATCACCCGGACGTTGAGGAGGTTGCCGAGCCGGATGTTCGACCAGTCGAGGTCGTACTGGATCGAGTTCTGGCGCGCGAGCTTGATGAACTCGCCGCGCATCTTGGCGCGCGTGTCCGGGGGAGGCTCGGTCTTGGCCTTGATGATCTCGTCGTCGTCGAGCACGCGCTCCACCGTGCCGTTCCGCTCGAGCACGTAGTACAGGCTCCGGTTCAGCCGGATGTCGTGGTACTGGAGGTCGAGCATGAAGACGCGCGGGTCGCTCCAGCTCGTGCCGCGACGCTCGATGTAGGACTCGATCAGCTGTCGCTTGATCACCCAGTCGATCTCGCGCGACAGGCGGTTCGGGTCGTCGTCCAGGCAGTCGAGCACGTACTGCCACTTCGCCACCGCGTCCCGCAGCTCGTCCGACACCGGGTACTGCTCGATGTACTTCTGCGCGATCTCGCAGTACTCGCGCTGGATCTCGATCGGCGAGTACTCGCGCCCGTTGTCGAGGCGCAGCCGCCGCTTGCAGGTCGTGTCGTAGCTGATGTCCTTGATCGCCTTCACCGGGTTGCGGAGGGTGAAGTCTTTGTTGATGTAGTTGTCCTCGATCATCTGGAGCACGACCGCGCACGTCCCGATCTTCAGGAAGTTCGTGTACTCCGACATGTTCGAGTCGCCGACGATCACGTGCAGGCGTCGGTATTTCTCGCGGTCGGCGTGGGGCTCGTCGCGGGTGTTGATGATCGAGCGATCGTTCGTCGTGGTGCCCGAGATCTTCTGGTAGATGTGCTGGGCGCGCTGGCTCACGCAGTAGTGCACGCCGTCCTGCGTCTGGAACACCTTGCCCGCGCCGGTGTAGATCTGGCGCGTGACGAGGAACGGAATCAGCTGCTCGGCCAGGTAGTAGAAGTCGACGTCGCGATCCACGAGGTAGTTCTCGTGGCAGCCGTAGCTGTTGCCGACGAAGTCAGTGTTGTTCTTGAAGATCGAGAGCTTCCCGGCGATCCGCTCCTCGCGGATCTTCTCCTCGGCGTAGTCCTGCAGGTCTTCGAGGATGCGCTCGCCCGCCCGGTCGTAGACGATGAGCTGGCGCGGCGACGCGCATTCGGGCGTCGCGTACTCCGGGTGGCAGCCGGTGTCCTGGTAGAAGCGCGCGCCGTTCTCGAGGAAGACGTTGAGGAAGTGCTCGGTGGTGATCAGCTTCTCGAACAGGAAGCGGATCGCCTTCTCGACCGGGAGCGTCTTGCGACCTTCCGGCGTGAAGATGATGCCGTACTCGGTCTCGAGTCCATAGATCCGCTTCTGCACGCCACCATCCGGTCCGGCGCCGCCAGGCGGGCCCGGCAGCACCTCACCCGCCTAGCATACCTCTCAGCTCTTCGGCCGGCAGTCGACGGAACTTGCGCCCGGGACGCTGGCGTTCGAGGACGCAGACCTCGAGCGCCTGCGGCGCGATCTTCGTGTCGCCGTTGGCCGCGCGCTCGAGCGAGACCACGCCGAGACGAACCGCCTCCCCGAGGGGTAGCCCGGCCTTGTAGTTCGTCTGCAGGTACGCCTGGAGATTCTCGACGGTTCCCCCGATCACGCAGTAGCCGCGGTGGTCGGAGATCGTGCCGTCGAACTGCACGCGGTAGATCGCGTTCTGCTCGTGGCCGGCGAGCTTGTCGTCGCCGACCTCGGCCACCACGATCTCGACCTCGAGCGGCTTCATCTCCCGCGTGAACACCTCGCCCATGGCCTGCGAGTAGGAGTTCGCGAGCGCCCGGGCGCGCACGTCGTCCCGGCTGTACGAGTAGCCCTTCACGTCGGCGTAGCGGATGCCGAGCTTCCGGAGCTGGTCGAACTCGCTGAACCGGCCGACCCCGGCGAACGCGATCCGGTCGTAGATCTCGCCGATCTTCGAGAGGCTCGTGGAGGGATTCTCTGCCGCGAGCAGCACGCCGTCGGCGTACTCGAGGACGACGAGCGAGCGGCCGCGCGAGATGCCCTTCAGGGCATACTCGCGCTTGTCCTGCATCAGCTGTTCGGGCGATACGTAGAACGGAAGCGACATCGCTAGGCAGCTCCGCGGCGGGACTCGAGGATCGAGCGGTGGATCTGCGCGATCTCGGTCTCGGGCACGGCTTCGACGCCCTCCGCGCTGCACACGTTGATGGTCGGGAAGATGCCGCGCTGGAGATCGATCCCGCCCGTGCCGCGGTCTTCGTCCGCCGCGTCCGTCAGGGCCTCGACGGCCATGCGCAGCGCTGCCTCGCGCGAGGCGCCGGGCTTCCACGCCTTCTTGAGCGACTCCTTGGCGTAGAGGCTCCCCGAGCCGGAGGACTCGTACTCGGCCTCCTCGTATCGGCCGCCTGTCACGTCGTACTTCCAGACGCGCCCGGTGCGGCGCCGCGGGTCGTAGCCCGCGAAGATCGGCACCACGACCAGCCCCTGCATCGCGGCGGGCAGGTTCGCGCGGATCATCTGGGAGAGCTTGTTCGCCTTGCCTTCGAGCTCGAGGGGCTCGCCCTCGATCTTGGCGTAGTGCTCGAGCTCGACGCGCAGCAGCTTCGCCATCTCGATGCAGGGGCCCGCCGCGCCCGCGATCGCGATCAGGGAGTGGTCGTCGGTGGCGTAGACCTTCTGCACGTCGCGCGACGCGACGCGGTAGCCCTCGGTGGCGAGCCGGTCGCCGGCGACGACGACGCCGGCCTGGTACTTGAGCGCGAGCACGGTCGTGCCGTGGGGCACCGAGAGGCCCGCCTGGGCGAGCGCGTTCGGCGCCAGGCCTTCCAGCCGGCGGTCCAGACGCAGATGCGGGAACTCGGAGTCGAGCAGCTCGCTGAAGCTCGAGCCCCGATAGTTCGAACCGAAGAGCACCTCTCCCCCCCTCCTGGTGCGCCGGCCGTGGGTCGCGCGGGCTACTCGCCGCCCCGCTGCACGTAGTTCTTGACGAACTCCTCTGCGTTCTCTTCGAGCACCTCGTCGATCTCGTCGACGAGCGCGTCCATCTCTTCCTTCAGCTCCGCGCCCTTCTTCGCGAGCTTCTGCCCGCCCTCGCCGGTTCCGGTCTCCTCGCCGTCTCCCCCGCGCTTGGGCTTCTGCTTCTGCGTCGTGTCGGCCATGGCGATCTCCCCCGGAGTGGCGGGCTCGGGCCCGCATGCGGGCTACGCCCGCAGGTTCCTGACCAGATCCGCCGCCGTCGGCGAGGCGGCCAGCAGCTCTTCCACGTGGGCCTTCGATCCCTTGAGCGGCTCGCCCATGAGCACGCGCTTGATGGGCTCGTCGCCGATCCCGAAGGAGATCGAGTCCCAGTTCACGCCGAAGACGTGGGCAGGATACCGCTTCAGGCACTCGCCTCGAAAGTAGGCCCGGGTGTCGTGGGGCGGCTCCGTCACGGCGGCGGCGATCTCCGCGTCGGTCACGATCCGCTCCACGCGGCCCTGACGCTCGAGCATCGCGTACAGGCCCTTGTCGGCCCGGGTATCGTGGTACTGGAGATCGAGCATCTGCACCTGGGGCGACTCCCAGTCGAGCCCCTTCCGCTCCATGAAGCTCTCGATCAGCGCCTTCTTCACGACCCAGTCGATCTCCCGCGAGAGCTCCATCGGGTCGCGTTCGAGGCGGTCGAGCACGTACTGCCACTTCGCAAGCACGTCCTTCGTCATGTCGTCGACCTGGCGGGACGAGGCGTACTGGAGCGCCATCTCCAGGAACTCGCGCTGGATCTGCACCGCGGTCAGCTTCTTCCCATTCTCCATCGCCACCTCCCGGCGGCAGGTCGGATCGTGGGAGATCTCCTTGATCGCGCGCACCGGGTCCCGCAGCGAAAGATCCTTCTTGATCGCGCCGTCCTCGATCATCGACAGCACGAGGGCGGTCGCGCCGTTCCGCAGGTAGATCGTGTACTCGCTCATGTTCGAGTCGCCCACGATCACGTGCAGGCGGCGGTACTTCTCGCGGTCTGCATGGGGCTCGTCGCGCGTGTTGATGATCGGGCGCTTCACCATCGTGTCGAGCGCGACCTCGGTCTCGAAGAAGTCCGCGCGCTGCGTGAGCTGGTAGTCGCAGGGCTGCGCCCGATTCTCGCTGCCCACCTTGCCGGCGCCGCAGTACACCTGGCGCGTCACCAGGAACGACATCATGTGCTCGGCGATCTGCTTGAACGAGGTGCGCCGATCCACGAGGTAGTTCTCGTGGGAGCCGTAGCTGTTGCCCTTGCGGTCGCTGTTGTTCTTGTAGATCAGGAGCTGCGCGCCGGGCGGCAGCAAGGTCGTCGCCTCCTGCCGCGAGAGCTCGACCACGCGCTCGCCCGCCTTCTCGTGCACGACGAGATCGCGGACGTTCGTGACCTCGGGGCAGGAGTACTCGGGGTGGGCGTGGTCGACGTAGAAGCGCGCACCGTTCACGAGCGTCTTGTTGCGGGCGATGTTCTCCTGCTGGTTCGGCGTGTACTTCTCGCCGTCGACCTGGAAGCCGCGGGCGTCGGCCAGGGGGTTCTCCTGGTCGTAGTCCCAGAGGATGCGGCTCGCGTGCTCCTCGCGGTACGCGTTCACGAGGAGCACGCAGCTCGCGATCGGATCGAAGTCTCGGTCGTTCCGGACGGTGATCCCGTACTCGATTTCGGTGCCCATCACCTTCGGAATCGACATCGAGCCTCCAGACCCCCCACCGCCTCCGGCCGTCGCCCGGGCCAGCCCCCCTAGAGGTACTGGCCCGAGGTGATGTTCTCGATCGACTGCTCCTTGCGGCTGACCCCGGTGATGAGGGTGCGCACGTTGATGATGCGCTCGCCCTTCCGCCCGGAGATGCGCGCCCAGTCGTCCGGGTTCGTGGTGTTCGGGAGATCCTCGTTCTCCTTGAACTCCTCGCGCACCGACTCGATCAGGTCGTCGAGCCGGATGCCGCGCTCGCCGTGGTCGATCAGCCGCTTCACGGCCTTCTTCTTGGCCCGCGCGACGATGTTCTCGATCATCGCGCCGCTCGAGAAGTCCTTGAAGTAGAAGATCTCCCGCTCGCCCTTGGCGTAGGTGACCTCGAGGAACTTGTTCTCCTCGCCGGTCGAGTACATGTTGCGGATCGTCTCCTCGATCATCCCCTCGACCACGCGCGGGAGCTCGGGGCCGTGCTTCGCATGGGCCTCGGGGTGCAGCGGCAGGTCGGCCGTCAGGTACTTCGAGAAGATCTCCTTGGCCGCGGCCGCGTCGGGACGGTTCACCTTGACCTTGAGGTCGAGGCGTCCCGGGCGCAGCACGGCGGGGTCGATCAGGTCCTGCCGATTGCTGGCGCCGATCACGATCACGTTCTTCAGCGACTCGACGCCGTCGATCTCCGACAGGAACTGCGCGACGACCGTGGCCTCCATGTCCGAGGAGATGCCGGAGCCGCGCATGCGGAAGAGCGAGTCCATCTCGTCGAAGAAGATCACGACGGGAACGTCCTCGCTCGCCTTCTCGCGCGCCTTCTTGAACACCTCGCGGATCTTGTGCTCCGTCTCGCCGACGTACTTGTTCAGGAGCTCGGGGCCCTTCACGTTCAGGAAGTAGGCGGGCGTCGCCTTGCCCGTGCGCGCCTCGATGCTCTTCGCGAGGCTGTTCGCGACGGCCTTCGCGATCAGCGTCTTGCCGCAGCCCGGCGGCCCGTAGAGCAGGATGCCCTTCGGCGGCGTGAGCTTGTGGTCGTGGAAGACATCGGGGTGCAGGTAGGGCAGCTCGATCGAGTCCCGCAGGATCTGGATCTGCTCGCCGAGACCGCCGATCTTCTCGTAGGTGACGTCGGGGATCTCCTCGAGTACCACCTCTTCGACCGCCGACTTCGGCAGCTTCTCGAACGCGTAGTTCGTCCGCGGATCGAGCAGCACGTTGTCGCCGACCTTGAGCTTCTCCGCGCGCAGCGGCGAGGCGAGCGTGATGACGCGCTCGTCGTCCGTGTGGCCGAGCACGACGGCCCGGTTGTCGCCCAGGAAGTCGACGATGTGGGCGATCTCGCCCCGGGTCGTGTAGCCCGAGGGCTCGATCACGTTGAAGGCCTCGTTCAGCACGACGAGCTGACCTTCCTCGAAGCCGAACGGGTCGACGTTCGGATGGACGTTCACGCGCATCGGCTTGCCATCGACCAGGATCTCGGCCGTGCCGTCCTTGTTCGCGCGCGTGAAGACGCCGTACGAGTTCGGCGGCGCGCAGAGCTTGTCGACCTCCTCCTTCAGGAGCTCGATCTGCTGCTTCGCCTCCTGCAGCATCGCCACGAGCTTCTCGTTCTGGCGCTCGGCGTCGCCGAGCTGCTCGCGGGCCAGGTCCCAGCGCCGGCGCACGGCGTCGAACTCGGCCATCAGGCGCTCGAGGCGTCGTCGGAACTCGGGAGAGTCGCCGCCGAAGAAGCGGATGGCATCCTGGAGGTCTTCGATCTCGTCCTGGTAGGAGCGGAGCGTGTCGCGCTCCGGATCCCCTTCGCCGCCGCGAGCGCCGCTCGTGGAGATGCGTCGCATGACGTCGCGGACGAACCCTCTCCTGCCGCCGCTACCGCTGCCGGAACCGGAGCCAGACTCGAATTCGCTCATTGCTCCCTCTCCTCGCTCCCGGGCCGAAGCCTCGGTGGAACGCTCTCACGGGGAGGTAGTGCAAACGACGTGCCGCGCGTCCTCCGCTTCGTTGCCGCCTCTCGGAGAAGCAGCCAAGGGCGCCGACCACCCCATCCGTACGAAGGATGCGGCGCTTGCGGCGCGCGCGCATTCAGTCTTCTCCCTGTGCTGCGCCCCCTCGTCCGCCTCCCTCGCACCGAGACGTTTCCAAGCCGGGCCGTCCGGTCCCAGGCGCGCACGCCCCCACGGAAACCCTCGTGCGACGGCCACGCGGCTCGCCTCGACGATCCCGCGAAGGCCCGCTCGCCGAGCTCTCCGCGGATCCGCTGACGACGTCTCAAATATCGGAATTTCAAGAGCCTTTGCGCTTCGACGGTACCATCGAGGCGCCCTCTTTCAAGCCACTGCGCGGCGCCGGCCACGCGGTGGCGGCGCAGCCGCGCGCGGGCGACCAGCGTGCCTGCCGCCGCAGCGCGGAGCCGGCCCCTCCGTCGGGAGAAGCACTGCCGCGAGACGCCGCTCGAACGATCCGAACGGCGTTCCGAGGAAGCGCCGCCGACGGCCGGGATGCGCCCGCAGTCGCCCATTCGCTGCGCACGCGAGAGCCGCAATTTTGACGGCCGGCGGCGGTCCGACGCCGGATGCGGTCGCGCTCCGCTCGGGCTGCCAACTCGAGCGGCAGGAGCGACGAGGCACGGGGTTACCCTGATGCAGCAATGCGCGTCCGTCGCGCGCAAACTTGCGTAGTCCACGCGGCTCGGGCTCACGGCTTCGGAGGCTCGGGAAGGTCGATCACCTTGACGCCAGGAGGCGGCTCGAACGCGAACGTGCTCGGCGCCGGCCCGAGGTTCGTCTGGAGGTCGCGGAACACGATCTTCGTGACGTTGCCGACGAGGTCGAAGATCCGCGTCTCGCGCACTTCTCCACTCTCGCGCCCCGCCACGAGCTCGATCTTCTCGTACGTCGCGTCCTGCTTCGGGGTGAGCTCGAGCACGACCTCGGGCTGGGCGCAGTCGGCGACCTTCACCCGGAAGTCGCGCTGCAGGTCGCCCTCGCCCACCAGGAACTGCACGGCGACGCCCGAGAGGAAGCCTCCGCCCGCCGGGAAGCGCTGAACCTCCTTCGCGGCCGGATCGTAGATCCACAGCGTCTTGCCATCGCTCACGACGAGGCTCGCGTCGGGCTCGGTGTACTCCCAGCGCATGCGGCCCGGCTTCGCGAACACGACCGTGCCCTTCGACTCGCTCGATCCCGACGAGGCGTCGGCGCCCAGCGACGCGAGGCGGGTGGTCTGGTCGAACTTCGCGGCGAGGTCCTTCACGCTCTCGTACCGCCGCTGCACGCGTGCCGCGACGGCGTCGGCGCAGCCGGGAGCCTCGCCGCGCACGGTGCCGGCCGGCACAGCGAGCGCGCAGAGCACGGCGAGCACGAGCGCGCGGCGCGAGGCGGGCTCACTCTTCGGCGAGCGAACGGGCGAACACCTCTCGTCCCTTCGGGCCGTCCTGGGGGCCGACGATTCCATCCAGCTCCATCTGCTCGATCATCCGCGCGGCGCGGTTGTATCCGACCTTCAAGCGGCGCTGCAGATACGAGATCGAGGCGTTGCGCGTCTCCGTGACGATCGCGATCGCTCGATCGTACATCTCGTCGACCTCTTCGCCGCGCTCTTCCGCGGCCTCCGTCTCCTCCTTCGCCCGGAGCAACGCCTCGTCGAACTGCGGCGCTCCCTGCTCGCGCAGGAACCGCACGAGCCCCGAGACCTCCTTCTCGGACACGTATGCGCCGTGGATGCGCTGCAGCTTCGACGTGCCCGGCGGCAGGAACAGCATGTCGCCCTGGCCGAGCAGGTGCTCGGCCCCGTTCTGGTCGAGGATCGTGCGCGAGTCGGTGCGCGACGAGACCTGGAACGAGATGCGCGCGGGAAAGTTCGCCTTGATCACGCCCGTCAGCACGTCGACGCTCGGCCGCTGCGTCGCGAGCACCAGGTGGATCCCGGCGGCGCGCGCCATCTGCGCGAGACGCTGCAACGCCTCCTCGACGTCCCGCGCCGCGAGCACCATGAGGTCCGCGAGCTCGTCGATCACCACCACGATGTACGGGATGCGCGCGTACGCGACCTCGCGGCCCTCGCTCTCCCCCGGCTTCGCCTTCAGACGGAATGTGGCGTTCCCGGCGGCGAGCTCCTCGTCGACGCGAGCGTTGAACTGATCGATGTTCCGCACGCCGAGGGCGGACATCATCTGGTACCGCTCCTCCATCTTGTGGACGACCCCACCGAGCGCCGCGGCGGCCCGCTTCGGATTCGTCACCACGTCGGCGATCAGGTGCGGAATGCCCTCGTAGATCGAGAGCTCGAGGAGCTTCGGATCGATCAGGAGCAGCTTCAGCTCGTCGGGCGTGGCGCGGAACAGGAGCGAGCACAGGAGCGAGTTCAGGAACACGCTCTTGCCCGTGCCCGTGGCGCCGGCGACGAGCAGGTGCGGCATGCGCGCGAGGTCTGCCTCGACGGGATTGCCGAAGATGTCCTTGCCGAGGGCGAGCGTGAGCTTCGAGCGACTCGCGCGGAAGCTCTCGCTCTCGAGCACGTCGCGGAACCAGACCATCTCGCGCTCGCCGTTCGGCACCTCGATCCCGACCACCGACGTACCGGGAATCGGCGCGATGATCCGCACCGAGAGGGCGCGCAGCGCGAGGGAGAGATCGTCGGAGAGGTTCGTGATGCGGCTGACCTTGACGCCCGACGCGGGCTCGAACTCGTACATCGTGATCACGGGCCCCGGGTGCACGCGCAGCACGGTGCCGAGCACCCCGAAGTCGCGGAGCTTCTTCTCCAGGATGCGCGAGTTCATGATCAGGCTGTCGCGGTCGTACGTGCGCGAGGCGGCCGCGGGCTTGTCGAACAGCTCGAGCTCGGGCAGGCGGAAGGGCGTGCCGATCGGCGCGTCCGCGAAGACGAAGGCTTCCTGGCGCGGCGGCGACTTCTTCCCCTTCCGCTCCTCGGCATGGTCGACGATCGCCGGCTCGCCGCCGCGCTTCGCGCGCACGCCGCGGAGCGCGGTCCCGTCGGCTTCCCGGCCGACGGACGTCGCGGCGAGCGCCTCCTCGCCGACGGGGGCCGACGCGCCGGGCTCCGGCGTCGAGGGCTCGCGGAGCTCCGCCACACGGTCGCGACGGGCGCGGCGCTCGCGCCAGATCTGGATCGCGCGCATCACACGCCCGCCGTATGCCTTGCCGGCCGCCGCGACGTCGGCCGCGGCGCGCGCGAGCGCGAGCGCCACGCGACCGGCGGCGCTCGCGCCCTGACCGACGGCAGCGAGCGCCGTCGCGACCGGAATTCCCGTGACGCCGAGCGCGCCGGCGACGAGCACGACGGCGTTCAGGAGCAGCCCGCCCCAGGTGCTCAGGAGCGTCCGCTCGGCGCTCGCGAGGGCCGAGCCGACCAGGCCGCCTGCCGCGTCGAAGCGGCTCGGGGCGACGCCATGGAGCAGCGGCGCGACGGTGGCCGTCGCGAGCAGGAGGAGCGACGCGCCGAGCCAGAAGCGCGCCGACAGGGTCGAGGGCGGACGCGCGACCAGGAGGCGCGCGGAGACGACGGCGAGCACGCCGACGAGGACCCACGCGCCCGGCCCGACCGCGCCGAGCAAGAGCGCCGCGAGGTTCGCGCCGAGAACGCCCGCCGCGTTGTGCACGTGCGTCCACGCGAGCAGGGGATCCTTCGCATCGTGCGTTGCGAGGGAGAGCGTTGCGATGGCGGCGCTCGCGAGGCCGAGCGCCCCGAGCGCCTCCTCGGCGAGACGGGCGAGGAACGCCGGACGCGCTCCATCGCGCGCGACTGACGACGATCGGCGCTGGCGCGCCTCGCTTCGGGCGGCGGATCTCGCCACGTCCCTCACCCCCCTGGGACGGTCTCCCGCGGGCAGGGTACGTCGCGCGCTTTCCTGGAGTCAAGGCAGCGTGGACGCGCGTTCTCGCGCTTGACCGCCCGTCGGGTGGAGAGGATGATCCGCGCATACCCCTCGATCCCGTGGAGATCTCTCGACCATGGCCAGCGTCAACAAGGTCATTCTGATCGGCAACCTGGGTCGCGACCCCGAGCTCCGCTACACGCCGAGCGGGCAGCCCGTCGCGAACTTCACGCTCGCCACGAGCGACAACTTCACGAGCAAGAGCGGCGAGCGCGAGGAGCGCACCGAGTGGCATCGAATCGTCGCGTGGGGAAGGACGGCGGAGCTCTGCGCCCAGTACCTGTCGAAGGGCCGCACGGTCTACATCGAGGGGCGGCTGCAGACGCGCGAGTGGGAGAACAAGGAAGGCCAGAAGCAGCGCACCACGGAGGTCGTGGCCACGACCGTCCAGTTCCTCGGCCCGCCGAAGGGTGGCGCCGGTGCGGGCGCCGGTCCGCGGGGCGCGGGCGGGCGGGCGGGCGAAGGTGGTGAGCCGGCCTACGACGCGCCGAGCGCGCCGCCGCCGGACGACGACATCCCGTTCTGAGACCGGCTCGCGGCCGGCGGAGCGTCAACGCCGCGCGGCGGTGTCGCCGGAGCCATGGCTGCGCAGGCGGCGTACGACGGCGTTCACACGGTCGCGCGCGCTCGGGTCGAGATCCTCGAACTCGATCCCCATGCCGGGGACCTCCCCGCGCGAGCCCGGCGTCGTCCAGATCACACGTCCGCTCACCTTCAGCGGCTCCTCCGTTCCGGGAAGCTGGAACTTGAGCAGGACCTGGGTGCCCACCGGCGCGGGGGAATCGGTCTCGATGAAGAGGCCGCCCTCGTTGATGTTCGCGGTGAACTCCGAGAAGAAGGCGTCGACGGTCGAGTAGTCGACCCGAACCACGAGCCGCTCGCGCGACGATCGGCGCTTGTCGTTCCCCGCCACACCGCGACTCGAGCCGGCCCGCTTCCGCCCCTGCTCGATCTGCGCCTTCGCCATCGCGACCCGCCCTCGTCGTCTGACCCGGCGTGGGCGTCCGGCCGGCCGGGCGACGCTCGGGCTCCGAAGGTCTCATCGACCGGACGACGGCGTCGGCTTTAGCTCGGCTAGGGCTCGAACAGGCCTCGTTCGCGCAGGCTCGCGAATCCCTGTTCCGCGACGATCACATGGTCGAGCACGTCGATTCCGAGGAGCCGGCCCGCACGGGCGAGCCGCCTCGTGATCTCGGCGTCCTCGCGGCTCGGCGACGGGTCGCCGCTCGGATGGTTGTGCACCAGGATCAAGGCTGCGGCGGCCTCTCTCAGGGCCGGCCGGAACACCTCGCGCGGATGCACGAGGCTGGCCGTGAGCGTGCCCTGCGACACCAGCACGTCTCGCAGCACGCGATGCCGACCGTCGAGCAGCACGGCCACGAAGCGCTCGTGCGCGGCGTCGCGCAGCCGCGGATGGAACGCCGACGCCACCTCCGCCGGGCTGCTGAGCGCCTGGCCGGGACGCAGCCGACGCGCAGCGAGGCGGCGGCCGAGCTCGAAGGCCGCGTGCAGGCTCGCCGCCTTCGCGGGACCGATGCCTCGCTCGGCCCCGAGCTGTGGGAGGCTCGCGCCTGCGAGGCCGCGCAAGCCCGCGTGGGCGGCGACGAGCCGCGCGCCGAGCGCCTCCGCGGGGGACCGGCGTCCGCCCGTACGGAGCACGAGCGCCACGAGCTCGCCGTCGGACAACACCTCCGCTCCGAGGCTCGCGAGGCGTTCGCGCGGACGGTCGAGCCCCGCGTCCGGCGCCTTGGACGGCAGCTCGGCTTCCGGAGAGAGCGCACAGGGACGGTACGGCGGCGGCGGAGGCGTACGTGTTGCCAATGACGCACCGGCGGGACCGGCGGAGAGCCGCAGCATAGCCGCGCCGACGGGCCGCGGCGCCGGTGAATCAGCGTCCGCGGCAGGCCTTCTCGCGCGCCTCCGCGGCGGCGAGGGCAGCGTCGAACTCCGGCTCGCCGAGCTCCGGCGCGACGAGGCCGTGGAAGGTGCTGCGCCACTGATCCCCGTCGATGTCGCGCGCGAAGGCGCGCAGGGCGGCGAGGTAGCCCTTCACCGACGCCGCCTCGCCCAGCGCAGCCTCGAGCTCGAGCGGAACGGCGGGCTGATACCGCGCGCCATCGGCCGAGGCGACCTGTCCTCCCGGCGAGACCTCGCCGAGCCGGCGCATCGTCGCGCGCAGGATCGGGTCCGTGAAGCTGCCCTTCGGCGCGAGCGCGCGGGCGAGACCTTCCGGATCGAGCGCGTCGCGGAGCGCCGCGTCGAAGACGAGCGCGCAGCCCCCTACGTCTGCCGGGCCGATCCGAGCGATCGCTGCGATCGCCGCCTCGCGCGTGCCGCCGGTCGCGCCGCCGCTCACGTCGAGCGAGAACACGTGGAGGCCGCGGCCTGGATCGTCGCCCGTCCGCGAGCGGATCTCGGGCTTCGAGGCCTTCGCCTGCGCCGTCCACTCGATGCGGAGCAGCAGGTCCTCGCCGAGCTGCTGGCCCGAGATGCTCGCGATCAGCGGGCTCGCGATGCCCTGCATCGCCGCGGTCGCCTCCGGCGAGCTCGCCGTCTCGTTGAGCACGACCGTGATCCCGCCCTCCCGCTCCTGGAGGCGGACCGAGGGCACCTGCTTCGTGAGGAGCGACAGCTCGCTCCGGCCCGCGAGGTAGGTGTGGGAGACCCCGTCGAGGCGGTTCGGAAGGGGCGAGAGATCGATCATGATCTTCTGCCCCGCGCTCGTCGCGGGGAGCGTCACGTCCTGGATCTTGTGGCCCTCGAGATACGCGCGGATCGTGATCGAGTCCCGCGGACCGGCGTCGACCCGGCTCGGAAGCACGACCGTCGCCGGTGCGGTCGTCTGCTCGTAGCGCTTCTGGAAGTTCGCGCGCACGTAGAACAGGTCGAGCGCCGCGCCGGGCGGCGAGGTGTCGACCTCGATCTTGCGCTTGTCGTACCAGTAGCCGGGCCCGGTGACGAGGGACGCGAAGGGAGCGCCCACGCTCTTCAAGCCGAAGTCCGCTCGCCCGTGGGGAGCGAGCTCGATGGTCTCGGCGCGTGCATCGACGGAGACCGCCATCCACGCGGCCGCGAGGGCAGCCGCCGCCCGTCTGCGATGCATGGATGCTCCGCCTCCGTCGACCCCGGCGCAGGGTAGCGGCTGGTCGGTGGGTCGGTACCCGGCGCTCAGCGGCCGCTGGGGAAGCTCGCAGGCTCGGCGGTCTGCTCCTGCAGCGCCTGCTCCATGGCCCGCTGCTCCATCAACTGGGTGTAGAGATCGGCGGCCGTATGGGGCTGGCGAAGGCCGTGCGCGAGGACCTCGACGTCGGCGAAGGCGTCCGGATCCGCGAACGCGGAGCCCGCAAGGCCGCGGGGCATCGGGAGATGGAACGGCATGCGCGGAGCGCGGACGATCACGAACGGGCGCGCCTGCGCATCTGCCGACTGCTCGGCCTCGGGCGGCTCGGGCGCACGCGCGGTGCCGAGGGCGCGCTCGAGCAGGATCGGGCTCGGCAGCGCCGCCCGAAGCGGACGCGTCGCCGCCTGCTCCACGACATGAAGCTGCGGCTCCGAGGGGCGCATCGGGCGGGGCATCCCGTCGGGCCGGAAGATCACCACGCCCGCAAGGGCGGCAGCGCCGACGGCGACGGCCACGAGGGTCTGGGGGCGTGCCCAGGCGTCGAGGCTGTCGAGCACGCGCGTCCACAGCGTGGGCTGACCTTCGCCTTCCGCGAGTCGTCGCATCACCGCGGCCGTCACGTCCGCGGGCTCGTCGATCGCCGAGAGCGCGCGTAACAGCCGCACCGTCGTCCTCAGGTCCTCGAGCTCGCTGGCACAGCCGTCGCATGCGTCGAGGTGCGCGTCGAGGAGGGCGCGATCCTCCAACGGGAGAGCGCCCTCGAGGTAGTCGCCCAGGCGATCGCGAACGTCACGGTGCTTCACGTGGCGAGCCTCCCTGCGCCGCCTTCGCGCACGAAGCGCCCGAGGGCTTCGCGCAAGGCCTGGCGCGCACGGTGGATGCGGGACTTCACGGTCCCCTCCGCGACCTCGAGGATGCTCGCGATCTCGCCGTACGAGAGACCCTCGATGTCGTACAGGACGAGCGGGAGCCGCAGCGTGGAGGAGAGCTCGAGCAGCGCGTCCTGGACGCGGGCACGCACCTCGGCGCCTCCCACCGCCGCCTCGGGGCTGGGATCGCGCGCGGCGCCCTCGTACGTGGCGGTCTCTTCGCGCGCGAGTGCGTCCTCTCGGGCCTGGGCCCGGGCGAGCGACCGCCGGCGGTTGAGCGCCGCGTTCGCCGCGACCCGGTACACGAAGGTCGAGAAGCGGGACTCACTGCGAAAGCGGTGTCCGTGACGATGCAGGTTCAGGAAGGTTTCCTGGGCGACGTCCTCCGCGTCGGCATGGCTGCCGAGCATGCGGAGGAGGAGGCGGAAGACGCGGCGCTGATGGCGCGTGACGAGGAGCTCGAAGGCGTTCCGGTCGCCGCTCTGCCAGCGCTCGACGAGCTCCCGATCGGGATCCTCGTCGATCGGCCGGGCGGCCCGCGTCGCTGCGAGGGGCCCTCGCTCTGCGATCTCGTGTCCCACTTGGCGCCTCACCGGGCTGGACACCACCTCTCCCATGGAGGTTCCCGCCTCACGACCGTCCATCGATGCCGGCCGTGGCCGCCTCCTCTCCGGGCCGCTCCCAGCGCCCGGTCTTTCCGCCCATCTTGCGCACGAGGCGCACGGCGTCGAGGGTCATTCCCCGATCGATCGCCTTGCACATGTCGTAGAGCGCGAGGCCCGCCGCCGCCACCGCCACCAGCGCCTCCATCTCGACGCCCGTCTTCGCGTGGGCAATGGCCCGAGCCTCGATCCGCACGCAGGAGGCGACGGGGTCGACCTCCAAGGAGATCTCGAGGGCGTCCAAGGGCAGGGGATGCGCGAGGGGGATCCACTCGTCGGTGCGCTTGGCGGCCTGGAGCCCGGCGATCCGCGCCACGGCCAGGACGTCGCCCTTCGGGAGCCCGCCCTCGACGATCCGCGCGAGCGTGGCGGGCGCCATCGTGACGCGTCCGCGAGCGACGCATTCGCGCCGCGTCACGGCCTTGCCGGCGACGTCGATCATGCGGGCCCGGCCGCGTGCGTCGAGGTGGGTCAGCTCGTCGCTCATCCGGCAGCGGCTTCCCGGGTCTCGAGCCACTGGAGGACGTCGCGGAACACGTCCTCCTGCTCGGGCTCGTTGAAGATCTCGTGCCGGAGCTTCGGATAGATGCGCAGCTCGCTCCCCGGTCCTCGCGCGTGCCCGAAGTAGCGACGGCTCGCCTCGGCCGGCACGATCGGATCGTCGCCGCCGTGCAGCACCAGGATCGGAAGCTCGATCGGCTTCGGCTCCGTCGCGAGTCGCCCGATCGCCTGCTGCAGCTCGCAGGCGAGCGACGCCGAGATATGACGGAACACGAGGGGGTCCTCGAGGTACGCGCGGACGACCCGCACGTCCCGCGAGAGGCCCGAAGGGTCGAGCCCGCTCGGCGCGCGGAGTCGGGGAGCGATCCGGCGCGCGATCCGCGCGAGCCCCAGTCGAACCCGCGACATGTCCGGGGGGAACGCGAGGGCCGCGGCGGAGAGCACCGCGTCGTCGATCGTCGAGGCACCGCGGGCGAGCAGGCTCGCGACGATCAATCCGCCCATGCTGTGCCCGAGGAGCGTCACCGGGACGTCCGGATGCTCGCCGCGCACGAGGGCGAGGAAGCGTTCGAGGTCGTCGAGGAAGTCGTCGAAGCGGGCGACGTGGCCGCGCGGGCCCTCGGAGCGACCGTGGCCGCGATGGTCGAGCGCGTGGACGGCGAAGCCGCGCGCGGCGAACCAGGCGCCGAGAGCGTCGTAGCGGCCGGCGTGCTCCGCGTATCCGTGGGCGACGGCGATCACGCGGCGCGGCTGCGGCGGAAGCCAGGCGCGGCGATGGAGCGAGAGCCCTCCGCTCCCGACGAGGCGCGCCTCCGTCCGCCGCACGATGCTCTTCAGCATGGGCGCAACCTACCCACGCCCGCCGAACCGCGCCAACGCGCGATCAGGCGTTCGAATCGAGCAGCCGGCGCAGCTCGGCGCGGCGCGCCTGCACGCGCTGCAGGTAGCCGTCGCTCCGGATCTCGTTGCCCCAGAAGTACGCCGAGATTCCCTCGGCCTCGCCGAGGCGGCGGATGTTGTGGGCGAGGATGAAGCAGCCGGCCTCGACGTTGCTCTCGATCGTGGTCGAGTTTCCGGCGAGCGCCATCGGCTCGAGCATCTCAGGCATCACCTGCATCAGGCCCATGGCGCCCTTCGGGCTGCGCACCCAGGGCCGTGCGCCGCTCTCGACGAGGAGCACCGCCGTCACGAGCTCGGGGTCGAGGTCGTACTTGGCGCTGTAGCGCACCACCGCGCCGCCGATCCGCTCCAGCTCCCGCGGCGAGAGCATCGGGTTCGCGGAGCCGACGATGCGCGCGACGACGGCAGCGTCGATGCGCGCGTGCGCTCCGGCCGCGGACACGGCGGCGGGCAGGTCGGCGGCAGGCGAGCCGCCGCCCGACAGAGACAGGGCGCCCAGCAGGATCGCGACGGCGACGCGCTTGCGGCCGAGACCGCGTCGAAGGACCGAGCTCATCTTCACCTCCTCGCACGCCCTCCCGGGCCTGGGCCCGGGCGGCGCGCTCCTCGGTGCGCAGCGGGAGCGGCGGCGCTCGGCGCTGCAGTGCCCCCGTTGTATGTGGCTTCCCGTCGATGGTTCGTGACTGGGTTGGATCGGGGAGGAGGGGAGGATCCCGGGGGCGAGATCCATCGTCGGCCGTCCTCCCGATCGGCGCCGACCTTACCGGACGAGGGGCACCTCGCAACCCGGCGTCTCGAAACTCGGGTCCTCGGATCCGCATGTTCGGGCGGAGACCCGCGGGGCATCGAGACTCGACGAGACGTCGTCGATTTGCCGCGTGCGTTTCGTTTGACCCTCGATTTTCGCGGGTGATAGGATGCAACGGTCTCGGATCCCGGGTGTCGGATCCGGAAGCGTTTCGTCGCAAGCGTTTCACCGTGCAGGACCGACGCGGCTGGTATTCCGAGGGCTGTCGCCGCGACCTGCGTGGCCTCTTCCATTGGATCGGCGGCCTCGACGCATTGCGGTGGAACGGCGGGCAAGGGAATCGATGGGCCGGACGTGGCGGTTCGGGCCTCGGTTGCGGTTCGAAGATGGTGGCGCGGGAGCCCGAATGTAGCTGCGAGGCACGGCCCCCACGGGCCAAAGCGGCTCTGCAGTTCCGGGGTGCTGATGAGCGGACGATCGAGCGAGCGGGAGCGCCTTGAGCGAGTCTCGTCCCAGGCCGTGCTCGGTGCTCTCGATCCCCTCCACGATGCAGTGTTCCTGGTCGATCGCGACGGCCAGATCCTCTGGCTGAGCGAGCCGGTGCGCCGCCTCGCCGGCGCCGCCGCCGATTCGATCGGCACCTGGATGGATCTTCTCGCCGACCCGGCGGAGGCCGACGCGCTGAAGCGCGAGCTCCTCGCGCGCGGGCGCGTCGCCGGGCGCCGCGTGAGGTTGCGCGTGGCCGGCGCCGACGAGGTCACCGTCTCGGTCCGGATCGGGCGGGTGGTGTCGGGCGCCGACTCGCCGCCCCTCGTCCTCGCCCTGATCGACCGGCTCGAGGCGCGCGACGCCGATCGCAGCGCCGTCGATCGGGAGCTTCGGCACACCGTGGACTACCTCGGCGCGATGCTCGACAGCTCGCCCGAGGCCGTGCTCGCGGTGAACCGCGCCGGGCTCGTCTCGTACGCGAACGCCGCGCTCGAGCGCCTGCTCGGATTCTCGGAGGGCACGCTGCTCGGCCAGCCGGCGGTCGGCCTCTTCACGGGGGCCGACGGCGGCGACGCGCTCGTCCGAACGCTCGCGCGCGAGGAGCAGAGCTTCGCCCGCGACGTGGCGGTGCGGCGCCGCGATGGCAGCCCCCGCTGGCTCCACCTCTCGGCGAGCCCGCTTCGCCTGCCCGGCGGACAGCACGCCGGGAGCGTCGTATTCCTGCGCGACGTCACGAGCGAGCGCCAGGATGCCGCCGAGCTGGCGCGAAAGAACTCACAGCTCGAGAGCTACGTCCACAGCGTGAGCCACGACCTGCGATCCCCGCTGGTGTCGCTGCTCGGCTTCGTGCGTCTCCTGCGCGAGGACTACGGCGACGTGCTGGGGGACCAGGGCCGCCACTTCCTCGATCGCGTCGACCAGGCCGGCCGCACGATGGAGGGCCTGATCCACGATCTCCTCGAGCTCTCGCGGATCGGGGGGACGAGCGAGCACAAGGCGCTGGTCGACCCGCTGCCGATCTTGCGCCAGCTCCGCGCGGAGCTGAAGCCGCGGCTCGAGGCCCAGCGCATCCGACTCGACTTCCCCGACGCCATGCCGCTCGTGCTCTGCGATCGGACACGGCTCTACCAGCTCTTCTCGAACCTCGTCGGCAACGCGGTCGACCACATGGGGCCGAGGGAGGACGCGCGAATCGAGATCGGCGTCACCGATGCCGGCAACGTCCACGTGATCGAGGTCCGCGACAACGGACGCGGCATCGACCCCGCCCACCATGAGCGCATCTTCGAGATCTTCCAGAGCCTCGGACCGCGCGCCGACGGGCGCGCGAACTCCGGCGTCGGGCTCGCGATCGTGAAGAAGATCGCCGAGACGCACGGCGGAACGGTCTGGGTCGAGAGCGCTCTCGGCGAGGGTGCGACCTTCCGCGTCTCGCTGCCCCATCCTTGAGCGCGCACGTCGGTTGAACGCGCCCTACCCTTCCCGTAGCCTGCGCGCGCGGTGAGCAGCCCATGTATCCCATCGTCTGGGAGCCGTTCGGCTTCCCCATCAGCTCCTTCGGCGTGATGCTCGCCCTCGCCTTCCTCGTCGGGACGTGGATCACGGCCGTCAGGATGCGCGAGGAGGGCCTCGATCCGGAGGCGGCGACCACGATCCTGATCTACGTGATGGTCGGGGGAATCGGTGGATCGAAGCTCTACTTCGCGATCGACAACGCGATCCGCCACGACACGGCCTTCCTGCCGCTGCTGCTCTCTCGCGATGGCATCACCTGGTACGGCGGCCTGATCGGGGCCACGGCCCTCGGCGCCCTCGGCTGCCGGATCCATGGGATCTCGATCCTGAAGTTCATGAATGCTGCGGCCGTCGCCGGCCCGGTGGGCCAGGCGCTCGGCCGGATCGGCTGCTTCCTGGTGGGCGACGACTACGGCCGGCCCAGCGACCTTCCCTGGGCGATCGCCTTCCCGAAGGGAGCGCCGCCGACCCAGGAGCGCGTCCATCCCACCCAGCTCTACGAGGTCCTGTGGCTCCTGCCGGTCGCCGCCCTGCTCTGGACCCGCCGCAAGCGGAGCCCCTTCCTGTTCGGGGAGTACCTCGCCCTGAACGGGCTCGGCCGCCTCGTGATCGAGAGCTGGCGGATCAACCCGAAGGTCGCCCTCGGCCTGACCGAGCCCCAATGGATCGGCCTCGCATTGATCGCCGTCGGATCGGTCAGTTGGTTGTACTATCGGGCGAATCCGAGGCCCCAGCCCGCCTGAGACGCGGCGACGGACGGCGGGTACGGACTTCAGGACTTCAGGGATGGATGGCGGGATGGACGCGCGGGGGCAGAAGGGGCGGTCCGCGCCAGGAGAGCTTCAGCCATGAGCGCGGATACGCGGTCGCCGGGCGAGCCCCGGAGCGTCGACACCCGCAACAAGATCCTGGAGGTGTCGGAGCGCGAGTTCGCCCAGGAGGGCTACGCGGGGGCGCATCTCCAGTCGATCGCGGAGCAGGTCGGCGTCCAGAAGACGGCGCTCTACTACTACTACCCGAGCAAGGCGGCCCTCTATACGGCGGTCCTCGCCCGCATGCTCGAGGCGTTCGACCGGCGCGTGACGGAGGTGCTCCTGCGATCGGGTACGCCGGAGCAGCGCCTCGAATCTCTCGTCGACGCCCTGAACGCGCTTCTTGCCGAGAATCCGACGTACTCGAAGATCTTGATCCGCGTCTTCGTCGACCGCGCCCAGGTCGTCGACACCGCCGCCATCCTGCCCCCGATCCAGAGCGTGATCGGGAAGATCCTGCGCTTCCACCAGGAGGGCGTGGAGGCCGGCGCCTTCCGCCGCACCTCCTCGCGTCATTTCTTCCAGAGCCTGCTCGGGATGACCGTCTTCCACTACGCCGCGAGCTTCTTCAGCGCGAACGTGCTCGGCGTCGAGGACATCTTCACGGGGAGCGTCGTGCACTGGCGCCGCGATGAGATGCGAAAGCTGCTCTCCCACGGCGTGCTCGCGCGGGAAGAGCCGAAGGCCTAGAGCCCCGACGCGTCGTCCGAGGCCGCCTCCAGGACGCCCGCGATGCGGGCCGCGAGCTTCGCGGCCGCCACCCGCTCGGCTCCGCCCGAGCCACCGACCTCTCCGATTCGCTGGACCGCCGCGAGCGCGAGTCGGGCGAAGCCGGTCTCGTCGGCGGTGGGCGACGCGCCGAGCCAGGCCTCGAGCCGCTCGACCGCCTCCGGATAGCGGCCCTCGATGTAGCGCTGCATCCCGTCGGCGTAGGCGGCGAGACGCGGGAACGCGGCGCTCTCGAAGCCGCGGGCCCGCGCCCCCTCGAGCACGCGAAGCGCCTCGGGGAAGTAGCCGCTTGCGAGGTAGGACATCACGGCGCGCTCGTAGCCGGCGGTGGGGCTGCCATGGATCTCGCCGAGCAGCGCGTCGATTCCGCCGGCGAAGACGTCCTCGACGAGGTCGGCGTTCGCGATCAGGTAGCGCGTCACGAAGCCGTTCTCGCGGTGGGCCGCGATCAGGGTCTTGAACTGCGCTCGCGTGTGGGCGAGCAGCGCTTCCACCTCGGGCCGAGCCTCGGCGAGCCGCTTCGAGGCGGTGTCGAGGATCTTCTGGAACTCGGCGAAGATCGGGTCGCCCGCGCCCTCGGACCGCTGGAGCGCCTGAACCTTGGGCCGGTAGACGAGCTCCTGGTAGAGGTTCTCGCGCAGCTTCATCGCCTCGTGGAAGAGAGATCCCACGGCCAGGTCGAACAGGGCTTCCCGCCGCACCAGGCTTCCCTGGCCGGGGGGAGGCGCGCCCCGGAACAGGGCGTGGCACTGCTCCTTCAGGCGGAAGAGGACGCTCCGCTCGTCGTCGCCCACGAGCGCCTCGACCTCCTCGAAGCGCAGGCGCCCTTGCTCGTACCGCGCCAGGAGGTCGCGCATGAGCCGGTCGGCGGCCAGGAAGTCGCGGACGATGTCGACCATCTGGGAGGAGGCGCGCTGCATCCGGCGCAGTATAAGGGGCGGCGCGCGGGCCCGTGCTAAACGTGCCCGTCCTGGGTCGAACTCGGGTGGACGGGCGGGCCCCGGAGCGAGGAGCGGTGACTTTGACCGAGAGCGTGATCAAGGCCGTCCCCGTCGAGCCGGCCCTCCGGCGGTCGACGCTCGGCCTCGTCTTCGTGACGATCCTGATCGACTTCATCGGCTTCAGCGTGCTGATCCCCGTCCTTCCGATCTGGGCGGCCCGCATCGGCGCGACCTCCTTCCAGGTCGGGCTCATCCTCTCGCTCTACGCGGCCGCGCAGCTCGTCTTCCTGCCGGTCTGGGGCTGGCTCTCCGATCGGGTCGGTCGCCGGCCCGTCCTCCTCATCTCCCTCTTCGGGACGGTGCTCTCGTTCCTGCTCCTCGCCGCCGCGCAGTCGCTCGCGGTGATCTACGTGGCCCGGATCCTCGCGGGCTTCTTCGCAGCGAGCATCGGCACGGCACAGGCGGTCGTCGCCGACGTCACGCCCCCCGAGGAGCGGGCCTCGGGAATGGGGATCATCGGCGCGGCCTTCGGGCTGGGGTTCGTGCTCGGACCCGCGCTCGGCGGCGCGCTCTGGAAGGTCCACGAGCTCGCGCCGTTCTACGGGATCGCCGTCCTCGCGTCGGTGAATCTCGCGCTCGCGTGGTGGTGGCTGCCCGAGTCGCGCCCGCCGGAGGCTCGCACCAAGAACTGGGACGGTCTCGGGCGAACCCTGGTGCCGCCGCCGGTGCGGCTCGTGCTCTCGCTCCACGATCGGCGGATCGCCCTGTACCTCTATCTCTTCTTCCACCTCTTCACGGCGTTTGCGGCCCTCGAGTCGATGTTCGCGCTGTACCTGAACAAGCGCTTCGGCCTCGGCCCGCTCGAAGCGGCCTACGTGTTCTCGGCGATCGGCGTCTCGATCGCGTTCACCCAAGGCGGCCTGATCCGCTGGCTCACGCCAAGGCTCGGAGAGCGCAAGCTCGTGCTGCTCGGGCTCGCTCTCACGGGCGCCGGGCTCGCGGCGATCCCGGTCGTCCCGGCGGCGAGCTGGTTCTTCGTGCTCGGCCCGTTGATCGCGATCGGCAACGGCCTCGCATTCCCGACCTTCACGAGCCTCTACTCGAAGGCCTGCCAGGAGGACAAGGCGGGCGAGCTGCTGGGCGAGAGCCAGTCGATGGCGACCACGGGACGCATCGTCGGACCGAACTGGGCCGGCTTCGTGTTCGACCGGCTCGGCTACGGGGCGCCGTTCCTGATCGCAGGGCTGCTCATGTTCGGCGCCCTCGGCCTGTTCGTGCTCTGGCGCAAGACCCTTCTCGGCGAGAGCGGCGCGACGGCCGGCGAGCGCGCGTAGCGCCGCCCTCCCGGGTCACGCGGCGCGGAAGCGCGACGTCGCCCCCGAGAGCACGAGCTCGGCGGCCTTGTCCGGGTGGATCGCCTTCGCGCGCGCGAAGAGCGTGTCCTCGTCTTCGCGGTGGTTCGGATCCGTCACGCAGCAGTCGACGGGGCAGACCGCGGCGCACTGCTCCTCGTCGTGGAAGCCCACGCATTCCGTGCACAGGGACGGGTCGATCTGGAAGGTCTCCTCGCCCTCGCTGATCGCCTCGTTCGGACACTCGGGCTCGCAGACGCCGCAGTTGATGCATTCCTCGGTGATCATCGTGGACATGGGCTGGCCTCTTGCACCTCGCCTTGCGGCTCCGCGTCGGCGGTCCGTCGAGAGTGGGTCCGGGGCGCGCTCGGAGTCTCGGAAGTCGGCGTGGCAAAGTAGGAAAGCGGCTCCCTGGGGTCAACCGCGAGAGACCCGGAGTCGCGCCGACACGACGCGTTGACCCTCCGATCGGCTCCCCTATGCTGGCCGAAGAGCCATCCAGAACCCCCACCGATCCCGCATGGAGGTCCCCATGAGCCAGCCGGTCGAACGCGAGAGCATGGAGGTCGACGTCCTGTTCGTCGGAGCCGGCCCGGCCACGCTCGCGGGGGCGCTCCATCTCATGAACTCGATCGCGGCGCACAACGCCCGGGTCGAGAAGCAGGGCGGCGACCCGATCGAGCCGCCGACGGTGCTCGTGATCGAGAAGGGTGCCGCCGTCGGCGATCACATGCTCTCGGGCGCGGTCATGAATCCGAAGGCGATCGCCGAGCTCATGCCGGACTTCGCGCAGCAGGGCTTCCCGACCGAGTACGTCTGCGACGACGCCCAGTTCTGGATGTACACACGGAAGCTCGCCATCAAGGCGCCGCTCACGCCGCCCAACTTCCAGAAGAAGGGCTACCACGTCGTCTCCCTCTCGAACGTCGCGAAGTGGCTGGCGGAGAAGTGCGAGGCTGCGGGCGTCGAGATCTACCCCGGCTTCGCCGGCGACAAGCTCCTGATCGAGGGCAATCGCATCGTCGGCGTGCGCATCGGCGACATGGGCGTCGACAAGCACGGCAAGCCGAAGGCGAACTACCAGCCGGGCATGGACATCTTCGCGAAGGTGACGGTGCTCGGAGAGGGCGTGCGCGGCAGCCTCGCGAAGCAGCTGATCGAGCGCTTCGACCTCCAGGGAGAGTGCCCGCAGGTCTACGAGACGGGCATCAAGGAGATCTGGCGCGTGAAGCCGGAGAACCACAAGCCCGGGCGCGTGATCCACGGCTCCCTCTTCCCCGACTTCCTGAAGCAGTTCAACGGCATGTGGCTGTACGACATGAAGGACAACCTCGTGTCCTTTGGCTACGTGACGATGCTCGACTCGAGCGACCCGTTCAACGACCCGCACCGCGCCGCGCAGGAGTTCAAGACGATCCCGTGGATGCGCAAGCTGCTCGATGGCGCGGAGCTCGTGCGCTACGGCGCGAAGGCCATCCCGATGGGCGGCCTGTACGCCCAGCCCAAGCTCTACGTCGACGGCGCGATGCTCGTGGGCGACGCCGCGGGCATGTGCAACGCCTTCAAGCTCGCGGGCATCCACATGGCGATGAAGACCGGGATGATGGCGGCGGAGACGATCCTCGACGGTCTCGTGGCGAAGGACTTCTCGAGCGTGACGCTCGGCCGCTACACCGAGCGATACCGGGCGAGCTGGGCCTACGAGGAGCACCGCGAGGCGCGCAACTTCCACGGCTCCGTCGAGATCAGCCCGGTCTTCGCGATGGGCCTCAACATCCCGCTGATGCTCGCGACCAAGGGCCGCGGCATCACGGACCCGCTCCACTTCGGCGTCGGCCACGCGCACATGAAGAAGCTCTCCGAGATCGAGGGCGGCGAGGCGGCGCAGCGCGCGTACCAGAAGTACGAGGGTGACGGGAAGCTCACGTTCTCGAAGGAGCACCTGGTCGGCTTCAGCGGAACCCAGCACGAGGCCGACCAGCCGTCGCACCTCGTGGTGGCCGACACCGATCTCTGCCGCGACGTCTGCAGCGTCGAGTACGGGAACCCGTGCGAGAAGTTCTGCCCGGCGGCGGTCTACGAGATGGTCCCGGACCCCGAGAATCCCGGGAAGAAGAAGCTCTTCATCCACCACGAGAACTGCGTCCACTGCAAGACCTGCGACATCGCCGATCCGTACCAGGTCATCACGTGGACGCCGCCGGAGGGCGGCGAGGGCCCGGACTACACGCAGATGTAGGCGAGCCGTGGGCGCGAGGGTCGCCCCTGCAGGCTAGTCGGCGTACGCCGCCTCGAGCGCCGCGAGCAGATCGTCTCGCACCGCAGCGTCCGACGCGGTCACGACCGCGGACGCGACCGCGTCGATCTCGTCGGGGAACGGCGCGCCGCCCCGCCCGCACACGAAGAGCCCGGCCTCGCGTGTGACGAGCAGCCCGACGCGGCCCCGCGAGCTCACGCCCGACTGGCCCGCGCTCGCCGGCGCGATCCGCAGGCCTCCCGCGACGCCCGGCACGAGCGGGGCCACCGCCACCGCCCCGCCCGCGGCGGGCACGGCCTCGTATCCGCGCTCGCGCAGCGCGCGGAGCGCCGCCGCGTCGAGCCCGTGCGACACCAGGACGCGGCGGCTGCCGGGCGACGGCGTCGCGGGCTCCGCCTCGCGGCGACCCCGCCAGCGACGCGCGCCGCCCCCGGCCACGCCCTCGAACAGCAGACGCTCTCGCGGCAGCGCCACGAGCGAGGCGACGAAGCGATCGTCGAGGGCCAGGCCGATCAGGATCGCGTAGGGGCCTCCGGCCTCGAGGTACGAGTGGAGCGTGCCGTCGAGCGGGTCGATCACGACGCGACCCGCGCCCGAGAGCGGGAAGGCGTGGACGGTGGGCGTGTCCTCCTCCGCGTCGAGCTCCACGCCGGGGAACGAGGCCAGGAGGCTCACCAGGATGGCCTCCTGGGAGGCGGTGTCGGCGGCGGTCAGGGCCGCCTTCGGCTCGCTGCGCTCGCCACGCTTCGGGCGGTTGAAGACCCGTCCCTCGAGGGCGCGCGTGATGGCCGCCGCCTGGCGCAGCGCGGGCAGCAGCGCGTCGGTGAAGCGTCGCCCGATCTCTCGAGGGGAGGAGTCGCGTTCCACCGGATCCGCCTCAGCCGCGGAACTTCTCCGCGTGCTTCAGGTTCAGGGCCTCGGTCGCGAGCACCACGCTCTCCGCGATGTTCGTGGCGTGATCGCCCACGCGCTCGAGGTTCTTCGCGATCAGGATCAGGTCGATCTCCTGCGACGAGATCTCCGGATGGGTGGCGATCTGCTCGAGCGCCTCGCGCACGATGCGGTCCTGGTCTTCGTCGATCTGGTCGTCGGCGGCGAGCACGGACCGTGCCTTCTGCGTGTCGCCGTCGGCGAAGCTGTCGAGGGCCGCCTTGAGCACGTGGCGCGCCTCGTCGGCGAGGTCGCCGAGCCGCGCCGGGAGCGTCACCGCCGGACGCTCCGCGAGGCGCAGCGCGCTCTTCCCGATGTTGCGCGCGATGTCGCCCACGCGCTCGATGTCGGTCGTCATCATCTTGATCGCGATCACCTGCCGCAGGTCGTCCGCGACGGGCGCCTGCAGCGCGAGGGCGCGCAGCACCCGCTCGTCGATCGCGACGTCGAGCCGATCGATCTCGAGGTCGTCGTGCTGGACCTCGCTCGCGAGATCGGCGCGGCGCTCGACCACCGCGCGCACCGCCTTGGCGAGGATCGCCTCGGCCAGTCCGCCCATCCGCAGGGTCATCTCGCGAAGGTCCGAGAGCGCCGTGTCGAACATCCGGGTCATGGCCCCCTGATCACCCCCAAGGCCGCGCGCACCGCGCGATCCTACTGCGCCCATGCGACTTTGCGCCCCCGACGTTGGACGAGGGCGACCCGCGCCGCCCGCTCCCCAGCCATTCGTCACGGATTCGTCACATCTGCGACGTTCTTGCGTCATGTATCACACCGATCCTCCGCGTCCACGGCGCTCCGTTCGTCACGGACGGGCCGCCCGAGAGGGGGTCACCCGACGATGACGTGCACTCGCTTCGCGCTCGCGCTCGCGCTCTCGGCCGCGCTGCCCGTCTCGGCCTCGGCCCAGGTGGCGACGGTCGACGCCCAGATCGCTCCCTACGCGAAGGTCAGTGGCATCTCGGGAAGCCTGAGCTCGGTCGGCTCCGACACCCTGAACAACCTCATGACGCTCTGGGCCGAGGGCTTCCAGAAGGAGTACCCCAACGTCCGGATCCAGATCGAGGGCAAGGGCTCGTCGACCGCCCCGCCGGCCCTGATCGCCGGCACGGCCCAGCTCGGCCCCATGAGCCGCGAGATGAAGCCCACCGAGGTCGACGAGTTCGAGAAGAAGTACGGCTACCCGCCGACGGACGTCCGCGTCGCGATCGACGCCCTCGCGGTCTACGTGAACAAGGACAATCCGCTGGACAAGCTCACGCTGACGCAGGTCGACGCGATCTTCTCGAAGGCGCGCCGCTGCGGCGCTCCCGCGGAGATTTCCTCCTGGAAGGACCTCGGCCTGACGGGCGCGTGGGCCGGCCGGCCGATGAGCCTCTACGGCCGCAACTCGGCGTCGGGAACCTACGGCTACTTCAAGGAGCACGCGCTCTGCAACGGCGACTACAAGGACACGGTGAAGGAGCAGCCGGGCTCCGCGTCGGTCGTGCAGGGCGTGACCGCCGATCCGAGCGGCATCGGCTACAGCGGGATCGGCTACAAGACGTCGGGCGTGAAGGCCGTCGACCTCGCGACGAAAGAGGGCGAGCCGTACGGCAAGGCGGAGGCCAGCGACGTCTACGGCGGCAAGTACCCGCTGGCGCGCTTCCTGCGCATCTACGTGAACAAGCCGCCGGGCCGCCCCCTCGACCCGCTCGTCCGCGAGTTCGTCCACTTCGCGCTCTCGAAGCAGGGTCAGGAGATCGTGGTGAAGGACGGCTACCTTCCGTTGCTCCTCGACATCGACCAGACCGAGATGAAGAAGCTCGAGTGAGCGGCGGCGGCGAGTCGGATTCCCCAGCCGATCGGGGTGGCCGGGGCGGTGCAGCAGGCTCGACTCCCCCGGCACGGGGATGATCTTCGATGGCGAGCCACCTCGATGTGAGCGCATCGCCCGTGAAGCGGGCCCCGCTGCGAGCGTCGGTCCGACCGAGCGCCGTGGCGCGGCGCAGGATCCTCTACGACCGCTTCGCACGGGTGGTCGTCTCCACCGGCGGCCTCGCCGTGATCGCGAGCATCCTCGGGATCCTGGCGTTCCTCGTGATCGAGGTCTGGCCTCTGCTGACGGCGGCGCGCGTATCGGTCGTCGGAAGCTTCGCGGAGACGGGCGCGGCGCCGGCTGCGCTCGTGCTCGACCCGGACCGCCTGTATGCCGCCGGCCTGGCTCCCGACGGCATGCTCACGGTGCGCCGTCTCGGGGACGGGAGCACGACCCTCGCCGAGCAGCTCCTCTCGCCCGGCCTCGCGACGGCCGTCGAGGCCTGCGGCGCCGGAACGCTCGCGGCGGCGACGATCGACGGGCGCGTGCTCCTCCAGCCCGTCACCTGGGACGTCTCGTTCGAAGGCGAGCAACGTCGCGTGGCGCCCCGTCTCGGCGACGCCGCGTGGATCGATCTCGACCCGGCGCGCGGCGCGGTCTCCGTGTTCGCGGCGCAGCGGGGCGACGCGGGCTCGGCGGCGGCGGGCGTCCTCGCGGACGGTGGCGTCGCCGTCGTGCGTCAGACGCAGACGAAGCAGTTCCTGACCGATGCGCTCACCACGAAGGAGGAGCGTCGGACGCTCGACGCTCCGGCCCGGCCGACGCGCCTCGCGCTCGATCGCGCGCAGCGCTGGCTCTACGCCGCCACCGCCGACGGGCGCCTCCTCGCGTGGGACCTCGCGCGCGACGTCGCGACGCCGACGCTCGTCGCGGAGAGCGGCGCGTCGCCCGTCTCCGCGCTCGCGCTCCTCGTGGGAGATCGCGCGCTCGTCGTGGGACACGCGGACGGCGCGCTCGACGTCTGGTTCACGACCTCCCATCCGGACGATCCCGCGCGCGGCAGCGCCCTCACGCGGGTGCGCGGATTCCCGCGTCAGGACGCGGCCATCACCCGAATCGCGAGCTCCGATCGGAACCGGACGTTCCTCGCCCTCGACGCGCACGCAGGGCTCGGCCTCTACTACTCGACGTCCGATCGCGTGCTCTGGCGGGGAGAGGCGCCGGTCGCGGACGGCACCGCCCTCGCCTTCGCCCCCAAGGGCGACGGCGCGGGGCTCGCGGCTCCGGGCCACCTCGCGGTCCTCGACGTCGTGAACCCCCACCCCGAGGTCTCCTGGCGCGCGCTCTTCGGACAGGTCTGGTACGAGGGCGATCCGCGACCCTCCTTCGTCTGGCAGTCGAGCAGCGGCAGCGACGACTTCGAGGCGAAGCTCTCGCTCACGCCGCTCCTCGTGGGCACCTTCAAGGGAACCTTCTACTCCCTCGTGCTGGCGATCCCGCTCGCGGTGCTCGGCGCCATCTACACCTCGCAGTTCATGCACCCGCGGCTGCAGCGCCTCGTGAAGCCGACGGTCGAGCTGATGGCCTCGCTCCCGAGCGTCGTGCTGGGCTTTCTCGCGGGTCTCTGGCTCGCGCCCCGGGTGGAGCAGAGCCTTCCGTCCCTCGTCTTCCTCGCCCTCGGCGTACCGGTGCTGTCCCTGGTCGCCGGCGCCCTGTGGACCGCGATCCCGAAGGCATTGCGGGGCCGCTTCGTCTCCGGGAGCGAGCTCGTCCTGGTGGCGCTCGTGCTCGTGGTCGGGAGCATCGGGCTCTACCAGCTCGGGCAGGTCGTCGAGCATACGACCTTCGGCGGCAGCTTCTCCGAGTGGCTGTTCGCGAAGACGGGCGCGCGCTATGACCAGCGCAACGCGCTCGTCGTCGGGATCGCGATGGGCTTCGCGGTGATCCCGATCATCTTTGCGATCTCGGAGGACGCCCTCTCCAACGTCCCGCACACACTGACCGCGGGCTCCCTGGCCCTCGGCGCGAGCCGCTGGCAGACCGTGGTGCGCGTCGTGCTCCCCACCGCGAGCGCCGGCATCTTCTCGGCGGTGATGGTCGGCTTCGGGCGCGCCGTGGGCGAGACCATGATCGTGCTGATGGCGACGGGCAACACGCCGATCATGGACTGGAGCCCGTTCAACGGCTTCCGCACGCTCTCGGCGAACATCGCCGTCGAGATCCCCGAGGCGCCGGTCGGCGGCTCGCTCTACCGCACGCTCTTCCTCGCGGCGCTGCTGCTCTTCGCGCTCACCTTCGTCGTCAACACGCTCGCGGAGCTGGTGCGCCAGCGTCTGCGAGAGCGCTACGCGCGACTCTAGGAGGCGGCATGCGCAACCGGCTGCACGAGCGGCGCCCGGATCGCGTCGGCGACGCGCTCACCTGGCTCTGCGGCGGCGCGCTCTCCGTGAGCCTGATCCTGATCGTCGGGCTCCTCGTCGTGCTGGCCTGGCACGGCCTCGGCTACTTCTGGCAGGAACGGCTCACGGCGCTCGATCTGCGGGATGGATCGAAGGTCGTGGGGGAGATCCTCGAGCGCGAGGCGCTTCCGGGCCAGCCCCCCGGCCCCGACGGACTCGTGCCACAGCGGATCCGGGTGAAGGTGGGAAACCGGGATCTCACGGGCTCCGACTTCCGCTGGATCGACGAGGCGGACATCGTTTCCCGGAGCGAGCCCCGCGACGTCTTGCTCCTGGAGCGTCTCGAGTGGGGCAACTTCCACGGCTTCGTGCATGAGCTCAAGCGCGGTGACGAGATCCTGGCGCGCGGAGACGACGCCTGGCCTGCGCTCCGAAAGCTCGTGGCCGAGAAGGCGGAGGAGCGCGACGCGCTCGAGCGCCTCGAGAAGCACGAGCTCGGGAGCGTGAACTACGCGATCGAGAAGGAGCGCCTCGCCGAGCGCCGGCTCGCCCTCGAGGCGCCGCCCGAGCCCGAGCGCAGCCGGCGCGAGGCGGCCATCGTGGCCGAGACGCAGACGCTGCAGGCCCGCTACGACGCGCTGGCCGCGCAGCTCGTCGAGGCGCGCAAGAAGCTCCTGGCGGAGACCGTGGTCCTCGTCGCGGCCGACGGGACCCAGAAGGAGATGCCGGTCGGCGCGATCGTGCGGGCCGTCGAGCCGAACCGCATCGGCTTCGGCGGACGGCTTCGCCTCTACCTGTCGCGGGTGTGGGAGTTCGTCTCGGCGAACCCCCGCGAGTCGAACACCGAGGGCGGAATCTTCCCGGCCATCTTCGGCACCGTGATGATGGTTCTCCTGATGTCGATCTTCGTGATGCCCTTCGGTGTGATCGCAGCGGTCTACCTGCGCGAGTACGCGAAGGGCGGCGTGATCGTGCGGCTGGTCCGGATCGCCGTGAACAACCTCGCGGGCGTACCGTCGATCGTGTTCGGCGTCTTCGGTCTGGGCTTCTTCGTGTACTTGATCGGCGGGACCGTCGACCAGCTCTTCCATCCCGAGGCGCTGCCGACGCCGACCTACGGCACGGGCGGCATCCTGTGGGCGAGCCTGACCCTCGCGCTGCTGACCGTGCCCGTCGTGATCGTGTCGGCCGAGGAGGGGCTCGCCGCCGTGCCGAAGGCCGTGCGGGAGGGCTCCCTCGCTCTCGGCGCCACGAAGTTCGAGACCCTGTGGCGGGTCGTGCTTCCCGCCGCGGCGCCGGGCATCCTGACCGGGCTGATCCTCGCCCTCTCCCGGGCCGCCGGTGAGGTGGCTCCGCTGATGATCGTGGGCATGGTCAAGCTCGCCCCGAGCCTCCCCCTCGATGGGAACTTCCCTTTCGTGCACTTCGAGCGGAAGTTCATGCACCTCGGATTTCACATCTACGACGTGGGGTTCCAGAGCCCGAACGTCGAGGCGGCGAAGCCCCTCGTGTTCGCGACGGCGCTGCTCCTGATCCTCGTCGTGCTCTCCACCAACCTGCTGGCGATCCTGGTCCGCAACCACTTGCGGCAGAAGTACGCCACGCGCAGCATCTGACGAGGCCGCGATGTCATTCCCCCCGACGGAGGGCCCCGAGCTCGTGCCGGACACCGCGACGTCGCCGCGCATCGACAAGCCCATCCTCTCGGTGGAGGGCCTCTCCCTCTGGTACGGCGACGCCGAGGCGCTGACGTCGATCACGATGGAGATCCCGGAGCGCCGGATCACGGCCTTCATCGGGCCCTCGGGCTGCGGCAAGTCGACGCTCCTGCGCTGCTTCAACCGCCTGAACGACCTGATCGACGGCGTCCGGATCGGCGGCGACATCCGCTTCCACGGCGCGAGCATCTTCGACCCCCGGGTCGACGTGAACACGCTGCGCACGCGCGTCGGCATGGTGTTCCAGAAGTCGAATCCGTTCCCGAAGACGATCTACGAGAACGTGGCCTATGGCTGTCGCATCCACGGTATGCAGCAAACGCGCGACCTCGACGAGATCGTCGAGCGGAGCCTGCGCGGTGCGGCGCTCTGGGACGAGGTGAAGGACCGCCTCGACGAGAGCGCCCTCGGCCTCTCGGGCGGCCAGCAGCAGCGGCTGTGCATCGCGCGCGCGATCGCCGTGGAGCCGGAGGTGATCCTGCTCGACGAGCCCTGCTCCGCCCTCGATCCGATCGCGACGGCCAAGATCGAGGAGCTGATGCAGGAGCTGAAGCAGCAGTACACGCTCGTGGTCGTGACGCACAACATGCAGCAGGCCGCCCGCTGCTCGGACTACACGGCCTTCCTCTACCTGGGCCAGCTGATCGAGTACGGCGAGACGGGGGCGCTGTTCGTGAAGCCCCAGCTCAAGCAGACCGAGGACTACATCACGGGACGCTTCGGCTGAGCGCCGGGCGTCGCGCGGGCGGCCGACTCCGCGACCGCCCGCGCGGACCGCTCAGAACTTCACCTCCACGTCCGCCTGGAGCCGGAAGCGCTGCGAGCCCGGGATCGAGAACTGCTCGCCCGGGAGCGTCGCGTTGATCGAGTCGCTCGAGAAGAGCGACAGCGAGAGATCGGTGTTCGTGAAGAGCTGCCGCGTGCCCGTGAAGGCCCACCCCTTGCGGTTCGTGATGCCGTCGAGCGTGTCGCTGTCGATGTACATCGACGGGAACGCGTTCGCCTCGACCCAGTAGTAGGTCGCGCCGAGCTGGACCCATTGCGCCTTGTCGCCGAACTCGATGCCTGCGTTCCACGCGAACGCGTCGCGACCGACGCCTGGGAAGAGCTGCGAGGCCTGGGCCGAGAAGTTGTCGCTCATGCCGCCGGCGATCGTCACCGGCCAGGCTTCGAGCCCGGACCAGGTGAGGTAGGCCTGGATCTCGCCCACGCCCATGTGGCCGCCGTTCACGTTCCCCGTGAGCCCGTCGGGGATGTTCCCGGCGCTGTTCGTCGCCGCGCCGCTCGCCGTCGATCCGTTCACCCCGCGCTGCACGAACGACGGGTCGAGGGAACGGAAGCCGAACCACGTGAAGCGCGCGCCGGTCGACCAGTCGCGCAGGAGCTTCCACTCGGCGCCGAGCTGCGCCGTGATGAGGTTCGGGTCCTTGTTCTCGCCGACGGGGGCCCAGTTCTCGTCGATGATCGAGTAGCCCCCGTTCGCGAAGAGCTTCACGTCCTTCCAGGGCGCGGCGCTGAGCTTCACGATCGCGCCCTCGAGCGTGATGTCGGGATCCCAGAGCATCTTCTCGCGCCCGAAGTGGCCGATGAACGGGTTCGGCGTCTTGCCGGCCTGGGCGAGCGCGATTCCGCCCGCCGGGAGCTGACCCTCCTTGCTCTTGAACTGGATGTAGCCCCAGTCCCAGACCACGCCGTCGTAGTTGAAGTCGGGCGCATTGCGACCGAAGGACTGATTCTCGCTGCGATTGTCGCCCTCGCTCGTGGCGATCCGCATCACCGCGCTGACGTAGTCGTTGATCGGAGCCTCGGCGCCGAGCCGCGCGCGGTAGCGACCGCGGAAGCGGTTCGGGAAGTTCGAGAGCTCGTCCTTGTCGTACCAGAAGCCCTCGTAGCGCGAGCGCAGATCGCCGAAGATCCGGACCCGGTCGATCCAGCCCTCCTTCTTCTCGTGCTCGGCGTTCTTCGCGACCAGGCGCTGGTACTCGCCTTCGTCGATGTCCCCGCGCTCCTTCAGGATCGCGAGGATCTCGTCGACGACCGGCTTGTCGGTCTTCGCGTCGTCGGCCGCCCGTGCGGCGGCGGGAGCGGCGAGCGCGGCCATCATGAGAACGGCATTCGTCAGACGTTCGATCTTCCTGTGCATGGACCTCCCCTTCCCCGTGGTCTTTGACGGGATGGCCCACGCTATGCGGAGTCTGTGACGAATCCGTGGAGAAATGTGTCGCTTTCGATGCAGATTCGTGAGGCGCGGTGTCACGCCCGCGTGGACGGGACCTCTGTGGCCGCTGCCTTCGGCAGGAGGAAGGTGAACGTGGAGCCGCGACCGGGCTCGCTCGAGACGTAGATGTCTCCGTCCATGGCCTGGACCAGGTGCTTCACGATCGCGAGGCCGAGGCCGGTGCCGCCGAGATCGCGCGAGCGCGCCTTGTCGACGCGGTAGAAGCGCTCGAAGATGCGCGGCTGGTCCTCCTTCGGGATCCCCATGCCGTCGTCGCGCACTTCGACGCGCACCTCGTCGCCGTCTCCGGCGATCCGCACCTCGACGTGGCCACCAGGGTTGGTGTACTTCGCGGCGTTGTCGAGCAGGTTGGTCAGGATCTGCTCGAGGGCGCCGCGATCGGCGAGGGCCGGCGGCGCATCGCTCGGCACGAGCTTCACCTCGAGGCGCCGAGCCCGAAGCTGCGGCTCCATTCCGGTCATGATGCTCGCCGCCACGCGCGCCACGTCGACCGGGCCGACGCGCAGCGGCACCTTGCGGCTCTCGATGCGCGAGAGCTCGAGCAGGTCCTCGATCAGGTTCGAGAGCCGCTCGGCGTGGCGCAGGATCACGGAGAGGTACTTCTCGAGGTCTTCGGCGGGCACGTCGGCGGAGACCAGCGTCTCGGCGAAGCCGCGGATCGCCGTGAGCGGCGTCTTGAGCTCGTGGGATACGTTCGCCACGAAGTCGCGCCGCAGGCTCTCGAGCCGGCGCAGCTCGGTCACGTCGTGGAACACGGCGACCGTCCCGAGACGGGGCCCACCGGGCGGATACGCGGCGGCGTGGACGAGGATCGAACGGGCGCCGTCGCCCGAGCCGACCTGGATCTCGCGTGCGACCAGCTCGGTGGTCGCGGCCGCGACGCGAAGCGCGTCGTCGACGCCCGCGTGGCGGATCACCTCGAGGGGAGCGCGTCCCGAGACCTCGCCCCAGACCGCGAACATCTCCCGGAGCCGCGGATTCGCGAGCACGAGACGGCCCTGGGCGTTCACGACGAGCACGCCCTCGACCATGCCGGCGAGCACGGCCTGGAGCTGCTCCTTCTCGCTCGTGGCCTCGTCGATCCGCCGCTGCAGCTCGTCGGCCATGCGGTCGAGGCTGTCGGCGATCCGGCCGAGCTCGCCCCCGGCGCGCCAGCGCAGCCGTCGATCGAGATCGCCGGCGGCGACGTCGCTCGCGAAGCGCTCGATGCGGCGGAGAGGATGGATGAGCCGGCCCGTCAGCACGCGGTCGATCAGCGCGGCGGCGACGAGCCCCGCGACGCTCGCGAGGAAGATCGCGCGCCACGGAACCCCGGGCCCCGCGTCGGGCGCCGAGGCCGTGGCGGTCACCGCGGCGAAGGTCGCAGCCATCACCGCCACCAGCGAGGCCAGGCTCACCAGCACGACCAGGGCAGGCCGGGAACGGGTCGACGGCACGACGGGGATCCTATCGGAGGCTGGGATCCGCGGCCGCGGCCTACTCCGCGAAGCGGTAGCCCACGCCACGCACGGTCTCGATCAGGTCGCCCGCGACTCCGAGCTTCTCGCGCAGGCGCTTCAGATGTGTGTCGATCGTGCGGCTCGTGACGGTGATCTCGGAGCCCCACACCTCGTCGAGCAGACGCTCGCGCGTGAGCACGCGCCCGGGTCGGCTCATCAGCGTGGTGAGCAGCTTGAACTCCTTCGCCGTGAGCTCCACCTCGCCGCCCTTCACGAAGCAGCGGTGGCGATCGGGGTCCAGGCGCAGCGCCCCGTGCTCGAGCCCCGGGGCCGCCGACGGCGCCGCAGAACGCCGCCGCAGCACCGCCTTCACGCGCAGGATCAGCTCCCGCGGGCTGAAGGGCTTCGTGACGTAGTCGTCGGCGCCGAGCTCGAAGCCGACGACCCGGTCGACCTCCTCGGACTTGGCCGTGAGCATGAGGATCGGCAGCTCGGCCAGCGGCGGATCGGAGCGGATCTGGCGCGCGATGTCGTTTCCCGAGAGGTCGGGCAGCATGAGATCGAGGACCACGAGATCGGGCGGCGAGCGCCGGATCTTCTCGAGCGCCTCCCGGCCGGCCGTGGCCGTGTCGACCGCGAAGCCGGCCTGGGTGAGGTTGAACCGGACGAGCTCGAGGAGATCGGGCTCGTCGTCCACGACGAGGATTCGGGTGCCCATCGGCGGCCCAATTTATCAGGGCGATCCCCGTCCGAGCCCGCGATGCGACGGGGGTCGGGGCCTTCTCCACGGGAAGTTCGGTTCCCCGTTTCGATTTTGTCATCTGCGTCACAGGTTGACCCGGGAGGCCCGACCGATAGCCTCCGGGAAGGGCGGGGAACCGACGGCCACGTGCCGGACGGCTCCGACGGAAGATCCGGCCGCCCGCTGCCTGGGGAAGGCCGGCTCCGAGCGCGCGCGGCGCGCTCGTGGGCTCGAAGGGGGATCGCAGATGAGCAACCACGCTTGCTTCCGCCGTTGGATTCGACCGGCCTGCGCATTCCTGGTCGCGGCGACCCTCACACCGGCCGCGGCCCTGGCCACGGAGCCTGCCGGCGCGGCGCAGAAGACGGCCGCGGCGAAGCCCGCCGCCGCGATGGTGGGCGGCGGGGTCACCCAGGAGACGGCCCAGGCGGCCTTCGACTCGTTCGCCCGGGAGTGGATGAAGAAGATGCACGCGGGCTCGCTGTCGGTCCGCGAGACCAACAAGGCGACCGCGAAGAAGTCGAACGTCGCGCTCCGCTTCAGCCAGTACGCCGACGAGTACACGACCGAGCTCAAGCGCACGTCGTCGACCACCGCACCGTTCGTCGGCCTGCTCCGCTACATCGAGAAGGAGTACGCCTGCGCCGATTCGACGGACGCGCAGTGCTCGGTCGAGAGCGAGACCGCGGTCACGGAGATCTTCCGCTACGAGCGGGGTCAGTGGATCTACTGAGCGCCCTCGGCCGTTCCCGATCGCATCGGCACGAAGGCGGCGCGGATCGTGTCGCGCCGCGAGACCGCGCCCCCGGTGTCCTTCGACACCACGGCGAGTCGCTGGGACCAGCGGTTCGCGCCGACCGGAAGCACGAGACGCCCGCCGGGCGCCAGCTGATCCACGAGCGCGGCGGGCACGTCGGGAGGCGCCGCGGCGACGACGATCGCGTCGTAGGGCGCGTGCTCGGGCCAGCCCAGGAAGCCGTCGCCCTCGCGCACCTCGACGTTGTCGACACCGAGGCGCGAAAGCCGCGCTCGCGCCGTCGCAGCGAGCTCGGCCGAGAGCTCGAGGCTGTACACCCGACGCGCGAGGCGCGCGAGCAGCGCGCTCTGGTAGCCGCTGCCCGTGCCGACCTCGAGCACCGTGTCCTCCGGCTCGATCTCGGCGAGATCGAGCGAGAGCGCCACGATGAACGGCTGCGAGATCGTCTGGCCGTGCCCGATCGGCAGGGCGGTGTCGTCCCAGGCCGCGTCGCGCAGGTGCGCGGGCACGAAGAAGTCGCGGGGCACCGCCTCCATCGCGGCGAGGACGCGCGGCGAGAGCTGAGCTCGGCCCGTCTCGCCGGCGCTCTCGCGCACGTGGGCGCGGACGGCGTCGACGAGCGCGCGCTGCGGCCTCACGCCACCGCGCGGCCGGCGCCTCTCGCGCCGGGCCGGAGCCGCCAGCGCACGGGCAGGCGCTTGATCCCGCCCACGAAGCTCGAGCGCTGCCGCGCGACCGGGCCGTCGAGCGCGACCTCGTCGAGGCGTGAAAGGAGCGCGCCGAACAGCGCCTGGAGCTCGAGGCGGGCGAGGTGGGCGCCCATGCAGACGTGCTCACCGACGCCGAAGCCGAGGTGCGGGTTCGGCCGACGGTCGACCCGGAACGCGAACGGATCGGCGAACACCTCCTCGTCGCGGTTCGCCGACGCGTAGAAGAGGCAGACCGGCTCGCCCGCCGGAATGCGCACCCCGCGCAGCTCGAGGTCGCGCACCGGCGTGCGGCAGAACTGATTCACCGGGGTCGTCCAGCGGACCATCTCCTCCACCGCCGAGCGCAGGAGCTCGGGCTGCGCGCGCAGCCTTGCGAGCTGGTCCGGATGCTCGAGCAGGGCGAGAAGCCCTCCCGTCGCGGCGTTGCGCGTCGTCTCGTTGCCCGCGACCACGACGAGCGCGAGGTACGACATCAGCTCCCACTCGGCCATCGGCGCGCCGTCGAGCTTCGCGTTGGCGAGCAGGCTCGTGAGGTCGTCCGTCGGCGTGCGGCGGCGCTCCTCGACCATTCCGCCGAAGTACGCGAACAGCTCGCGCATGCCGCGCTCCGTCGCCTCCGTCGTCGATTCGCCCTGCTGGTACTCGGGGTCGGTCCCGGCGATGATGAGGTTCGTCCAATGGAAGAAGCGCTGGCGGTCGGCCTCGGGGATGCCGAGCATCTCGGCGATCACGACGATCGGCACGACCGACGAGAGCTCCGCCACGAACTCCACGGCCCGGGCGCCCTCGAGGCGCGCGAGGCAATCGCTCACCACGGCCTCGACCCGCGCGCGCTTGGCCTCGATCGCGCGCGGCGTGAAGTGGCTCGCGAGGAGGGCGCGGTAGGTCCTGTGCTCCGGAGGGTCCATGTTGAGCAGGTGGTGGAAAGGGAAGTTCTCGGGGTCGTACTGCTCACGCGGGAAGATCGCCATGATCGGTGCGCTCTGGAAGCGCATCGGCTCCTTCGAGAGCGCGATCACGTCGGCGTGCTTCGTGATCGCCCAGAAGCCCGGGTAGCCCGGTGTCTGGCACCAGGCGACGGGTGTCTCGCGGCGGAGCCGCCGCCAGGCATCGTGCGGGTAGCCGTGCCGCTCGTAGTGCTGGACGTCGATGATCTCGGCCGGGGCCAGAGGTCGAGACATGGCGATCCCTCGCGTGCGACGTGGGAGCGGCGCTGCGAGAGCCTGGCACGGAACCCGGGCTCGAGGAAGCGCGAACCGGCCGGCCCGTGCACTTTTGTAGATGCGCGCAGGCGGAGGGCGGTGGATTGCATCGTGCGCGGCGCCGCGGGCCGCCACGACGCGCCTGCCGGTGGCACGTCGGTTGCTGCGCCCTCGGCCAGGAGGCGCTCCATGCACGTCGAACAGCTCATGACGAAGGTGGTCTTTGCCTGCACGCCGCAGGATTCCCTCCGCGAGGCGGCGCGCATCATGTGGGAGCGCGACTGCGGCAGTATCCCCGTCGTGGAGGCGAACGGCTCGGGTCGGGTCGTCGGCATCATCACGGATCGGGACGTCTGCATGTGCGCCTTCCTCGAGGGCCGCTCCCTCGACGAGCTCGCCGTGGGCGACGCGATGGCCCGCGTGCTTCGCACCTGCCGTCCCGACGACTCCCTGGCCGAGGCCGAAGGCCTGATGCGCGCCGCGCACGTCCGACGTCTCCCAGTCGTGGACGACGCCGGCCATCTCCTCGGGATTTTGTCCTTGGCCGATTTCGCTCGCGCCGCGGCCCGGACCTGCGGCGCCCGCCGCATCGACCTCGCGTTGGAGGAGGTCGGCCAGACGCTCTCCCACGTGGTCGAGCCCCATCCGCTGCCGGGTGCCTCCGGCGGGTGAGACCCGGCGACCCAGGCCGCGGCGTGCGAGTCGCCGAGGGCGCGGCGAGGCGTCGCAGCCCGGAGGCCCCGAGACTCCGCGCGACGCCCCCGCATCGGCACGACCCATGCTCTGCTGGTCGCGCAGGAGGACTTCGTCATGTTCGTCGAACATCTCATGACCAAGGACGTGTGGGCCTGCACGCCGACCGACTCGCTGCGCGAGGCCGCGCGGATCATGTGGGAGCGCGACTGTGGCTGCGTGCCCGTCGTCGAGGGCGGCGGCTCGGGCCGCCTGGTCGGGATCGTCACCGACCGCGACGCCTGCATGTGCGAGTACCTGCAGCACCGCCCCCTCGAGGAGCTCCACGTGGCCGACGCGATGACCCACGACGTGCGCGTCTGCCACCCGAGCGATCCGGTCCAGGACGCGGAGTCGACGATGCGCGAGGCGCACGTCCGGCGGCTCCCCGTCGTGGACGACGCCGGGCAGCTGCTCGGTCTGCTCTCGCTCGCCGACATCGCGCGAGAGGCCGCCCACGAGAGCGGGGGGAAGCGGATCGACCTCTCCCTGGACGAGGTCGCGCAGACGCTCGGCGCCGTCGTCGAGGAGCGCAGACACGAGGCGTAGGCGAGCGCGCGAGCGTCCGCTCAGCGCAGCTCGTGCGTGAAGGGCACGAACCGGACGGGCAGGAGCGAGCGCCGGGTCGTGCGATCCTCCTGGTCCTTCGTCAGCAGGACGAGCTCCTGCGCGCCGGCGTCGGGCCCGAGCGGGACGACGAGCCTTCCCCCGCGCGCGAGCTGCGCGACGAGCGGCGCCGGGATCTCGGCTGCGCCGGCCGTCACGAGGATCGCCGCGAAGGGCGCATGCTCCGGCCAGCCGGCGTAGCCGTCGCCGGTCCGCACCTCGACGTTCGCGAAGCCCTGGGCGGCGAGACGCGCCGCCGCCGACTCGGCGAGCTCGCGCACGATCTCGATCGTGTAGACGCGCCGCGCGAGTCGCGCGAGGATCGCCGCCTGGTAGCCGCTCCCCGTGCCCACCTCGAGCACCACGTCGTCGGGGCCCGGCGCCGCGAGCTCCGTCATGAGCGCCACGACGAAGGGCTGCGAGATCGTCTGATCACGCCCGATCGGAAGCGCCTCGTTCGCGTAGGCGGCGTCCTGGTAGGCGTCCGGCACGAACGCGTGCCGGGGAACGTCGAGCAGCGCGCGGCGCACGCGCGGCGAGAGATCCTGGACGCCGGTGGTGGCGGCGGTGTCACGCAGGTCGGCCCCGATCTCCTCCACCATCCGCGCGCGCTCCGCCGCGCGCGGCGGCGCAGGGCGCGGCGCCTCCGCTGCCCACGCGACGCCGAGCGCGAGCGCGACGAGCGCCGCCGCTCGAAGCGCATGCCGCGAATGCGTCACCACAGCGTGTCCTCCGGCGCGAAGCCCGGCACCCACTCGTCGAACTTCGGGAGCGCGTCCGAGAGCTCTCACCAGGGCGCCTTCCACGCCGTCAAAGCGGGGCATGGCGGGGACCTCCTGCGCGGGGCTGGCACGAGCCTACACCTGCGCCTCCCGATCGAGCACGCTCGTCTCGACGAAGCGCACGAAGTCGTCGCTCACGAGGTGCTTCTCGGCGTCCCAGAACTGCACGAAGCCGGGATGTGAGAACCACCAGCGCAGCACCTTCACGCTGCGCTCCTGGTGCCCGGCCGACAAGGCGCCTTCTCGATGCAGGAGCTGCTCCTTCTCGAACGCATTCAAGACCATGTGGCCGAGCGCCCAGAACTGCAGCTGGTCCTCGGACCGGAGCGTGTGGTAGTCCGCGGTGCCGGTCCGGATCACACGCGCGAGATCGTTGTCCTGCGCCAGGATGCCGAGATAGGCGGCGTGCGGGGACACGCCGCTCTCGTACACCGCCGAGCGCAACGCCCGAATGGTGCGTCTCAGCTGGCCCGCGAGATAGACGACCGCCACCACGACGGCGACTGCACAGACGATCTGGGCGAGGGCGGACCAGCCGGAGAGAGTCATGGCGGCCTCGGGGCGGTGGGCTCCCCCGCATCATGGCACGGGCGCGAGGAGGACGGAGAGGATGTCGGGGGCTCCCCCTACTCCACCCCCGGCGCCCACAGATACAGAAACCCCGCCTGCCCGTTCGGCCGCGCCAGCTCCCTCGGCAGCTCGAGCCGAATCGTCTCCGGCATCGCGCGCGCGTCAGGTTCGGCGGCGGGTCCCGCCTTCGAGTAGATGTTTTCCTTCCGCTCGCGCGAGCGCGCGTAGGTGACGACGCGGTAGTCGCCTTGGGCGAGGCCCGCCTGCGCGGCGGCGTAGGCGATGGAGTCGGGGAGGTAGCCGATCTCGTCGACGAGGCCGTTCTCCTTGGCCTGCTCGGCGGTGTAGACGCGGCCGTCGGCGAGCTCGTCGACGCGCGCGCGCGTGAGCGACGGGCGGCCCTGCGCCACGACGCTCTCGAAGCGGCCGTGCATCTCGTCGAGCACGCCCTGGAGCTGCGCGCGCTCCTCGGGGCGCATGGGACGCAGCCAGGAGCCGGAGTCCTTGCGCGCGCCGGCGACGAGGGTCTGGTCGGCGATGCCGAGCTTCTGGAGGAAGCCCGAGAGGTTCACGCCCACGAAGATCACGCCGATCGAGCCGGTGACGGTGGTGGGATTCGCGTAGATACGATCGCCAGCCATCGCGACGTAGTACCCGCCGCTCGCGGCGATCCCCATCATCTGCACGACGATCGGCAGGCTCGTCTCTGCCTTGAAGCGTCGGATCTCCTCGTAGACCACGTCGCTCGCGGTGATGGTGCCGCCCGGGCTGTTGATGCGGAGCACGAGGGCGCGCACGTCGGGGTCTTCCTTCGCGCGCTGGAGGACTTCGTACACGTACGAGGTGATGGCCTCGCGCCCCTCGAGGCCGAGGCTCTCGCGCTCCTCCTCCTCCGTCAGGACGCCGTCGATCTCGACCAGGAGCACCTTCGGCCTGGCGGTGCCCTCGAGCACGCGCTCCTTCATCTTGCCCCCGCGACCGAGGCCGAGGTCGAGGTGGATGCAGCCGGAGAGGGGAAGTGCCAGGGCCGCGGCGAGCAGGCAGAGCGCGACGGAGCGCGGAGCCCGACACCGCAACGGCTCATCGCCGCGCAGCGCAGAGCTCCGCGCTCCCCAGCGTCTCACCCCCCGCGAGACGCAGGCCCTAGCGGCGCCAGACTCCTCGCGCGCGGCGCCGCGGACGGCGCGCGAGCGGAGAGCGCGTGCGGCCCCGCTCAGCTGCAACCACTCGTGCCGCCACAGTTCACGCACTTGTAGCAGGCACCGTTTCTCACCATGATCGATCCGCACATCGAGCAGGCCGGCGCGTCGGCCTGGTTCACGATCGCGAACGAGACGCTCGCGCCGTTCTGCGGCCGCTTCTCGACGTCGACCGATCCGCCGGCCACGGCGACGCGCACGGGCGAGAGTCCCTGGGACTCGGCCTGGGTCTCCTGCTCGTCCGGCGAGAGCGTCTCGCCGCGCATGTAGCGGTTCCCGAGGTAGCGGAAGACGTAGTCGGTGATCGACTTCGCCATCGGGATCTCGCGGTTGTTCGTGAAGCCCGCGGGCTCGAAGCGCGTGTGGCTGAACTTGTCGACGAGCGCCTTCAGCGGCACACCGTACTGCAGGGCGATCGAGGTCATGGTGGCGATCGTGTCCATGAGCCCGGAGACCGTGCTGCCCTCCTTGGCCATCTTGAGGAAGATCTCGCCCGGCTGCGCGTCCTCGTAGAGGCCGACCGTGAGGTAGCCCTCGTGGCCGGCGATCGAGAACTTGTGGGTCACGGCCTGGCGCTCGTCCGGCAGCTTCCGCCGCACGGGCCGCGCCTCGACCGTCTCCTTCTTCTGCGCCTCGTCCTTGCCGGCGTTCAGCGGCTGCGTGCGCTTGCTGCCGTCGCGGTAGACGGCGAGAGCCTTGAGGCCGAGCCGCCAGCCCTCCGTGTAGGCCATCACGATGTCCTGCACGGTGGCGTCCTCGGGCAGGTTCACGGTCTTGCTGATGGCGCCCGAGAGGAACGGCTGCACGGCGCCCATCATGCGCACGTGGCCCATCCAATGGATCGAGCGCGTGCCGTTGCGCGCCCGGAACGCGCAGTCGAAGACCGGGAGATGCTCGGGCCGGAGGCCCGGCGCGCCCTCGATCGTCTCGTGCTCGTCGACGTGCGCGATGATGCTCGTGATCTGGCCGTCGCTGTAGCCGAGGCGCTGGAGCGCCATCGGCACCGTCTGGTTCACGATCTTGAGGAGCCCACCGCCGACGAGCTTCTTGTACTTCACGAGGGCGATGTCGGGCTCCACGCCCGTCGTGTCGCAGTCCATCATGAAGGCGATCGTTCCGGTCGGGGCGAGCACGGTGACCTGGGCGTTCTTGTAGCCCCAGCGCTCGCCCGCGCGCAGAGCGTCGGTCCAGACCGCGCGGGCCGACTCGAAGAGATCGGCCGGCACGCCCGCGGCCGAGAGCGCCTCGGCCGCCGCCTTGTGCATGCCCACGACCTCGAGGAACGGCTTGCGGTTCATGCGGTAGCGCGGGAACGGTCCCATGGCCTGGGCGATCTCGGCACTCGTGCGGTACGCCTCGCCGCACATGAGCGACGTGATCGCGGCGGCGACGTTGCGACCCTCGTCGCTGTCGTAGGGCACGCCGCAGCTCATGAGGAGCGCGCCGAGGTTCGCGTAGCCGAGGCCGAGCGGCCGGTAGAGATGGCTGTTCTTCGCGATCTTCGGCGTCGGGTAGTCGGCGTCGTCGACGACCATCTCCTGCGCGAGGATCGTGAGCGCGACCGCGCGCCGGAAGCCCGTCACGTCGAAGCGGCCCGACTCGTCCACGAACTTCATCAGGTTCAGGCTGGCGAGGTTGCAGGCCGTGTCGTCGAGGAACATGTACTCGGAGCACGGGTTGCTCGAGTTGATGCGGCCCGACGCCTTGCACGGGTTCCAGCGGTTGATCGTCGTGTCGTACTGCATGCCAGGGTCGCCGCAGACGTGGGCGGCGTCGGCCATCTCGCGCAGCAGGCCCTTCGCGTCGTAGACGTCGGCGACCCGGCCCGTCAGCACCTCGCGCGTCTCCCACTTTCCGCCGTGCTCGGCGGCGTGCATGAACGCATCGGTGACGCGCACTGAGTGGTTCGCGTTCTGATAGAAGATCGAGTCGTAGGCGCCGCCGGGCACGTTGAAGCCGCCGTCGTAGCCGGCGTCGATCAGCGACCAGGCCTTCTTCTCCTCCTCTGCCTTGCAGTGGATGAACTCGCGCACGTCCGGATGGTCGACGTTCAGGATCACCATCTTCGCGGCGCGCCGCGTCTTGCCGCCCGACTTCACCACCCCCGCGAAGGCGTCGAAGCCGCGCATGAAGGAGACCGGGCCGGAGGCCGTGCCTCCGCCGGCGAGCTTCTCGCGGGAGGAGCGGATCTTCGAGAGGTTCGAGCCCGTCCCCGATCCGCCCTTGAAGAGCATGGCCTCGGTCTTCGCGAGGTCCATGATCGACTCCATCGTGTCCTCGACGGAGTTGATGAAGCAGGCGCTCGCCTGCTGGGGCGTGCCCTTCACACCGAGGTTGAACCAGACCGGGCTGTTGAAGGCCATGCGCTGGTGGAGGAGGATCCAGGTGAGCTCGTCGGCGAAGGCGTCGGCGTCGGTCGGCGTGCGGAAGTAGCCGGCCTTCTCGCCCCACTCGCGGATTCGACCGACGACGCGACCGATCAGCTGCTTCACCGAGCGCTCGCGCTCGGGCGTGCCGACGTGGCCGCGGAAGTACTTGGAGACGACGACGTTCGTCGCGAGCTGCGACCAGCCCTTCGGGATCTCGCAATCGGTCTGCTCGAAGATCGTCTCGCCGCGTTCGTTCGAGATGCGGGCCGAGCGGAGCTCCCACTCGACGGTCGCGAAGACATCCTGGCCGGGGCGTGTGAAGTGACGCGGGATGCTGACACCACGGGGCGTCGCCTTCCGGGGCTCGGCGCCGCGCACCTCGTCGAGCGCGATCGGCCCTGCGTTGTTCTGCGTCTCCACGTCCCGGCTCCCGTGCTCCACGACACCCCCCGCCTCGTCGCCTTCGTCTACGCCCTGCGATGGCGCCCCCTGCGCCGTCGCTCCTACCCGGATGCGCCCTCGCTCCGTCCGGCCATCCGTCCGGCGGCCCGGTCGACCACCCGAGACGCGAATGCCCTGCCGTGCTCGCCTTCGGGGCGTTCACGGCTTCCGACAGCCGTCCGAATCCTGTGGAATGACACGAACCGAAGCGGGCGCGGCGATCCGCGAATCCAAACCGCGAGGCCAAGCCATCGAACCGAGGTATCCGTCCAGCGTCGCCCGGCAGCGCTACTCAGCAGCTCTTCGAATCCGCTCTTCTGCAGCGTCGTCTGCAGCCTCGGCCGGCGGTGTGAGGGGCTCCGGTGTCACCACCGGAGCCCCCCCGAAGCCGAGTCGGGTCCTCCTTCCCTCCTCGACCCCGTATCCCTTGGGCGACCGCCTAACGAACCCCCCCAAGCCGCCCAAGGGACGCTCACATCCCCGTAAGAACACGGTTTACCCCCAGGCTCGGGGAGCGTCAACACAAAATCTGGGGTAGGGGAGCCTCCTCTAACACAAGTCTTCGTGTGAGCGTGATTTTTCGCCGGAACGGCGCGTCGTCGTCATGCGTCGGGGAAAATCCCGAGCGCGCCTCGAACGGACGCCAACCTCTCGGATTCGCAGGATTGATGCGATGCATCGCCGCGGCGCGTTAGCCGCCCGGGAGCGGTCTAGGAGGCGATCCCGGTGAACCGGATCCCGATGCCCTCGGGCACCTTGAGACGGATGTTGAGGCCGATCAGGAGCGCCGTGATCGACTCGACGATGCGGGCGTTCCCGAGCGGGCCGCCGTCGATCGCCCGCAGCCCCGGAACAAGGCCGACGAGGGCCATCACCGCCTGTCGCGCCTCCGGTGCACCCGACACGACGACGTCGCACTCCACCGGGTGCGCCAGCTCTCGCAGTCGGTGGGCCGACACGTTCTGGAACGCCGATACGGTCTGGACGCCCTCCGGCACGAGGCTCGCGACGAGCTCGGCGCAGGATCCCTGCCAGATTCCGAGCGTGCGCACGGCCCCGTCGCCGATCGCGCTCGCGAGCGGCACTCCCATCGAGACCACGATCTGACCCGGACCCAGGCTGGGCTTGATCGCCTTGAGCGTGCCGGCCGTGTGCTCGAAAGGCACGGAGAGGATCACGATCCGTGCCAGGGCGGTGGCCTCGGGGTTCGTGAGGCCTCGCACGTTCGCTCCCGGGAGCGCCTGCTTCACCTCTTCCGCCGCCGCGAGCGCCCGCTCCAGGACGCGCGAGCCGATCACCACCGGCCTGCCTGCCTTCGCGAAGCGAAATGCCAGCCCGAGGCCCTGGTCGCCCGTTCCGCCGAGGATTGCGATCGCGTCCGCGTTCTTGGAATCCGTCATGACGCGCGACCTTAGCAGCGCTGCCCACGCCATGGCGGGCCGATATGCTCGGCGCCGTGAGCGTTGGCGACCCCTCCATCACGCCCATCTCGATCCGCCAGGAAGGGCCGCGCACGCTCGCGATCGGCTGGGCGGACGGCCACGAGAGCCGCTACGACGTCCGCGCGCTGCGGCTCGCCTGCGGCTGCGCGAGCTGCGTCGACGAGTGGAGCGGCGAGGATCGGCTCGATCCCCGCGCGGTGCCGGAAGACGTGCGGCCGACGAAGCTCCAGCCCGTCGGCCGCTACGCGATCCAGATCGAGTGGAGCGACGGGCACGCGACCGGGATCTATCCCTTCGCGCGGCTCCGTGCCCTCTGCCCGTGCTGCGCCGAGAGCGACGCCTAGGCCGCGACCCGCACCGGGAGCCGCGCGAGCACGCGGAACAGCGAGCGACCGTACTCGGGCGGCCCGTCGAGGGCGAGCTCGAGCTTCGGGAAGCGCCGCACGAGGCTCCCGATCGCGATCTGCGATTCCATGCGCGCGAGATGCGCGCCGAGGCAGAAGTGCACACCGCCGCCGAAGGCGAGATGCTCGTTCGGCGTGCGCCCCACGTCGAAGCGCGTCGGGTCGGGGAACTTCGCAGGATCCCGGTTCGCGGCGCCGATCATCGCCCACACGATCGCGTCCCGCGGAATGGTCTTGCCACCGAACTCCGTGTCCTCGCGCAGGACGCGTAGGGTGGTGAGGATCGGGCCGTCGAAGCGCAGACACTCCTCGACGGCAGAAGCCACGAGCCCCGGGTCTTCGCGGAGCCGCTCGAGCTCGCGCGGATGGCGGAGCAACGCGAGCATGCCGTTCCCGATGAGCCCGATCGTGGTCTCGAAGCCCGCGATCAAGAGGCCGATCGACTGCGAGAGGAGCTCCATCGGTGAGAGTCGGTCGCCGGCCTCCTCGGCGCGAAGGAGCTCGGAGAGAAGGTCGTCGGAGAGCGAGCCGCGCCGTTCGTTCAGCAGCGCGACGAAGTAGCTCGCGAGCTGGCCTGCCCCCTCGAGCCCGCGCTGCAGCACCTCCTGCGGCGCGAACTCGGCGGCCAGGAGATGGGTCGCGTCGGCCGTCCAGTCCGTGAAGCGCGGCCGATCGGCCAGGGGGACGCCCATCATCTCGCAAATCACGGTCGAGGGGACGGGCAGCGCGAGATCCGCGATCACGTCGAGCCCGCCGCGATCCTGCGCGGTGTCGAGGAGACCATCCACCAGGCGCTGGACGCTCGGGCGCATGCGCTCGATCGCGCGTGGCGTGAACGCCTTGCTGACCAGCTTGCGCAGGCGGGTGTGGTTCGGCGGGTCCTGCTGGAGCATGAACTCGCCGGGACCTGCCTCGAACCGGATCCGGTCGCGGCCCGGGAGCGATCCGTCGGCCTTGCGCACGCCCGTCGGCACCTCGCGCAGCACCCTCACCACGTCGTCGTAGCGGGTCAGGCGCCAGAAGCCGAGGGGCGTCTCGTTCACCGGATCGAGCTCGCGGAGCTTCGCGAGGGCGGGGTGCGGATCGTCACGCTGCGCGGGGTCGAACAGCGGAGCCCCGACCCAGGGATCGCGCCGCAGCTCGTCGTCGGTCTTGGCCAAGGGCGTCATGGCCGGTGCTCCCTGCAACGCGCCGTTTCAGCGCGCAATGCTCGCTCGCCCGCGTCGATGCTCGCACCCGGGCCGGCGTTCGACCATCGGCACGCCGCCCTCGGAGGTGGAGCTGCCGGCGCATGGATCGGAAGGCCGCCCGAGGCACGGATCGTGCTTCCACCGGAGCCCATGGACCGCAAGACCCTGATCGACGCCCTCCAGGACACCGCCCACGAGATCCGGTGCGCCAACCGCACCTGCCTCGTCGCGGTGTATGACGCGATCGCCCAGGCCTCCTGGATCGACAATTGCGACGTCGACCTCCAGGGCCTGCGCCTCGTGCTCCGCATCACGTCCCGCTCGGCCCGTCCGACCGACGCCTCGGAGCGTTGGCTCGCGCGCGTCGAGCGGATCGCCCGCGGCGCCTAGAACCCCGAGAGCTCCGCCACGCGCTCGCGGTGGAAGCGCGCGTCGCCGAACGCTGCGGCGTTCGCGAGGGCGCGCTTGAACCACAGGTGCATGTCGTTCTCGAAGGTGAAGCCGATCCCGCCGTGCATCTCGATCGCCGCCCGCGACACCGCGCGGTACAGGTCGCTGCACGCGGCCTTCGCCATGGCGGCCGCGAGCGCGGCGTCCTTCGGCGCTGCGTCGTGCGCGAATGCGGCATACCACAGGAGCGCGCGGGCGGGCTCGATCTGCGCGACGCACTCCGCCGCCATGTGCTGCACGGCCTGGAACGAGCCCACGGGCCGGCCGAACTGCTCGCGCAGCTTGACGTAGGCGACGGCGAGCTCGAGGGCGCGCTCCGCGCCGCCGAGGCTCTCCGCCGCGACGGCCACCGCGCACGCGTCGAGCACGCTCGGCAGCGCCCGCGTGCCGCGCGGAAGGAGCGCGTCCGCGTCGACCCGCACGCCGCGCAGGCGTACGTCGTAGAGCCGGCGCGTCTCGTCGACGCCGACCAGCGGCTCGAGCTCGACGCCCGGCGCCGCGCGCGGCACGAGGAAGAGCTCGACCGCAGCTCCCCTCCCCGGCGCGCGCGCGGCGACGAGGAGCGCGTCCGCGACGCCCGCCGCCTCGACGGCGAGCTTCGCGCCGTCGAGCCGGAAGCCGTGTCCGGACTTCGCGGCGCGGAGCTTCACGCGCGCCGGGTCGAGCGAGGCCTCGGCGTCCTCCGCGAGGGCGAGCGCGAGGATCGCGTCACCGGAGGCGAGGCGTGGGAGCCATGCCTTCTGCTGCGTCTTCGAGCCGCCCTCGCGCAGCGCGCTCACGGCGCCGATCGAGGAGGCGACGAAGGGGCCGGGCGCGACCGCGCGCCCCAGCTCCGCGGCTAGCAGCGCCGCGTCGAGCATCGCGAGCCCCGCGCCGCCGTGCTCCTCGGGAACGAGCACGCCGAGCCAGCCCGCACGGGCGAAGGTGCGCCACAGCTCCGTGTCGTGGGCGTCGTCGCGCGCCATGCTCTCGCGCACGCGCGTGGTCGGGCACTCCTTCTCGAGCAGCTCCCGTGCCTGCTCGCGAAGCTGCTCCTGCTCTTCCGAGAGCGCGAAGTTCATCGGGGCCTCACTTCCAGCGCGGAAGGCCGAGGCCCCGCTGCGCGATGATGTTCTTCTGGATCTGTGCGGTGCCGCCGCCGATGATGAGCCCGAGGCTGAACATCAGCTCGTAGGGCCAGAGCCCACCGTCGACCAGGTGCTTCGAGCCGCGGTAGAGGGGGCCGAACGCCCCGAGCAGCTCGATCGCCGTCGCGGCGAGCTGGTGGTTGAGCTCGCAGGTGACGAGCTTCGTGACCGAGGCCTCGATCCCGGGCCGCTTCTTCTGCAGCGCGCTGGTCAGATTCCGGTAGGCGTTGTAGCGGAGCGCCTCGACCTGGATCTTGAGGCCGGCGAGCCGCTGCCGGACCACCGGGTCTTCCGTCGCGGGCCGTCCGTCGCGCGTCGCGCTGCGGGCCACCCGGAGCAGCCCCTCGAACAGGCTCTGGGTGTGCGTCGTCGATCCCAGCATGTTGCGCTCGTGCATCAGGGTGGTGTTGGCGATCGCCCAGCCCTGGCCGGGCTCGCCGACCAGGTTCTCCACGGGCACCCGCACGTCGTCGAAGAAGACCTCGTTGAAGCCGGCGTCCTTCGTCATCTGCACGAGGGGCCGGATGGTGATGCCGGGCGTCTTCATGTCGATCAGCAGGTACGAGATGCCCTCGTGCTTCGGAGCGGCGGGATTCGTGCGCACGAGGCAGAACATCCAGTCGGCGATCTGGGCGTTGCTCGTCCAGATCTTCTGCCCGTTCACCACGAAGTGATCGCCGTCGCGCACGGCGCGCGTCTGGAGCGAGGCGAGGTCGCTCCCCGAGCCGGGCTCCGAGTATCCCTGACACCAGAGCTCGTCGGCGTCGAGGATCTTCGGCAGGAAGCGCTGCTTCTGCTGCGCCGAGCCCCACTGGATCAGGGTCGGTCCGACCATCTGCACGCCCATCATCCCGACGAGCCCCGGCGCCCGATGCCGCACGAGCTCGTCCGAGAGGATCGTCTGCTGCATGATCGGCGCCTCGCGCCCGCCCCACGCGCGCGGCCAGCCCATGCCGACGTAGCCCGCTGCGCGCAGCTTGCGCTGCCAGGCCTTGAGCTCGTCGAGCCGGTCTGCGGCGGGCTCGCCCATGGAGCTCGCGCGGCGCCCGCGGGCGGCCGGCAGGTTCTCGGAGAGCCAGCGCCGCACCCCGTCGCGGAACGCCTCGTCCTCGGGCGCGAGATCCAGATCCATGGAGGCCTCCTCGGCGGAACCCGCACAGGGTGACGGAGCGCGAGGGCGCGGCGCAAGGCGGCGGCGCGCGATTCGCGCGAAGCCCGGCCGGCCCATGGGCTGGCCGAAGCCCTCCTCACTCGGCGAAGTAGTTGGGGTCGTCGGACACGAAGGCCGCCGTGAGCGCGCCGTCCTGGAAGGCCACGCTGCACGGCGAGCCGTCCCACTCCCAGCGCTGGATCTCGCCCGGCAGCTCGACCGTGCGCGTGGGCTTGCCGAGCGCGGCTTCGACCTTCGCGGCGGGGTCGCCGAGCGCGAGCTCCTTGGTGAGCGGAAGCGCCGACGCGGCCGGACCGGAGACCTGCACCGAGTACACGCGCTGGTGATGCCCGAGGCCGGCATCGGCGACGATCAGCAGCGCGCTCCGGTCGGCGTCGAGCGCGAAGGTCGCGAGGCGCTGGGCGCCGTTCTGCGGGCGGGCGACGGGCGGGCCGTGCGCGGCCTCGAGCTGGCTCGTCGTCTCGTCGAGGGGCGCGCCGATCGCGACACCGCCGAGCTCGCGCGCGAAGCAGCTCGCGCGCGCCGGCCGCTGCGGCGACTGGAAGAAGTACCCGACCATCACGCACACCGGATGCGGCCCCGGCATCGTCACCCCGAGGTAGCGGCAGGCGAGCGTGAACTCCTGGTTCGGCCCCACCTCCTGGTGGAAGCCCGTGTCGAGACCGCGCTGGATCGGCACCCAGTAGCGCCGGCCCTCCTCCTCCACCTCGATCTCGTCGCGGAACTCGGCCACGAAGGTCCGTGCGCGTGCCTCGTTCGCCGGGCCGGCGGCGCTGACGAACGCAGACAGCACGCGGCGCGCCGGCCGCGAGACACTCCTCTGCGTTCCCGTGTAGCGCACCACGGTGCGAAGCCCCGGCGCCGCCGCGATCGGGACGACGGCATCACCCTCCTCCGGGGCGGCCGTCGCGCGCACGACGTTGCGCAGCGTGCCGAGCGGGAAGTCGGCTGCGGTCGGCCGCTCGCCGGCGCGCGCGCCGGCCGCGACACACAGGGCCACGAACAGGGCGACGCGCGCTCGCGCGGCGCGTCCCGCGTCGCGGATCACGCCAAGGCCTGCCGTCTCAAGCGCGCGCGGGCGCGATGCGCCAGCGCATCGGCGCGCGCTTGATCCCGCCGACGAAGCTCGAGCGCACGCGCTCGGCCGGGCCCGCGGCCTCGCACGCCTCGAGGCGCTCGCGCAGCGCCGCGAACGTCGCGCGCAGCTCGAGCCGCGCGAGGTGTGCGCCGAGGCAGACGTGCTCGCCCATGCCGAACGCGATGTGGCGGTTCGGGTGGCGGTCGATGCGGAAGGCGAAGGGGTCCTCGAACACCTCCTCGTCGCGGTTCGCCGACGGGTAGAACAGGCACACGCTCTGACCGGCGCGGATCTTCTGGCCGCGAAGCTCGCAGTCCTTGACGGCGGTGCGGCAGAACTGGATCACGGGCGTCGTCCAGCGCACGCATTCCTCGATCGCGTCGTCGAGCCGCGAGGCGTCCGCGCGGAGCTTCTTCCACTCCCCCGGGTGCTCGAGGAAGGCGAGCATGCCGCCCGTCATCGCGTTGCGCGTGGTCTCGTTCCCGGCGACGACGAGCAGGAAGTAGAAGGAGAGGAGCTCGAGTGCGGCCAGGGGCTGCCCGTCCACGCTGCCGTTCGCCACGGCGCTCACGATGTCGTCCGTGGGCTGGGCGCGGCGCTTCATCGCCATCTCGTGGAAGTAGCCGAAGAGCTCCATGCGTGACTTCTCGAGCGTCTCCTGCACGCCGCCCTCGCGCATGAACTCGGGGTCCTGGGGCGCGATCGTCTCGTTCGTCCACTTGAACAGGAGCGCCCAGTCGCTGCGCGGCACGCCGAGCATCTCGGCGATCACGCGGATCGTGATCGGCGCCGAGATGTCCGCCACGAAGTCGCCCGTCTCCTTCTCGGCGGCGGCGTCGAGCACCTCGGACGTGATGCGACGCACCTTCTCCGCCCACGCCTGCACCGTGCGCGGCGTGAAGCGCTTGCTCACGACGTTGCGGTACTTCGCGTGCTCCGGCGGGTCCATGTTGAGCAGGTGGCGCGCCTGGTTGTCTTCGGGCAGCGGCAGGTCGTTGGTGAACACCGCGAGGCGCGGCGCGTTCAGGAAGAGCTCCGGCTGCTTGCCGAGCTCGATGATGTCCTGGTGCTTCGTGATCGCCCAGTAGGGATCGACGTTCGAGCGCTCGTACCAGAAGACCGGCGCGTGCTTTCGCAGGTACGTCCACTCGGGATGCGGATATCCGTTCCGTTCGTAGTGCTCGGGTGTCGCGATGTCGAGCGTCGCGAGGTCGAGGGACGCGGGGCTCATCCTGGATCCTCCGGCTGCGCGGGGCGGTGTCGCTCCACTCTATCCCAGCCCGCCTGCGTGGCGAGCATCGGCCCGATCGACTTCGTCGAGCAGCTCCTCGAGGGCCGCGTTGAAGGCGGCCGGCGCCGCAAGATTCACCACGTGGCCTGCACCTTCCACGACGACGAGGCGGGCGCGGGGCAGCGCCCGCGCGAGGATGCGCGAGGGGCCGAGCGAGAGCGCGTCGGCGCCGCCGACGATCACGAGGGCCGGCACGTCGAGCCGGCGCAAGCTCGGCGCGAGCGTCGCCGCGCCGGGCTGGAGCGCGAGCACGCCGCGCAGCAAGTTGCGCACCCCGTGCGGCGGATGCTCCAGGAATCCCTGCCGTACGAGGCGCGCGGCGGCGGGATCGAAGCCCGAGCGCGGGCCCCACGCGTACTCGTCACCGGCGGCCTCGAGACCCTCCCGATCGATGGCGTCGGCGAAGGCGCGGGCCCAGTCCGCCTGGCTGGCAGTGCCCGGCGCGTCGCCGGCGACGCGCGGCTCGTCGGCGCCCGGCGGAAAGGCGGCGAGCACGAGCCCGGCCACGCGGTCCGGGCGGCGCCGCGCGTAGCCGAGCCCGATCGCCGCCCCGAGCGAGAGGCCGCCCACGACGGCACGCTCGCCGGGCGGCACGAAGCGCTCGACGACCGAGGCGAAGTCGTCGACCAGGTGGGCCGCGGTGTAGAGCGCCGGGTCGCGCGGCGCGCCGCTCCGGGCATGGCCGCGCTGGTCGAAGAGCACGAAGGTCGCGCGCGCCGAGAGGGCGCGGACCTGGCCCCGGAAGTTGCGCGCACTCCCCCCGAAGCCGTGGGCGAGCACGACTGCGCGGCCGCGGCCCGAGCGCTCGACGTGGAGCGACACCTCCCTCTCTTCCCTCATCGGCAGCGTCCTGATCGTCCGGGTCCGGCATGGCTCCGGCATGGGTCCGGCGCAGACTGTCGACTGTGCGATGATCGCCGACAAGGAGACCTCATGAGCGGCAGCTCGACCATCCCGGCCGGCGAAGGGAGATCGGTGGTGGCGCCGCGTCCCGCGGCGACCGTGCTCCTGATCCGCGACGGCGCCGACGGCCTCGAGGTGTTCCTGGTGCAGCGCCATCATCAGATCGACTTCGCCGCCGGTGCGCTCGTGTTCCCCGGCGGCAAGCTCGACCCCCTCGACTCCGATCCGGCGCTGCGCGCGCTCTGTGCCGGGGCCGACGGCCTCGACGACTATGGCCTCTCCCTGCGCGTGGCCGCGATCCGCGAGAGCTTCGAGGAGTGTGGCGTCCTGCTCGCCCGCGCGAAGGGCTCGCCCGCGCTCGTGTCGGCCGCCCGGCTCGCCGACCTCTGGAAGCGTCACCGCGCCGAGGTCGAGAGCCATCGCCTCGCGATCGGCGCGCTCGCACACGGGGAGGGCCTGGAGCTCGCCTGCGACCTCCTCGTCCCCTTTGCGCACTGGATCACGCCGGAGGGGATGCCGAAGCGCTTCGACACCCATTTCTTCCTGGTCGAGGCGCCGACGCATCAGGCCGCGGTCCACGACGGGCACGAGAACGTCGACGCGCGCTGGCTGCGCCCGGCCGACGCCCTCGCCGAGGCCGATGCCGGGCGGGCAACGATCATCTTCCCGACGCGCATGAACCTCGCGAAGCTCGGACGGAGCGCGTCGGTCGCCGAGGCGCTCGCCGCGGCGCGGGCGGCGCGCGTCGTGACGGTGCTGCCCCGCGTCGAGCGCGGCGACGGCGGGCCCGTGCTGCGGATTCCCGCGGAGGCGGGCTACGACCTCGTCGAGGCGCCCCTGGAGTCGATCACGCGCGCCTGACCGCGGGCCCTCCGCGCACGCCCCTCGCGGACCGGCCGACGTTCGCCGCATGACACATCCCGAGGTCATCCACGTGGACCACGGCCACGAAGTCGGTGCACGCGACGCCGAGGCGCTCGGCGCGGGACGGAGGCACGAGGGCTCCTTCCGCGTGAGCCGCAGCGGGGCGCCTTGTATCGGCCCGCCGGGTGCGTGATACCGTCGCGGCCATGCCGACGTCCCTCGATCTCCCCGCCCTCGCGCGCGCCGCGGAGGCGGCGGCCGACGCCGCGCGCGCCGAGATCCTGCCACGCTTCCGAAAGGTCGGCGTCGAGACCAAGCAGGACGGCTCGCCCGTCACCGAGGCGGACCGCGCCGCGGAGCGCGCGATCCGCGCGGTGCTGCGCGAGGCGCTGCCCGAGGCCTCGATCCTCGGCGAGGAGTACGGACCGGAGGCGGCGCGGCGACCCGCGTCGCACGACTTCGCGTGGATCGTCGACCCGATCGACGGGACGATCGGCTTCAGCCGCGGCATCCCGCTCTTCGGCACGCTGATCGCGCTCGTGCGCGACGGCGAGCCGCTGCTCGGGCTGATCGACTGCTGCGCCGTCGGCGAACGCTACGTCGGCTTCGTCGGCGGGGGCGTGCGCCGCAACGGCGTGCCGGTGCGGGCCTCCCAGGCCGTCGACCTCCCGCAGGCCCTGGTCTCCCACGGCGACGTCTTCTGCTTCGATCGCGCCGGCGAGCGGCCGGCGCTCGAGCGCCTCCTGCGGACCGTCCGCTGCCTCCGGACCTACACCGACGCCTTCGGCCACGGCCTCGTCCTGGCGGGCGCCGTCGACGTGATGATCGACCTCGACCTGAATCCATGGGACATGGCCGCCACCCGCATCCTCGTGAAGGAGGCGGGCGGCGCCTGCGCGGTCACGCCGGAGCGGAACGGCAAGGCCGGGATCGTGTTCGGCGCCCCGAGGCTCGTCGACGAGGTCGCCGCCATGCTGACTTCGGGCGCGCGCCGGGTGTAGGATCCGCTTCGGGGGGCGTGCACGGAGTGGCCATGCAGCCGACTCGCCTCGTCGTCCTCGTCGCAGCCTTGTGTGCGCTCGCTGCTCCCGCCCGCGCGGACGAGACCTGCCAGTCGCCGTACCTGCAGAAGCTCACCGCGCAGGAGGACTTCGTCTACGTCTGGACGCTCGGGGTCGACGGCCTCGGCGACGGCTCGGACAAGCTCGTCACGATCGGCGCGAACCCCGCGCGCCCCGACTACGGGAAGGTCGTGTCGAGCGTGTCGGTGGGCGGCCGGCACGAGGCGCACCACGGCGGCTTCACGGACGACCGTCGCCAGCTCTGGATGGGCGGCCTGGACGACAGCGCGATCTACGTGTTCGACGTGGCGACGGATCCCGCGAAGCCGAAGCTCGCGCGCATCCAGACCGACTTCGTCGAGGCGACGGGCGGCGTGGTCGGGCCCCACACCTTCTATCCCATTCCGGGCCGCATGCTGATCACGGGCCTCTCGAATGCAACGGACGGCGGCGGCAGGACGGGCATCGCGGAGTACAGCGACGAGGGTCGCTTCGTGCGCACGCTGTGGATGCCCGCCGGCGCCGAGTACGGCTACGACCTGCGCGTGAACGCGAACCTGAACCGGATGCTCACGTCGTCGTTCACGGGCAAGAAGAACTACATGCGAAAGCTCCCCGAGCTGATCGGCGATGCCGAGGCGATGAAGCACTTCGGCGACACGATGGTCGTCTGGGACTACCACGCGAGGAAGCCGCTGCAGACCCTCGCCGTGCCGGGCGCGCCCCTCGAGATCCGCTGGGCCCTCGGCCCGCGACACTTCTATGCCTTCACCGCCTCGGCGCTGACCTCGAAGCTCTGGGGGGTGTTCCGCAAGGACGACGGCTCGTTCGAGGCCGTGGAGCTCGCGCCGATCGGAGACCCCGCGAAGACGCCGCTCCCGGTCGACATCAGCCTCTCCGCGGACGATCGATTCCTGTTCGTGAGCACGTTCATGGACGGCACCTCCCACGTGTACGACGTCTCGAACCCGCGCGCCCCGAAGCTCGTCCACGAGCGGAAGATCGGATCGCAGCTCAACATGGTGTCGCAGACGTGGGACGGGAAGCGCGTGTACTTCACCTCGTCCTTGCTGGCGAACTGGGACAAGACGGGCGCCGACGGCGAGCAGTTCCTGCGCGCCTTCAGCTGGGACGGCGAGAAGCTCGAGCCCCTGTTCGCCGTCGACTTCACGGCCGAGAAGCTCGGGCGGCCGCACATCATGCACTTCGGGCAGGCGAGCTTCTTCACGGGCCGCGAGCGACCGGGCGGAGAGGCGCCGCAGGAGAAGGCGCCGCCGGACGCGGGCCCGCGGGTCGCGCGCACGCCGTGAGGCCGTGCCTGCGCGGCGCCGTCGGCGTCGCGGCCCTCCTCGGCGCATGGACCGCGAGCGCGGCGGACGATCCGCCGCTCTTCGTGCCGCCGCCCCCGGGCAGCTACGCGCTCCCGGCGATCGACCGCGTGCACGAGCACATGCTGCTCGGTCCCGACGGGGGCAAGGCGCCGCTCCTCGGCCTCGCCCCGGACCAGGTCGCGCTCGTCTCGTTCGTGTATCGCGCGTGCGGCGACGCCTGTCCCCTGGCCCTGGCGACGCTCCAGCGCCTCGACCGGCACCTCGCCGCGACGCCCACCCTCGCGCGTCGCGTGCGGCTCGTGACCGTGAGCTTCGATCCCTCCCACGACACGCCGGAGCGCATGGGCGAGCTCGCGCGCGGCCTCGGCCCGCACGCCGACTGGCGCTTCCTCACCGCGCGGGACGAGGCGTCCATGGCAGCCGTGCTCGCCGACTTCGGCCAGGACGCCCTGCGCGCGGGCGCGCCCGACGCGCCCGCGATCCGGCACGTGCTGAAGCTCTTCCTGGTCGACGCCCGGGGCGACGTCCGAAACGTCTACTCGAGCGGGTTCCTGAACGACGAGATCCTGTGGAACGACGTCGTGACCGTTCTCGGTGTCGCACGCTGAGGCGCGGACGGGGCCGGCCCGCTGCGACGGCAGCGGGCCGGCGCGTCGTCAGGGCATGTGTCCCATCGACGTTTCGGGGAGCACGACGAGCGTGGCGTGTCGATGCGCCGGATGGAGCTGGCAGCCCACGTCGTAGACGCCGGGGGAGAGCTTCGGCAGCGGCACCTCCGTCTCCACCCCCGGCTGGAGGACCACCGAGACGCCGAGCCCGTGAATCTCGAAGCCGTGGGGCTGGTCGGTGTCGTTGAAGACGGAGATCTTGCGGCCCTCGCCGGCCGTGAACACGAAGTTGCCGGGCACGTAGAAGTTCTTCGTGCCGACCTTCGTGCTCAGGACCTGGACGACGTCGCGATCCTCCTTGAGCGACGATTGCATCATGTGGTGCGGCGTCTCGTCCGCCGCGAGGCTCGCGCCCACGGAGAGCGCGAGCGCCGCGGCGGCCGCGAGCGCTCCTCGGCCCAGCGGGCCCGCGCGACGGAGTCGCTCCGTCACTTCTGCTCGCTCGGCGCGCTGCCCACCCCGGTGGCCTCGCGCGTGGCCTCGACTCCCTGCTGGATCTTCTCGCCGGTGGCCTCGGCGGCGCCCTGGACGGCCTCCCCCGTCTTCTCGGCGGCGGCCTCCGCGCTCTCTCCGGCGGCGGATGCGGCTTCCTTCGTGGCCTCCACGGCCTCGGTGGCCGCGCCCTGCGTCGAGTCGGCCGCGGTCGAAGCGGCACTCTTTGTGGCCTCCGCCCCGCTCGAGGCGGTCTCCTTGGTGGCCTCGACCGCTCCGGCGGCCTTCTCCTTCGCCGCCTCCATGGCCTGATCGGCCTTCTTGCCGGCCGCCTCCATTCCGCCGCCCTGCTCGCGCGAGCAGGCAGTGGTGGCGAGCGCTGAGGCCAAGGCCATCCCGAGCACGGCGGTGAATCGACGGGTGATCCTCATTCCGATGATGCCTCCTGGGTTGGTCGCCCTCGAGCTGGCCACTGGGCCAGCTTGGCCCGTCGGGGCTGGGCGCTACTGTTCTTCCACTCTAAGCCATCCCTTTGCAAGCGCCTTGGCAAGAGGAGCCGCTCATGACCTCCCCCAGCCCCTCCTCACTCCCCGGCCTCGACGACGCGCGGACGGCCCTCGCTGCGGCCGAGGCCCTGGTCGCCCGCTGTCTCGAGCGGGCGCGAGTGGTGACGGAGAACGGGGAGAGGATCGACGCCCACCAGGTGCTGGGGGATCGGGTCGCCTACGCGGCCACGGAGGCCCGTGCGGCGCGCGAGCTCGTCGAGTCCGTGGCCGCGCTGCGCTCCGAGGGCCGCGCCGATGCGCAGCTCGAGGCTCTCGCCGCGGCATCGGCCGCCGACCTCGCGCTCTCGATCCGGAACCGGCTCGAGCCCGCCCTCGACGACCTCGGCCTCGGAGACGACGTGCTCGAGGCCGCCTACCCCGTGGCCTTGCGCCGCGCCCTCCGTCGCACGGCGCACGAGAGCGTCTTCCGCGCCCTCGGGCGCCGCATCGCCGAGACCCGCGGCCGCAACGAGACGCCGCTCGACGAGATCAGCGAGCAGGTGCGCTCCGCGGTTCGCGAGTTCGCCGAAAAGGAGGTCGCGCCCCACGCGGAGCGCATCCATCGCCACGACGAGCTCGTGCCCGAGGAGTTCATCACGAAGATGAGCGAGCTCGGCTACTTCGCGATGAGCGTGCCCGAGGAGTACGGCGGCCAGGAGTTCGGGAACCTGGCGATGATCCTGACCACGGAGGAGCTCTCGCGGGCGTCCCTCGCCGCCGCGGGATCGCTCATCACGCGACCCGAGATCCTCACGAAGGCCCTGATCCAGGGCGGCACCGAGGCGCAGAAGAAGCACTGGCTGCCGAAGATCGCCGCGGGCGAGCTCATGGTCGGGATCTCGGTCACCGAGCCCGACGTCGGCTCCGACGTCGCGAGCCTGAAGTGCCGCGCCGACCGCGCGACCGTCGGCGGCCGCGACGGCTTCGTGATCAACGGCCCGAAGTCGTGGTGCACCTTCGCGGGGCGCGCGAACGTGCTCGCGCTCCTCGCCCGCACCGATCCCGACGCCTCGAAGGGCGCGAAGGGCCTCTCGCTCTTCATCGTCGAGAAGGACACTTTCGACGGTCACAGCTTCGAGATGAAGCAGCCGGAGGGCGGCCGCATGGTGGGCAAGGCCGACGCGACCCCCGGCTACCGCGGCATGCACTCCTTCACGCTGATGCTCGAGGACTACTTCGTGCCCGCCGAGAACCTCGTCGGCGGCGAGGCCGGCCTCGGCAAGGGCTTCTACCTCCAGATGGCGGGCTTCGCCGCGGGACGCCTCCAGACCGGGGGGCGCGCCTGCGGCCTCGCCCAGGCGGCGCTCGAGAAGACGGCGGAGTACGTCGTCGACCGCGTGCAGTTCAAGAAGCCGATCAGCGAGTACGGCCTCACGCAGTTCAAGCTGGGCCGGATGGCGGCGCGCCTCGCCGCGGCGCGCGCGATCACCTATGCCGCCGCGCGCGCGATGGACGAGGACGAGCGCAAGGCGGCGCCCCTCGCCGCCCAGGCGAAGCTCTTCGCATGCGACATCGCCGTCGAGGTCACCCAGGAGGGACAGCTCCTGCACGGCGGCTGGGGCTACGCCGAGGAGTATCCGATCAGCCGCTACGTCGTCGATGCGACGGTGCTGCCGATCTTCGAGGGCGTGAAGCCGATCCTCTCGCTCAAGGTCGTGGCGAGGAACCTGCTGGGCTGAGCCGCGGAGCGGGCCTAGAGCGGCGGCAGCCCGGCCTGGCGGAGCTGGCGCTGCAGGTCGAGCAGGATCAAGCCGCGCAGGTGGCGCAGGCGTCGCGTGAGGTCCGCGCTGCGGCGCCCCACCAGCCCCCGCAGCACGAGATCGTTCATGAAGGCCATCACGAGGTCGGCGATCAGGTCGAAGTCGGGAAGCGCCACGCCGAGCGCGTCCTGGCAGCCGCGCACGATCGCCGCACAGGCGGTGGCCTGGGATTGGACGAGCGCTTCGAGCGCGGCCGGCGCGACGTCCCCCTGCTGGAAGCCGACGCCCACGATGAGGCGGAGCAGCCGGCCCTTCTCCGCCGCGATCTTCTCGAGGCCCTCGATGAAGCGATCGAGCCGCGACTCCGGCGTGCCTTCCCGGTAGACGCTCTTCGTGACCTGCTCGACCCAGACCTTGCCGACTCGCTCGATCACCGCCGCAAGGAGCTTCTCCTTGCTGCCGAAGTGCCAGTAGAGCGCCGACTTCACGACGCCGGCGCGGCGGCAGATCTCGTCCACGCCGGTGGCCGCGTAGCCGCGCTCGCTGATCAGCTCGGCCGCGGCCTCGAGGAACCGCTCGCGGCTCGCGTCGCCCTTGAGCTTCCGGGAGTCCTGGCGATCCGGGTCCTTCGTGCGCGGCATGACCTCCGCAGGTGCCATGCGCGAGCCCCGATCGTCAAGTCCCATGAAGCCCTAGGGCGACGCGAGCCGCGGCGGGCGGGACCTAGCTGCCCGCGCGGAAGGGGGCGCACTCGTCGATGAGCGGGCCCTGGGCCTTCTTGAGCGAGCTCGCGAGGCTGGCGGTCAGCGTGTACGGAGCGCCGCCGAGGATCGGGACGTTGGCCGGGAGCTGACCCATCAGCACCACGTTCGAGGTGATCGCGCCGTCGATCTGGAGCTTCAGGATCTTGCCGAAGTCGATGTTGAGCGGGGCGTTGTCCACGTCCTGGCTCAGCGTGAGGAGCCCACCCGGAACGAGCGAGGCGATCAGCGTGCTCGTGGCCTCGACCCCGAAGTGGAAGTCCGCGGTGATCGGCTTGCCGAGCTTCACGAGGGCCGAGGCGACCGTCGGATCGTTGGCGTTGTTCCGAACGCACAGGGTGCCGGTCTCGAGGCCGAGGAAGGTCTGGGACGGGCCGGCGATCCGGACGTCGGAGGCGGCGATCGTGACGAGGAGGCCGCTGGGCGAGAAGATCTTGTTCGTATCGACCGTGACGTTGGCGCTGATCCCGCCGACGAGCGGCAGGGCGAGCGTCTGACCGAGCGCCTGGATGGCGATCTCGTTCGTGCCGGAGCTGTCGAAGTTCAGGTTCGCGGGAATCGTGATCTTCCCGCAGGCGGTGCCGAGAATCGCAACTGCAACGAAGCTGGCGAGGCGGATGGAGCGTCGAACTGCCTGCATGGCGTTTCCCCCTGTTTGAGGTCCCGCCGATCGGCGGGCTGGGTCGCACGAACAGCAATTGCCGTGCCGCACTGCAAGAAGTTCGTAAGCCGTTGAATTTTCACGAGAGGGCTTGTCGGGGGGCTCGGTCGAGGGGGAATCGGGCTGCCGAAAAGAGGAAAATCTGTACAGACAGGTCTGGATGATTTACCCGAGCCGGGCTCTTGGCCCTTTCGCCGAGAGGCGGACCCGGGTGCTCCCCCCCCTATACTGCGGGCTCCCCGCGGAGGTCCCGTGCTCGATCCCACGACCGCCGACGCCCACGCCGAGCGCATCGCGCGGGACGGCTACACCATCCTCGAGCACGCGATCGAGCCCGAGCTCGTGGACGCCCTGGCGGACGACCTGCTGCGTCTCGAGCGGGAGCTCGGGATCGGCCCCGCCACCAACCTGTTCGAGGGCTTCCGGACGGTCCGGATCTACAACCTCCTGGCGCACGGCGCGCTCTACGAGCGGATCCCGGTCCACGCGAACGTGCTGCCCGTGGTGGAGCGCGTGCTCGACCCCGGCTGCCTCGTCTCCTCGCTTTCGTCCATCTCGATCGACCCGGGCGAGCGCGCCCAGCCGATCCACGCCGACGACATGGTGATGCCCCTGCCGAAGCCCCACGTCGCGACGGTCTGCAACACGATGTGGGCGCTCACCGACTTCACCGAGGAGAACGGTGCGACGCGCGTGCTGCCGGGCACGCACCTTCGCGCGGACGATCCCGACCTCGCGCGCGCGTACGAGAGCGTTCCCGCCGAGATGCCGAAGGGCAGCGTCCTCGTCTGGCACGGAAGCCTCTGGCACGGCGGCGGCGCGAACCGATCGACGCAGCGCCGTGTCGGGATCGCGATGAACTACTGCGCCGGCTGGGTGCGACAGCAGGAGAACCAGCAGCTCGGGATCCCGCGCGAGATCGCCCGCGGCTTCGGGCCGCGCCTGCGCGAGCTCGTGGGCTACGGCGTGTACCGCGGGCTGATCGGCCACGTCGACAAGCGCACGCCGGCGCAGGCGCTGCTCGACGCACCGAGCGACCACACCATGCTGTGGGAGAAGGCGCGCTCGGGCGCGGGCCGTGGCTAGCGCGGCGGCCTCCGCACGGCCGCCGCCGGCGCCCGCAGCCGACACCGTCGTGCGTGAGACCGTCCTCCTCGCCGCCGCGAGCGCGCTCCTGTTCTCGATCACGGCGACCCACTTCGAGCTCCGCGTCACCGACGTCGGCGCGCTCCTGGTGAGCGAGGGCCGCGTTCCGTACCGCGACTTCTGGACGATCTACGCGCCGGGGAGCTTCTACGCGACCGCCGCGGCCTTCCGCCTGCTCGGTCGGGAGCTCCTCGTCTCGAACCTGCTCGGGATCGCGGTCTCCACGGCGAGCGTCGCCGCCTATCACCGCTTCGTGCGCGCCGTGCTGCCGGCGCAGCTCGCCGCGGCGGCCACGCTCGTGGTCGCGGCCGCGTTCTTCGCGACGGGCTACCACGACGGTCTCACGAGCTATCCGCTCGCGAGCCTCGGCTGGTTCGTCGCGTTCGGACGGTTGGTTCGCCCTTCCGCGGTCCGCCGCGTGCGCGACCTCGCGCTCGCGGGCGCCGCGCTCGGTGTCGCGATCGCGTGCAAGCACGACGTCGCGGGCTACGCGATCCTCGCCGCCGCCTTCGCGCTGCTCGCGGAGCCCGACCCGGCGCGCCCGCTGCGCGCGCGCCTCGGCGAGGTGGCGATCCTCGCCGGAGGGGCTGCCGCCGTCATCGCGCCGTGTCTGCTCCTGCTCGTCGCGGCCGGCGCCGGCCCCGACCTGTGGAGCGACCTCGTGATCTTTCCCGCCGGCATCTTCCCGTACGTGCGCTGGGAGGAGCTGCCCCTGCTCCCGCGCCTGAGCCGCGACCCCCTCGAGCTCTTCCACCGGCTGCGCGTCTGGGTGATGGTGTACGGGCCGGTCACCGCCGCCCTGGTCGCGGGCGGCGTGCTCCTGCGCCGGAGCGCGCGGCTCGATCCTGCCGCGCGACGCGCGGCGCTTCTCGCTGGCGCGATGCTCGTGCCGTGCACCCTCGCGACCCGCGTGCAGATCAACACCCACGCCATCACGCTCCCCGCCCTGGCAGCGCTCCTCGTCGGGTTGGCCCTCGCCCTGGGCGCGGGCGCCGCCCCGCGAGAGCGACGCCGCACGCGCCTCGTGTGGGCGCTCGCCGCGATCTCGGCCGCGGTCTATCTCGTCGAGCCGGCCTTCACGCTCGGCCTGCGCTGGAGCGACGGCGTGGAGCCGGTGGGGCTCCCCGGCCTGCGCGGCATCCGTGCGACGCACGCCGATGCCGCCGCCTTCCGCGCGCTCTCCGCGGCGATCGCCGCAGCCGAGCCCGCCGAGGCGCCGTTCCTCTTCGTCTCGCGGCGGAACGACGTCGTGCCCCATGCCTCCGACCTCGTGGCCTGGCTCACGCCCCGCCGCCTCGTCGGCCGCTATCCCGAGCTGCATCCCGGTGTCGCCGACACAAGGGCCGTGCAGCAGGAGATCGTGGCCGCGGCCGAGGCCGGCCCTCCGCCGGTGGTCGTGCGCGAGCATCGCTACCCCGATGCGCCGCTCGCCGCGCTCGGCGCCCGCTATCGCTCCCACGTCGAGATCGACTCTCCGCTGCTCGACGAGTGGCTCGCGGCCCACTACCGCTCCGGCCGGCTCTTCGCCGTCGGAGAGGTGAGCTACGAGGTGATGCGCAGGGTGAACCCCGCCTCGAGCGCCTCGCCGGGAGCGAGCACGACGACGCCGTCGTCGTAGCCGCCGCGCGCGAGGAGATTGAAGCCGTCGTTCGCGTTCGTGACGGGCTCGAAGGCGAAGAAGGGCTGACCCGCCGGCGAGTAGATCACGAGATGGCGGCAGCGCGCGCTCGCCTCGAGCGTCGCCCCGACGCCGCTCCGGGGCCACGCGATGCGCGCGCGCCCATCCCAGCCCGAGAAGCAGTCGTCGAGCACCGCCTCGAGGGGCCGCGAGCGCGAGAAGTCGAGCTCGGGCGGCAGCGGCCGCGGCGGGCCCGTGGGCAGCATGGGCACCGGCGGCTCGCCCGGGTAGATGCCGCCGAGCTTCGTCTCGAGCTCCACTTCGGAGGCGCCCCCGTCGAGCGCACGCAGGAAGTACGGGTGGAAGCCGAGGCCGGCGGGCATGCGCGACGCGCCCTGGTTCGTGAGGACGAGGCGAGCCCCGAGCGTCACGCCCTCGAGCGCGTAGCTCGCCTCGACGGAGAACGGGAACGGGAAGTCGAAGTCGGGGAAGCTGCGGGTCTCGAGCCTGAGACGCACGCGCGTGGCGCCCGTCTCGACGATCTGCCAGGGGCGATGGTGCGCGTCGCCGTGGAGCGCGTCCCGCTCGACGTGGCGGAGCTGGTAGCTCCGGCCCTCGAACGAGAAGCGGCCGTCGCGGATCCGGTTCGAGTAGGGCGCGAGGACGTAGCTCGCGCACTGGTTCGCCCGCTCGGGAGCCGGCGGCGTCGGACGCCAGAGCGGGAGCCACACGCCGCCGCGATGGAGCTCGAAGGCGAGCACGCTGCCGCCGAGCGCGGGTGCGAGCCGAAGGCGGAGTGTTTCGCTCGCGATCCCGAGGCTCTGCATGGGCCGCACGTCTCCCTGGAGGCGGCGACACGCTATCCGAACCGAAGCCTCCGACTAGGCCCCGCTCCACTCCTCGCCGCGGCCCCTGGCGAGGGCGAGCCCTGCGCGGATCTCGCCGTGCTCCACCTCTCCCAGCCGGAATCCGGCGAGGAGCGCGCTCGCGAGGGCGAGGAAGCCGGCCGGGAGGAGCGACACCGAGACGCGGATCGCGAGGATCGCGCTCGCCGGCAGCGCGGCGCCCGCGCCCGGCGCGAAGCCCGAGGCCGCGAGCAGCGCGCCACAGAGCGCGATCGCGAGGCCGCCGGCCGCCTTCTGGGCGAGGTCCCAGGCGGCGCAGTAGGCGCCCTCCTTGCGCTCGCCGGAGCGGAGCTCGTCGAAGTCGATCACGTCGGCCTGGATCGAGAGCGGGAGCACGCGCGAGGCGCCGTAGGCGAGCCCGATCGCCGCGGAGAGCGGCGCGATCGCGCCGGCGTTGCCCGGGCCGAGCAGGAAGATGGCTGCGAATCCCGCCGCGGAGAGCACGCTCGAGACGAGCCACGTGCGGGGCTTTCCGAGCCGGCGCGAGAGGCGCATCCAGAGCGGGATCGAGAGCAGCGTCGGCGCGAGGAAGCAGGCGAGGTAGCCCGAGGTCGCGTGCGGCGTGCGGAGCACGTACTCCGACGCGTACGGCAGCGCGGTCGCGAGGCAGCCGACTCCGAGCTCCGTGAAGAAGAAGACGCCGAGGAGCCGGCGCGCATGGGGATTGCGCGCGACGTCGACGACGACCCGCCACGGATGCCGACCCCCGCGCCCCCGGAGCTCGGGCCGCTCGTGGAGCCGCACGGCGCAGAAGATGCCGCTCGCGGCGGCGAGCGCGCCGAGGACGGCCGCGATCGCGCTCGCCGTCGCGCGCGGGTCCGCCGCGCGCTCGAGCAGGAAGAGCGCCGCGACACCGGCGAGCATCCCCGCGCCCGCGAAGCCCGCGCGCACGCCGAAGACGCGTGTGCGCTCGTGGTGCGACGGCGTGAGCTCGGCGCCGAGCGACGCGTGCGGGATCCCGAGGGCGGCGTGGGCCGTGTAGAACGCGAAGATGCCGGCCGCGACGGAGAGCGCCGTCGCGGCGGGCCCTGCGCCGCGCGGTGGGCTCCACGCCGCGACGAACGCGAGGCCGAGCGGCAGCGCCGCGAGGCCGATCCACGGCCGCCTGCGGCCGAGCCGGCTCGTCGTGCGATCGCTCGCGTAGCCCGCGACCGGGTCGAGCACGCCGTCCCAGAGCCGCGCGAGCCCGAACACGAGGCCCATCCACGCCGGCGACACGTGGAGCACGTCGGTCGCGAACTTGAGCTGGTAGAGGACGACGAGCCAGAACATCGCCTCGATCGGCGCGACCGGGAGGCAGTACGCGACCAGCGTGCGTCGCGGGACCCGCTCCTCGCTCACGAGCGCGCCATCGTGTAGCGGCCGCCGAAGAGGTGGGCCTCGATCACGCCGCCCGGATGCGCCACCTCCGGCGCTTCGATCCCGAGCGCCGCGCGCACCTCGGAGATCGGCCGCGCGAGCAGCGCCTCCCAGTCGGCCGCGACGAGGAGCCGCGCGCGGCGGCCGCGCCGCCAGGCGCGCACGAGGTAGCGCTGCCACGCGAACGCGTCACCCCACGGGCCGAGCCAGGCCGCCGCCGCGATCAGGAGGCCGATCCCGCGCGTCGGCAGCTGGGCCTGCGTGAACGCGAGCAGCGCCGCCTCGCCCGCCTCGTCGGCGCCGTAGCCGGTGAGCGCGTGCCAGAGGTCGTGCATCAGGTTCACGCGCTCGAAGAACCAGGCGCGACCCGGATCGGTGTCGGGATCGCCCGGCTTGCGCGCGCGCTCCTGCGCGTCGAGCACGCCGGTCGGGTCGAGCCCGTAGCGATCGAGATGGGCGAGATAGGCGCGGCCCAGGCTTCCCGCACGCAGCTTCGCGAGGCCGGCGCGGTCGCCGAGGCGCGCGCGCAGCGAGGAGCGCGCGCCGAAGAGCCGGCGACCTTCCGGATCGGAGAGGAAGCGCTGGAACGAGGACTCACCGTCGTCGCCGCCGACCGCGTCGAAGAGCTCGAACACCTTCTCGGTGCGGGTCGGCTGGGCGATCAGCTCCGAGAGGGTGCGCAGGGCGCGGCGCGCGTCGAGGCGCTTGCGCGGAAGGGGCGGCGGGACGTCGAAGCCCGGTGCGTCGAGCGGGAAGGCGACCATGGCGGACCTCCGGTGGCGGGTACGCGCCCAGGATCGGCTGCCTGCTTCGGCGAGTCCTGTGGATCGCCTGAAGGATTCCTGGGGATTCGTCGGCGCCGCCGCCGGGCGGGCGCGAGGAACGCCCTCAGCCCCGCGCACCCGCGTCCGCGGCGAGCCACGGAAGGGCGATCGCGGGGTCGATGCCGAGGGCCCGCATCTCCGCGATCACCTCGGGCTCGAGGGCATCCGCGCGGCGGCGGTCGGCCGCGCGGCCTCGCGCGCGGAGCAGGCGGAGAAGAGCTGCCCGCGCTCCCAGCACGCCGCACGGGCTGCCGAAGGCGGTGCACTTCGCGACGGCCCGCTCGAGCCACGCTTCGCCCGCGTCGAAGCGGCCGAGCAGACGGCACAGGCTCCCGAGCTGAACGGCGACCGCCGAAGGCGCCACGCGCAGCAGGTCGTGCGAGAGCATCAGATCGCCGTAGGGCAGCAAGAGGTCGTGGATCGCCTGCGCGTGGGAGGCGTCTTCGGCCAGGAGCGCGACGTCGGTCGCGAGGGCGCCCGTGAGGAGCCAGTTCTCGTCGCGGGGCAGCGAGCCGAAGGGCAGCGCGTCGAGGACCTCGCGAGCCTTCTCGAGCTCGCCTCCCATCGCCTGCGCGAGCGCGCGCCCGTAGCGCGCGAGGCTCCGGTACGAGGAGAACGTGTCGAGGCGATCGAACAGCTCGACCGCATCGTCGCGGATGCGCATGTCGGCGCGGTAGTAGCTCAGGAGCGCGAGCTGGCCGCCATGCACGAGCGCGGCGAACGGCACGGTGCGGCGTCCCTGCTCGAGGGCCTCGTCGAACCGGCGCTGCGCCTCGTCGAAGCGCCCGAGGGTCGCGGCCCAGCTTCCCTGCGCCATCTGGGCGAGGAAGAGATAGGAGGGCTGGCGCAGCGCCTGCGCCGCGTCGAGCCACGCGGCGAGGGAGGCCTCGGCGCCCGCGCGGTCGCCGAGCAGGACGTGGGCGCCGAAGGCGCCTTCCCGCCCGGACACCACGAGGCGTCGGTCGCCCGTGCGCTCCCCGAGCGCCACCAGCTCCGCCGCGACCGCGAGGCGCTCGTGGGGCCGGTCGGGACCGAGGCAGGCCCAGTAGCGCGCGTTCCAGGCGTCGCCCAGCGCAACCTCGTCGCCCGAGGCGCGCGCCAGCGCGAGGGCCTCGCGCGAGAGTGCCTCGCGCGTCTCCATCGAGTCGGTGTAGGGCGGCGTGCCGACGAGGCGCGCGAGGAGGCGCGCGCGCCAGGCGGGCCGCGTGTCGCCGACCGCCGCGAGGGCTTCCTCGAGGAGGCCGAGCGCCGAGTCGTCGATGCCCATCTCCACGAGCCCCTTGTGGCCGATCGCCGCGCGCGCGAGGGCCTCGGCGTCCCCACCGCGGCGCGCGAGGGCCGCGGCCTCGACGAAGGTGGCGCGGGCCGCGTCGCGCTCTCCGGCGAAGCCTCGCATCTCGCCGAGCGCGAGGAGGAGCTCGCAACGGCGCCCCGGGTCGGGCGGGAGCAGGAGCGCCTCGGCCTCGAGGGCGCGCTCGTAGTGGCGCGCGCCCTCCTCCCAGGCGAGGACGCGCGCCGCCCGCTCGGCCGCGCGCACGCTGTATGCGAGGGCGCGCTCGGCGGCGCCGCCCTGGGCCGCCTCGTAGAAGTGGTGGGCGAGCTCCGCGAGCGGCGGCTCGGCGGCCGAGGCCGCGATCGCCTCGAGCGCCGTGCCCGCACGGCGGTGCTGCTCGACACGCTCGGGCGTCGGGAGCTCCTCGTAGAGCGTCTGTCGCACGAGCGCGTGGGCGAACGCGAAGCGGCCCCGGGCACTCGGCGACTCGCTCACGATGCCCGCCGCGATCGCCTCGCCGAGCCGGGGCAGGAGATCCGCCGGCTCCACAGGGAGCATCGCCGACAGATGTCGCGCCTCGAACTCGCGCCCGAGCACCGAGGCCGCGCGCAATGCCTCGTTGCACGCGGGCGAGAGCGCGTCGAGCCGACGCCCGATCGCGTCGCGCACGCTCTGGGGGAGGAGGAGCGCGGGCGGCGCCGCGACGAGGGGACCCGCGGCCGCGAGGAGACGCAACGTCTCCTTCGCGAAGAACGGGTTGCCCTCGGTCATCGCGTGTACGGCCGCCGCCACCTCCGCGGCGGGCGGCGCGCCGCCGATCGCCTCGGCGAGCGACGCGACCTCCGACACGTCGAGCCCGCGGAGCGCGATGCGCTCGCAGCCGGGCTCGCGCGCGAGGGCGCCGAGGAGCCGGCCGAGCGGATGGCCGCGGCGCACCTCGACGTCGCGGTACGTCGCGAGCACGAGCGCCCGGGCGTCGCGCAAGGACGGCGTCAGGAACTCGAGCAGGCGGAGCGACGAAGCATCGGCCCAGTGGAGATCGTCGAGCACGAGCACGAGGGGACGACGCCCGGCCGCGCGGCGCAGCAGGTCGGCCACCGCGTCGAAGAAGCGGAAGCGCGCGCCCTCGCCCTCCGCCGGCGTGGCTCCCGGCGAGCGCAGCGCGCGCACCATGCGCGCCGCCTCGTTCGAGGCCGATTCGAGCTCGTCCGTGATGTCGCGCAGCGACGGCTCCTCGCCGAGCGCGCGCAGCATCTGGGCGAACGGCCAGAACGCGGGAGCGCCCTCGCCTTCGAGGCAGCGTCCGAGCAGCACGACGGCGCCGCGGGCCTGGGCCTCCTCCGCCAGCACCTCGGCCGTGCGCGTCTTCCCGATGCCGGGCTCGCCCGCGACGAGGAGCGTGCGGCCGCGGCTCGTGAGAGCGTCGGCGAGCGCCGCGCGAAGCGTGGAGAGCGCCGCGTCGCGGCCGACGAAGCCGTGGGCCGCCCTGCGCACGGGCAGCGCGGCGGGCGCGTCGGCCGCCGGCGCGCGCGTGCGCACCGTCGCCACGAAGCGGTAGCCGCGCCCGTGCACCGTCTGGATCACGCGCTGCGCGGCGCGGTCGTCGCTCAGGGCGCGCCGGGCGGCGGCGATCGCGTGGGGCAGGACGCTCTCGCTCACCGCTTCGCCCGGCCAGACGGCGTCGAGCAGCTCGTCCTTCGTGACGACGCGGTCGCGGTGCTCGAGCAGGTGCACGAGCACGTCGAAGACCTTCGGCTCGAGCTTCGCCGCGCGCCCCGCGACGCGGAGCTGGAACAGGGAGAGGTCGAGCTCGCAGTCTCCGAAGGCGTGGACCATCGCGGGCTAGGGTACCAGCAACACCTTCCCGACGTTCTTCCGATCCTGGATGAAGTGGTGCGCGGACGCCGCGTCGTCGAACTTGAAGCTCGCCGCGACGACGGGCTTCACGACGCCCTCGCGCCACCCCGCGACGAGGTCCTCGACCCAGCCCGTGAGGCGGTCCACCTGGTCCCACATGTGGCCGAGGTTCACGCCGAACACGCCCTTGTTCTGGTCGATGAGCTGGTTCGGCGAGAAGCGCATGGTGAGCGTGCGCAGCGCCGCCGGGAGCGCGCGCACGACGCTCCGGCTCTTCCCCGTCGCGGCGGCGGAGAGGCCGAACATGCCGAGCCGACCCGTCGGCGCGAGCAGGCGGAAGCCCTTCTGGAACGACTCGCCGCCCACGGCGTCGAGGATCAGCTCGACCCCGCGGCCGTGGAGGATCTCCTTGGTGCGGGCCTCGAAGTCCTCGCGCGTGTAGTCGATGCAGTGGTCGACGCCGATCGAGCGCAGGTACTCGTGCTTGCTCGCCGACGCCGTGCCGATCACGCGCGCGCCGATCTTCTTGGCGAGCTGGATCGCCGCGATGCCCACGCCGCCGCCCGCCGAGTGCACGAGCACCGTCTCGCCGCGGCGCAGGCCGCCCATCGCGATCACGAGCTGGTAGGCCGTGAGGTAGTTCACGGGGATCGCAGCGCCCTCCGTCGCGCTCATGCCCGGCGGCCGCGCGAAGATCTGGCGCTCCGACACACAGGCGACGTCGCTGTAGCCGCCGAAGCGCATCAGCGCGAAGACGTCCTTCCCGATCCAGCTCGCGTCGACCTCGTCGCCGACGGCGTCGACGCGGCCGGCGACCTCGTAGCCCGGCACGCACGGCATCTTCGGCAGGTCCGGGTAGAGCCCGAGGCGGCCCATGATGTCGGCGAAGTTCACGCCGGCGGCCTCGACGCGGATGCGGACCTGGCCGCGGCCGGGCAGCGGATCGCGCGCCTCCTCCCGCACCTCGAGCACCTCGGGCGGACCGGCCTTCGGGATCCAGATCTGGCGCATGGGAGGCTCCTTCGGTGGGACGCGCCAGGAGGCTTAGCGCGCGGGCGGGAGCCTGGCGCGTGGCTTCAGCGCCGCGCCCGAAGGAGCGCCACGCTCATCCAGCCCGCGGGCTTCACCTCGAAGCGCTCCTCCGTGAAGCCGGCCTGGCGCACGGCCGCGCGTGCCGCTTCGAGCGCTTCCGGGCCTTCGGCGATCCCGTCGAACCAGCGGCGCGCGCGGGCGCCCGGCACGTCGCTGCGCGCGCGCAGGCCGAGCACGAGCACGCCCCCCGGCGCGAGCACGCGGCGGACCTCCGCGAGGTCGCGCGCCGGATCGCTCCAGAGCTGGTAGCTGTTCACCGCGTAGGCCTTCGTGAAGGCGCCGTCGGGCCACGGGAGGGACGACGCCGTCCCGCGCGCGAGGCTCGCGCGACCCGCGGCGAGGGCGGAGCGGAGGCGGCGGCTGGCCTCGGCGAGCATCGCCTCCGACGGATCGATCCCGGCCACGACGGCGGCGTGCTCGGCGACTCGCGAAAGCGCCGCGCCCGGTCCGAAGCCGATCTCGAGCACGCGGTCGTCGGGCGCGAGCGCGAGGGCCTCGACCGCGAGGCGGTTCATCTCGGCGTTCAGCGCCGCCATGATCCAGCCGGCGGCGCGGCCCAGGAGGCCGGTCGGTCGCGCGAACGGGTCGCTCGAGGTGGGATTCACGGCCAACGGGCGACCTCCGACTCGAACCTTGCCATCGGCCGCGGCGCGTGGGTATGCAGCGCCGGCGCTGCAGCGCGGTTGACACCGCCCGGCGCACCCCGTACCCCTGCCGCGATGGCCGAAGCCGCGCGTCCGCTCGAGCCCGCACCGCCCGAGCCCTACGTGCCGGCGAGCGAGCGGCCGACGGAGCTCACGCTGCGCGGCCTCGCCGTGGGCGCGCTGCTCGGCATCGCGTTCGCGGCGAGCTCGGTCTACCTCGGGCTCAAGGTCGGCCTCACGGTGTCGGCCTCGATCCCGATCGCCGTGCTCTCGATCACGCTCTTCCGTGCCTTCGGCCGCGCCTCGATCCTCGAGAACAACATCGTGCAGACGACGGGCTCCGCCGGCGAGTCGATCGCGGCCGGTGTCGCCTTCACCCTGCCCTCGCTCCTCCTCATGGGCTTCGAGCTCGACCTCTGGCGCACGACGGCCGTGGCGCTGCTCGGCGGGCTCCTCGGAGTGCTGCTCATGATCCCGCTGCGGCGCGGGCTCATCGTGCGGGAGCACGCGACGCTCCCCTATCCCGAAGGAACCGCGTGCGCCGAGGTGCTGATCGTCGGCGACCGCGGCGGCGCGGCGGCGCGCACGGTCTTCTCGGGCTTCGGCCTGGGCTTCGTGTTCAACCTGCTGGGCCAGATCGCGCGCTTCTGGGGAGAGGTCGCGAGCTGGAGCTTCGACCGCTTCTACCGCGGCGGCTCCCTCTCCTTCGAGACGAACCCGGCGCTCCTCGGTGTCGGCTACATCATCGGGACGCGCATCGCCCTCGTGATGCTGGGCGGCGGCCTGCTCTCGTTCTGGGTGCTCGTGCCCGCCGTGAAGCTCTTCGCGCCCGACTTGACCTCGCCGCTCGTCGCGGCCGGCAAGGTCGCGGTGCGCGACATGACGCCGGGACAGATCCGGAGCGCCTACCTCCTCTACATCGGCGCGGGCGCCGTCGCGGCGGGCGGCCTGCTCTCGCTCCTGCGCGCGCTCCCTAGCCTGTGGGCCGCGTTCCGCGGGGCGGCGGCGAGCTTCAGCTTCGCCGGTGATTCGACCGGCGCGCGCACCGAGCGCGACCTTCCCCTCTCCCTCGTGCTGGGCGGCGCGCTCGCGCTCCTCCTCGCGATCCCCCTGGCGCCCCGCCTCGGCCTCGGCTTCCCATCGGCCTTCCTCGTGCTCCTCTTCGGCTTCTTCTTCGTGACGGTCTCGAGCCGCATCACGGGCCAGATCGGCTCGTCGTCGAATCCGATCTCGGGCATGACGGTCGCGACGCTCCTCGCGACCTGCCTCCTCTTCGCCGCCATCGGCTGGACGGGGGTTCCCTACAAGGAGATGGCCCTCGCGACGGCGGCCCTGGTCTGCGTCTCCGCGAGCAACGGCGGCACCACCTCACAGGACTTGAAGACCGGGTTCCTGGTGGGCGCCACGCCGCGCGCGCAGCAGATCGCGATCGCGGTGGGTGTCATCACGAGCGCGCTCGTGATCGGCGCGACGCTCCTCTACCTGAACGCCGCCGCCACGACCTACGTGCCGCGCAGCCATCCCGCGCTCGTCGCGAACGAGGAGACCGTGCGCGCCGTCGATGCCGCGCATCCCGGCCGCCTCGCCTTCGCGCCCGAGCGCCTCGCGTGGCGCGGCGCCTCCTGGCGCGTGCTCTACGTGCGCCAGCCGACGGACGGCGTGCCCGTCGGCAAGTACCTCGTGGGCGACGACGACCGCATCGCCTGGCTCGTCGATCCGGGCGTGTGCGGGATCGAGCCGGAGCAGCGCGGGCCCGACGGGCGCGTCGAGAAGGTCGTCTCCAAGTTCGACGCGCCGAAGGCGCAGCTCTTCCGTCTGATCATCGACGGCGTCCTCGACCGGAATCTTCCCTGGGAGCTCGTGCTGATCGGCGTCTCGCTCGCGCTCATGATGGAGCTCTGCGGTGTGCCGAGCCTTCCCTTCGCGGTGGGCGCGTACCTCCCGCTCTCGACCTCGACCTCGATCGCCCTCGGCGGCTTCGTGCGCCACCTCGCCGACCGCCGCGCGCGCCGGAGCGCAGCGTCGGCGGAGCACTCGCCGGGCGTCCTCTTCGCGTCGGGGCTGATCGCCGGCGGCGCGATCGCCGGCCTCCTCTACGCGGTGCTGGCCGGTGTCGAGGCCACGGGTGCGGGCCCCGACGGCGTACCGCGGCCCGAGCCGCTGCTGCGTCACCTCGGCCTCGTGCTCTCGGAGCGCATCCTCGGCGCGGACGCTTCCTCGGCGCTCGTCGCGAATCCGTGGTGGACGATGATGCCGTTCGTCGCCCTCGCGTGCGTGCTGCTGATCGTGGCCGGCCGGCGGGGCGCGGAGGCTTCTCGATGAGCGCGCGGCTCGCCGGCCGCGTCGCGCTCGTCACGGGCGCGGGGAGCGGGATCGGCGCCGCGATCGCCCGGCGCTTCGCCTCCGAGGGCGCGACCCTCGTGCTCTGCGGGCGCCGGCGCGAAGCGTTGGAGAAGGTGGCGGGCGAGATCGTCGAGGCGGGCGGGCTCGCCGAAGTGACGCCTCTCGACGTCGCCGACGATACGGCCTTCGCCGCTGCCATCCGCGACGCCCACGCGCGTCACGGCCGGATCGACGTCCTCGTGAGCAACGCCTACCAGATGACCGCGGCGCCCCTCGTCGAGCTCACGACGGAAGCCTGGCACCACAACTTCCGCGTGACGCTCGACGCCGCATTCTTCGGCCTGCGGGCCGTGCTCCCGCTCCTCACGAGCGCGCGACGCGGCAGCGTGATCAACGTCTCGTCCACCGCGGGCCTCGCCGGCTCGCCCGGCCTCGCGGGCTACGGCGCGGCCAAGGCCGCCCTCGAGAACCTGACGCGCGCCGCGGCCGTCGAGGCCGCGCCCTTCGGCGTGCGCGTGAACTCCCTCTGCCCCGGCGTCGTCGCCACGCCCGGCACGCTCGGCGCCTTCGCCGACCCGCGCGCGCGGCGCGCCCTCGAGCGCACGATCCCGCTCGGACGCTTCGGCCTGCCCGAGGAGATCGCCGGCGCCGCCGCCTTCCTCGCGAGCGACGACGCCGCCTACGTCACTGGAGCGACGCTCGTGGTCGACGGCGGGCAGCGCGCGGCGCTCGGCGCCCCGGCTCTCGAGCTCGAAACCGGCTGAAGGAGAAGCTCATGCTGAAGATGATCGCGACCCTGCGCCGCAAGCCGGGCCTTTCCGTCGATGCCTTCCGCAAGCACTGGCGCTACGTCCACGGCCCCCTCGTCCTCTCGCTCCCCGAGATGACCCGCCACATCCGCCGCTACGTCCAGAACCTCCCCGCCGACCTCCCGATGCCCGCCGACGCCACGGGCGGCGAGCCGATCGACGGCGTCGCGGAGATGGTGTTCGATGACTTCGAATCGATGCAGCGCTGCTTCGCCGAGCCGAGCTACCTCGCGCGCGTGCGGCCCGACGAGGAGGCGTTCCTCGACCTGGGGCGGTGTCAGGTGGTGGTGGTGGAGGAGAGGGTGTTGATCGGGACCTGAACCCCCGCTCACCCCGCCCGCGCGTACATCCCCGCCAGCACCGCCGCCGCCGTGGCGACGCCGAGACACGCGGCGGCGACGGCGGTCCAGCCCGCGCGGCGGTGCGCGCCGCGCACGATGGCGTGCTCCGGCGCGAGGGGCGCCGCGCGCAGGCGCCACGCGCGCAATCCGGCCGTCGCGCCGGCCGCGAGCATCGTGAAGACGCAGAGCTCGTGGACGCGGAGCGTCCAGACTGCGGCGGGGTCCCAGGTGGAGAGGGCCTCGCGACCGAGGACGGCGAGCTTCACGACGTAGGAGACGACGAACAGGCCGACGAGTACGCTCGCCGCGAGCATGCAGCGGCGATGGCGCGCGATCGCTCCGCGCCGCGCGCTCGCGACACCGACGAGCGCCAGCGCCACGATCACCACCATGTTGGCGAAGGCGGCGCTCCAGTAGACGAGCCGGGGATCCACCCGCGGACGCGCTCGGCTACCCGCGCCCGCTGGCCTTCTTCGCCGCCGGGCGGTCGAGGCAGCGCGTGAGCCAGGCGTCGACCCACGGCCAGCGCGAGAGGTCGATGCGGCCGAGCCGCGCCCACATCAGGACGGAGGCGACGTTCAGGTCGGCGATCGAGAAGCTCGGGCCGAGCAGGTACGGGCGACCGCGCAGCGCGCCCTCGAGCACGTCGAGGGGCTTCGCGAGCCGCTGCTTCGCGTCCTCGGCCTTCGCGGGGTCGCGCTGGTCGGGCGGACGGATCACGGTATTCATGAGCCAGGTGAGGAGCGGCTCCTCGGCCTCGGTCATCGCCCAGAAGCTCCACTGGTAGGCGCGACCCTCGTCGGCGACGGACTTCGGCCAGAGGCCGCCGTCGTACTTGCGGGCGAGGTAGAGGTTGATGGCCATCGACTCGAAGAGCTTCACGTCGCCGTCGACCAGGGCCGGCACGTGGCCGTTCGGGTTGATGGCGAGGAACTCGGGCTTGCGCGTCTCGCCCGTCGCGAAGTGGGTGGGCACGTGCTCGAAGGGCACGCCGAGCTCGTGGAGCAGCCAGAGCGGGCGGTTCGCGCGCGACATCGGGTGGCCGTAGAGGATCACGATTCGGTTCTCCTTCGGTGGGTTCGTCCGGCCGAAACATAGCCGCGGAGCCGCACGCCGCGCGCGGCGTCCCGGCCTAGAATGCGCGCGGCCCGTCACGGCCCGGAGGTGGGATGGGGTTCCTCCGCAAGGCGCTCGACGAATCGCTCTTGCAGCCGATCCGCGCGATGCGCCGCCGCTACCTGCCGCTCCTCATGATCTACTTCGCGGCCGGGGCCTCGGGGCTCTCGGGCATCGCCGAGAGCTTCTGGGTGAAGGAGGAGCTCGGGCTCACGGCCGAGGGGCTCGTGGCGCTCGGCGTCTGGCTCACGGTGCCCTGGACCGTGAAGATGGTCTTCGGCCAGCTCGTCGACGGCGTGCCGATCCTCGGCTCGCGGCGACGCGCCTACGTGTTCCTCGGCGCGGGGCTCATGGCCTCGGGCCAGCTCATGCTCGCCGGCGCGGCCGGGAAGTGGATCACCTTCGCCCGTCCGGAGGTGCTCTACATCATGGCCTCGGTGCTCGCGGTGCTCGGCACCGTGATCCAGGACGTCGTCGCCGACGCGATGAGCACGGAGGTCGTCGACCGCACCGACGAGCACGGAGCGCCCCGCCCGGCCGACGACGTGAAGGCCGACCTCGGCATGGTGCAGGTGCTGGGACGCCTCGCGATCATGTTCGGCGCCTTCGCCACGGCCTATCTCGGCGGCCGCCTCGCCGGCGCGTTCTCGCGCGAGACGGTCTTCCTGATCTCGCTCGTGATCCCCGTCATCTCCGTCACCGGGAGCCTCCTCGTGCGGGCCGACGTGGCGGAGGAGAGCGAGGTCGACTGGCGCATCCTCGGCGGCGGTCTCGTGTTCGGCGTCTTCACGGTCGCGATGGGGCTCTCCCAGGCGCCCTACGGACAGGAGATCGTGTTCCTGGTCTCGATGGTCGTGGTCTGCGCGCTGCTCTGGATCACCGTCGCCGAGCTCGGCCACGCGACCAAGCTGTCCATCCTGTATGCGGCGATCGTGATCTTCGTGTTCCGCGCGATGCCGAGCGTCGGCCCGGGCGGCCAGTGGTGGCAGATCGACAAGCTGGGCTTCGACGAGGAGTTCTTCGGGGTGCTGGGCCAGATCGGGACCGGCCTCGCGATCACGGGCATCTGGTTCGGGAGCGGCTTCGTGACGCGCCGGCCCGTCACCTGGGTGCTCGCGTTCCTGACGATCGTCGGCACGCTGCTCTCGCTGCCGACGATCGGCCTGTTCTACGGCCTCGCCGATTGGACGCAGCAGCACTTCGGCTTCGGCGCGCGCACGATCGCCGTGATCGACACCTCCGTGGCCTCGCCCTTCAACCAGCTCTCGATGATCCCCATGCTGACCCTGATCGCGATCCACGCGCCGGCGGGGAAGCGCGCCACGTGGTTCGCGCTCATGGCCTCGCTCATGAACCTGGCGCTCACGGCGGCCGGGCTCGTGACGAAGCTCCTGAACGAGGTGTTCGTCGTGCAGCGCGGGAGCTACGGCGAGCTCGGGCCGCTCATGATCACGGTGACGGCGATCGGGCTCCTCGTGCCGCTCGGCACGATCCTGCTCGTCGGCAGGCGCATCCGCGCGGCGGACTCCGCGCGCGCGGCCTCGATGCCGGCCGCGAGCTCGGCGTAGAGCGCGTCGCGCACGGGCGGCTGGATCGCGTGGCCGACGTGCGCGAAGGCGTGCAGCGTCGCGTCGAAGCCGTCGCGGGAGAGCGTCGCCACGAGGCGCTGCGTCCGGCCGATCGGGAGCAGGTCGTCGTCCTCGCCGTGGAGCGCGCGGATCGGCACGAGGGGCAGACGCGGCTTCGCGTCGGGCACGAGCGTCGGCGGCAGCCAGCCCGCGATGGGCACCACGCGCACGGCGAGCTCGGGCCGCGCCACACCGACCGCGAAGGCGAGGATTCCGCCCTGCGAGAAGCCCGTGAGGATCGGCCGCCCGACACCGGGATGCTCGCGCCCGAGGCGCTCGAGCAGCGCAGCGACGAGATCGCGCGAGCGCGCGACGCCGGCGGAGAAGGTGGCCTGGTCGACGCCATCCCAGGGCAGCGGGAACCAGGAGAAGCCCACGGAGCGACGCTCCGGCGCGCGCGGGAGGACGATGCGCGCGCGCTCGGGGAATCCGTCGAAGACGTGCGCGAAGTGACGCGGGGTGCCTCCGAGACCGTGCACGGCGACGACGATCGGCAGCGCGTCGGCGGGATCGGCGCCGCCGGTCACGATCTCGACCGTCTCGAGGCGCGCGTCGTCGGCCCGGCTGGGCGCGGCGAGGAGCAACGCGGCGAGAACGGCGACGACGGCGAGACGAACGATGGCAACACGCGACATGCGTCCTAGCTTAGCCCCATGCCCGACTCCCTCGTGTTCATCAGCGGGGCCTCGAGCGGCATCGGCCTGGCCCTCGCGAAGCGCTGCCCGCTGCCGCACCCGCGCATCCTCGATCTCTCGCGTCGCGGCGCGCCTTCCAGCGCGGGCTCGCCCGCGATCCACGTGGCCGCAGACCTCGCCACGCCCGAGGGCTGGGAGGTGGCCGACGGATTCTTCGCGCGCGAGATCGCGGCGTTCAGCGGCTCCCGCGTCGTCTTCTTCCACAACGCGGGCACGCTGACACCGATCGGGTTCGCGGGCGAGGTCGACGCCGGCGCGTACCGGACGAACGTGCTCTTGAACAGCGCGGCGCCCCAGGTGCTGGGCGACGCCTTCCTGCGCGCCGCGCGCGCGACGCCCGCGCGGGTCGACGTGGTGATGCTGAGCTCGGGCGCCGCCCGGAACGTCTACCTCGGCTGGTCGGGCTACTGCGCCGGCAAGGCCGCGGTCGATCATTGGGTACGGACCGTGGGCGCCGAGCTCGCCGCCCGGCGGAGCCAGTGCCGCGTCGTCGCCGTGGCGCCCGGGATCGTCGCGACGCCCATGCAGGCCGAGATCCGGGCCACGGCCGCCCGGGACTTCCCCGAGGTCGGGCGCTTCCGGGGGTACTTCGAATCGGGCGCCCTGCGCTCCCCGGACGACGTCGCGCGCGACCTCTGGGCCGTCGTCGAGCGGGATTCCTCCTCCCTTCCGAACGGTTCCGTCATCGACCTGCGCGACTGAGGCGGCTCGCCGGCCCCCACGCGCCGGCCTCGGACGCCCTTGTCGAGTCCCGGCCGGGGAGTTAGTAAATGTTCACTCACGTCCTACCGAAGGGTCCCAGCATGTCGAGCCGAGCCGCCTCCCGTCCCGCCGAGCGCACGACGCCGCCGCCCGAGAGCGCCGCGACGCGACGGGAGCAGATCCTCCGGGCCGCCATGGACTGCTTCGCCGCCCGCGGCTTCCGGGGCACCACCACCCGCGACATCGCCGCCGGCGTCGGGATCACCGAGGCCGCCCTCTACCGTCACTTCGAGAGCAAGGAGGCGCTCTACAAGGCGATCCTCGACGCGAAGGCCGCGGCGCCGCCCCTCGACGAGGCGGTCGCCGACGCCGCCGCGCGCGGCGACGATCGCGCGGTCTTCCTGGGTCTCGCCCGGGCGATCCTCGAGGGTGTCGCGCGCGACCCCTCCTTCCTCCGCATCCTCTTCTACTCCGGCCTCGAGGGCCACGCGCTCTCCGAGCCGTTCTTCGCGAAGCGCGTGCGACGCCTGCGCGAGTTCCTGGCCGAATACCTCGCGCGCCGCATGCGCGAAGGCGCGTTCCGCACGATGGATCCCACGCTCGGCGCGCGGGCCTTCCTCGGCATGGTGATGGACTTCATGGTCGTGCGGGAGGTCTTCGGACAGCACGACGTGTATCCCCATCCCGTGGAGCAGGCGGCGGAGACCTTCGTCGACCTCTTCCTCGACGGCATCTGCGCCCAGGAGAAGAACCGTGCCCGCTAGCGCCCCGCGCCGCCGCCTGCTCCTCCTCGGCCTCGGCGCCGCCGCCGCGCTCGGCGTGATCGCGCTCGGCACGGGCTTCGCGATCGGCTCCTGGCGCCAGGAGAAGACCGACGACGCGTTCGTCGAGGGGCACCTCGCCCTCGTGGGCGCGCAGGTCGCGGGCCGCGTGGTCGACGTCGCGGTGGTCGAGAACCAGGTCGTGAAGGCCGGCGACGTGCTGGTGCGGCTCGACACGGCCGACTTCGAGGCGCGCGTCGCGAAGGCCCGCGCCGATCTCGACGCCGCGGTGAACCGCCAGCGCGGCGCGGCGGCGGCCGCTGCCGCCGCCGAGGCCGAAGGCCGCATGGCCGCCGCCGACCTGCGCCGCGCCGAGCAGGATCTCGCTCGCACGCAGAACCTGTTCTCGGCCGGTGTCGGCAGCCAGCAGAAGCTCGACGAGGCCCTCGCGCAGAGCGACTCCGCCCGGGCGCGCGTCGCCTCGCTCGCGAGCCGGGCCGACGCCGAGCGCTCGGTGCTCGGGAACGACGCGCCCGTGCGTCAGGCCGAGGCGGCGCTCGAGAGCGCGCAGCTCGACCTCGAGCACGCGACGATCGTCGCGCCCTTCGACGGCACCGTCGGTCGCAAGAGCGTCGAGGTCGGAAGCCTCGTGACGCCGGGCCAGCCGCTCCTCGCGCTCACCGGCGAGGAGGCGCCCTGGGTGATCGCGAACTTCAAGGAGACCCAGATCCAGCACATGCGGCCGGGCGCGGAGGCGGAGGTGCGCGTCGATGCCTTCCCCGGCGTCGTCTGGAAGGGCCGCGTCGAGTCGATCGCGCCGGCCACGGGCGCGAAGTACGCACTCCTCCCGCCGGACAACGCGACCGGGAACTTCACCAAGGTCGTGCAGCGCGTGCCGGTGAAGATCGCCCTCGACGGGCCGGCCCAGGAGACCGACGCCGCGCTGCGCGTGGGTCTCTCGGTGCAGGCCCGCGTCGATGTCGGCCGCTAGCCCGACCGCTTCCGCGCTCGCCGCCGCGCCGGAGGGAGTCCGCCTCGACTTCCGGCGGCTCATGATCGTGGTCGCGGTGATGACCGGAACGCTGCTCGAGATCATCGACTCGAGCATCGTGAACGTCGCGCTGCCCGACATGATGGGGAACCTCGGCGCCACGCTCGACGAGGTCTCCTGGGTCGTCACCGGCTACATCCTCTCGAACGTGATCGTGATCCCGATGACGGCGTGGCTCTCGGGCCGCTTCGGGCGCAAGCGCTACTACACCGGCTCGATCCTGATCTTCACGGCGGCGTCGGTGCTGTGCGGCATGGCGCCGTCGCTCCCGCTCCTCGTGCTGTTCCGCGTGCTCCAGGGTCTCGGCGGCGGCGCGCTGCTCTCGACGAGCCAGGCGATCATGATCGAGACCTTCCCGCCCTCGCGGCAGGGCATGGCCCAGGCGCTCTTCGGTGTCGGCGTGATGCTCGGGCCGAGCCTCGGCCCGACGCTCGGCGGCTGGATCACCGACCGCTGGTCGTGGCCCTGGATCTTCTACGTGAACCTTCCCCTCGGGCTCATGGCCGCGTTCCTCTCGGCGCGCTTCCTGCGCGACTCCGCGCACGCGGTGGCGCGGAAGATCGAGAGCGTCGACTGGCAGGGCATCCTGCTCCTCGCGATCGGCGTGGGCGCACTGCAATGGGTGCTCGAGCGCGGCGAGCGCTACGACTGGTTCGAGAGCCGCGCCATCACCGCGGCGGCGATCACCGCCGCCGTCGCGCTCGTGGCATTCATCGTGCAGGAGAGCCGCGCGCCCCATCCCGTGGTGCAGCTCCGCGTGCTGCGCCATCGCGCGCTCATCGTGGGCTGCATCTTCGGCGCGGTGCTCGGGATCGGCCTCTACGGCAGCGTCTTCCTGCTGCCGATCTTCACGCAGCAGCTCCTGCACTTCACGCCGTGGCAGTCGGGGATGGCGATCCTGCCCGCGAGCATCGCGACGGCGATCTCCATGCTGATCGCCGGGCGTCTCGTCTGGCGCATCGGCCCGCGACCGCTCATGGCCCTCGGGATCGTGATCCTGACGAGCGGCCTCGTCGGCATGAGCCACTGGACGCTCGAGAGCTCGGCGCACGACCTCTTCTGGCCGCAGGTCATGCGCGGGCTCGGCGTGGGATTCCTGTTCGTGCCGATCTCGTCGGCGACGCTCACGGCGCTTCCGCCGGCCGAGGTGCAGCAGGGCGCGGGCCTCTACAACCTCGCGCGTCAGCTCGGCGGGAGCTTCGGCATCGCGGCCCTCACCACCTTCCTCCACCACCAGACCGTCGTGCACCAGGGATACCTCTCGGAGCACGTGAGCGCGCTCGACCCCGGCACCTCTCTGCGCCTCGCGCAGCTCGCCGAGGGCTTCCATCTGCGCGGCCTCGATCTCGTGCGGGCGCGTGACGCGGCGCTCCACGCCCTCGACGGGCTGACCCGCGCCCAGGCCTCCGTCCTCTCCTTCGAGGACGCCTACCTCGCCCTCGCCACGGTCTTCTGCGTCGTGGCGCCGCTCGTGGCGCTGATGCGGCGGCCCGTGGCGCGCGTCGCCGCGCCGCCCGCCGATCACTGATCGCTCCCAAGATCGGGGCTAAGCTCGCGGCAATACCGACGAGGAGGCCGTCATGACATCCCCCCTTCGCTCCCTGATCGAGTCCGGCACGAAGCTCTGGCTCGACTCGATCGATCCGGACCTCGTGAGGAGGAACCGCGCCCTCGGTGCCACGGGCGCCACCTCGAACCCGATCATCATCTCCGACCTGATCAAGACCGGTCGGTTCGACGACCTCATGCGGGAGATGTTCGGGAAGGGCTACGACGACTCGACCGTCGCCTGGGAGATGACCGATCGCCTCGTGCGCGACGCGCAGGCCGTCTTCCGCCCGGCCTGGGAGCGGGCCAGGGGCGACGACGGCTACGTGAGCTTCGAGGTCGACCCGCTGCTCGAGGATCCGAAGCTCGGCCCGCCCCACGCCGAGCGCGTGCGGCGCTACGTCGAGCTCGCGACGAAGTGGTCCCAGGGGCACGACAACCGCATGATCAAGGTGCCCGCCACGCCGGCGGGCCTCGAGGCGCTGCCCGAGATCGCCGCGGCGGGCGTCACGATCAACGTCACGCTCATCTTCTCGCCGCGCCAGTATCGGATCGCGCGCGAGAACGTGTGGCGCGGCGCGCAGCAGCGCCCGGGTGGAACCGCGGGCCTGAAGAGCGTCTACTCGATCTTCGTCTCGCGCGTCGACGTCTACACGGAGAAGCAGGTGCCCGAGCTCTCGCCGGCGGCGCAGGGGCTCGTCGGCATCGTGAACGCGAAGCAGATCTGGGCCGAGAACAGGGCCTTCTGGGCCGACAAGGAGCTCCCGCGCGCGCAGGAGATGATCTTCGCCAGCACCGGCACGAAGAAGCCCGAGGATCCGGCCGACAAGTACGTCGAGGCCTTCGCCGGAAGCGACATCGAGACCAACCCGCCCGCGACCAACGACGCCGTCGAGAAGCTCGGCAAGACCTACGTGCGCCGGATCGACCACCTCCCGCCGAAGGCCGTGCTCGACGAGATCGACCGGAAGATCGACATGGAGAAGCTCGAGCGCTTCCTGATGGACGAAGGCGTGGAGAAGTTCGCGGTCCCGTTCCAGGGGCTGCTCGCGCTGATCGCGGAGAAGCGGAAGAGCCTCGGCCGCTAGACGTGGGTCGACGTCTCCGGCTCACGCTCGCGGTGTCGTGGGCGGCCCTCGCGGCCGCCTGCTTCTCGCCGCCCCACTTCGAGCGCTTCACCTTCGCGTCGACCGATCCCGCGGCGCTCTCGCCCACCCTCATCGCCTACGACGTCGAGGGCTCGTACTGCAAGCGCTACACGATCTTCGACACGCTGACGCTCCAGCGCATCGACGCCATCGCGCCCGACTACGCCCTCGCCGTGGCGGACGCCCTCGAGAAGGCGCCCGGCGCGAACGTGCTCGTCGACGCCGACCTCCGTCTCGAGGGCACCTCGTACTGGCTCTGGAGCACGACCTGCGCCGTGGTGCGCGGGCATGCGGCGCACGTGCCATGAGGCGGGCGTACGTGAAGCGCGCGGCCCTCGCCCTCGCCGCGCTGGCGCTCACGGCGTGCGTCACGAACCAGCCGCGCGGCCGCATGGCCTTCCTCTCGACGCGCGCGATCGACGTGCCGATGCGGGTCGTCGACCCGTCCATCGTCTCGGAGGGCTGTCCCGTCGGCGTGCCCTGGGACCAGCTCCTGGAGCGCACGCTCGAGCGTGCGCCCGGCGCGAACGCCATGGTCGACGCGGAGCTCAAGGTGGGGGTCGAAGCGGTCTGCCAGAGCGTGCGCGGGGTGGCAGTGCAGGTCGGCGGGAAGGGGAGCGAGCGCCTGCCCTGAGCGCCGTGCGCGTTCCAGAGGCGCCGCCGCGGGATCCGGTCCGAGATGCCGGAGCGCGTCGCCACCTGCCGCGTGGTCCAGTCCACTTCCAGGCATGCGCCCCGCCCGCTTCACGTTCGCCCTGGGTCTCGCCTCCGCCGCCCTCTGCCTCGCCCTCCTCGCGGCGCCGTCCGCGGCCGCCGCCGGCAGCTTCTCCGCGCTGACCTACAACGTCGCCGGCCTGCCCCAGGGCACGAACCCCGACCAGTTCCCTGCCGTGAACACCGTGAAGATCAGCCCATTGCTGAACGCCTACGACCTCGTGCTCGTGCAGGAGGATTTCTCCTACCACTCCGATCTCGTCTCGCAGGTCACGCATCCGTACCAGTCGATCCACGACTCGAGCGCGCGCCCGCCCTACGGAATCGCGATCGGCGACGGCCTCTCGACGCTCTCGCGCTCGCCCTTCTCCGGCTTCACGCGCATCACCTGGACCGACTGCAACGGCGTCGTGACGGAAGGCAGCGACTGCCTCGCGCCGAAGGGCTTCAGCTTCGCGCAGCACGAGCTCGCGCCGGGGAGCTTCCTCGACGTCTACGACCTCCACGCCGATGCCGGCGGCGCCGCGGCCGACCTCGCGGCTCGCGCCTCGAACATCCGCCAGCTCACGGCCTTCATCGAGGCGAATTCGGCCGGGCATGCGGTGCTCGTGATGGGGGACACGAACAGCCGCTACACGCGCGCGGCGGACGTGCTTCCCGAGCTCCTGACCGGCGCGGGCCTCCGCGACGTCTGGATCGAGCTCGTGCGGGGCGGCGTGCTTCCGCCGGTCGGGGGCTCCCTCTCCTCGGGCTGCACGAGCGACCCGGCGGGCGCCGACTGCGAGCGCGTGGACAAGATCTTCTTCCGGAGCGGCGGCGGCCTCGTCCTCACGCCGACGAGCTACGCCATCCCCGCCGACTTCGTCGACGAGAACGGAGCTCCCCTGTCCGACCACGATCCCGTGGCCGCGCGCTTCGACTTCGCGCTCGTGCCCGAGCCGGGGACGGCGCTGCTCGTAGCCGGCGGGCTCCTCGCGGTCGCGGGGCGGCGGGCCCGGCGCCCGCGCTAGCGGCGCTCGGCCGGCACGGCGTGGGGACGGTATCGTCCAGCGGTGCCCAGCCCGGAGCCGCCATGGACGCCGACCGCGCGCGCCTCTACCCGTTCGTGTCGAAGGGCGAGCCGCCCCTCGTGCAGATCTCGCGCACCGAAGGCTGCTACCTCTACACCGCGGACGGCCGCGCGATCCTCGACGCCGCGGGCGGCGCGATCGTCTGCAACATCGGGCACGGCCGGCGCGAGATCGCCGAGATCGCAGCCCGCGCCCTCGCCGAGGTCGACTACGTCGTCCCGCCCTTCGCGACGCCGAGCCGCGTCGACCTCGTGGCGCGGCTGCGCGAGCGCTGGCTCCCGAACGAGCTCACGCGCGTCTTCTTCACCAACGGCGGCAGCGACGCGGTCGACGCCGCGATCCGGATCGCACGTCAGCACCACGTCTGCGCCGGCCGGTCGGGGCGCTGGAAGGTGATCGGACGCGAGCTCTCCTACCACGGCACCACGCTCGCGACGCTCGCGGTCGGCGGACACGAGAAGCGCCGTCGCGGCCTCGAGCCGCTCCTGGCGCCCCATCCGAAGCTCCCGGCGTGCTACCCGCTGCGCTGCGCGGAGTGCCGCGGCGCCTGCAGCCTCCACTGCGCCGACACGCTCGAGGGCGTGATCGCGCGCGAGGGCGCCGACACGATCGCGGCCGTGATCGCCGAGCCGATCGGCGGCTCGACGGCAGGCGCGCTCGTCCCGCCCGACGGCTACTGGCCGCGCCTCGCGGAGATCTGCCGGCGCCACGGCATCCTGCTCATCGCCGACGAGGTGATGACGGGCTTCGGGCGCACGGGGCGGCGCTTCGCGATCGAGCACTTCGGCGTGGTGCCCGACCTCCTGATCGGCGGGAAGGGGCTCGCCGGCGGCTACGCGCCGATCGGCGCCGTCTTCGCGCGCGAGGCCGTCGTGGCGCCGATCGCCGATGCCCACGAGGAGGTGATGTTCTACACGACGTCGGCCCATCCGGCGGCCTGCGCCGTGGCCGACACCGTGCTCGACGTGATGGAGCGCGAGGGCCTGGTCGAGCGCGCGGCGAAGATGGGCGAGCTCCTCGCCGCGAAGCTCGCGCGTCTGCGCGCGCACCCGAACGTGGGGGACGTGCGCGGCCGCGGCCTGCTCCAGGCCGTCGAGCTCGTGCGTGACAAGGCGAGCCTCGAGCCCTTCCCGGCGGAGAAGAAGATCGTGGGTCGCGTGATCGTCGCGGGCCTCGTGCGCCACGACGTCTTCTTCTATCCGGGCGGCGGTGGGCCCGCGCCCGACGTGATCTGTCTCGGGCCGCCCTTCACCGTGCGCGAGGACGAGCTCGATCGCATGGTCGACGCGCTCGAGGCGTCGATCGCCGAGGCGGCGCGGTAGAGGGACGCGACGATGCGCCGGCTCTTCGTCCTCGTCGCCGCCGCGGCAGCCCTCGCTGCCGGGGCCGTGCTGTGGGCGCGCGCGCACCACGTCCCGCCGCTTCTCGCCCTGCTGCGCGGCGACGACCTGCCCGACCTCTTCCGCCACATGGGCGAGCGCTTCCCGAGCCGGCCCGTGCGGCGCGGCCAGGGCGCGGGCTTCGCCTTCGGCCGCGCGGAGCGGCCTCTCGACGTCCGCTTCGAGTATGGCGGGCAGGAGGAGACGCTCGACGCATTCCTCGGCGAGAGCTCGACGACGGGCCTCCTCGTGGTGCAGGACGACGCGATCGTGGTCGAGCGCTACCTGCGCGGCGCCGACGAGCACTCGCTCCTGACCTCCTTCAGCGTCGCCAAGTCGTTCGTCTCGGCCCTGATCGGCGCGGCGCTCGCCGAGGGGAAGCTCGCCTCGATCGACGTCCCCGTCTCCGACGTCGTGCCGAGCCTTCGGGGCACGGCGTACGACGGCGTTCCCGTCCGCCACGTGCTCCAGATGTCGTCGGGCGTGCGCTTCGACGAGGACTACGCCGATCCCTTCTCCGACGTCGACCAGATGTTCGTGCGGAGCTTCGTCTTCGGGACGCCGGTCGACGACACGCCGAAGCGTCTCGTGCGCGCAGGCCCGTCCGGGCAGCGCTTCGACTACATCAGCGTCGACACGCTGGTGCTCGGCGCCGTGCTGCGCGCAGCGACGGGCAAGTCGCTCGCCGCCTATCTCGAGGAGAAGATCTGGCGCCCGCTCGCGATGGAGAGCGACGCGACGTGGGTCGTCGATCGCCCCGGCGCGGAGGGCGTCGAGTACGCCTTCTGCTGCCTGAACGCGACGCTGCGCGACTACGCGCGCTTCGGGCGGCTCTTCCTGCGCGGCGGCGACTGGGACGGAACGCGGGTCCTGCCGGAGACGTGGGTGCGCGAGTCGGTCGTGCCGGGCGCGCCCTACCTGCGCAAGAGCGGTGGCTATACGCCGGACTGGGACATCGGATACCAGTACCAGTGGTGGGTGCCCAATGGGCCCGACGGCGAGTTCGCGGCGATCGGCGTCTACGGCCAGTACATCTACGTGAACCCGGTCCATCGCGTCGTGATCGTGAAGACCTCCGCCGATCCGGGCTACGAAACGCGCGACATGGAGACGCTCGCCGCGTTCCGCGCGATCGTGCGCGCGCTCGGGCCGGGCGAGGCGCGGGCGGCGCGGTGAGCGCCGCCGACATCGAGCCGCTCTTCGACGCCGTCCGCCGCGCCGCGAGCCCCGCGGTCTGGTCGCGTGGCGTCGAGCTCGTGCGCGCGGAGTCCATCGTCGCCGAGGGCGAAGCGCACCCCGGCGAGATCGCGCTGCGCGTGGCGACGCGCGGCGGGCTCGTGAGCTTCGCCGTGACGCTCCACCCGGAGGACGAGGAGTGGAGCTGCGAGTGCCCCGCCCCGGGCGACGTGTGCGAGCACGTGGCGGCCGCGGTGATCGCGCTCCGACGCGCGCGGACGGAGGGACGCGCGCGGACGGAGGGACGCGCGCTCCCGGGCGCGACGGCGCCGGGCGCGGAGGCCGCAGCCGCAACCGCCGCTGGCGCGGCGCCGTCGGCGCCGCGCATTGGCGTCGGCCCGGGCCGCCTGCGCTACCTGCTGACGCGCGTCCCCGGTGGCCTCGCCTTCGAGCGCGTCGTGGTCGCGCTCGAGCCCGGCGGCGCCGAGCGCGAGACCCTCGTCACGACGACGCTCGCGGCCATCGCCTCGGGCCGCGTCGACGGGCCGCGCTTCGTCGCGACCCAGGCCGACCTCCAGGTCGAGCGCGCCCTCGGCTCGCGCCTGCGCGGTCCGATGCCGCGCGAGGCGATGCCGCGCCTGCTCGAGGCTCTGGCCGCGTGCCCCGACGTGCGGCTCGACGGCGCCCCGGTGCGCGCGAGCGCCGAGCCGCTCCTCCCCCATGCGTTCGTCGAGGACACGAGCGACGGCCGCGGCTTCCTGCTGCGCGTCGGCCCCGATCCCGCGATCCGCGAGACCTTCGCGACGGGCGTCGCCCTGGCCGGCGACACGCTCCGGCCGCTCGGCGAGAGCCGCCTCACGGGCCGCGAGCGCGAGGAGCTCGTGCGCGGCAAGCGCTTCGACGCCGGGAGCGTCGCGGAGCTCGCGGCGGAGGCGATCCCGGGCCTCGAGCGACGCATTCCGGTGGTGGTGCGCACGAAGCGCCTCCCGGGCACGCGCCGCGAGCCCCCGCGCCTCGTGCTCGAGACGCGCCGCGAGGACGACGCGCTCGCGGTGCTGCCGCTCCTCGTCTACGGCTCTCCACCCATCGCGCGCGTCGATGCCGGGAGCCTCGTGCTCCTGGGCGAGGGCGCGGTGCCGCTGCGCGACGACGCCGCAGAGTCGCGCCTCGTGCGCCAGCTCTCGAGCGAGCTCGGTCTCGTGCCGGGCCGCGTGGAGCAGATGCGGGGCGAGGAGGCGATCGCCTTCGTCGCGCGTCTCGGGACGTTCCGCGGCGAGGTCCGCGGCAGCGCGCACCAGGCCTTCTTCCGCGCCGCGGAGCTCGTGCCGCGTCTGCGTCTGCGCGGCGACGACTTCAGCCTCGACTTCTCGAGCGGAGGCGAGGCCGCGGAGCGCGGGCACGTGGGCGGCACGGCGCAGCCGATCGGCGGCGCCGCGGCGGTGCTGCGCGCGTGGCGCGAGGGCGAGTCGCTCGTCCCGCTCGTGGGCGGCGGCTTCGCGCCGCTTCCGAAGGAGTGGCTCGCGAAGCACGGCCAGCGCGTGGCCGATCTCCTGGCCGCGAAGGGAGAAGCTGCGACGCTCCCGCGTGCTGCGCTCCCCGACCTGGGCCGCCTGGCCGCCGAGCTCGGCGAGCCGCCGCCCCCCGGCCTCGAGAAGCTGCGCGCCCTGCTCGGAGACTCCACGGGCCTGGGCGAGCCCGCGCTGCCCGAGGATCTCACCGCGACGCTGCGCCCGTACCAGAGGACGGGCGTCGCCTGGCTCCAGCTCTTGAGGCGCGCCGAGCTCGGGGCCCTCCTCGCCGACGACATGGGCCTCGGCAAGACGCTCCAGGCCCTGTGTGCGATCCCGAGCGGCGTCGCGGCCGAGGGCGGTGCCCTCGTCGTGGCGCCGACGAGCGTCCTCCACAACTGGATGGCGGAGCTCGCGCGCTTCCGCCCCGGCCTGCGCGCGAGCCTCTACCACGGCCCGAAGCGGCGCTTCGACGCGCGCGCGGACGTCACCGTCACGAGCTACGCGCTCCTGCGTCTCGAGGCCGAGCGCTTCACCGCGCGGCGTTGGGCGGTGGCGATCCTCGACGAGGCCCAGAACGTGAAGAACCCCGAGAGCCAGGTCGCCCGCGCGGCGCACCGCCTCGACGCGCGCTTCCGCGTCGCGCTCACGGGCACACCGGTCGAGAATCGCCTCGACGAGCTCTGGAGCGAGCTCCGCTTCGCGACGCCCGGGCTCCTCGGCAGCGAGTCCGACTTCGCCGAGCGCACCGCCCGGCCGCTCGCCGCCGGCGGGCCCGAGGGCGCCGACGCGGCCGGGCGCCTGCGCGAGCGCATCCGCCCGTTCGTGCTCCGCCGGAAGAAGCGCGACGTCGCGCCCGAGCTCCCGCCGCGCACCGACCTCGTGCTCACGGTCGAGCTCGACGAGGCCGAGCGCACCGTCTACGACGCCGTGCGCGCGGCCGCCCGACAGGAGGCGGTGTCGGCCCTCGCGCGGGGTGGGAGCGTCCTCGCCGCGCTCGAGGCGCTGCTCCGATTGCGTCAGGCCGCGTGCCATGCCGCGCTCGTGCCCGGCCAGCGGGCCGAGCGCTCGAGCAAGCTCGACCTCCTGCTCGAAGAGCTAGAGACCGTCGTCGCCGACGGCCACAAGGCCCTCGTCTTCTCCCAGTGGACGAGCCTTCTCGACCTCGCCGAGCCGGAGCTCGCGCGCGCCGAGATCCCTCACCTCCGGCTCGATGGCTCCACGCGTGACCGTGGCGCCGTGGTGTCGGCCTTCCAGGACGAGGCCGGCCCGCCCGTCCTCCTCGTATCGCTGCGCGCCGGCGGCACCGGCTTGAACCTCACCGCGGCCGACCACGTCTTCCTGCTCGACCCCTGGTGGAATCCCGCCGTCGAGGATCAGGCGGCCGACCGCGCCCACCGCATCGGCCAGGAGCGACCCGTCCTCGTGTATCGGCTCGTGGCGAAGGACACCGTGGAGGAGGGGATCCTCGCGCTGCAGGAGCGGAAGCGGACGTTGGGCGAGCTGGTGGTCGGGGAGGCGGACGGGGCGGCGGGCTTGAGCCGGGAGGAGCTGGCGGGGTTGTTGGAGGGGGCGTGAGGGGCTTGCGTGCGCGCGGGCCTTCCGAGGCGCGCGGAGATCTTCGGGCGTGATAGCCAGCGAGGAACCGCGGCATGGGCGACCATCGTCGGATCGGAGAAGCCATGAGCTACGCGATCGGAATCTGCGGGGCGACGGGTGTCACAGGCGAGGTGACGCTGCGGATCCTCGAGGAGCGGTCCTTCCCGGTCGGCGAGCTCCGCCTGTTCGATCGCACCGACCTTCCGCGAGGGGAGCGACATCTCGACGGAAGAAGAGAAGATGGAGGCCGTGCGGCAGGGCTCGAGGAGATTCTCGTCGGGCGGGTGCGGTCCGTTCGTGCGCTCGAGAACGGACTATCGCTGTTCGCGTCGGGAGACAACCTGCGGAAGGGGAACGCGCTGAACGCCGTTCAGGTCGCGGAGTGCGTGCTCGGTCTCGCGTAGCCCGCCTCGCGTCGGGTGGCACCCCGATGCGCATCCTCGTGACCGGGAGCTCCGGACACCTCGGCGAGGGTCTCGTCCGGACCTTGCGCGAGCGCGACCACGAGGTGGTCGGGCTCGATCTCCTCGACTCTCCCTACACCACGCACGTGGGCTCGATCTGCGATCCCGACTTTCTGCGGAGGCACATGCGCGGCATCGGGCGCGTCATCCACGCCGCTACGCTCCACAAGCCGCACGTGGCGACGCACCCTGCTCGTGCGTTCGTCGAGACCAACGTCACAGGGACGCTCAGCGTGCTCGAGGCGGCGCTCGAGAGCGGCGTCCCCGGCGTCGTCTACAGCAGCACGACGAGCGTCTTCGGGTCTGCGCTCCGGCCTGCCGCGGAGCAGCCGGCCGCGTGGATCGACGAGCAGGTCGTCTCCGTCCCGAGGAACATCTATGGCGTCACGAAGAAGGCCGCAGAGGATCTGTGCGAGCTCTTCTACCGATCGAGGGGCCTGCCGTGCGTCGTGCTGCGCACCGGTCGCTTCTTCCCGGAGGCGGATGACGACCCCGAGCTTCGCGACCGGTACGACGACCTGAATCTCAAGGTGAACGAGCTCCTGTACCGGCGGCTCGATCTCGCGGACGCGGTGGAGGCGCACGTGCTCGCGGCCGAGCGCGCCCCCGAGCTCGGATTCCGCCGCTACGTGGTGAGCGCGACCAGCCCGTTCGAGCCGGAGCACCTCCCTCGGCTCCGGACGGATGCGCCCGGCGTCGTTCGGAGCCTCTTCCCCGACAGCGAGGAGGTGTACCGTCGGCGCGGCTGGCGCATGCTGCCGGGCATCGACCGGGTCTACGTGAATCGGCGTGCCCGGGAGGAGCTCGGCTTCGCGCCACGCATCGACTTCCGGGAGGCGCTCGACCGCCTTCGGCGCGGCGACGACGTCTCGAGCCCGCTCGCGCGAGCGGTCGGGAGCAAGGGCTATCACGCGCAACGCTTCGAGGAAGGTCCGTATCCCGTCGAGAGAAGCCGGTAGCCCGAGCGACAGCGAGGGAACTGCGCCGCCGCGGCCGGCGTCGAGCTCGTAGCGGCCATGGCGAGCCTGGGACACGTAGCCGTGGGAATGGCGGCGGCGCGAGCGTATCGAGCCGACGGGCCGCACCGCTGGACGCTGTTCTCGTCGATGGTCCTGTGGTCGGGCCTCTCGCTCCTTCCCGACGCGGACGTGATCGGCTTCCGGTTCGGAGTCGCGTACGCGGACGCGTGGGGACACCGCGGTGCGGCGCACTCCCTGGGGTTCGCGATGCTGCTCGGCCTCGCGATCGGGCTCCTGGCGCCGCTCCTCCGCCTTCCCGCTCTCAAGACCGGGCTGCTCGCCGCCCTCGTGGTGGCGAGCCATGGGCTGCTCGACACGCTCACGGACGGCGGCCTGGGCTGCGCGCTCTTCTGGCCTTGGAGCGACGCGCGCTACTTCGCGCCGTGGCGACCTCTGCGCGTAGCGCCGATCGGGCGGGCGTTCCTGTCGTTCGCGGGTCTCCGGGTCGCGAGCACCGAGCTCGTGCTCTTCGCGCCGCTCATCGGCTATGCCTTGTGGCCCCGAGCACGCGCGCGACGAAGCGCGACGTCGGAGCGCGCCTAGCCGTCACACGAGCGGCCCTCGGCCGACCGACACTCGGCTCCGTCGGCGGCGCGCTCCCCACGGCGCGAGCCCGGACCCGAGCAGCGCGAGCGTACCGGGCTCGCCCGGCGCGGCGCGAGTCCGTTCGAGGGCGATCCGGTCTCGGGTCAGTACGACTGGGGCTACCGCGAGAAGGACGCAGCGCGCTGGGCCGAGCTCTACGCCATCCCGTTCGTCGAGCCGCGCGGGCGGGTGGCGTTCGAGCCGGAGCTCCTGGCGCTCGCCTGCACGGCCGCGAAGCGCCTCGGACAGGTCGAGGCCGTCAGCTGCGCGCGCCGGCCACCCGCGCGCAGCTCGACGAGACGATCGACGAGGCCTTGGGCGCGGGCGTGTTCGGCGTCCCGACGTTCGTCGTCGACGGCGATCTCTTCTTTGGCAACGATCGTCTCGTCTGCTCCGACACTGCCTCGTCTCGAGGCGACGAAGCGGCTGAACGAGCCTCGCGCCGGCTCGTCGGCGGCTGGCTGCATGCCTGCGCCCGGCCGCCAGGGCCCGTGATAGGGTGGACGCGTCCTCCAACCTCGCCCGCGGGCGACGTGAGGTGACGCCATGCACATCGCCTACGTGAACATCTTCGTGAGCCAGCTCGATCGCGCGATCGAGTTCTACCGGACCGCGCTCGGGCTCGCGCTCCAGCACACCGCGCCGGAGCACGGCTATGCGTCCTTCGCTGCGGGTCCGATCCGGCTCGGGCTCGCCGTCGCGGGGCCGGATCAGCAGGAGCTCGTAGGGCGGCACACCGGTGTCGGCTTCGACGTCGACGACCTCGAGGCGGAGCACGCCCGACTCGCACCGATGGGCGTACGCTTCCCCATGCCGCCGGCAAGACAGCCTTGGGGCGGCTTCATGGCCCTCGTCGCCGATCCCGACGGGAACGTCTTCTACCTCGACGAGATCAAGGCGATGCGCGGCTGATCCGATCCGACGGCGTGCGCATCCTCTTCACCTTCGCCGGCGGGAGCGGTCATCTCGAGCCGCTCGTGCCGATCGCCCGCGCTGCGGAGCGCGCCGGACACACGGTCGCGTTCGCGGGGCGACCCAGGACGGTCCCGCAGGTCGAGGCGCTGGGGCTCGCCGCCTTCGCGACGGGCTCCGACCTCGGCCTCACGCCGAAGCGCCGAGCGCTCGCGCCCGTCGACGTGGAGCGGGAGATGCGGGCCGTGGGGCCCGGCTTCGGCGGACGCATCGCGCGCGAGCGCGCCGCAGACGTGCGCGCGCTCTGCGCGGACTGGCGGCCCGACGTGCTCGTCTGCGAGGAGCTCGACTTCGGCGCGATGGTCGCCGCAGAGCGGCTCGGGCTTCCGCACGCGACCGTCCTCGTCGTCGCCGAAGGCTCCTTCGTCCGGCCCGCGATCGTGGCTCCGGCGCTCGACGCAGTGAGGGCCGAGCACGGGCTCCCTCCGGATCCCGGGCTCACGCGGATCGGGCGTCACCTCGTCCTGTCGGCGATCCCTCCCGGCTTCCGCGATCCCGCCTTCCCGTTGCCGCCGGGCGCTCACGCGCTGCGCTTGCAGGCCGGCGCCCCCGAGCGAACCGGCGACACGACGACGGTCTACCTCACGCTCGGCACGATCTTCAACGTGGAGTCGGGCGATCTCTTCCAGCGCGTCCTCGCGGGCGTGCGCGAGCTCCCGATCGACGTGGTCGTGACGGTCGGACGCGACGTCGATCCGACCGAGCTCGGCCCCCAGCCTCCGAACGTGCGCGTCGAGCGATTCGTTCCGCAAGGCGAGCTCCTGCCCCGTTGCGATCTCGTGATCTCCCACGGCGGCTCGGGCAGCGTGATCGGCGCGCTGTCCCACGGCCTGCCGATGGTGCTGATCCCGCTCGGCGCCGACCAGCCGCTGAACGCCGCGCGCTGCGAACGCCTCGGCGTCGCGCGGGTGCTCGACGCCGCGACCGCCACGCCGGCCTCGATCCGCGACGTCGTAGCGCGCGTGCTCGGGGATCCATCGCATCGGCGGGCGGCCGAGCGCATGCAGGCGGAGATCGCCGCGCTGCCCGGACCGGAGCACGCCGTCCTTCCGCTCGAGCGGATCGCGGCCGAATCTGCAGCCGCCCGCTAGCGTGCGCTCGAGCACGAGCTGCTCGCTTCGAACAGGAGACGTTCCCCATGGCCACCGATCCGCGTCTCGAGCAGATGAAGGCCTCGTCCACGCGCACTACGACGCGGCGGTGAACCATCAGGACCTCTCGCGCATCGACGCGCAGCTCACGGCCGACTTCGTCGATCACGCCATGCCGCCGGGAACGCCCCGGGGCCCCGGCCCCGTGAAGGCATGGCTCACGACTCTCAGGCGCGCGTTCCCGGATCTCCACGTCGTGACCGACGACGTCGTCGCCGAGGGCGATCGCGTGGCGGTGCGCGCCCCCTGGACGGGCACCCACACCGACGAGATCTTCGGCGTCGCCGGCACGGGCCGGAAGGTGACCTTCTCCGGCGCCGTCTTCTGGCGGATCGCCGGCGATCGCATCGCCGAGCGCTGGGCGTTCCTCGACACGCCGTCGCTGATGCGCCAGCTCACGGCCTGACGCGCGACTCGCCGACCTGCTCACATCGCCACAAGAGCCGAGGGATGCGACAGTTCGCGGACGGCCGATGCCCCGCGTGCTTATCCAGACGACACGGAACGACGCCGCCGGCGAGCAACCGGGCGACGACCGCGGACGCGATCGCCGTCGCGATCCTGCGCCCCGGGCAGGCGTGAGGCCCGGTGCCGAAGCCGAAGAGCCGTCGCTCGTGCCGCGCGGGATCGAAGCGATCCGGATCCGGGTTCGCTGCGGGATCCCGATTGGCCGCGGCGAGCACGACCAGGACGACGTCCCCGGGGCGGAGCTCCCGCCCCTCGATCTCGACCGGCTCCGCGACGAAGCGACGCGTGTTCTGGACCGGCGCGTCGTGGCGAAGCACCTCGTCGACGACGCTCCGGAGGAGACCGGGCGTCGAGGTCACCCGGGCGTGCAGGTCGCGCTCCCGCGCGAAAGCGAGGAGCGTCGACCCGACGAGGCCCGCCGTCGCGTCGTAGGCCTGGGCGAGCAGGCCGATCGCGTTCGCGACGCCCCCCTCGCGATCGTCGCAGCCCACGCGACGGGCTTCCGCCGAGAGCCGCGCGAGGAGGGTGTCCTCGTCGGCCGGGTGCTGGAGCAGCGACGCAATCGCCTGTCGGAGCGGATCCGCGGCTCGCTTCCCGAGCTCGATCTCGTCCGCCGTGCCGCCCGGGAAGAGGCAACGCACGACCTCGCCGACGCGCCTCGAAACGTCGGGGAGCGCCTCGCGGGAGAAGCCGAGGAGGCTCGCCAGGACGTCCGTCGACGCGGCGAAGGCGAGCGCCGTGAGCCCCTCGGCGTGCGTCGCGGTGTCTCCGTCGCCCACCAGCCGCGCGACGCAGCGCTCGCTCTCGCCGACGATGCGCGCGTCGTCCAGGCCATCGAGCGCCGCGGCGATCGCACGCTTCCGCGTGTCGTGCTCCGGTCCGTCGATCATCCGGACCAGCCGGCGGAAGATCGTGGCTGCGGGCGACCCGACGAGGTCGCTCGGAACCGGCTCGGCGCGCGGCCGCACGCGGCAGGCCGGGCTCTCGAGCACCGCCGTGACCGCTGCACCGCTCGAGGCGATCCAGAGTCCGAGGGAGTCGTCGCGATGGAGCGGGCGCTCCGCGACGAGGCGCGCGTAGTACGGGTAGGGATCCGGATGCGTCACCGCCGCGATCGGGTCGATCGGCTCGCGCGTGGCGCCGCTCGCGTCGCTCATCGCTCGCTCGGCGCCTGGTCGCGCCGCACGAGCCCGTAGTCGCGTGCGACCTGCGCGACGCGGAGGCGGTAGTCCGCGAAGACGCCGGCTCGTCCCCGCGCCTGGGCCTTCCGGTGCTCCGCGTTCCGCCGCCACGCGGCGACGGCTTCCTCGTCGCGGAAGAACGAGAGGGCGAGGAGCTTCCCGGGCTCGGCGAGGCTCTCGAAGCGCTCGATCGACAGGAAGCCGTCGATCTCCTCGAGCTGCGGGCGAATCTGTGCGGCGAGATCGAGATACTCGTCGCGCCTTCCCTCGGCCGGCCAGACTTCGAAGATCACGGCGATCATGCGCGTTCCTCCTGTGCGGGTCCCCGGCGCGCTTGACGGCTCTCCCGCCCTGGCGTTTCTTCGCACGCGATGAGGCGCGACGCTTCGGAGATCACCGAAACGACGGCCGCCAGCGAGGTGCCCGACGTCTCGGCCCTCGCGGCGGCCCTCGGACATCGTACGCGCGCGCGGATGGTGGCGGCGCTCCTGGGCGGCGTGGCCCTCACCGCGACGGAGCTCGCGACCGAGGCCGACGTGGCGACGTCGACGGCGAGCGAGCACCTGACGCAGCTCCGTGACGCCGGGGTGCTCTCGCTCGTGCGCCAGGGTCGCCATCGCTACTACCGGATCGCGGGGCCCGAGGTGGCGACGGCGGTCGAGTCGCTCATGGCGGCGAGCGAGGTGGTGCGCGGTCCGCGCCGTGTGCCGGGGCCGCGCGACCCTGCCGTCCGGTTCGCGCGCACCTGCTACGACCATCTCGCGGGCGCCCTCGCCGTGCGGATCGCGGACCGCCTGATCGCGCTCGACGCCCTCGCAACCGACACCGACGGCTGGCGGCTCACCGAGCGCGGCTCCGCGCTCTTCGCCCGCGCGAACGTGGCCGCGAAGGAGATCGCGAGCACGAGCGGCAGGCCCGCGTGTCGGCCTTGCCTCGACTGGAGCGAGCGCCGCCATCATCTCGGAGGCGCCCTCGGCGCAGAGATGCTCTCGCGCTTCGTGAAGCGCGGCTGGCTCCGGCGCGCGCGCGGGAGCCGCGTGGTCGCGCTCACGGCGGAAGGGCGCGCGGGGCTCGGGCGCTGGCTCGGCCTCGAGGAGGAGCCTCCATGTCGCTCGCCTCGCCGCCCGCGACGACGCTCGCGGCCGCGCGCCCCGACGAGGCGCCCGTCCTCGCGAACCTCCTCGAGCTCTACATCCACGACCTCTCCGAGACCTTCCCCGTCGCGCCCGACGCCACCGGCCGCTTCGGCTACGAGCGGCTGCCGCTCTACTGGCAGGAGCCGGGACGGCGCTTCCCGTTCCTGATCCGCACCGGGGGCGCGCTCGCGGGCTTCGCCCTCGCGACGCGCGGATCGCCGGCGACGGACGAGCCCGACGATCTCGACGTGGCGGAGTTCTTCGTGCTCCGTCGCGAGCGCCGGAGCGGTGTCGGGCGCGACGCGGCGTTCCAGCTCTGGGACGCCTTCCCCGGCCGCTGGATCGTTCGCGTGTCGCACGGGAACCGCGGCGCGCAGCCGTTCTGGGAGCGCGTCGTCGGCGAGTACACGGGCGGCGAGTTCCTGCGCTGGCAGGCGCCGGGAAGCCCGCATCCCTGGACGGTGTATGCGCTCCGAAGCCGGCGCGGCGCCCGGCAGGGCTGACGCGCTCCGCTCCTGCCCGTGCCTCGCGGCCCGCGCCGGGGCGTCGTCGGCCGCTCTTCCGTGGTAGGCTGCGCCCATGCCCACCGACCGACCCGTCGACTACGACCCGTTCTCGCCCGCCGTCCGCGACGACCCCTATCCCTACTACGCGCGTCTGCGCGACGAGGCGCCCGTCTACTTCGCCGAGGCGTCGAGCGTGTGGTGCGTCACGCGCTACGAGGACGTGCGCTTCGTGCTGCGGAACCCGGCGCTGTTCTCGTCCGACGCGATGCGCACGATGCTGATCGGCGCGCGGCCAGGCCTCGACCGCGCGGGCGATCCGCAGATGATGCAGCGCCTCGCGGCGATCGCGAACGTCCTGCCCTTCAGCCTCCAGGAGTTGATGAGCGCGCGCAACCTGATCTCGGAGGATCCGCCGCGCCACGGCGTGCTCCGCGCCACCGTGAACCGCGGCTTCACACCGCGGCGGATCGCGGCGTGGGAAGCGCGGATGCGCGAGATCGTGTCGGCGTGCATCGCGCCCCTGCGCGACGGCGTGGCCTTCGACGTGGTCGAGGACCTCGCGATCCCGCTTCCCGTGCGCATCATCGCCGAGATGCTCGGCGTCGAGCCCGAGCGGATCGACGACTTCAAGCGCTGGTCGGATCGGCTGGTCGCGACCACGACCGGCTCGCAGCGGGGACAGGATCCCATCACGAGCGGACTCGTGGAGACGATCGGCGAGCTCTCGGGCTACATCGCGACCATCGCCGAGCGGCGGCGGCGCGCTCCCGGCGACGACCTCGTGAGCGTCCTCGTCGCGGCCCAGGACGGCGACGCCGGCCTCACCAACGCGGAGGTCGCCTTCCTGGTGCAGCTCCTCCTCGTCGCGGGCAACGAGACCACGACGAACCTGATCGGCAACGCAACCCACGCGCTGCTGCGTCATCCCGAGGAGCTCGCGCGGGTGGCGTCCGATCCCGGCCTGGTGCCGAGCCTCGTCGAGGAGACGCTGCGCTGGGATTCTCCGGTGCAGTTCGTGTTCCGGCGCTCGACGCAGCCGGTCGAGATCGCCGGCACGACGATCCCGGCGAACGCCCACGTGAGCGCGACCCTGGGCTCGGCGAATCGCGACGAGCGGCAGTGGGGACCGAGCGCGGCACGCTTCGACGTGTCGCGCGATCCCCAGAGCCACCTCTCCTTCGGTCTCGGGAACCACTTCTGCCTCGGCGCGTCCCTCGCGCGGCTCGAGGCGCGCGTGGCCCTCGAGGCGCTCGTGCCGGAGCTGCCGCGTCTGGCGCGCGTCGAGTCCGACGTGGTCTACGTCGACTCCTTCCTGGTCCGCGGTCCGCGGCACCTCGCCCTGCGGCGCGCGGCGTAGAGCAGGCTCGGGCGATGGGCGGGCCCGAGGCCGGCTTCGTCCTCCACCCGATCGGCTGCGTGCGCTCGCCCGTGCGCGAGCCCGTCGACGCCGGCTGGGGCGACGTCGAGTCGCGCATCGTGCTCGTGCCCGCCCACCGGCCTGGCCTCGCGGGCCTCGACGCGTTCTCGCACGTGCTGGTCGTGGCGCTCCTCCACGGCGCGGCCTTCGACCCGGCGCGGCATCTCGTGCGGCGGCCGCGCGGCCTCGCGGAGATGCCCGAGGTCGGGATCTTCGCCCAGCGCGCGAAGGATCGGCCGAACCCTCTCGGCGTCACGGTCGTGCCGCTCGTCTCGGTGGAGCCCGACGGCATCACGGTGCGCGGCCTCGACGCGATCGACGGCACGCCGATCCTCGACCTGAAGCCCTACTTCCCGCAGTTCGACTCCGCCGAGGGAGCCACGGTCCCTGCATGGGTGCACCGGCTCATGACCGGGTACTTCTAGCGTCCGGCGCGCCCGCGCGCGGTGATAGGATGGTGTCACCCCCGGCCTGGAGGTGACTCCCATGACCGACAACGCGAAGGCCACGCGCGCCAACGTCATCTCGACGCTGCGCTACCGCGACAGCGAGGCCGCGATCGAGTGGCTCTGCCGCGCCTTCGGCTTCGAGAAGCACCTCGTGGTGCCCGACGAGCGCGGGGGCATCGCCCACGCGCAGCTCGTGTTCGGCAACGGCATGATCATGCTCGGCGACGCGCACGACGACGACGCCTTCGGGAAGCTCCAGAAGCCGCCGCGCGACGTCGGCGGCGTCGGCACGCAGAGCGCGTACGTGATCGTCGAGGACGCCGACGAGCACTGCGCCCGCGCGAAGGCGGCCGGCGCCGAGATCGTGCTCCCGCTCGAGGACAAGGACTACGGCGGCCGCGGCTACACCTGCCGCGATCCCGAAGGCCACGTCTGGAGCTTCGGCACGTTCGATCCGTGGGCGGAGTCCTGAGGCGGCTCAGGACTTCGCGATCACCCGGTCCGCGAACTCGTGGAGCCCCCGCTCGATCCCCTCGCGATCGAACGCCGGCGGTCCCGTGACGAGCCGCGACACGCCGAGATCCGCGTAGCGCTTCACGTCGTCGGGGCCGCCGAGCAGGCCGCCGGTCGTGATCTCGATCTTCGCCGGATCGCGCCCGACCTTCGTGCACTCGTCGCGCAGCTCGGCGAGGAGACCGGGAAGCGTCTGCAGATCGCCGCGGGCCGGGAAGAAGCCGTCGCCCAGGCGCGCGGCGCGGCGCGCCGCGCCCGGCACGTGGCCGCCGACGACGATCGGCACGCCGCCCGCCTGCACCGGCTTCGGATTCGACTCGACCGCGCTCCAGCGGAAGTAGCGTCCCTCGAACGGCGCGGGCTTCGCGGCCCAGAGCGAGCGGATCGCGCGGATCGACTCCTCGGTGCGCCCCACCCTCTCCTCGAACGGCACGCCGAGCGTCTCGAACTCCTCGCGCAGCCAGCCGATGCCGACACCGAGGAGCGCTCGGCCCTTCGACAGCACGTCGAGCGTGGCGGCCTCCTTCGCGACGTAGGCCGGATGCCGCTGGGGCAGGATCATCACGCCCGTACCGAGGCGCAGGCGCGTCGTGAGCGCCGCGACGTAGGCCAGGGGCAGCACGGGGTCGGGGATCGGCGAGTCCTCCGGTCCCGGCATCCGTCCGCTCGGGCTGTAGGGGTACGCGGACCGATAGCCGACGGGCACGACGACGTGCTCCACCGTCCAGATCGACTCGAAGCCCGCGTCCTCTGCCGTGCGCGCGAGGTGCGCGAGGCCCTCGGGCTGCGCGAAGGGACCCACGTTCGCGAACATCAGTCCGAACTTCATCGCCGCGACCTCCCTCGATACGACGCGCCTGGCGGAGCCTGGCTCCCGGCGTCGACTCGCCGGGAGACGAGTAGCGTCGCCGAGGCGTTGCCGCCTTGCGGCGCGGTCCCTAGGGTGCGGCGGGCGGCCGGGCCGCCCGGAGGGCGAGATGGTCGAGCCGCGGCGCCAGCGCCTCCCCGACACGCGGAAGCGTCTGCGCCTCGCCTGGCTCGCCGGCGCGTCGGCGCCGCTCCTCCTCCTCGTGGCCCAGGGCGCCGGACGCACGACCTTCGTCGCATGGGCCGTCTGGGCGCTCGGCGGGCTGCTCCTCGAGGCCGCGCTGCGACGCGATCCCGAGGCGCGGGCCCTCGCCTCGCTGCGCGCGCGCGGCACCGACCTCCTCCTCGTGGCGCTCTCGCTCGTCGTCGGTCAGGCAGCGGTGCTGCTCCTTCCCGCGGCGCTCGCGATCTTCGGGGCGCTCCTCGCGGCGGTGTCGCTGATCGCGCTCTGGGCGGGCCTCGGGCCGACCCCGCGCTTCGCGTCGGTCGTGCGCGGCGCGGCGCTCGCGACGAGCGTCGTCGTCGCCGGCCTCGCGGCCGGCGAGCTCGTCTGCCGCCTCCCCGTCGTCGTCGCCCGGACCGGCGGCCACCTTCCCGGCATCCAACGCTTCAAGCGCGAGCGCTACGACTTCCTCTGGCAGCGCAATCCGCTGCACCTGCGCTCGTTCCACACGGACGCGCCGAAGCCGGACGGCGTGCGCGAGATCCTCGCGCTCGGGGACGACGCGACCTTCGGCACGCTCGTCGCGCGCACCGAGGACACCTGGCCGTACGTGCTCGAGCGGTCCCTCGTCGCCGACGGCGTCGCGGTACAGGTCGTGAACGCGGGCCAGGAATCGTTCACCACGGCGAACGAGGCCGAGTGGCTCGCGCGGGTGGGCTTCCGCTTCGCCCCCGATCTCCTGATCGTGCAGTACGGGCTCAACGACGCCGTCCCGAGCCGGCCGGACTTCGGAAACGAGCGCTCCTTCTCCTACTACCACCTGCGGCCGCTGCTCCCGCTCGTGCACGAATTCCTCGCGGAGGAGAGCTATCTCTACTCGGCCCTCGACTCCTTCAAGGAGCACCAGGAGATGCGCCGGCTGCATCCCGAGGGCTACGCGCCGCTCTACGAGGAGGGCTACGAAGGCTGGCGGCAGGTGCGCGACGCGCTGCAGGAGATCGGCGCATTCGCGAAGGCGCGCGGCGTGCCCGCCCTGCTCGTGATCTTCCCCGACCTCGAGCCCGACACGCGTCTCGAGGTCGGCGCCTATCGCTACGCCGGGATCCACGAGAAGGTGCGCGCCGCGGCGGAGGCGGCGGGGCTCGGCGTGCTCGACCTCTTCCCGGTCTTCGCCGCCCTCCACCGGCCGCCGGAATCGTGGTGGCCGCTCCCGTGCGAGCCCCTGCCCGCCGAGGAGGCCCAGCGGCTCGCCGCTGCGACGATCCGCGCGGCGATCGCCGAGCGCGGGCTCCTTCCGCCCTCGGAGACGCGCTGAGCGGCCGCCGGGCGACGCGGTCGCGTGTCTACCTGCGCAGCGCCTCTTCGAGCTCGTGGATGCTCGCGATCACCGGCTGCGCCTCGGGGTGCGCGTGATGCTCCGCGGCCGCGACCCAGACGCCGTGCATGCCGAGGCGTCGCGCCGCCAGGACGTTCTGGCGCGTGTCGTCGACGAACGCGCAGGCCTCGGCCGCGACGCCCGCGCGGGCGAGCGCCCGCTCGAAGGCCACCGGGTTGGGCTTCGGCAGGTAGTCGTGGTCCTCGATCGCGATCACGGCCTCGAACGCGTCGGCCACGTCGAGGAGCGCCAGCACGTTCCGCGCGTGGGCACGCGGCGCGTTGGTGAAGACGAGCTTCCGGCCCGGAACGCGCGCGAGGAGCGCGCGCAGCGCGGGATCGGGACGCAGCAGGTCGGAGAGGTCGGCGTCGTGCACGAAGCGGAGGTAGTGGTCGCGGTCGATCGGATGCCGTGCCATGAGCCCGTGGAGTGTCGTGCCGTGGGTGTTGCGGAGCGACCGGCGCAGGCCGTCGACCTCGCCAGCCGGGACGCCGAGCTCCTCCCGCAGATAGGCGTTGATGCGCTCGTCGAGGCGCGGGAGCACGCCGCTCTCCGCGGGATAGAGCGTGTCGTCGAGGTCGATCAGCAGGACGTCCACGGGCGCGGAGGCTAGCATGCGCGCTCCGTGACTCCGTTCGCCGTCGCCACGCTCGTCTTCGTCGCGCTCCTCCTCGCGGCGGAAGCACGCGAGTCGGCACGCCTGCGCCATGTGGCGAAGCCGCTCGCCTCCCTCGGCTTCGTCGCCGCCGCGTGGGCGGGCGGGGCCCTCGAGACGCCCTACGGGCGATCGGTCTTGCTCGCGCTCGGGCTCGGCGCGCTCGGCGACGTGCTCCTCCTGCCCCGGGCGAGCGCGACCTTCCTGGGCGGTCTCGTGGCCTTCCTGCTCGGGCACCTCGCGTTCGCGCGGGCGTTCACGGTGCGCGGCGCATCCCTCGTCGCGGCGCTCGGCGCCGCGCTCTTCGTCGCACCCGCCGCGGTCCTCGCATGGCGCTGGCTCGCGCCGCACCTCCCGCCGAAGATGCGGCTCCCCGTGCGTGCCTACGTCGCCGTGATCTCGACCATGGTGATCGCCGCGGCGGCGGCCGTCGGACAGCCGCGCTGGCCGGCGATCCTCCTCGGCGCCCTCCTGTTCTACGCGTCGGACCTCGCCGTCGCCCGACAGCGCTTCGTGACGCCGGCCCTCGCGAACAAGCTCTGGGGGCTCCCGCTCTACTACGGGGCGCAGCTCGTCCTCGCCTGGACGGCAGCGCGCCCCACGGCCTGAGCCGCCGCCGCTCCCGTCCCCCTCAGCGCGCCACACCGGTCTCGGTCGTCTGGGAGAGCCCCGCCGCCACGCGCTCCGCGAGGCGCCGCGTGCCCTCGCGCGAGAGATGGGCGTGGTCGAGGTAGAGCGCCGCGCCGGCGAGGAGCGAGCCCGCCTCGTCGCGCGCCTCCTCGAAGATCGGCGTGGTGTCGATCACGAAGAAGCCTGCGGCGGTGGCGCGCTCGAGGAGCTCGCGCGTCCGCCGTCGGCCCGCCCGATAGGCCTCCGGCTCGCTGCGGAAGATCTCGGGCATCGTCTGCTCGACGTAGTGGTGCGCCACGAAGACGATCCGCAAGACGGCGTGGCGCTTCCCGAGCTCCGAGAGCCGAGCGACGATCGTCTCGGGCGTCTGGCCCAGGGCGTAGTCGTTGTCGAAGTGGACGTAGACGACGGCTCCGACGCGCGGCGTGCGATCGAGCGCCTCCTCGAGCACGGCCACGCTCTCGACCTCGCTTCCGCCCGGGATCCCGAGGTTCACGAAGCGGAGCCGCGGCAGCCGGACCTGGAGCTGCGACGCCAGATGCTCGTCGTCGCCGAGCATCTGGCCGAAGGCGACGCTGTCGCCCGCGACGAGGACGGTCTCGCCCGCGCTCGACGGCGGCAAGGTCGTGCGCTCGCCGAACGCGTCGGTGGTGAAGACGCGCGGCGCGAAGGCGTAGCGTGCGAGGAAGCGCTGGAGCGCCGCCGGCAACGGCTCGTTGCGACGCACCGTGTAGCTCGGGGGATCGAGCGGCGCGAAGAGCGTCGTGCGCAGGAACCCCGACTCCGCCGCGAGGTCGGGCTTCAAGCGCAGCGTCCCGAGCTTCGGGTCGCCCGTCGTGAAGCGCGCCTCCTCGCTCGCGAGCTTCCGATACGGCGAGTTGCCGAGGACGACGTGGGCCGCGCGGAGCGCCGGGAGCACGGCCTCGATCTCGCCGGGGTCCGTGAGGATGGGCGCGGCGCCCTCGTCCGGCGCCGGAGCGCCGCCACTGCGCAGCGTCGCGAGGGACGCGGCCCCGGCCGCCGCGAGGCTCGGCACGGGCCTGCGTCCGTGCGCGACGCTCCAGACGCCCTCGACCGAGAGCCACGTGAGGAGCGCGGCCAGCACGGCGACGAAGAAGCGGGCCATCGCCGCGGCATCATGGACCCCGCGAGGCCGCGAGATCAAGCGGCGAGGGGGCGCTATCCGTGCTCCGGCGTCGTCTCCGCGGGCGTTGCGCCCGAGGCCAGGGCCACGGCCTCGTCGAAGGAGATGCCCTCGCGCATGCGCCGGCGCCAGGCGTTCACCTGTCGCGCGCGCTGGAAGCCGAGCGCCGCGACGAGCTTGCCCGCGCGACCGAGGAGCGCCACGAAACGTCCTTCCTCGAGCGTGCCCTCCACGATGCGCGCGGTGTCTCCGGGGCGGGGATGTCCCGCCATCTGGAGGCGCATCTCGTATTGGTCCGTCCAGACGTAGGGCACGTGCGCGTAGGGCTTCGCGCCTTCGCCGGCGAGGAGCGTCTCGGCGGCGTGGCCGGCCTGCTCGACGGCGTTCGTCCAGTGCTCGACGCGCATCGCCTCGCCGTACACGGGATTGTGCCAGCGGGCCACGTCGCCGGCCGCGACGATGCCCGGGCCCGCGGCGCAGGTCTCGTCGCAGACCACGCCGTCTTCGAGACGCAGGCCCGAGCCCTCGAGCCACGTGGTCTCGGGGCGTGCGCCGACGCCCACGACGACGAGGTCGGCGGGCACGCGCGTGCCGTCGGCGAGCCGCAGCGCCTCGACGCGCGCGCCGCCCTCGAAGCCCGTGACGCCGACGCCGCAGCGCAGGTCGACGCCGTGGTCGCGATGCAGCGCGGCCACGCGGGCGCCGAGCTCGGGGCCGACCGCGCGCAGGAGCGGCGTCGCGAGGGGCTCGACCATCGCCACCTCGAGCCCGAGGCCGCGGCACGTGGCGGCGACCTCGGCGCCGATGAAGCCCGCGCCCACGACCGCGACGCGCGGCCGGGCAGCGAGGGATTCGCGCAGCACGAGCGCGTCGTCGAGCGTGCGCAGGCGGTGGATGCCCGCGAGGTGCGGCGTTCCCGGGAGGCTCCGCGCGCTCGAGCCCGTCGCGATCAGGAGGCCGTCGAAGCGGAGGTGCGAGCCGTCGTCGAGGGCGACGCTGCGCTCGGCGACGGAGAGCGACGTCGCGCGCCGTCCGAGTCGGAGGTCGACGGCGAGCTCGGCGTAGGAGTCGGCCGGGCGGAGCGCCGTCCGCCCCGGCTCCCGGGCTCCGGCGAGGACGTCCTTCGAGAGGGGCGGCCGGTCGTAGGGAAGGTGCGGCTCCGCCCCGATCCAGCTGATGCGGCCGTCGTAGCCGAGACGCCGCAGCGCCTCGACGCTGCGCAGCCCAGCGAGCGACGCGCCGACGACCACGATGTGAGTGATGCTCGTCACAGGAACGCGAGCAGGGTAAGGCCCGAGCCGCACGCGCCGCCAGCCCGCGCGCCAGGCTCGTCCGCCGGACGGTTGGCGCAGGGGCGGATGGGGCTGTACATCCCAATGGATCTCCGGTGGCTGCGGGGATCGGGAGCGGGTTGCCATGGACATCGAGATCGAACGCATGGCACGGCGGATCCGCGCCTGGCGCGAGGGGAGTGGCTTCACGCTGCAGGAGCTCGCCCAGCGCAGCGGCCTGGCGGCGAGCACGGTCCAGAAGATCGAGACGCTCCAGATGGTGCCGACCGTGGCCGTGCTGCTGAAGCTCTCGCGCGGCCTGGGGAGGAGACCGGGCGAGCTGATCCACGACGGAGGGGACGACGTCGAGGTGGCCCATCTGCGGCCCGCCGACCGCCATCCGATCGGCGTCCCGGCGTTCATGCTGGTCGAGCGGCTCTCGGGCGATCTCGTAAACAACCAGCTCGAGGTCTGGCGCGTGACGCACGAGCCGGGCACGGGCACCGGCGACGGCTTCCTGCGCCATGGCGGCGAGGTCTGGATCCTGGTCGAGGACGGGACGCTGACGCTCACCCTCGGCGGGAAGACGCACCTCGTCGAGGCGGGCGACACCTTCCACTTCAAGGCCTCCCACGACCATGCCTGGAAGAACGACGGCGGCGCGCCGACGCGCTTCGTGGTCGCGGGCACGCTGCCGCGCGAGCTGCGCGCGGCGCTTCGCGACCGGCTCGCGGCGGTCGGCGAGCGGCGCGTTGCCCCGTCCGAGTAGCGGCGTCTTCGTCCGCCGGACCGGCGGGGCCGAGTGTCTCTCCCTCGAGCCGCTCGAGCTGGCGCCCCCCGGCCGTGGCGAGGCGCGCGTACGCGTTGCGGCAGCGGGCGTGAACTTCATCGACGTCTACTTCCGCACGGGGCTCTATCCGAGGCCCCTGCCCTTCGTCGCGGGCCTCGAGGGCGCGGGGGTGGTCGAGGCGCTCGGGCCCGACGCGGGCAGCCTCGCCGTCGGCGACCGCGTGGCGTGGGCCTCTGTCTCGGGCTCGTACGCGACCCACGTGAACGCACCGGCCAATCTCCTCGTGCCGGTGCCGGATGGCGTCCCCGACGAGACCGCCGCCGCCGCGATGCTCCAGGGCATGACGGCCCACTACCTCGTGCACGGCGTGCGCTCGACCCGACCCGGCGACACCGCTCTCGTGCACGCGGCCGCGGGCGGTACGGGGCTCCTGCTCGTCCAGATGCTTCGCGCCGCCGGCGCGCGCGTGATCGGCACCTGCTCCACGGCCGAGAAGGAGGCCCTGGCCCGGGAGGCCGGAGCCGACGACGTGATCCGCTACGACCGGACGGACTTCGTGGAGGCGGTGCGGGCGCTCACGAGCGAGCGCGGGGTCGACGTGGTCTACGACTCCGTCGGGAAGAGCACCTTCGAGGGCAGCCTGCGCTCGCTCCGGCCGCGCGGCCTGCTCGTGCTCTTCGGCCAGGCGAGCGGGCCGGTCCCGCCCTTCGAGCTGCGGCGTCTCTCGGAGCTGGGATCGCTCTTCATCACCCGGCCCACGCTCGCCCACTACGTGGCCGAGCGCGCCGAGCTCGAGGCGCGGGCGGGCGCGGTCTTCGACGCGATCGCGGCGGGGCGCCTCCGGGTGCGGATCGGAGCGCGCTTCCCGCTCGCCCAGGCAGCCGATGCGCAGCAGGCGCTGGAAGGACGCGCCACCACCGGGAAGGTCCTGCTCCTTCCCTGACGTCCGCCGCCTCGCGCGAGGCGATTCGCTTCACCGCGCGCCTCGTTCCTCCGAACCCACAGTGCGGGCAGCAGTCTGCACACGGTCGCCGGGGGGGCGCGCAGGATGGATCCGCGCGACGAGAGCTTCAGCTGGCGGCGCATCTCGCGCGGGCCCGACCTCTCCCTGGCCCAGGCGGGCGCCGACGCCGAGCGCATGCTCGCGGACCGCCGGGTCGTCGTGGTGATGCTCCTCTTCGTGACCGTCGCCGCGATGTGGGTCCAGTTCTCCTTCCAGCCCTTCGTCCGCAACCAGCTCTTCGTCGCGGGCTTCGCCCTGCTCTACACGCTGGCGCTCCGGCGGCTCGTGCACCGGCACGCGGGCCAGGCGTGGATCGGCTTCGCGACGAGCCTCGGGGACGTCGCGCTCGTGACGCTGAGCCTCCTCTCCCTCGCGGTCGGCGGACGCCCCGACCTCGCGCTCCAGAGCACCGTGCTCTTCCCGCTCTACTACCTCGTGATCGTGAGCACCGCCTTGCGCTACGACGCGCGCATCACGCTCGTCGCCACGCTCGCGAGCCTCGTCGTCTATCCGCTCCTCGTCCTGTTCATCGCGCACGCGGCCGACTGGCTCAGCCCGGGCGGCGCACCGCCGCCCCTCGACTGGAGCTTCCAGGTCGGAAAGATGGTGATGATGGCCGCCTCCGGCGTCGTGGCGGTGAGCCTGATCGATCGCTCGCAGCGCATGAGCCTCCTCTCGACGCGCGATCCGCTGACGGGCCTCCTGAACCGGCGCTTCCTCGACGAGCGTCTCGCCGAGGAGAGCGAGCGTGCGCGGCGCGGCGAGGCGAGCTTCGCCGTCGCCCTGGTCGACGTGGACCGCTTCAAGCAGCTGAACGACGTCCACGGACACGGGACCGGCGACGCGGTGCTGCGCGCGGTCGCGAGCGTGCTCACGGCGTCGTTCCGCGCGACCGACATCGTCGCGCGCTACGGCGGCGACGAGTTCGCGCTGCTGCTGCCCCACGCGCGCGCGGAAGAGCTCCACGAGCGGTTCGAGGCGGCGCGCCAGCGGGTCGCCGCGATGTCGCGCGCCGGCGGCGCAGGCGTGGCGCCGCTCCGGCTCTCTCTCAGCGTGGGCCTCGGGGTCGCGCCGCAGGACGGCGACACGCCGGAGGCGCTGCTCCAGTCCGCGGACCGACGTCTCTACGCGGCGAAGGCGGCGGGACGGGATTGCGTCGTGGGGCCCGAGGTGGGCGGGCCGGGGCAGCGCGCGGCGCAGATCGCCCACTAGACTGCGGGCCATGCCGTCCGCCGCCGCCCGCACGCTCGGAGCCCGGGCCCGCACGTCGCGGCCGGGGCGCGCGTCGCGCGCGACCCGGCTCGGCCGCGCGCTGCGCTGGATCGCCCTCGCGACGGTCGTCGGCGCCACCCTCGATGCGCTCTACCTCGCGTGGATCTGGCCCGACTGGAAGGCCCTCGCGAGCGGCCCCGCGCCGAGGTCGCGCTTCATCGAGGCCTACGAGGAGAGCCGCGCGTCGGGCGAGGAGCCCCTCCCGCCGCTCCGCTTCACGCCCGTCCCCTACGCGCAGATCGCCGACAGCATGAAGCGGACGGTCGTCGTGGCCGAGGACGCCCGCTTCTGGGCCCACGAGGGCGTCGACTACGAGGCCCTGAAGGAGGCGGTCGACCGCAACCTCGAGGAAGGGCGGATCGTCTTCGGCGGGAGCACGATCTCCCAGCAGACGGCGAAGAACCTCTTCCTCTCGCCCGCGCGGACGCCGCTCCGGAAGTGGCACGAGCTCCTGCTCACCTACGCCATGGAGCGTCATCTCCCGAAGCGGCGGATCCTCGAGCTCTACCTGAACGTCGCCCAGTTCGGGCGCGGCGTGTTCGGCGTGGAGGCGGCCGCGCGACACTACTGGGGAACGTCGGCGGCGAGCCTGAGCTGGCACCAGGCCGCGGAGCTCGCCGCGGCGCTGCCGAGCCCCGTGGCCGACAACCCCGCGACGCGCACCGCGCGCTTCCAGCGCCGCGTCCAGAAGATCGAGCGCTTCGTGGCCGCGACGCGCTGAGGCGAGACGAGGAGGGGCGCGTGGCATCCGAGCCCGAGATCGACGTCGAGCGGATCGGGGAGGACGTGCCGCTCCTCGAGGGCATCCGCACCGCGCGGGCGATCCGCCGCCTGCGGGCCGACCCGGTGCCGCGCGCCCTCGTGCGCAAGGTGTGCGAGGCCGGCACCTTCGCGCCGAGCGGCGGCAACCGGCAGCCCTGGATCTTCGTCGCCGTGACCGAGCCCGAGCGGCGTTCCTTCGTCGCCGAGCGCTACCGGCGGGCCTTCGAGCGCTACATCGCGCCCGCCCTCGAGGCGGCGCAGGATCCGACCTTTCCCGACGCGAAGCGGCGCAACCTCCGGGCGGCGCTCCACCTCGCGCAGCACCTCGACGAGGCGCCGGTCCATCTCTTCGTCGCGGGCTACACGCGCCGCGGAGCGCCGCAGGTCCAGGCCCTCTTCCCGTGCATCCAGAACGTGCTGCTCGCGTGCCGCGCGGTCGGGCTCGGCGCCTCCCTCACCACGGTGCACCGCGCCTACGGCGAGGAGATCGACGCCTACCTCGGCCTCTCGCCCGCGACGCCGAGCTGCGCGCTGCTCCCGATCGGCTGGCCGGTCGGCCACCACGGGCGGCCGCCGCGCCGCTCCGTCGACGAGTGTCTCCACTGGGAGCGCTTCGCGGGAGGATCGTGATGGCGGTGTTCGGCATCGACGTCGGGGGCAGCGGGATCAAGGGCGCGCGCGTCGACGTCGTGCGCGGGCGGCTCTCCGGCGAGCGAATCCGGCTCGACACGCCGCGGCCCGCGACACCGGAGGCGGTCGTGCAGACGGTGGCCGACCTCGTGCACCGCGCGCGCTGGCGCGGGCCCGTGGGCTGCACCTTCCCCGGCATCGTGAAGCGGGGCGTCGTCCACAGCGCGAACAACGTCGACCGCGCCTGGCTCGGCGTCGACGCCGACCGCGTGCTCACGGAGCGGCTCGGCCAGCCCGTGACCGTGCTGAACGACGCCGACGCGGCTGGCCTCGCCGAGGCGACCTTCGGCGCGGGCCGCAACCACAAGGGCGTCCTCGTCATGCTGACCTTCGGCACCGGGATCGGAAGCGCCCTCCTCGTGAACGGGCGCCTCGTCGCGAACTCCGAGCTCGGTCAGCTCGAGATCCGAGGCAAGCGCGCGGAGCTGCGCGCCGCGGACCGCGTTCGTCTGAAGAAGGACCTGTCCTGGAAGAAATGGGCGGCCCGCGTGGAGGAGCTGCTGCAGCACATCGAGTACCTGCTCTCGCCCGACCTCTTCATCATCGGCGGCGGCGTCAGCAAGAAGGCGGACCGCTTCCTGCCGCTGCTCTCGACCCACGCCCCCGTCGTGCCGGCCGCGCTCCTGAACGACGCGGGCATCGTGGGCGCGGCCCTCGCGCGGGAGCGCGAGCGCATGTCGACGGGGCAGCAGCGCGCGCGCCGGTCCCGCGCGAGACGGCCCGTCCATGGTTCGGCGAAGTCTTGATAGGATCCCGCTCGAAGCATGGTGAGCGTGGCACGCGGCAGCCTCGCATTCGGTCCCTATCGGCTGGAGCCGGACGATCGGCTCCTGCTCCAGGGGCGCGCGGTCCATCTCGCGCCGAAGGAGATCGCCGTGCTGCGCGCGCTCGTCGAGGCGCGCGGCCGCGTCGTCTCGAAGGACGAGCTGTTCCGAGGGGTGTGGCGTGGTGTCATCGTCTCGGATGCGAGCCTCACGCGCTGCATCGGGGCGATCCGGGCCGCGCTCGGGGAGTCGGGCCGCGAGGGCGGGTATGTCGAGACGTCCCATGGGCGCGGCTACCGGTTCGTGGCCGCCGTGGAGGAGATCGCGCCGGACGACCCGGACGACGTGCGCCTCGACCCGCGGCGCGTCCTCGTCGTGCCCTTCGAGAACGCGAGCCGCAAGCCCGAGGACGAGTACCTCTGCGACGGCCTGACCGAGGAGCTGATCCACGAGCTCGGACGGCGCTGCGCGCCGGACGTCGCTGTGATCGCGCGCCACACCTCCCTCGCCTGCAAGGGACGCGACCCGACGGAGGCCGCTCGCGCCCTCGCCGCCGTCTTCGTCGTGACCGGCACCCTGCAGCGCCTGGACGAGAAGTTCCGCGTGCGGATCGAGCTCGTCCGGACGAGCGATCTCGTGCAGGTGTGGTCGACCCAGCTCGACCGCTCCCTCGATGCGGTGACGGACCTCGCGGCGGAGCTGGCCGCAGCGTTGCGGGAGCATCTCCTGGGGAGGAGCGACGCGGGCGACCCGATGCGTCCGGCGCGGACGGCGATCGCACCTCGCGCGCACACCGCCTACCTCCTCGCACGCTTCCACGCCCGCACCCGCACGGAGACGGGGCTCCGACGCGCGCTCGAGACACTGGAGCGGGCCGTCTCCTGGGATCCGGGCTTCGCGCTGGCCTACGCCGCGATCGCGGAGACGCACCTCATGCTCGCCTTCCGGGGCTTCTGCCCGCCTCCGGAAGCCGCTCCCCGCGTGCGCGCGGCCCTGGATCGCGCGTTCGCGCTGGAGCCCGATCTCGCGACCGCGCACACGATGCTCGGCTACCTGCGCCTGCAGATCGAGTGGGATCCCGACGGCGCGAGCGCGGCGCTCCGGCGCGCGCGGGAGATCGAGCCCCAGGAGCCCCTCGCGGCGATGCACACCGCGAACGTCTCCCTCGCCTTCGGCCGCTTCGAGGAGTCGATCGAGCTGCGCCGCTCCGCCCTCGAGCTCGATCCCTACTCGCCGACGCACCGGCTCGGCTTCGGCTACACGCTCCTGTGCGCGGGAAGCCTCGACGAGGCGCTGATCGAAGGGCGCGAGCTGGCCCGCACCGAGCCGACCTTCGCCGCGGGCCACGGCCTGCGCGGGCTCGCGGCGCTCCTGCTCGGAGACCGGGAGGAGGCGCTCGTCGCAGCAGCCGCTGCCGAGGACGTGGCGGCGGGCGACACGCTGGCGCTCTCCCTCGCGGGCTGGATCTACGCGACTAGCGGGCGCCGCGCCGCAGCCGATGCCGTGCGGGCCGTTCTCGAGCGGACGGCGCGCGAGCGGAAGGTCGGCGCGTCGTCCGTCGCCGTGGTGCACGCGGGGCTCGGCGACGAGGCGTCGGCCCTCGAGTGGCTCGAGCGGGCGCGCGACGAGCGCGACATGTTCGTGCCCTTCGTCGGCGTCGACCCGCGCATCGCCTCGCTGCGCGAGCTCCCGCGCTTCCGCGCGGTGGTGCGCGCGGGGCTCGGCGGGCGGCTGCCCGACGCGCTCGAGGCGAGCGACGCCGCGACGCCTACGGCGCCGCGGCCTCCCGCAGACGGCTGAGCAGCGCCTCGAGCTCGGCCTCGCCGCTCGTCGGATGGAGGAGCGTCGTGCGCAGCCACGTGCCCTCGCGCGGCGGTGGGAGGCGCGTCTGCACCAAGTAGAAGTCGCCGCTCTCGAGCACGCGCGCGCGCAGGCGCTGCTGGTGGGCGTCGAGCGCGGACGTCGAGGCCCCGGCCAGCGTCTCCGGGCGGTGTCGGAAGCAGACGATGTTGCACTCCGGCGGGAGCGCGAGCTCGAAGTCCGGCGCCGCCTCGAGCATCTCGCCGAAGCGGCGGCCGAGGGCGAAGCAGCGCGCCACGTAGTCGGCGAAGAGCCGCGTTCCGAGCAGCGAGAGCGATGCGTAGAGCTTCAAGCTCAGCATGCGCTTCGTGCACTCGAGGGTGCGGAGCCCGACGTTCCACCACTCGCCGCGCTCGCTCGCGTCGGCGCGGAAGAGGTACGACGCCTCCTGGGCGAAGGCCTCGTAGGAGCGGCGGCCCTCGCGGAAGAGGACGGCGGAGACGAGCGCCGGCATGAGCATCATCTTGTGGGCGTCCCAGACGACGGAGTCGGCGCGCGAGATCCCGGCCACGAGGCCGCGCGTCTCCGGCGCGAGGACGGCGGCGGCGCCATGGGCGCCGTCCACGTGGAGCCAGAGCCCTTCGCGCGCGCAGAAGTCCGCGATCGGCTCCAGCGGATCGAAGCTCCCGGTCGCGGTCGAGCCCGCGTTCGCGACGACCGCGAACACGCGGCGGCCCGCGGCCCGCGCGCGCGAGAGCGCGTCGGGCAGCGCCTCGGCCCGCAGGCGCAGCCCGTCGTCGACGGGCACCGGGACGAGCGCCTCGGCGCCGAGGCCCATCACCTGGAGCGCGCGTGCCACGCTGTAGTGCGCCTGCTCCGCGGCGAGCACGGCGAGCCGCGTGCCCGCCGTGCCCTCGCTCCAGGCGTCGAAGCCCGCGTGCGCCTGCCGCGCCGCGAGGAGCGCCGTCAGGTTTCCCGCCGAGCCGCCCGAGGTGAGCACGCCGTCGGCCGAGGCGTCGAAGCCGAGCTCGCCGGCCATCCACGCCAGCACGCGGCGCTCCATGGCAGTCGCGGCCATACCCATCTCGTAGACCGCCATGCCGTTGTTGAGGAGCGCCGCCGCGAGATCGCAGAGCGCGGCCAGCGGGAGCGGCGCGGTGACCTGGTGCCCGAGGTAGTGCGGGTGGTGGAGATGGTTCGAGCCGTCGATCACGCGGCCGACGAGCGCGCCGAGGGACCCGCCCGATGGGCCCTCCGGGAAAACTCCGTCCCAGCGCGCGAGCATCTCCTCGGGCAAGACGGGTGCAAGCACGGGAAGGAGAGCGCCGTCGCTGCTGCGCTTCGCGAGGGCGCCCGAGAGATAGTCGGCGAGCTGGTCGACGAGGCGATGCCCTTCGCTTCGAAACGCCTCGGCGTCGAATGCAGCGAGCAGATCGTCGGTCGGGGCCTTCGGCGACACGCTCGAGCATGTTACCTTGCGCGCCGGTGCCGACGACCTACTACGCCTCTACCCGCGACGGCTGGTACGTCGCGCTTCATCGTCTCGAGCCGAAGCGCCGTGCCCACGGAACGCCCGTCGTCCTGTGCCACGGCATGGCCTCGAACCGCTACAACCTCGACGGTCCGGGCCGGGTGAGCCTCGCGCGCTTCCTGCACGGCCGCGGCTACGACGCCTGGCTGCTCGAGCTGCGCGGCGCGGGCGCCTCGAAGCGCAAGCTCTCGCTCCCGCGCGTCGCCTACCGCTGGTGCTTCGAAGACTACGTGCAGCACGACGTGCCCGCGGCGCTGCGTCTCGTGCGCCGCCACACCGACGCGAAGCGCGTGCTCTGGGTCGGCCACTCGCTGGGCGGCATGGTGGCGTACGCGGCGCTCATGACCCCCGCCGCCGAGTCGATCGCCGGCGCCGTCACGCTCGGCTCGCCGGGCATGACCGACGTGAGCCACGCGACCCTCGACTTCTGGGTGTCGCTCCATCGCGCCCTGCGCATCGCGCCGCGGAGAATTCCGACGGGCCGGCTCGCCCGCCTGGGCGCGCCCTTCGCCGGGCCGCTCACGGCGCTCGTCGGCGAGCCGATCCACGACTGGGGCTGGCATCCGGACAACTTCGACCTCGAGATCCTGCGCTTCATGATGCGCCACGGCCTCGAGGACCTGCCGAGCTCGCTCCTGATCGAGTTCGCGCGCTGGTACGAGGCCAAGGCGATGAGCGACCGCTACGGCCTCTTCACCTTCAGCGACCACTTCGAGCGCATCACCGCGCCCATGCTCCTCGTGGCCGGAAGCCACGACAAGCTGACGCCCGTCGCCGACATCGCCAAGGTTCACAAGCGCCTCGGCTCCGAGGACAAGCGCCTGGTCGTGGCGGGCCTCGAGTCGGGCTTCTCCTACCGCTACAGCCACGTCGACCTCGTGCTCGGCCGCCACGCGCCGGACGAGATCTATCCCCTGGTCGCGAGCTGGCTCGACGAGCACCGGCCCGCGGCGTGACCGCCGCATGAGCGTGACGCTCGAGGACGTGAGCGCGGCGGCCGCCGCGATCGCCGGCTCCCTCGAGCGCACGCCCTGCGTGCGGAGCCGCGTCCTCTCCGAGCTGACCGGCGCCGAGGTCTGGCTCAAGCTCGAGAACCTCCAGTTCACCGCGAGCTTCAAGGAGCGCGGCGCGCTCGTGAAGCTGCTCTCGCTCGCGCCCGACGACGCGGCCCGCGGCGTCGTCGCCATGTCGCGCGGCAACCACGCGCAGGGCGTGGCGTGGCACGCGAAGCGACTCGGCATCGCCGCCACGATCGTGATGCCCGAGGGCACCGCCTACTCGAAGGTGGAGGCCACGCGAAGGCTCGGCGCGCGCGTCGTGGTCGAGGGCCCGCAGCTCTCCGACGCCGAGGACGCCGCGCGGCGCATGGCCGAACGGGAGCGCCTCGTCTTCGTGCCACCGTACGACGACGACGACGTGATCGCGGGCCAGGGCACCGTCGCCCTCGAGCTCCTCGACGCCGTGCCCGAGCTCGACGCGATCGTCGTGCCGGTCGGCGGCGGCGGCCTCCTCGCGGGCACGACCGTCGTCGCCTCCGCGCTCCGGCCCACGACCGAAGTGGTCGGCGTGCAGACCGAGGCCTGGCCGGCCTTCGTCGAGGCGATGGGCTTCACCGTGCCCGCGCACGCGAAGCGTGGCGCGCCGACCGTCGCCGAGGGCATCGCCGTCGCGCGGCCCGGGTCGCGCACGCTCGCGCTCTGCCGCGGGCGCGTCGCCGACATGCTGTGCGTGAGCGAGCCGCGCCTCGAGGAGGCGATCCGGCTGTTCTGCGAGATCGAGAAGACGGTGGTCGAAGGGGCAGGCGCCGCGGGGCTCGCGGCGCTGCTCGAGCATCCCGCGCGCCTCGCCGGCAAGCGGGTCGCGCTCGTCGTGTCGGGCGGGAACATCGACACGCGGCTGCTCTCGCTCGTGCTGCTGCGCGGGCTCGCGCGGGACGGGCGGCTGGTACGCCTGCGCGTGTACTTGCCCGATGAGCCCGGCTCACTCGCCAAGCTCGCGGGCCTCCTCGGCGACCACGACGCCAACATCCTCGAGGTGCACCACCAGCGGACGTTCGGGCATGCACCCTTGCGCGCGGCGGAGGTGGAGATCGTGCTGGAGACGCGGAGTCGGGAGCACGTGGAGGAGGTGGTGGCGGCGTTGCGGGGGGCGGGGATCGAGGCGGAGCTGCGGGGAGAGTGAGCGGGCGAGAAGGGCCCGCGCTGCGGCGCTTCATCTACGACGCTGGAGACGTGAACGCGCGAGCG
>DATKKW010000066.1:0-2852 GCA_035542715.1 Myxococcota bacterium
GAGATGCCGGTTGGGCGGCGCGACGTAGACCGTGCCGGCCTCGAGCCGCTGGCCCTCGTGGGCCTGCTCGACGCGCAGGCTGGTGTGCCGGCTCAGGATCTCCGCCATCAGGCTGCGGTGCCGCGGATCGAGGTGCTGCACGACCACGAGGGACGCCGGGAAGTCGGGAGGAAGGCCCGAGATGAGCTCGCCGAGCGCCAGGAGCCCGCCGGCGGATGCCGCGCAGGCCACGACGTCGAAGGCACGACCGCGACGCGCCCTCGAATCGCGGGCCTTGGCCGAGGTCTCGGGGGAGGAAGGCTTCACGCTGACTCCGACGTCCTTCGAGACCGCGACACCGCGGCTCGATCGTGCTCGCTCCGCTCCGTGCCTCGGGGCGAGGCCCGGCGGGACGTGCCTCGGTCCTTCACCGACCCGATCCGCCATCGGTCGGCGCCTCCGGCCACCCTCTCGCGAGTCTACTCCCGGCCGGCGATCTCGGGGACGGAGAGCGCGCCTTGGCGTTCGCGGAACTCACCGGGCGAGCATCCGGTGGCTCGCCGGAAGGCCGTCGTGAAGGACGAGTCGGTGCCGAAGCCGACATGCCTCGCGATCGACTCGATCTTCTCGTCGCTCTCGAGCAGGAGCCCCTCGGCGGCGCGCAGCCTCGCCCGGTGGAGCTCGTCGCGAAAGGCGGTGCGGTGGGCCGCGAGCCGCCGCTGGAGCGAGCGCGCGCTCGTGGCGAGCGTCCTCGCCGCGTCCATCACGGTCGCGTCCGAGAGGTGCGACGACAGATACTCGCGCAGGCCGCGGAGCGGCGGCTCGAGCCCCTCGCACGCTGCCGTCAGCGCTTCGATCTCCTGGCGCTCTTCGCCGTCACGCGCGAGGCCGAGCCAGTCGAGCGCCGCGAAGCGGTCGGCGAAGAGCCCGCCCTCCATGTGTGGCCGCACGTGCTCGTAGTAGAGCCCGGCGAAGGCCGCGCCGGCGAGCCCCGACGGCCGCACCACGGCGAGACGTCGTGCGCGCGCGGCGACGTCGGCGACGCGCAAGCGGAGGAACGCCTCGAAGATCGAGTAGGAGGTACGGTCGAAGACCTCGATCGCCTCGAGATCGTGGAGCACGTCGTACGGCGTCTCGAGCGCGGGACTCACCGGCAGCGAGAAGAGCGCCGCGATCGCGGGATGGTCGGCGGGATCGAGCCGCTCGAAGTACGACGAGCCGATTCGGAACGGCGTCTGCACCCACACCACGAAGGATCGACCCTGGTAGTAGTGGCCCACCGGGTCGGCCAGGAACCGCTCGATCGAGCCGGCGCTCCGCACGGCTCCAGGATACTCCCGCGCCGCGGAGATTTTGGCGTGTCGGCGAAGCCGATTGGCGCTCCGCCAGAGGCACCGTCAGGCCACAGTGTGGCCGCGCCGGGCGCCCACGGCGCGATGGGTTCCCCGAGACGCCCGTCCACCCAGGGGAACGAAGGAGCATCCGATGAAACCGCATCTCCTCCTCGCGCTCGCCGGCCTCCTCGTCCCGCTGGCCTGGAGCGGCCCCGCGGACGCTACCGCGGACTACACGGCGGAGACCGGGCTCTGCTTGAACGGCAACCTGCCCTGCAGGACCCTGACCGGCCAGACGACCTACGTTCCCGTGCGCTACGACGTCCAGTACTCGAACTCCCCGGCCGCCGCGACCTTCCACGTGTCACGGCCCGTGGTGACCGGGACCAACCCCAACCTGTCGCCGGCGACCGGCATCACGAGCGCCGACGGCTTCGCGGCGGCGAACGGCGCCGGCGTGCATGCCTCCGCCACCGCGTCGTCGCAGGCCATCATCCCGGCGAACGACTACGCCTACGATCCGGGCGGGAGCCTCCTCGGCCAGGGGTCGACGGACACGATCGCCGCCTACGCGCTGGCGACGTGGACGATCTACGACGTGATCGTCACCGGACCGTCGACGCCGTCCGGTGTGATTGCAGCGGCGTTGAACCTCCACCTCGACGGCACGATCGACGGCGATCCCGTCGCGTCGGGCGGCAGCGGACCCTTCGCAGCGGTGGAGAACGACCTCCAGGTCCTGGTCTACGCCGCCGGAACCTATGCCACCGGGCGCTATCACCAGGTCCAGGTCGCGAACGCGAACGGTGTGAACGCGCCCAGCATCACGACGAGCGGTCTCCTGAACGGGTTGGGCACGACGATGGGTCGGGTCACCACGCCGACCTTCAACGTGCCGATCGGCACCCCGTTCAGCGTCACCCTCGACCTCCTCGCCCAGTCGAGGGTCGCGATCCAAGCCACGACCGGGTCCACGGATGCGAACGTCCTCGCCCACGCGGCGACCGACTTCGGCGACACGTTCGGATTCGACACGCAGGGGCCGGTCTTCACGATCTCGGCGCCCGGCTACACGGCGAGCTCGGTCGATGGGGGGATCCTGGACGACATGGCCGTGGTGCCGGAGCCGGGAAGCCTGCTGCTCATGGGACTCGGGCTGGCGGGGCTCGTGGCGGTGTCGGGGCGAAGGGAGGCATAGGCGCCGAACGCGTTCCGGACGGAGCAGCGCGTCCGCAGCGCGGGCTGGCGCGGCCCGATCGCGAGGCTCGCGGCGACGGACCCTCGCGCGTCGGATACCGTCCCGCGATGCCCCTCTACACCCTCCTCGGGCGCGACGGCCCGCGTGGCCGCGAGCTCCGCAAGCTCCACCGGCCCGCCCACATCGAGAACCTTCGACCCCTCGCCCGCGCCGGCCGCGTGCGCTTCGTGGGCCCCCTGCTCGAAGGCGGCGCAGCCGTCGGGAGCGTCGTCGTCTTCGAGGCGGCTGACCTCGCCGCCGCGCGCGCCTTCGCCGCGAGCGATCCCTACGTGGCGCACGGC
>DATKKW010000067.1:0-63980 GCA_035542715.1 Myxococcota bacterium
GCTAGGCGGCCCTCTCGAGCACGTGGATCGCGCACGCGCTGCCGAGGCCGATCACGTGCGTGAGGCCGAAGCGCGCGTTCGGCACCTGGCGCTTGCCCGCTTCGCCACGCAGGTGCGTCGCCACCTCGTAGATGTTGGCGATGCCCGTCGCGCCGAGCGGATGGCCCTTCGAGAGCAGGCCGCCCGACACGTTCACCGGGATCTTCCCGCCGAGCGCCACGGCGCCGCTGTCGATCATGCGCCCGGCCTCGCCGTCCTTGCACAGACCGAGGTTCTCGTAGTGGAGGATCTCGGCGGTGGCGAAGCAGTCGTGCAGCTCGACGAGCGACAGGTCTTCCGGCCCGATCCCGGCCATCTCGTAGGCCTTCTTCGCGGCCATGCGCGTGCAGGTGTTGACGTCGGGCATGACGAGGTCGCGCTCCTGCCACGGGTCGCTCGTCATCGCCGACGCGCGCACCCGGACCGCGCGCTTCATGCCGAGCTCGCGCGCCTTGCGCTCGCTCGCGAGCACCGCCGCCGCCGAGCCGTCGACGTTCACCGAGCACATCAGCTTGGTGTTGGGGTACGAGATCATCTCGGCGTTCATCACCATCTCGAGGGGCGTCTCGATCTGGTACATCGCCTTCGGGTTGAGCGTCGAGTGGTGGTGGTTCTTCACGGACACCTTCGCGAACTGCTCGAAGGTCGTGCCGTACTTGCGGGCGTGCTCCATGCCGGCCTCGGCGAAGACCGCGGGCATCGTCGCCGAGCCGAGCAGCCCCTCCTTCGGGATGCCCGTTCCGCCGCCGCCGCCGCCGAGGAGGCCCTTGCCCATCTGCTCGACGCCGACCGCGATCACGAGGTCGTACACGCCGGCCTTGACCGCCATCCACGCTTCGCGGAACGCCGTCGCGCCGGTCGCGCAGGCATTCGCGACGTTCACGACGGGAACCCCCGTCTGGCCGATCTCCTGGAGCACGCGCTGCCCGACCATCGCGTTCGCCTGGTAGAGGTTGCCGCAGTAGAGGGCCTCCATGTCCTGGATGCGGAGGCCCGCGTCGTCGAGGGCCATGAGGGCGGCCTGCGCGCCGAGCTGCGGCACGGTCTTCTCCGGGAACCGGCCGAACTTGATCATGTCGACACCGAGAACGTAGACGTCGCTCATCGTGGGCTCCTTGCCTTCGCGGCGGTCAGCTGCGGGGCTGGAAGTAGTAGGTGAGGTACTCGTTGCCGTCCTTGTCCTTGCGCGGGGCGATCTTGTACGTGACCTCGACCGGCATCCCCATCTTCACCTTCTCGGGCGTGGGCTCGATGCCGATCAGATTCCCCTTCACCGTGCCGCCGCCCTCGAGATCGACGACGGCCGAGACGTAGGGCACCTCGATGCCCGGGAACGAGCGGTGCACGATCGAGTAGACGTACAGCGTTCCCTTGTTCGAGAGCTTCGTCGGCTCGAGCTGCCCGCGCGTGCCGCACTTCGCGCAGACGTCGCGCTCTCCGAGGAAGACGGCGCCGCAGCTCTTGCAGCGGTGTCCCTCGAGGTAGGGCGCTGCGCCTTGGGGAATCTTCAGGAACGAGACGACCGGGAGCGGCCCGGTGGGCTTGGCTTCTGCCATGGGGGGAGGTTCCTTCGTGGGTGGGTGGAACGCGCGCGGTTGATCCGCGAGTCAACAACCTCGCGAGGATGACAGCCGCCCCGCCGAGGTGTCAACCGCCGCGCGCCCGGATTTCGACGCCGCGCTGGAGGAGACGCGGAGGCTCGCGGCCCGAGCCGGTAACGAGGGCAGGGGCTGGAGCATCCCACCGGACGGACGCAACGCGTCGCGCCAGACGCGGCCGTGGCCGAAAGGACCGAAGGTGTCGTTGATCCGCATCCGACGGCCGAGCGAGCCGCCGAGCCGGGAGATCACGCCCGAGGCGGTCTACCTGCGGCGACGCGATTTCCTGCGTGCGGCGGCGGCGGGCGCCGGAGCCCTCGCGAGCGCCCTCCTCCTGCCGGGCTGCGGCAATGCGCAGGACGGCGCGGAGCGCAGCGCACCCGCCGTGCCGCCGTCGGCCGGGCCGCGCGTGCCGCCGTACGCGGGACCCGACGCCCTCGCCGTCACGGGCCGGCGCGACCTCGCTCCGGGCGAGGATCTCACGCCCTTCGACGACGTCACCGGCTACAACAACTTCTACGAGTTCGGCACCGACAAGACCGATCCCGCGGAGAACGCCCACAGCCTGCGCCCGCGCCCCTGGTCGGTCGCGATCGAGGGCGAGGTCGCGAAGCCGGGCGTGGTCGACCTCGACACGCTCCTGCGTCCCTTCTCGCTCGAGGAGCGGATCTACCGGCACCGCTGCGTCGAGGCCTGGTCGATGGTGATCCCCTGGATCGGCTTCTCGCTCGGTGACCTGCTGAAGCGTCACGAGCCCACGAGCCGCGCGAAGTACGTCGAGCTCGTGACGCTCCTCGATCCGCAGCAGATGCCGGGGCAGCGCCGCGCCGTCCTCGACTGGCCGTACCGCGAGGGGCTTCGCGTCGACGAGGCGATGCATCCGCTCGCCCTCCTCGCGGTGGGCCTGTACGGGCGCGTGCTGCCGAACCAGAACGGCGCGCCGCTGCGCCTCGTCGTGCCCTGGAAGTACGGCTTCAAGAGCGTGAAGTCGATCGTGAAGATCCGCCTCCGCGCGGACCCGCCCCGCACCACGTGGAACGAGGAGGCGCCGGACGAGTACGGCTTCTACGCGAACGTGAATCCCGCCGTCGACCATCCGCGCTGGAGCCAGAAGCGCGAGCGCCGGATCGGCGAGTGGTCGCGCCGGCCGACGCTTCCCTTCAACGGCTACGCCGAGGAGGTGGCCTCGCTCTACACGGGAATGGATCTGGAGAAGGACTTCTGAGCGCCCAGCCGGTTCCGCCGCAGTCCCGCGTCCGCGCGCCGCTCCGCGCCGCCTCCCGCCGCTCCCCGGGCGGACGCCGCGGCGTGCGCTGGCTCGTGATCGCCGCGAGCCTCGTGCCCCTGGCCTCCCTCGCGATCCGCGCCGCGAGCCACCGGCTCGGCGCGAATCCGATCGAGACGATCACCCACGAGACCGGCGACTTCGCGTTGCGCTTCCTGCTCGCGGGCCTCGCCGTCACACCGTTGCGTCGTGCGACCGGATGGAGCGCGCTCGCCCCGTATCGTCGCACCTTCGGCCTGCTCGCGTTCTCCTACGCGTCGCTCCATCTCGCCACGTGGCTCTTCCTCGACCTCGGCCCCGATCTCGGCGCGATCGCGGACGACGTCCGCAAGCGACCCTACGTCACCGTCGGATGGAGCGCCTTCCTCTGCCTCCTTCCCCTCGCGATCACCTCCACGCGCGGCTGGCAGCGGCGGCTCGGCGCGCGTTGGGTGGCGCTGCATCGGCTGGCCTACGTCGCCGCGGGGCTCGCCGTGGTCCACTTCACCTGGCTCGTGAAGGCCGACGTGCGCGCGCCCCTCGTCTACGGCGCGCTGCTCTGCGCCCTGCTGCTCGCGCGTCGGAGCTTCCGCTCGCGATAGACTCGCGCGAAGAAGCCGAGGAGGGCCGAGATGGAGAGCGTCCGCTTCGAGACGGAGGGGCCCGTCGCGATCGTCACGATCGACCGGCCCGAGGTGAGGAACGCGGTCGACCGGCCGACCGCCGACGCGCTCGCGGCCGCCTTCCGCCGCTTCGACGCGGACCCGTCGCTCGCCGCCGCCGTGCTGACCGGCGCGCAGCGCGTCTTCTGCGCCGGCGCCGACCTGAAGGGCGTGTCGGAGGGACGCGGCAATCGCGTGACGCTCGAGGGCGACGGCCCGCTGGGCTGCACGCGCATGCTGCTCTCGAAGCCCGTGGTGGCCGCGGTGGAAGGTCCCGCGGTGGCCGGCGGGCTCGAGCTCGCGCTCTGGTGCGACTTGCGCGTCGCGGCGCGCGACGCCTACTTCGGCGTCTACTGCCGTCGCTGGGGCGTGCCCCTGGTCGACGGTGGGACGATCCGGCTGCCGCGGCTCGTCGGCCATTCGCGCGCGCTCGACATGATCCTGACCGGCCGCGCCGTACACGCAGAGGAGGCGCTCGCCTGGGGCCTCGCGAACCGCGTGGTGGAGCCCGGCGGCGCGCGGGCCGCGGCGCTCGAGCTCGCCGCGAGCCTCGCGCGCTTTCCGCAGCGCTGCCTGCGGAGCGACCGTCTCTCGAGTCATCTGCAGTGGTCGCTGCCGCTCGACACGGCGCTGCGGGAGGAGACGCGGCTCGGGCTCGAGACGATCGAGAGCGGCGAGACCGTCGCCGGCGCGCGTCGCTTCCGGGAAGGAGCGGGGAGGCACGGGCGGTTCGAGTGAGGCCGAAGGCCGCTCCCGGACGGCCCCGGGACCGCAGCTCGCGCCCTATAGCGTGAGCCCGCCGTCCACGTCGATGCAGTAGCCGGTGAAGTACTCGCACTCGAGGATGAACTTCACGGCCTGCCAGAGCTCGCTCGTCTTCCCGGGGCGGCCGAGGGGCACCGCCTTCAGCATCGACTCCAGCACCTCGGGCTTCATGCCGCGCAGGATCGGCGTGTCGATGAACCCGGGCGCCACGGCGCCCGTCCGGATGCCGTGGGGCGCGAGCTCCTGGGCCCACACGGCGGTGTCGGAGACGAGGCCCGCCTTCGCCGCCGAGTAGTTCGACTGCCCGCGGCTCCCGTAGCGCGACACGGACGAGATGTTCACGACCACCGCCGGCCGCGTGCCCGTCTCGATGCACTTCGCCGCGAACTCCCGGGTGCACAGGAAGGGTCCGGTGAGGTCGACCTGGATCACGGCGTTCCAGTTGTCGAGGGTCATCTTCTGCAGCGTTCCGCTCTTGCGGTCCTGCTTCACGAGCAGCGCGTCGCGGAAGATGCCGGCGTTGTTCACCAGCGCGTTCAGGCCGCCGAGCGCGGCGTGGGCGTCGGCGACGAGCTTCTCGACCTCGGCCTCCTGCGCGACGTTCGCCGTGAGCCCCTTCACGCGGCCCGGCAGACCCTTGGCCGCGTCCTCCGTCTCGCGGATCCCCTTCTCGCTCACGTCGCAGAACGCGGCGCTCCCACCCGCGCGCGCGATCTGCAGCACGAACTCCCGCCCGAGGCCGGAGCCGCCGCCGGTCACCAGGGCCTTCACGTCCGTCAGTTCCATCGCTTCCTCTCCTCCGAGATCCCGCGCCGAGGGCCTGCCTTCGACAGCGGATCCGTGTGATAGCCTACGCAGCGGATGAACGCCCCGGCCGAGGAACCGTGAAGCGTTCGCGATTCCGACCCAGGAGCTCCGCGCGGCTGCGCCCGCCTCCCACGCGTCGCGCATGAGCGGTGCGGCTCCCGGCGCCGCGACGCTCGAGCGCGTCGCCCTCTCGTTCGACCTGCAGGCGAAGGCCTCCTCGGCCCTCGGCTCCCCCTTCTGCGCAGCCCTCTGCGAGGCGGTGCTCGAGGCCCTGCCACGACACGACGCGCTGCGCGCCCTCGCCTCGGGCTTCGAGGGCGATCCGGCCCGCGGCTTCTTCGCGGTCCGGCTGCTCGCGGGCCTGCACGCGCGCGTGCTCGCGGGCGACGCGCCGGAGCTCGCGCGCTTCTACCCTTCCGTCGGCGGCATCCCGGCGTTCCCCGCGGCCGGTCAGGCGGCCCTCGACGAGATCACGCGCGCGGGCGACGCGCTCCGGCCATGGCTCGCCTGGTTTCCCCAGACGAACGAGGTCCGCCGCTCGGCGGGCCTGCTCGGAGGCTTCCTCGAGGTGGCCGCGGCGACCGGGCTGCCGCTCCGCCTGCTCGAGATCGGCGCGAGCGCCGGGCTGAACCTGTGCTGGGACCGCTTCGCCTACGCCCTCGGCCCCCATCGATTCGGGGATCCGGCCTCCCCCGTACGTCTCACGTGCGAGTGGCGCGGCACGGGCGGCCCGCCGTGGCACGCTTCGGTGTCGGTCGTGGAGCGACGGGGCTGCGATCTCGCGCCGATCGCGCTCGAAGAGGCTACGGCGAACCGGCGGCTCGAGGCCTACGTGTGGGCGGACCAGGTCGACCGCCTCGAGAACCTGCGCGCCGCCATCGGACTCGCCCGCGAGATGGGCATCCGGGTCGAGCGCATCGGCGCGGCCGACTTCCTGGCCCGCGAGCTCGCTTCGCCTCGCCCGGGCCTCGCGACCGTCGTCTATCACTCGATCATGTGGGCCTACGTCCCGTCCGACGAGCGCGAGAGGATCGCGCGCACGATCGAGGCCGCCGGCGCGCGGGCCGACGCGCGCGCCCCCCTCTCCTGGGTGCGCCTCGAGGATGCGAGCCCGCGCACCTCGCTCTCGGTCCGCCGCTGGCCCGGCGCTCCCGAGGAGCGCGTGCTCGCCGACGCCCACCCCCACGTGGCGTGGATCGAGTGGCTCGGGGGCTCCTGAGCGGCGCCCGAGGGCGTCTCGACATATACCCATAGGGGGTATAGGCTCTCCCCGGTGCACCCGAGGAGGAGCCCCCGTGATGCAGCCCGCGGCGAAGGAGAAGCTCCGCGCGCGCCTGCGCCGGATCGCCGGCCAGGTGGCCGGCATCGAGCGCATGATCGACGAAGACCGCTACTGCGTGGAGGTGCTCCACCAGATCGCGGCGGTCGAGTCGGCCCTCGACCGCGTCGGGAAGCTGCTGCTCGAGCACCACGTCGCGCACTGTGTGGCCGAGGCCTTCGCGAGCGGCGACAAGCGGGCCCGTGGCACGAAGATGCGCGAGCTCCTCGACGTCGTCTCCCGCTTCGCGCGCGTCGCGCGAGCCTGACGTGGCGAGCGCCCTCGATCCCGTCTGCGGCATGACGGTCGACCCCGCGACGGCGAAGGGCGGCTCCGTCGAGCACGCGGGCGAGGTCCACTACTTCTGCAATCCGCGCTGCGCGGCGAAGTTCCGCGAGCGGCCCGACTTCTTCCTGCGGGCGCGCGCGGCGACGCGGGCGGTCGAGCCGGCGCGAGAGCGCGCCGCCCCGGGCGCCGCGCGCGCTCCGTCACGCGCGCTCTCCCAGACGGAGTTCACCTGCCCGATGCATCCGGAGGTCGTGCGGCTCGGCCCCGGGAGCTGCCCGATCTGCGGCATGGCCCTCGAGCCGCGCCACCCGGCGCCGGGCGACGTTCCGAGCCCCGAGCTCCTCGACATGCAGCGTCGCTTCTGGGTGGCGCTCGCAGCGACGGCGCCTCTCGTCGCCCTCGCGATGCTCGAGATGGGCCCGCTCGCAGGCGTGCGCCACGCGCTCGGGGCCCGCGGCTTCGCGGCCCTCGAGCTCGCCCTCGCCACTCCGGTCGTGACGTGGGCCGGCGCTCCGTTCTTCGCGCGGGCCCGGGACTCGCTCCGCGAGCGCAGCCCGAACATGTTCACGCTGATCGCCCTCGGCACCGGCGCGGCGTTCGCCTACAGCTTGCTCGCGACGCTCGTGCCCGGCGTGTTCCCCTTGGCGATGCGAGATCACGCGGGCGGAGTCCCGGTCTACTTCGAGGCTGCCGCCGGGATCGTCACGTTGACGCTGCTCGGCCAGGTGCTCGAGCTCCGCGCGCGAGGGCGTACCGGGGCCGCCCTCCGCGCGCTCCTCGCCCTCGCCCCGGAGCATGCGCGGCGCCTCCGCGCCGACGGCAGCGACGAGGACGTTCCCCTCGACGCGGTCGCCGTCGGTGACCGCCTCCGCGTGCGCCCGAGCGAGCGCGTGCCCGTCGACGGCGTGCTCGAGGACGGCCGCAGCTCGCTCGACGAGTCGATGATCACGGGCGAGCCGATGCCGGTCTCGAAGGGTCCCGGAGACCCCGTCACCGGCGGCACGTGGAACGGCAGCGGAAGCTTCGTGATGCGGGCCGAGCGCGTGGGCGCCGAGACGCTCCTCGCGCGCATCGTGGCGCTCGTGGGCGAAGCGCAGCGCAGCCGTGCGCCGATCCAGCGCCTCGCCGACCGCGTGTCGGCGTGGTTCGTGCCCGCCGTGATCGCCGTCGCCGCCGCGGCCTTCGTGGCATGGCTCGCCTTGGGCCCGGAGCCGCGCCTTCCCCACGCGCTCGTCGCCGCGGTGTCGGTGCTGATCATCGCCTGTCCCTGTGCCCTCGGTCTCGCGACGCCCATGTCGATCGCCGTGGCGATGGGCCGTGGCGCCCAGGCCGGCGTGCTGTTCCGGGGCGCCGAGGCGATCGAGCGGCTGCGCGAGGTGGACGTCCTGCTCGTCGACAAGACCGGGACGCTCACCGAAGGAAGGCCGCGGCTCGTCGCGGTCGAGACGCGGCCGGGCTTCGACGCCGACACGCTGCTGCGTCTCGCCGCGACGCTCGAGCGGGCGAGCGAGCATCCCCTGGCCGGAGCAATCGTCGCCGGCGCGGCCGAGCGGAGTGTCGCGCTGTCGGCCCGGGTCACGCAGTTCGAGGCGCTGGCGGGCCGCGGCGTGCAGGGCGTGGTCGACGGGCGGAGCGTCGCGATCGGGAACGCCGAGCTGCTCGCATCCCTCGGCGCCGACGTGCGTGCCCTCGAACCGCGCGCGGAGGCGCAGCGCCGCGAGGCCTCGACGGTGATGCTCGTCGCCGTCGACGGCGCCGCGGCGGGGCTCCTCGCCGTCGCCGATCCGATCAAGAAGAGCGCTCCGGAGGCGCTGCGCGCGCTCCACGCCGAGGCGCTGCGCGTCGTGATGGTGACCGGCGACGCACGCGCCACCGCCGAGGCGGTGGCTGCGCGCCTCGGGATCGACGACGTCGTGGCCGAGGTCTTGCCCGCGCAGAAGGCCGACGTCGTCGCGCGCTACCAGGCCCAGGGCCGCCGCGTCGCGATGGCGGGCGACGGCGTGAACGACGCGCCGGCCCTCGCGAAGGCGGACGTCGGCATCGCGATGGGCACGGGCACCGATGTCGCGATCGAGAGCGCGGAGGTGACGCTCGTCCGGGGCGACCTGCAGGGGATCGTACGGGCCCGTCGCCTCTCTCGGGCGACGGTGCGGAACCTGCGCCAGAACCTCTTCTTCGCCTTCGTCTACAACGCCGTGGGCGTGCCGATCGCCGCGGGCGCGGTCTATCCGCTGCTCGGGAGCCTGCTCTCGCCGATGCTCGCGGCCGCGGCCATGAGCCTCTCGTCGGTGTCGGTGATCACGAATTCGCTGCGGCTGCGCCGCGTCGAGCTGTAGCGTCGCGCACCCGGGCTTGCCCGGCGCGAAGCAGCGATAGAATGCCGCGCGATGAAGCCGCTCTCCGTCCTCGCGTGGCTCGTCCTGGCGGTCGCGGGCGCGCTCGCCCTCGCCACCCTGGCGTTCCACCGCGGGGAGGCGCTCTCGAGCGCGTGGTTCCTGACCGCCGCCGTCTGCGTGTACGCCGTGGGCTACCGCTTCTACTCGGCGTTCCTCGCGGCGAAGGCGCTCTCCCTCGACGACGCGCGACCGACGCCGGCCCACCGCCTGCGCGACGGAAAGGACTTCGTCCCCACGAACCGCTGGGTCGCGTTCGGCCATCACTTCGCGGCGATCGCCGGACCGGGGCCCCTCGTCGGCCCGATCCTGGCCGCCCAGTTCGGCTACCTGCCGGGCACGCTGTACATCCTGATCGGCGTCGTGCTCGGCGGTGCCGTCCAGGACATGACGATCCTCGTCGGGTCCTTGCGGCGGGGTGGGAAGAGCCTCGGCCAGATCGTGCGCGACGAGATCGGCCCCGTGGGCGGCGCGGCCGCCCTGGTCGGTGTCCTCGCGATCATGCTGATCCTGATCGGCGTGCTCGGGCTCGTCGTCGTGAACGCGATGTTCGGGAGCCCGTGGGGCACGTCGACGGTCACGGCCACGATCCCGATCGCTCTCGCGATGGGTCTCTACATGGTGAAGCTCCGGCCCGGCCGCGTGCTCGAGGCGAGCCTCTCGGGTGTCGCCCTGGTGCTGCTTGCGGTGCTCGGAGGCCGCTACGTCGCGGAGCACGAGGCGCTGCGCGTCTTCTTCGACCTCGACAAGCGCACGCTCGCGCTCTCGATCATCGGCTACGGCTTCGTCGCGAGCGTGCTCCCCGTCTGGCTCCTGCTCGCGCCGCGCGACTATCTCTCGGCCTTCGTCAAGATCGGCACCGTGCTGCTGCTCGCCGCAGGGCTGATCTGGGTCCGGCCGCCCGTGCAGCTCCCGGCGCTCACGCGTTTCGTCGACGGCAGCGGCCCGGTCTTCGCGGGCACGCTGTTCCCGTTCTGCTTCATCACGATCGCCTGCGGCGCGATCTCGGGCTTCCATGCCCTGATCGCGAGCGGCACCACGCCGAAGCTCCTCGATCGCGAGAGCGACGCCCGCTTCATCGGCTACGGCGCAATGCTGATGGAGAGCTTCGTGGGCATGATGGCGCTCCTCTCGGCCGCCGTGATGGAGCCCGGCACCTACTTCGCCATCAACTCGCCGCCGGCGATGATCGGATCCAGCGTGCAGCAGGCCGGCGGCGCGATCGCGGCCTGGGGCTTCGCGTTCGATCCCGCGGCGTTCGAGCGCCTCACGCGCCAGGTCGGCGAGACGACGCTGCTCTCGCGCACCGGGGGCGCGCCGAGCCTCGCCGTCGGCATGGCCGAGATCTTCTCGAGCGCGCTCGGCGGCGAGACGTTGAAGGCGCTCTGGTACCACTTCGCGATCATGTTCGAGGCGCTCTTCATCCTGACGACGCTCGACGCGGGGACGCGCGTCGGGCGCTTCATGCTGCAGGACTTCCTCGGCAACCTGTGGCGTCCCCTGGGCCGCACCTCGTCGCTCCCGGCGAACGTGCTCTCGTCCGCGCTCATCGTCGCGGGCTGGGGCTACTTCCTCTATCAGGGCGTGGTGGACCCGCTCGGCGGCATCAACTCGCTCTGGCCGCTCTTCGGGATCGCGAACCAGCTCCTCGCGGCGACGGCCCTCACGGCGGCCACGACGATCTTCGTCCGGCAGGGCCGGGCGCGCTTCGCGCCGGCGACGCTGCTGCCGCTCGCGTGGCTGCTCGCGGTCACGATGAGCGCGGGCTGGCTCAAGATCTTCTCGCCGGATCGGCGGCTCGGCTTCCTCGCCCAGGCCGACCACCTCGCGGGAGAGCTCGCGCGCGGCGCGATCGCGCCGGAGAAGATCCGCGAGACGCACGCCGTGATCTTCAACAACCGGCTCGACGCCGCGATCACCGCGCTCTTCATGGCGCTCGTGCTCGTCGTCGTGCTCGACGCGGCGCGCGTCTGGTGGCGCACCTTGCGCGGCGGAGAGGCGCTCGCGGCGGGCGCCGAGGCGGTGCCGTCGTGAGGGCGCGGCTCGCGCGCCTCGCTCGCGCGCTGCGCGACTTCCTGCGCGGCTTCCTCGGCATGCCCGCCGCCCGGCTTCCTGCAGGGTCGGCGACCTGCGTGCGACACGCCCTCGAGGAGCGGGCGGACCGGAGGCGAAGCTGCTGCTGATCCCCGCCCGCTTCTGCGGACCGCGCGGCTTCGGCCACGGCGGCTACGTCGCCGGGTGTCTGGCGCGGGAGATCCGCGGCCCGGCGGAGGTCACGATCCGCCGCCCCGTGCGCCTCGAGCACGCCTTCCAGCTCGAGCGCTCGCCGGGCGGCGGCGTCGCGATGCTCGACTCCGACGAGCTCATCGCCGACGCCAATCGCGCCACGCTCGAGGTGTCGACTCCGGCGGCGCCCGACTTCGAGACGGCGCGCGTCGCGGCGCGCGCGTTCCGGGGCGCACCCCACCACAATCCCGGCTGCTTCGGCTGCGGCCCCGAGCGGCGGCCGGGAGACGGTCTCGGCCTGGCGCCGGTCGCCTGCGGCGCCCGCGACCTGGTCGCGAGCCCCTGGATTCCGGACGCGCAGTGGGCCGATGCGCGGGGCATCGTGCGCCCGGAGCTCGTGTGGGCCGCCCTCGACTGTCCGGGCGCCTACGCCCTCGCCCATCCGACGATGGTGCTCCTCGGGCGGATCGGAGCGCGCATCGACCGCCTGCCCCGCGCCGGGGAGAGGCTCCGCGCGCTCGGCTGGCCCCTCGGCCGCGAGGGCCGGAAGCTCCACGTGGGCACGGCGCTCGTCGACGAGGCCGACGTCGCGATCGCCGTCTCGCTGGCAGTCTGGATCGAGCTGCGCCCCGGCGTCTGGGAGCGCATGGGCGCTTGAGCCTTCGGTGTCGCGAGGGGTAGCCTGGCTCCGTGCCCAGGCTCGACCACCTCACGATCTTCGTGCGCGACTGGCGCGCGGCCCGCGCCTGGTACGTCGAGACGCTCGGGTTCCGGCCCGAGTTCGAGATCCCCGAGCGCGGCACCGCCGCGCTGCAGGACGACGCGGGGCTCACGCTCTTCCTGCACGAGCGTGCGGACGAGGTCGCCGCCTCCGGCTGCGTGATGACGTTCCAGGTCGACGACGTCGAGCGTGTGTTCGAGGCGCTCTCGGCGCGCGGCGTCCGGTTCGAGCACGGCCCCGCGAAGGTGTTCTGGGGCTACGGCGCGGAGCTCCTCGACCCGGACGGCCACCGCATCTGGCTCTGGGACGAGCGCACGATGCGCGAGAAGGGAGACGGCTAGGCCTCCGCCGCGACGCGCGGCAGGTACACACGGAAGGTGGTGCCGCGGCCGGGCTCGCTGTCGATGTGGATGAACCCGCCGCAGCGCTCCACGATCTTGTACACGATCGAGAGCCCGAGTCCGGTCCCCTTCCCTTCTGGCTTCGTCGTGAAGAACGGCTCGAACGCGTGCGCGCGGACCTTCTCGTCCATCCCGACGCCCTGGTCGGAGACGGAGAGCAGCACGTAGACGCCGGGCGCATCCGACTCGGCCGCGACCCGCGTCTCGGCGACGCCGATCCGGATCGGACCTCCCGAGGGCATCGCGTCGCGGGCGTTCACGCAGAGGTTCAGGAGCAGCCGCTCGAGCTGCGTGCGGTCGATCATCACGCGCCCGGTGCGCTCCGCCCGCTCGACGCGCAGCTCGTGCTCGTCGCCGACCGCTCGCTGGAGGAGGTCCGCGAACTCCTCCGTCGCGCGTCCCACGTCGAGCACGCACGGCTCGTGGGGCCGCTCGCGCCCGAAGGACAGGAGCTCGCGCGCGAGCGCGGCGCCGCGGTGCGCGGCCTCCTCGATCTGGTGGGCGCCGGTCCGGATGCGATCCGTCGCCTCGGAGAGCGCTCCGATCCGGCTGGCGTGGGAGAGCACGATGGCGAGCATGTTGTTGAAGTCGTGCGCCACTCCGGCGGCGAGGCGGCCGAGCGCCTCCATCTTGGAGAACTCCGCGAGGTGCGCCTCGTGGGCGAGGAGCCGGCTCTCCGCCTCCGCGCGGGCCGAGCTCTCGAGGCGCAGCGCGACCCCGTCGGCGACCGAGCTCACGAACGCGCGCTCCTCGGAGGTCCACTCGCGCGGCGCACCGACGTGCTCGTGGCACACGACGCCGACCACCTGGCCGTTCCGGAAGATCGGCGCGTCGAGCATCGAGACGATGCCGAGCGGCTCGAGGTAGGCGCGGCGCAGCTCGTGGGTCAGCGGATCGGTCCGGGCGTCAGCGGCCGGGACGTTCGTGCGCTCCTCCAGCGCCTTGAAGTACGCGGGGAAGTCCGACGCCTGGAGCAGCGTGCCCTCGGAGTGCTGCGCCTTCGAGCGCTCGTAGACGTCGAAGCAGCGCAGCGTCCGCCCCTCGTTCACGAGCAGCCAGACGCCGGCTCGCTCGACGGCGAGGGTCCGCGAGGCGAGCTCCATCGCCTGCTGGAGCACCTGCAGCAGCGTGTGGCCGCCGTCCACCCGCATGCGGGCGATCTCGAGCCGCGCCTGCTCGAAGGCCCGGCGCTGTTCCTCGAGGCCGGCGGCCGTGCGATGCTCGGGCACGTTGCTCTTGTATCACATCCGCGCCGCCGGAGTGCCGCGCGGGAGGCGCGCCGATGACGAGGCGTCAGACCTGGGATCCGGAAGGCTACGAGCGTCACGCGCGCTTCGTCTCCGACCTCGGCGCGCCCGTCGTGGAGCTCCTCGCGCCGCGAGCGGGAGAGCGCGTGCTCGACTTGGGCTGCGGAGACGGCGCCCTGAGCGAGAAGCTCGTCGCGGCCGGGTGTCGCGTGGTGGGGATCGACGGCAGCCCGGAATTCGTGGAGGCCGCACGCGCGCGTGGGCTCGACGCGCGCGTGGGCGACGGTCACGCCCTGGCCTTCGACGGCGAGTTCGATGCGGTCTTCAGCAACGCCGCCCTGCATTGGATGCGCGAGCCCGATCGCGTGATCGACGGCGTCCGCCGTGCGCTCGTGCCCGGCGGCCGCTTCGTGGCGGAACTCGGCGGAGCCGGCTGCGTCCGCGAGATCGTCGGCGCGCTCGAGGCGGCCCTCGCCGCACGTGGCTACGACGGCCGCGCCGCGAACCCCTGGTACTTCCCGGACGACGTCGAGTATCGCGCGCGGCTCGAGCGCGGCGGCTTCGCGGTGCGCGAGATCGCCTTGTTCCCGCGCCCCACGCCGCTCCCGGGCAACGTCTCGGGCTGGCTCGAGACGTTCTGCCAGAGCTTCACGAAGGTGTTGCCCGAGCCCGAGCGACCGGCCTTCCTGGCGGAGGTCGAGGAGCGACTTCGGCCGCGGCTGTGCGACGACCTGGGTCGCTGGTACGCCGACTACGTCCGGCTCCGCTTCGCCGCCGAGAAACCGAGGGAGTGAGCGCGATGTACGAGCACCGCCGCCACGGCCTGCTGCCCTTGCGCGCGTTCCTCCTCCGCTTCGCGAGCCACCTCGGCGTCTCCTCGCTCGTGATCGCCGGCTCCCTCGCGATCGGCACGATCGGCTACCACGGCCTCGCGAGGCAGGACTGGACGGACGCGTTCTTGAACGCCTCGATGATCCTCTCCGGCATGGGGCCCGTGGGCGAGCTCGGAGGACCTGCAGGCAAGCTCTTCGCAGCCTTCTACGCCCTCTACTCCGGGCTCGTGCTGATCGTGGTGACGGGCATCCTGCTCGCGCCGATCCTCCACCGCGTGCTCCATCGCCTCCACCTCGACCAGGAGGGCTGACGCAGGAGCGCGACGGGGCGGAGGCTCGGCCTACGCCCGCTTGCGACGCGTGAGGAGGAGCCCCCCGAGACCGGAGCCCACGAGCAGGGCCGGATCCGGCTCCGGGACGGGCTGCGTCCGCCCCATCGAGAGCGCGACGAACGAGTAGTCGGCGTTGCGGTGGTCCGCCTGGCCGCTCGTGTCCACGGGCAGGAGCTCGAGGGAATCGATCTCGAGGTCGCCGAACGGGCTCGCGATCGAGAACCACCCGACCCCGCCCGCCGTCGGGACGGAGACGGCGGCGACCGGTCCGCCGCCCACGAACGACCAGGTGGCGGCCGTCGCGGAGGCCACGACCAGCATCCCCTCGTAGCTCGCCTCGCCGGAGTGGACGACCACGCGAGCCGCCTCGTTCGCCGAATCCCCGTAGGTCGACGCGAGGTAGAGCCTCATGAGGTCGAGGCTCGTGAGGACGCCCGGCGAGGCGAAGCGGAACGTGATCGACTCGCCCGACGTGTCGATCTCGCCGGCCACGTAGCCGACCGACACGCCCGTGCCGACGATTCCGTAGAGCGACCTCGTGGCGAAGCTGCCGCCGGAGGCGTCGACCTCTGCGGTGCCGAGGTCGACGTGGCTGGAGCCGTCGGGAAGGTCCGTCGCCGTGACCGAGAAGGCGCCGGCCTCGAGCGGGCCGGCCAGGCATCCGAACACCAGGGCGAGTCGGGTGAGCGCGCTCGCGGACCGTCGCAGAGCCGTGTGCTTCCTCATGTGCAGCGTCCTCAGCAGTTGGCTCGCGCGTGCGAGCGGGCCTCGTGGCAAAGCCAACCGCCTCCCAGCACGCAGCTCCCTTCAGCAAGGCCGATGCCAGGTTCCTCCGACACTGGAACACGTCGATCGGAAGGCGCCCGGCGCGACGGCGGCCTCGTGCGTCGGGCTGCGCGCGCGCTGCCGGCCCCTGGGCCGGCAGGAGGGGCCGTGTCGGCCGGGCGGGCGTCGGGCGATCCCAGGAAAATGGGCAGCGCGATTCCCTGCCCCGCAACGGGCTGCATAGCGCCCGCAGGCGTGCGCTAGCCTCGAGCGGGACGAGCCGAAGCGCGGACGGAAGCGGATGACGGGAGCGGACCAGGCGGCGAGCGCAGGCGGCGCGCCTCGCGCCGACGAAGCCGCGTTCGCGGCCCTGGGCGGCGGCGGCCGGCAGGACCGGCTCGGCCTCCGCGTCGTCGTCCAGATCCTCCGGCGTTGTCTCCCTCTGCTGCGAGACGTGCGCGGGCACCTGCTGGCCCTGGTCGGAGGCTTCGCCGGCGCGGCGATCCTGCTCCTTCCCGTCGTGCTCCTGCTGCTCGACGTCGTGTGGACGCGGATCCTGAACGGGGAGCCGCTGACGCCCCTCGAGGCGCAGCTCTTCGGCGTCGATCCCGCGACGGCGACCGGGGTGCCGGCGCTGCCTCCGACGCTCCGCCACGCGCTCGCGGAGAAGGTGGTCTGGCTCGGGGTGAGCCTCGCGCTCGTGCTCGTGCCTGCCGTGCTCGCGCTCTTCTACTACCAGACCTGGATCCTGCAGCGCATCAACCAGCTCCTGCGCATGCGCCTGTTCGAGCGGCTGCAGACCCTGTCGCTGCGCTTCCACGCCGAGAGCCGCGTGGGCGACGCCCTCTACCGGATCCACCAGGACAGCGCGACCGTCACGCAGCTGATCGAGCTCCTGATCCTGGCGCCGCTCTTCGCGTCGGCGCGCTTCGTGTTCTCGCTGGTCGTCGTCGCCGTGTTCGATCCCGGCCTCGCCCTGCTCCTGCTCGCGATCTGGCCGCCCGCGCTCGTCGGAGGCGCGTTCGTGGCGAAGCGCCTCCGGCGGCGGTTCCGTGCCGCCCGCGAGGCGCAGAGCGATCTCACCTCCAGGATCCAGGAGACCCTCGCCGGGATCCGGGTGCTCAAGGCCTACGGCGCCGAGGCCCGGGAGCAGGCGCGCTTCGAGCGCGACTCCCGCGCCGCCTTCGCGGTGGCCTACACGGCGCGCAGCCTGTTCGCGGTGTTCGGCGTCGCGGTGTTCTGGCTCGTCGGCGCCGCGGTGCTCGCGTCCACTGCCGCGGTGACGCTCGCGACGCGGGACGGCGCGAGCGTCTTCGCGGCGCGCCTCTTCGCCTCCGCCGGCTTCACCGCCTGGAACCTCGGCCTCTACAACTTCTTCAAGGAGCGCTTCGGCGAGGGCGCGGGAGGGCTCGTCGCCCTCTTCCGCACCTGGGCGCGCGTCCAGGACCTGGCGATCGGCCTCGATCGCGTGTTCGAGGTGCTCGACCTCGAGCCCGAGGTGAAGGACGCGCCCGACGCCGTGGCGGTGCCGCCCTTCGTGCGCGGCGTCGCGTTCCGCGGGGTCGGCTTCTCCTACGCGCCCGGGCGTCCGGTGCTCCACGACGTGAGCTTCGAGGCGCGGCCCGGGACGATCACGGCGATCGTGGGCCCGACGGGCTCGGGGAAGAGCACGCTCGTCGCGCTCCTCTTGCGTCTGTTCGATCCCGACGCCGGATCGATCGAGCTCGACGGCGTCGACCTTCGCCGGCTGCGCCTCGACGCGCTCCGCGCCCACGTCGCGATCGCGCTGCAGGAGAACCTCCTGTTCGGGACGACGGTGCGCGAGAACCTGCGCTACGCGGCGCCCGCGGCGAGCGACGCGGAGCTGCGTCGGGCCGCGGCGGTCGCCTGTGTCGACGAGTTCGTCGAGACGCTGCCCGACGGGTACGACACGCTCCTCGGGGAGCGCGGCAGCAAGCTCAGCACGGGCCAGCGCCAGCGCCTCTCGATCGCGCGGGCGGTCCTGAAGGACGCGCCGATCCTCGTGCTCGACGAGCCGACCGCGAGCCTCGACGCCGAGACGGAGCTGCGCGTCCTGCGCCGGCTGGCCGAGTGGGGCCGTGGTCGCGCGATCTTCCTGATCACCCATCGCCTCTCCACGGTGCGGCGCGCGGACCGCGTGCTCGTCCTGCAGGAGGGCCGACTCGTCGAGCAGGGAAGCCACGACGAGCTCGTCGCGCGTCCCGGAGGCGTGTACCGGCGCCTGGTCGAGCGCGAGCGCGAGCCGGCCGAAGAGGGCGCGCGGCGCCTCGCGACCGGGAGCGCGTCGTGAGCGCGGCGTCCGCGCCCACGCGCCGCGCCCGGCCGGAGGAGAGCGATCGGATCGGCACGCGCGAAGCGCTGCGCCTCTTCGCACGGGCCCTCGCCTACGTGAGACCCTTCCGCGCGCGGTTCGCGCTGAAGCTCGTGCTCGTCCTGCTCACCTTGCTCCCGCTGCTGCTCCTTCCTTGGCCCGTGAAGATCCTGGTCGACCACGTGATCCTGGGCCTCCCGATCGCGTCTCGGCCGACGCCCTATCCGTTCTTCGTCGAGCCGTTCCTCCGGATGCTCGACGGAGCGAGCCCGGTCGAGATCCTGACCGCGACCGTCGCGGCACAGGCCGTGCTCCTGCTGCTCGTCGGCGCGATCGGGACGTCGCTCCGCGAGCAGGACCAGGCCGACGCCTGGCTCTCCTCCGGGCAGGACACCGCGACGCGTACCGAGAACGAGGCCAACGCGGGCTTCAGCCTCGCGGGCGGCCTCCTCGGCCTCCTCGACTTCCACTTCACGCTGCGCCTGACCCAGGACCTGAACCATCACTACCGCGCGCGCCTGTTCGAGCGGATCCAGGCGCTGCCGATGGCGGCCTTCGACGACGAACGCGTCGGCGACGCGGTCTACCGCGTGATGAACGACACGCCGGCGATCACCAACGCCTGCTACCGGCTTCTCCTCACGCCGATCGCGGCGCCGATCGGGCTCCTCCTCTCCGCCGGCGTCCTGCACCTCACCTTCGGAGACCACCCCCGCCTCGTCCTGACGGCGCTCGCCTTCCTGCCGCTCTCGCTCCTGACGTCGATCCCGTTCGCAGGCCTGGTGCGCGGCCGTGGCGAGCGCAGCCGGAAGGCGGGCGCGGCGACCGCCTCGACGGTCGAGGAGGGCATGGCGAACGTGCTCGCCGTGCAGAGCCTCGGCGGGCGCGAGCGCGAGCAGACGCGCTTCGCGCGCGACAGCTGGGAGGGCTTCTCGCGCTTCCGCGGCGTCGTGCTGGTCGGCATGGGGGCCTTCGTCGCCGCCTTCGTCCCGAGCGTGGTGCTCGTGAGCGGCGCGTTCCTCCATGTCGTCGATCTCGTGATCGCGCGAGCGATCAGCCTCGGCGACGCGACGCTCCTCTTCACCTACCTGATCCAGATCGGATTCTTCGCCGTCGAGCTCGGCGCGCTCTGGATCCGGCTGCAGGAGTCGGCGCCCGGCCTGCATCGCGTCTTCTTCCTGATGGACATGCCGGGCGAGACGGAGCGCGCGACGGCGGCGTTTCCGCGCGCGGCGCACGCCGGGCCCGACGACTCCGGCGTGCGCTTCGAGGACGTGTCGTTCCGCTACGGCGACGGCACGCTCGCGCTCGACCGGATCACGCTCCTCGCGCGCCGCGGCGAGGTCACGGCCCTCGTGGGTCCCGCCGGCGCGGGCAAGACCACGCTGGCCTCCCTCGTGCCCCGCTTCCACGACCCGACGAGCGGCCGCGTGCTGCTCGACGGGGTCGACCTCGCCCGCGTCGCGCGCCGCCCCCTGCGCGAGCGCATCGCGTTCGTGTTCCAGGAGACCGTGCTGTTCGACGACACCGTGCGGGAGAACGTGCGCCTCGGGAAGGCGCACGCGAGCGACGACGAGGTGTGGCACGCGCTCGAGCGGGCCGGCGCCACGGAGTTCGTGCGCGCGCTGCCGCAGGGGCTCTCGACGCGGCTCGGCCGGGCCGGCGGGAAGCTCTCGGTCGGGCAGAAGCAGCGCCTCGCGATCGCGCGGGCGCTCGTGCGGGAGGCCGACGTCCTGATCTTCGACGAGCCCACGTCGGCCCTCGATCCCGAGACCGAGCAGCAGCTCGTCGACGTGCTGCGCGAGGCGGGACGCTCGCGCGTCGTGCTCGTGATCGCCCACCGCCTCTCGACCGTGCGCACGGCCGATCAGATCGTGTTCCTGGAGGGCGGAAGGATCCGCGAGCGCGGAAGCCACGCCGAGCTGATGGACCTCGCCGGCGGCGCCTACCGCCGATTCGTCGAGCTACAGCGCACCGACGACTGACCGATGCCTCGCGGCGTCCAGCCGAAGCGCGCGAGATCGATCCGACCCGCGCGGTCGAAGCGTACGCCCTCCCGCGCGAGGAGCCTCGCCTGGAGCTGCGCCGGTCCGTCGATCGCGCGGACCTTCACGCGCCCCTCGGCCCCGACCACGCGATGCCACGGCACGTCGCTCGCGTCCGGCAGCGCGTGCAGCGCGTAGCCCACCTGGCGCGCGCCGCGCGGGATGCCGGCGAGGCGCGCCACCTGGCCGTAGCTCGCGACGCGGCCCGTGGGGATGCGTCGCACGACGGCGTAGATGCGCCGATAGGTGTCGCTCGGGCGCCGCGCCGCCAGGGGCTCAGTGCTCCCGCCGCGGGCGGTGCGGGACCTCGCCGCCGTCGGACCGACCCGCGTCGCTGATCGCCTCGAGCTCGCGCCCGCGCGTCTCCGGGAGCAGCAGCACGAAGAGCCCGGCACCGGCCACGGCGAAGGAGAATGCGCTCGTCACCTGGGCCAACGGCCATCCGAGGCCGATGCCGACGCCCACGAGCGCGAGGCCGGCGCTCGCTCCGAGCGTGCTCACGAGCTCCGCCAGTCCCATCGCGGTGCCGCGCTCGCGTGTCGGGAAGAGCTCCGTCGCGAAGGCGCGCTGGATGGTCTGGTTCATGCTCACGCAGAACAGGAAGCCGATCCAGGCGGCGGTGAGCGACGCCGACGGGCCGAGATAGAACAGGCTCACGAACGCGGGAAACGCGGCCATCGAGGCCATGCCGACGCCCCGGCGGCCGACACGATCGCCGAGGCGGCCGGCGGAGACGTTTCCCACGATGCCGAGCGCCCCGCCGAGCACGAGCATCAAGGAGAACTGCCAGGGCGCCCAGCCGCGGTCGCGCAGCAGGAAGTCGCTCGTGAACTGGAAGACGGAGACGGTGCCGAAGGACGTGGCGAAGCTGATCAGCGCGACGAGCCCCGCGCGCGCGGGATAGGCGCGCGCGAGGTCGACGATCGGGCCGAGCCAGGTCGCGAAGACGCCGCGCGCCCGTGCCTTCGCCTCCTGGCTCGCGACCTGGTCGTGGAAGCGTCGCGTCTCCGGAACGCTCCGCCGGAACGTCGGGATCAAGACGAGCGGGAAGAGCCCGAAGGCGTAGAGCGCGCGCCAGCCGTAGGGCAGGACGTCGACCGCCGCGAAGAGTCCCGCGCCCAGGCCGATCCCGATCGCACCGAGGGCGCCGAGCACGCCGAGCCCCCAGCCCCGGTGCTCGGCCGGAAACTCTTCGGTGACGATCACGAACGCGATCGCCATCCCGGCCGTCATGAAGGTGCGCGTCAGCATCTGGATCGCGACGAACTGCACGGGGGTCTGCGCGAGGGCCGTCGCGGCCGTGCCGAGGGAGAGCACGACGACGCAGAGCAGGAACAGGCGGCGGCGTCCGATGCGATCGGCCAGGGCCAGGAGCGCGAAGGCGGGAAGCGCCCCGAGGCGCACGAGCGAGAGGTAGCGACCGTAGTCCGCGCGCTCGATGCCGAGGTCCAGCGCGATCCGCGGAAGGGCGTTCGAGAGCATCCCGAAGTCGTACTGCTCGAAGAAGAGCGCGAGCGCGACGACTCCCAGGAGCCGCAGCTTCTCCGGCGCGATCTCGGGAACGGCACCGAGGAAGTGCGGGATCCACCAGGGCCGGCGAGCCCGAGGGACCGGAGCGGGATGCGCGAGCGGGGGGACGACGTCCACGGTGGTGCTAGAGCAGCACCGCGTAGCGCACCTTCGCCTCCTCGGGCGTGAGCTTTGCGGCCTTCGCGAGCGCCGCGAGCTTCCCGCTGTCGGCGAGGTCGTCCTTCGTGACGCGCGTCTGGAGCGAGCGGGCGTTGCGGAACGAGTCGGTGTCGACGTCGACCAGGCGCACCTTCGTGCGTCCGGTGGCGGGATCCATCAGCTCGGCGAAGGGGATCGGCACGATCTTCCCCTGCTGTCGCGTGATCAGCACCGACGACTGCCCGGCGAGGAGCGTGCGCACCGCCCCCACGCCGAGGTCGCGCGTGTAGTCCCGGTCGAAGGCGGTCGGCTGACCGCAGCGCAGCTCGTAGCCGACGTCCTTGTCGCCGATCTGCACCTTCACGCCGCGGGCCGCGAGCGCGTCGGCCACGGCGGTGCGGAGCACCTTCCCGAGCGGCACCTCGGCGAGGCGGACGTGGCCGTGCTCGTCGCGCGGCGCGTCCTTCAGCGCCTCGAGCTCCTCGGGGTCGAGGTACTCGGCCACTCCCTCCGCGATCACCGCGACCCCGTCGGGCGCACCCTGGGCGAGGCGCTTCACGATCGAGCCCTCGAGCACGCGCACCACCTCGTCGAACTTGATCTTCGCCCCGCCCCACTCCTCCGGGATGAGCGTGATGGTGGCGCCGGCGCTCTTCCCCGCGCCGAGGGCCAGGTGGCCGGCCTTGCGCCCCATCATGATGATGAAGAACCAGCGGCCGGTCGTGCGCGTGTCCTCGAGGATGCGCTCCACCACGGTCGTCGCGTGCTCGCGAGCGGTCTCGAAGCCGAAGGTCGGGGCCAGCTGCGGGAGCGGAAGGTCGTTGTCGATCGTCTTCGGCACGTGGGCGACCTTGATCCGACCGGCCGCGGTGTCGGCCACGCGCTTCGCCGAGAAGGCGGTGTCGTCGCCGCCGATCGTCACGAGGTGGGTCACGCCGAGGGAATCGAGGCTCTTCACCACGTTCTCGAGCAGCTCGGCCTTCTTCGTGGGATTGGCGCGCGACGTGTGCAGGATGGAGCCGCCCTGGAGATGGATGCGCGCGACCTGCTCTTCCTTCAGCTCGACCACGTGGGAGGCATCGCCCTCCATCACGTGCTTCATCCCGTCGAGGATTCCGATCACGCGATGACCCGCGGCGAGCGCCGTCTGCGCCGCCGCGCCGATCACGCCGTTGATGCCCGGCGCCGGGCCGCCGCCCACCACGATTCCGAACGTCGTCATGCCCTCTCCTCTCCCCGCAGGAGCCGCTCGGCTCCCTCCATGAGCTCGCGCACGATCTCGGCCGCCGTCTCGCGGCCGCGCACCGCGCCGACCGACTCGCCCGCGTAGAGCGCCATCGCCTCGGTCCGGCCGCTCGTCGCACGGGTCGGGCACGGTACCGCGAAGCGCGGCAGCGGGAGCTTCCGCCCGCCGAGCTCGATCTCCCCGATCGTGCCCTCGGGCGCCGCCTGCGCCGCCGCCACGCAGGAGCGGAGCACGCGATGCGGCGCGTTCGGCCACATGCCGGAGAACGCCTCGGTGTAGACCGTGTCCTCCGCGCCGGCCGACACCAGGGCGTCGACGTAGCTCGGATGGGCGTCGCTCTCCGTCGCGGCGACGAAGCGCGTCCCGACCCGCGCCGCGGCCGCGCCCGCGGCGAGCACCGCCGCGACGGCCCGCGCCGTTCCGAGGCCTCCCGCCGCCACGACCGGCACGCGCACCCGCCCGAGCACCTCGGAGAGGAGCGGGAGCAGGCCGATCGTACCGCGCACGTGCCCGCCGGCCTCGACGCCCTGGGCCACCACGAAGTCGCATCCCGCACGCTCGGCGGCCGCGGCCTCCTCGGCCGAGCCGACCTGCCACGCCGCCAGCGCTCCGCTCCGCTTCACGCGCTGCACGAGGCCGGCATCGGGCGCGCCGTAGAAGAGCTCGACGACGCGGGCGCGGGAGGCCGCGGCGTCGACGGCGTCGAGATCGAGGAAGGGCACGAGGAAGTTCACGCCGAAGGCGCCGCGCGTGCGGCGCGCGAGCTCCTCGAGGCTCGCCGCGAGCGCCGGCGCCGGCACGAGCGCGGCGCCGACCATGCCGAGCCCGCCGGCCTCGGCCACCGCCGCGGCGAGGGCCGTCGTCGCGATGCCGCCCATCCCGGCCTGCTGCAGGGGATGCCGACATCCCACGAGCCGCGTGAAGGACGTCGCTACCACCCGCGCAGGCCCTTGAGCAGGGTTTGCTTCCAGTCGAAGCCCTCGCCCGCCGCCGAGGTACGACCGGGCGCGGCGCGACGCGGCGCCCGCCGCGCTTCCTCGCGCGCGGGCGACGCGTCCGCGAGCCCGAGCTCGAGCAGCACCTCGTCGGCGAGGGCCCGCATCTGGCGATGCACGTTCGTGCCCTGGGCGTGGTGCAGGATCGAGAGCGGCCGGCCCGTGCCGGAGTTCAGCGCCTCGACGCGCGGGCTGCGCGAGAGGAAGGTCGTGCAGCGGCGGTAGCCGCGGCGATCGATCTCCTGCTCGAGGCGTCCGCGCAGATCGTGGCCCTGCTCGTCGATCCGGGTCCGCGCGTCGGCCAGCGTGAGCAGGATCCGCCCGCGGCTCGCACGCTTCTCGCGCGTGAGGAGGGCCATCGTCTTCGCCGCCTCCTCGAGGCTCGCCCAGTCGGCGACCGGGATCAGCACGAGGTCCGCCGCCACGAGGGCGTTGTGGGTGAGCGCCTCGAGATCGCTCTTGGTGTCGAAGATCACGAGGCCGTTCCAGTGGCTCCGCGCCACGATCCGCGAGAGCACGCCCGGATCCTCCGCCCTCGCCTTGAGGCTCGGCAGGTCGGGCGGCGACGGCACGAAGTGGACGCCGTACTCCCCGAGCTGCGCCACGCGGTCGAAGCTCCGCTCGGCGAAGACGTGCTTCAGGTTCCCGTCGGCGGGCGTCGGCGGGCGGAGCGCGAACATGCGATCGAGGGTGCCCTGATCGTCGAGGCCCACGACCAGGACCGGCAGGTCTTCGCGCAGCGCGCGCACGTAGACCGCGAGGTTCGAGGCGACCGTCGTCTTGCCGACGCCGCCCTTGTTCGACGAGACGGTGAGGACCCGCGCGCGAGGGCGCGGCGCGGAGGCTTCTTCGGGCGGGCCGTGCGCGGGGCGGACGTCGGGCTGCGGGGGGACGCTCTCCGACACGGCAGGGAATCTACCCGTCAGGTAGGATGGCAGCCATCATGCCCGTGCAGGCCGTCGCCGTGATCCCGGCCCGCTTCGCCGCCTCGCGCTTTCCGGGGAAGCCGCTGGCCCCGATCGCAGGCGTTCCCATGCTGCGTCGGGTGTGGGAAGGCGCGCGCTCCGCGAAGTGCGTGCGGGACGCTCTCGTCGCGACCGACGACGCACGCATCGCCGACGCCGCCCGCGGCTTCGGCGCGACGGTCGTCATGACGTCGTCCGAGCATCCGACGGGCACCGACCGCATCGCCGAGGTGGCGCGGCACCTGCGCGACGACATCGTCGTGAACGTCCAGGGGGACGAGCCGCTGATCGAGGGCTTCGTGATCGACGCCGCGGTCGAGGCGCTGGTCGCCGAGCCCTCCGCCCCGATGGCGACCGTCGTGCACGCGGTCGCTGCCGACGCCCTCGCCGACCCGAACCGCGTGAAGGCCGTGCTCGATCGCCGCGGCTTCGCGCTCTACTTCTCGCGGGCGCCGATCCCCTTCGTGCGCGACGCCTCGGCGAGGCGCCCGCCCGTGTGGCAGCACGTCGGCCTCTACGCCTATCGGCGCGAGTTCCTGCTCGAGTACGTGAAGCTTCCGCGCACGCCCCTCGAGGAGACCGAGGCGCTGGAGCAGCTCCGCGCCCTCGAGCACGGACATCCGATCCGCGTGGCGGCGATCGAGGGCTGGGAGAGCCTGCCCGTCGACGTGCCCGCCGACGTCGCGAAGGTCGAGGCCGCCCTCGCCGCGCGCACCGCCGCACGCGGGAGGAGGAGCTAGGTGTTCACGGCCGTGCTGCTGGGCTTCGTGCTGGGGCTGCGCCACGCGAGCGACCCCGACCACGTGATCGCGGTCTCGACCATCCTCGCCCGACACCGCCGCGCGTGGGCTTCCGCGGCCGTGGGCGCAGCCTGGGGGCTGGGGCACAGCGCCACGATCGTCGCCGTCGGCGCGCTCATCGTGCTGCTCCAGCTCGCCGTGCCGCCGCGCGTCGGCCTCGGCCTCGAGCTCGTCGTGGGCATCGTGCTCGTGGCGCTCGGCCTGCGGAACCTGCGCGACATGGGCGCGGAGTCGGAGGCGGCCCACGGCCACGTCCACGAGCTTCGCGACGCCGGCGCCGCCACCACCGCCGCCCTCGCGCGCGCCTGCGGCGTGGGCCTCGTGCACGGCCTCGCGGGCAGCGCCGCCGTCGCGCTCCTCGCGCTCGCGGCCATGCCCACGCCGGCGACCGCCATCGCCTACCTCGCGGTGTTCAGCGTCGGGACGATCGGCGGGATGGTCGCGATCTCGCTCGGCCTCGGCTTCCCGCTCGCGTTCGCGGCGCGGCGGCCCGTGCTGCGCCGCTTCATCGTCGCGGGGAGCGGCGCCCTCTCCCTCGGCTTCGGCGCCTGGCTCGTGTACGACATCGGGTTCGTGCAGGGGCTGCTCGCCTTCTCCTGAGGGGGTGCGGCGTGAGCGAGAAGCTCGACGCGAAGACCGTGCGCGATTGGGGGCAGCGCTACTCGAATTGGGGTCGCTGGGGCAAGGACGATCAGCGCGGCACGCTGAACTTCGCGACGCCCGAGCGTGTCCTCGCCGCCTGCCAGCTCCCGCGCAGCGGCCGCGTGATCTCCTGCGCGTTGAGCTTCGACCAGCACGGCCCCCAGACCGGCTTCGCCGGTCGCCACAATCCGATCCACGTCATGCTCGCCGACGGCTGCGATGCCATGGCCGGCGCCCAGGACTTCCTGCCCGGCGGCTTCCGCTACGCCGACGATGCCGTGACGATGCCGCTCCAGTGCGGCACCCAGTGGGACGCCCTCTCCCACGTGTTCTACGACGGCAAGATGTACAACGACCGCGACATCCGATGGGTCGCGAGCGGCGGGGCCATGCTGAACGGCATCGAGCACATGAAGCACGGCGTGGTCGCGCGCGGCGTGCTGCTCGATCTCCCGCGCTGGAAGCGCGTGCCGTGGCTCGCCGACGGCACGCCGATCCTGCCCGACGATCTCGATGCGTGCGCCGAGGCGCAGGGCGTGACGATCGATCCGGGCGATGCCGTCCTCGTGCGCACCGGCATGATGACCCGCTGCCTCTCGCAGAAGAGCTGGCAGGGCTACTGCGGCGGGCCGGCGCCCGGGCTCTCGCTCCACTGCGCGCGCTGGATCTACGAGCGCGAGGTCGCGGCAGTGGCGACGGACACGTGGGGCGTCGAGGTCCGCCCCAACGAGACGCCCGACTGCTTCCAGCCGCTCCACATGGTCGCGATCCGCGACATGGGCTGCCTGCTCGGCGAGATCTTCCATCTCGACGCCCTCGCCGAGGCCTGCGCCGAGGATGGCCGTTACGCATTCCTGTTCGTGGCGCCCCCGCTCCCGATCACGGGGGCCGTCGGGTCGCCGATCAACCCGGTGGCGGTGAAATAGCGAGGAGGACGTCATGGGCGGCAACGGCCGGTTCGAGAGCGTCGCGCCGAACCTCTCGGTGGTCGACCTGCCGGGCGCGCTCGACTTCTACGAGAGGGCCCTCGGCTCCTCCCGGGCGTGGACGTGGGGCGATCCGATGACGCTCGCGAGCGTGTGTCGGGACGGGGTGGAGATCACGCGCCGCGGCGCCACCGTCGCGATCCGCGACGAGAGCGGGAACGTCCTCGACTTCGGAGAAGAGAAGCGCCCGGCCGAGACGCCCGAGACCGGCCCGCCCGCCGCGAACGCCGTGAAGGTGTTCGTGCCCGCGAAGGACTTCGCGCTCTCGAAGCGCTTCTACGCAGCGCTCGGCTTCCGGCAGAACTGGGAGCAGGGAGCGCTCGCCGAGCTCGAGCTCGGCGGCACGATGCTCCTGCTCCAGAACTACTTCCAGAAGGACTGGGCGGAGAACTTCATGGTGCACGTCGAGGTGCCCGACGCCGACGCCTGGGCGCGTCACGTCGCGGGCGTGCTCGCGGACGGCGCGTTCCCGGAGGCGCGCGTCCAAGGGCCGAGGCACGAGGAGTGGGATACAAGGTCACCTACGTGATCGATCCGTCGGGGGTGTGCCTGCACTTCGCCGAGCCGATGGGGCGTCTGAGCAGCGAGTGAGGCCCGTGGCCCGTGGCCCGCGACGGGTGATACCTTGCGTCCGTCTCGCCACTTCGTGGCCACGAGGAGATCCCGATGTCCGACACGGTGCTGGTGGAGCGCGACGGCGGCGTCGCGACCGTCGTGATGAATCGCCCCGACGCCATGAATTCCCTCAACGGCGAGATGCTCGCTGCGCTCGCGCCGCGCCTGCAGGAGGTTGCCCAGGACCCGACCGTGCGCTGCGTCGTGCTGACGGGCGCGGGGCAGAAGGCCTTCAGCGCCGGCGGCGACGTGAAGGACATGGCCGCGCGCGGACCCGCGGCGGGCCCGGAGGGCGACCCGAGCGACGGCCCGCCGCCCATGGAGTGGGCGATGGACCGCCTCGCCGCGAACCAGGAGGCCTCGCTCCTCCTGCACGAGATGGGAAAGCCGACGGTCGCCGCGATCAACGGCGCCGTCGCCGGCGCGTCGCTCTCGCTCGCCCTCGCCTGCGACCTCCGCATCGCCGTCGAGGGCGCCGCGTTCACGACGGCCTTCGCGAAGATCGGCTTCAGCGGCGACTTCGGCGGGAGCTGGTGGATGACGCAGATCGTCGGCACCGCGAAGGCGCGCGAGCTCTACTTCCTGGGCGACCGCTTCGACGCCGCGGAGGCGCTGCGCCTCGGCCTCGTGCACTACGTCGTCCCGCGCGAGAAGTTCCAGAGCGAGGCGAAGGCCCTGGCGGAGCGCCTCGCCGCGGGCCCTCCGATCGCGTACCGCTACATGAAGCGCAATCTCAACTTCGCCCTGGTCGGCGACCCGCGCACGGCGCTCCGCCTCGAGGCCGAGGGCATGATCCGCACCGGCCAGACGGAGGACTTCAAGAACGCCGCCATGGCCTTCGTGAAGAAGCAGACCAGCACCTTCAAGGGACGCTGAGCCGCACGGCGCCTCGCGCGTGATGGCGGCGACGGGCTCGCGCGCGAGCGCAGCGGTCGCGGGCCCCGCGGCCGCGCCGTCGCTCGGCGTCGTGGCGTTCCTCTTTCTCGTGTCGGGCGCCGGCGCGCTCGTCGCCGAGACCACGTGGATGCGCTTCTTCCGGCTGCTCTTCGGCGCGACTGCGCCGGCGGTGTCGGCCACGCTCGTGGCGTTCCTGGCGGGCCATGCGGTCGGCGCGTGGCTCGCGCCGCGGATCGTCGCGCGCCGGCCGGGCGGTGCCGCACGCGGAGCGTCGGGAGGCGTCGCGGGCGAGCGGCTGCGCGCGTACGGCGGCCTCGAGCTCGCGGCCGGCCTCGCCGCCGCGGCGGTTCCGCTGCTCCTCGCCGCGGGCGCGCTCCCGCTCCACGCGCTCTACGACCGCGCGCGAGAGATCCCAGGCGCGCTCACGCTGTTGCGCTTCGCCGTCGCACTGCTCGCGACGCTCCCCGCCGCCGCGTGCTTCGGCGCGACGCTGCCCGTGCTCGCCAGCGCCGTGGCGCCGCACGCGGCATCGCTCGGCACGCGCGCGACGGCGCTCTACGCCGTGAACACGCTCGGCGCGGCAGCGGGCACCGCGTTCGCGACGTTCGTCGGGCCGGACCGGTGGGGAGTGAGCGTCACCTACGCGTGTGGGATCGCGCTCACGAGCGTCGCGGGAGCGGGAGCGCTCGTCGTGGCGCGAAGGCTCGGCGCCCGCGCGGAGAACGAGAGCGCCCGAGCCTCCGAGCACGCGAAGGCGCCAGGACGCAGAGCAGCGCGCGCATCGGGCCTCGAGCGCGCCGCCGTCCTCCTCGCGGGCCTCTCCGGCTTCGTCGCCTTCGCCGGGCAGGTTCTCCTGGTCTGCGCGTTCGGGCAGGTCATGAACGGCAGCGTGTTCGCCTTCGGTGCCGTGCTGGTGACCCTGCTCGTGCTGCTCGCCCTCGGCGCGGCGCTCGTCGGTGCACTCGACGTGCGCGGAGTCGACACGCCGTCGGCACTGCTCGCGCCGGCGCTGATCGTCGCGGCGCTCGGCTTCAGCGCGTTCCCCGCCGCCCTCGGGCAGATCACGAACGGCTTCGCGTACGTCGGGAGCGACGCCCCGTGGCCCGGCTACCTCGTCGCGTGCCTCCGCGTGATCCTCGCGACGGCGGGGCTTCCGCTCCTCGCGGCGTCCCTTCTCTTTCCGCTCACCTTCGCCCTCGTCGCGCGCACGCCCGAGCGCGACACCGCGCCGGCCCTCTCACGGCTCGTCGTCGCCAACACCGCGGGCTCGATCTCGGGCGCCCTCGCGGCGCCCTGGCTCCTGCTGCCGGGCCTCGGGCTGTGGCCGAGCTTCGCGATGCTCGGCGCGCTCCTCGCCCTGGCATTCGTCCTCGCGCCCGGGCTTCCGCCGCGCCGTCGCGCGACCTACGGCGTGGCCCTCGCTGCCGGAGGCCTCGCGCTGCTCCTGCGCGCGAGCCCGCTCGCGGTCCCTCCCGTGAAGACGCTGCCCGGCGAGACCCTGCTCGAGGCCCGCGCCACACCGGAGGGCGTCGTCGCGGTCGTCGAGCAGACCCGGAACGGGAAGGCCGACCGGACGATCCGCGTCGACAACCACAGCGTCCTCGGCGGCACTGCGGAGATCGCCCACCAGGAGCGCGAGGCCCACCTTGCATTGCTCCTCGCCCCGAATGCGAGGCGCGTCGCGTGGGTCGGGTCCGCCACCGGCATCAGCGCCGGCGCCGCCCTCGGCCATCCCATCGAGTCGCTCCACCTCGTCGAGCTCGTCCCTGCCGTGGCCGACGCCGCGCGGCGTCGCTTCGCGGGCGCCAACCACCACGTGTACGACGATCCGCGCACCACCGCCGTCCTCGACGACGGACGCAACTTCCTCGCTTCGACGAGCGGGCGATTCGATCTCGTCGTCGCGGACCTCTTCGTGCCCTGGCGCGCCGGGACGGGCTCGATGTACACGCGCGAGCACTTCGAGAACGTGCGCGCCCACCTCATGCCCGAGGGTGCCTTCGTGCAGTGGCTGCCGCTCTACCAGCTCTCGGAGCCGGAGCTTCGAATCGTGATGGCGACCTTCCTCGACGTCTTCCCGCGCGCGGCGCTGTGGCGCGGCGACTTCTACGGCGCGTTCCCGATCGTCGCGCTGGTGGGATACGCGGGACGGGTGCCGAGCGCGGACGAGATCTCCGCGGCGGCGGCGGGATCGAAGGCGTCCGGCGTCACGGATCGGTGGGTGACGCATCCGGTGGGGGTGTGGGCGCTGTACGTGGGGTCGCTCTCGGAGCTCGCCGGGGAGCTCACGATGACACCGAGGAATGGGGATCGGCGCCCGCGGCTCGAGTTCCTGGCGGCACGGGGATTCGCGGGCGGGGCGCGAGGGAAGCTCGAGCCGGTGGTCGGCACGAGATGGGCGCGATTTGCGGACGAGCTTCGGCGCACCGATCGACTCTCCGCGGCCGCCGGCGTCGGGTTGTGGCGCGAGCTCGATGACGAGAGGCGACGCGCGAGCGAAGGGGGTGCGGCGCTGCAGGCGGCGGGGGCGGCGTGGGTGGGCGGACGTGCCGACGACGCGGCGGCGGCGCTCGTCCGCGCCGGCGGGGAGCTCCCGGCTCCCCTCCTCGCGCCGACGGCTCCCGACCCGACTGCGGCCGAGGTCTGGCCGGAATAGGGACCCGCTGGGGGATCCCGACGCAGCGTGACCTGGGCCGGCCGCGGCGCCGATCCCAGCCGCGGCGAAGGAGGGTGGCGCGGCTGCGCAGGAGCACCGAACGTCGCCCCGAGATCGCCCGCGGCCGCGCCGCCGACGGGCGCGGGAGACCCCGATGGCCCTGCAGCTCTACGCCCATCCCTTCTCCTCCTACTGCCAGAAGGTCCTGATCGCCCTCTACGAGAACGCCACGCCCTTCGAGCTCCGCATGCTCTCTCCCGACGATCCCCAGGCCGCTGCCGAGCACGCCGCCCTCTGGCCGCTCAGGCGCATGCCCGTCCTCGTGGATTCCGGACGCGCCGTGGTCGAAGCGACGATCATCGTCGAGCACCTCGACCTCCATCATCCGGGCCCCGTGCGCCTCTTCCCCGCGGACCCGCGCGCCGCGCTCGAGGTGCGGATGATGGATCGCTTCTTCGACAACTACGTGATGACGCCGATGCAGAAGATCGTCGGCGACACGATGCGTGCCCCCGCGAATCGCGATCGACACGGCGTCGCCGAGGCGCACACGCTCCTCGACACGGCGTACCGATGGCTCGACGACACGTTGGAAGGTCGCCAGTGGGGCGCAGGCGATTCGTTCGGCCTCGCCGACTGCGCCGCCGCGCCTTCCCTCTTCTACGCCGACTGGGTGCATCCGATCCCGGAGGCGCTCTCGAACGCCCGCGCGTACCGCGCGCGCCTCCTCGCGCGGCCTTCCTTCGCGCGGGCGGTCGACGAGGCGCGACCGTACCGTCCGCTCTTCCCGCCCGGTGCGCCGGATCGGGACTGAGGTTGCGAACCGCGGCCTGGACGGACAGCGCGTCCGCGACACCGGGCGGGTGGTCTAGCGCCTCATTCGTCGACGGCGATGCCCCGGACTCGAGCCTTCTTCAGCGTGAAAAACGTCCGCTTGCACACGGCATCGCCCGTCCAATTCCAGCGCGCGCGAAACTGCACCTGCTCCACCGCGTTCCCTCCGATGGCGCCAGCTTCCGCGAGCAGACTTCGAAGAGCATCGACCGCGACATCCTCGCAGCTCCCGGTGCCGCTGGCTTCCGCGTACACCATCCCGAGATTTGGCGTCCGTGCTGTTGCGTCGCGAGTCGCTCGCCGAATCTGCACGAGGTCGGGATGGTCTCGCAGGCTCAGCGTGGCGCGTGCGTAGCAGCCGGGCTCGATCGCGAGTACGAATGACATCAGGAGGATCCGGCGGCCGGTCGTCTTCATCAGGGAGCAGGCTATCACCATTCGGCATCGTGCTGGTGGAGAGCACCTCGTCGCTCAGGCGAGCGAAGTTCGAAACGCACGAACGGGAACTGCACCGATCGACAGACAAGGCAGTTCGAGCTGCCTCGCTCAGCGTTGCAGCGCCGTGAACGTCTCCCGGATCCGCGGCGGCGCCTTCGGGCGCGCGAGCATCCGCTCCATGTAGGCCCGCAGCGTCGGGAAGCCCTCGAGCAGGCCGACCTCGTTCGCCCAGTCGAGGGTGTACGCGGTCACGAAGTCCACGACACCGACGCGGTCTCCGACGACGAACTCGCGGCCCTTCATGTGCTCCTCGAGCACGGGAGCGAGCTCCGTGAAGTCGCGGCGCGCGAGGTCGATGTCGGCCGGGAGGCGATCCGTCTCGGGGTAGAGCCGCTCGTGGCGCGCCATGCGCCAGAGGGGCTGCTCGAGCTCGGTCGTCACGAAGAGGAGCCACCGATAGGCCTGCGATCGCTCCGCGAGATCCGCCGGCAGGAGCCCCTTGTCCGCGTACTTCTCGGCGAGGTAGAGGACGATCGCGATCGACTCGGTGACCACGAGGTTGCCGTCCACGAGCACGGGAATCTTGGCGGCCGGATTCAGCTTCAGGAAGTCGGGGTGCCGGTGCTCGCCCTTCGGCAGGTCCACCTCGACGGACTCGAAGTCCACGCCGAGCTCCTGGAGCGTCCAGCGGGCGCGGATCGAGCGGGTAGGGCCGAACTCGTAGAGTCGCATGGAATCCTCCTTCGGGCCGTTCGCCTCTCCTCCTGGACGTTCGGGCGCGGCGGAATTCGACAGCTGCTCGGCCCGAGCGGCAAGCCCGAGGAGTATGCTGTGCAGGCCCCGCATGCCCTCGGAGGCTCCATGCTCGACGCAGCCAAGCTCGATGACTTCGTGAACAAGGCCCTCGGTGATCTCGGCGCGACGCTGACGGCGTCGCTCGTGGTGATCGGCGACAAGCTCGGTCTCTACCGCGCCATGGCCGGCGCCGGCGCACTCACCTCCGCCGAGCTCGCCGACCGCACCGAGACGAACGAGCGCTGCGTGCGCGAGTGGCTCGCGGCCCAGGCGGCGGCGGGCTACGTCGAGTACGACGCGACGACCGGTCGCTACACGCTCCCGCCGGAGCATGCGGTGGCGCTGACGGACGAGGAGAACCCCGCCTGCGTGCTCGGCGGATTCCAGGGGATGACCGCCGCGACGCGCGCGGTGACGAAGGTGGTCGAGGCGTTCCGCACCGGAGCGGGTCTCGGCTGGGACCAGCACGAGCCGGATCTCTTCCTCGGCACCGAGCGCTTCTTCCGGCCGGGCTACAACGCCCACCTCGTCTCCGAGTGGATCCCGGCCCTCGACGGCGTCGAGGCGAAGCTCGCGGCAGGAGCGCGCGTGGCGGACGTCGGGTGTGGTCACGGCGCCTCGACGATCATCCTCGCGAAGGCATACCCGCGCTCGACGTTCGTGGGCTTCGACTATCACACGCCCTCGATCGAGCGAGCGCGCGAGCGCGCGAGGGAGGCGGAGCTCGGCGATCGGGTGCGCTTCGAGGTCGCGACCGCGAAGAGCTACCCCGGCCGCTACGACCTCGTGGCGTTCTTCGACTGCCTCCACGACATGGGCGATCCCGTCGGGGCGGCGGCCCACGTGCGCGACTCTCTCGACGGCGACGGCACGTGGATGCTCGTCGAGCCGCGCGCGGGCGACCACGTGCACGAGAACCTCCACCCGCTCGGCCGCCTCTTCTACTCGGTGTCGACGCTCGTCTGTACGCAGGCGTCCCTCGCCCAGGAGGTAGGTGCCGCCCTCGGTGCCCAGGCCGGCGAAGCGCGGCTGCGGAACGTGCTGACCTCCGCCGGCTTCACGCGCGTGCGCCGCGCAACCGAGACGCCCTTCAACCTGGTGCTCGAGGCGCGGCCCTAGCGCCGTCGGTCAGCTTCCGGCCGCCTCCTCGATCGAGTCGACCCGATCGGGATAGAACGCGAGGTGGTCCTTGATGCGTGCGACCGCCGGATACGGGGTCTCGTAGGTCCACACGGCGTTCGTGCTGCGCTCGCCGCCGGCGGGGATGCTGTAGTACGCGCAGTCGCCCTTGTAGGGGCAGTACGTCGAGTGGTCCGTGCGCGCGAGCTGCGACAGGTCGACGTCCTGGCGCGGCACGTAGAGCACCGGCGGGTACGAGGCCTCGCGCAGGCGCAGGGCGTCGCGGCTGTCGGCGATGACCTTGCCGCCGGCCTTCACGACGACCCGCGTGCGGCTCGGCTCGATGGTGATGGGATGATCGGCGGAGGGCTCCTTCCTCGGCCTTGCGGTCATCGGGATTCTCCTCGGGGCGCTCGGCCGAGCGTAGGTCGCGCGCTCCGCCTTTCCACGACGCGGCGCGCTGCGCGGCGGCTCGAGAGCCGCCGGCTCCCCGAAATGGGTGGTTGGATCGTCTCCAGCTCCGGTGCAGGATGGGAGCGTCACGGCGACGCTGTACATGCGAGGGGAGGCTCCGTGCCCGAGACGACCCCCGACGCCGAGCCCGACGCCCCCGGCGCCGGTCTCGTGCCCGCCGACCCGGTGGTGCTCGCGGAATGCGTGGTGCGGTTCGACCCGAAGCTCGCGGCGAGCGCGCTCCGATTCGCTCGCGAGCTCGACCTCGCGCTCCGCGCGCCCGCTGCCGAGCCGGCGACGCCGCGCGAGCGAGAGAGCCAGGGGTAGCGGCATGGACATCCTCCATCTCTCCGACCTCCACCTCCACGAAGACAGCCCGCAGCTCTCGCTCGATACGCTCTGGAGCGCACCGGGCGCCGCGCTGGATCGAGCCGGAGCTCGCTTCGATGCGATCGTGGTGAGCGGCGATCTCACGCGACGCGCGCAGCGCCTGGAGTACGACCAGCTCTTGCGCTTCTCCCGGCGGACCTTGATCCCGCTGCTCCGCGACGGCCTCCCGGGGCCGAAGGAGAAGCGCGTGATCTTCGTCCCGGGCAATCACGACGTCGACTGGACGGCGCCGATCGTGGGCGATCCCTCCGAGCCGGCGGCGCTGAGGGACGCCGAGGCGATCTGGCGGCGCGCCGATCGGGACCGGCGTCGGGTGGACCTCTCGGACGGCCGGATCAAGATCCGCACGCTCGTGCGCGAGGAGGACTACGCGCAGCGCCTCGCCAACTGCCAGCGCTTCCTCGAGTCGTTCTACGGGGACGCGCTCTCGCAGCCGCCGGATCACTGCTTCGACCTGGTCCGTCCCGCGAAGGAAGGACAGGACTGGGCCGCGCACGTGTTCGAGGAGGAGCGCGTCGCCTTCCTCTGCTTCAACTCCTGCCACGCGAACGACCGCTACTGGCGCGGCGGGCACGTGAATCCCGACGCCGTCGCGCAGTGCCGCAGGACCGCGCGCGAGCTCCCGACCTACTTCAAGGTCGCGGTCTGGCACCACGGGCTCGCGAGCGAGCGCGGGAGCCCCGACTACCTGGCGCTCTCCGAGATCGGCCCGATCGAAGACCTCGGCTGCCGCGTCGCGTTCCACGGCCACGTGCACAAGGCGGGCCTCGAGGTGCCGCGCCTCTTGCGCGACCGGATCACGATCGTGGCCACGGGCTCGCTCGGCGCGGGCCCGTCGGATCGGCCGGAGGTGGTGAGCAACCAGTTCTCGGTGGTCCGCCTGTATCCGACCCGTGTCGCGGTCAAGGTCTTCGTCCGACGGCCCGAGGGCGACCAGTACGAGGACCGGCCGATCGAGATCCACCGGATCCACGGGACCACGGGTGCGGCGGACGGCGCGAGGGCGCGCGCGGAGTCGATCGTGCGCGACTTCCTCGTGGGCGAGGACGGGATCTGCCGGATCCGACTCGCCATGACGAACGTGTGCACGGGCGACGCGGACCTCCCGCTCTCGGTCCTGCACACCCCTTCGCGCCAGATCGTCTGCGGCGACGCCTGGGTCGACGGGGAGCGCAGGAAGGTCCAGGAAGCGCTTCAGCCGGACGGAGCGGTCCGCTATTCGCTGCCTGCGACGGCGCGTACGATCGCGCGGCTCTCCTGGGAGTACCTCGTCGCCAACAGCCTCGCGCTGACGCAGGAGGACCTCCGCCGGAAGAATCATCCGAGCCTCTTCGCCAATCTGCAGTCCGACGAGGACGCGCTGGGCTACCTGGTGCGGGTCGACTGCGATCGGCTCGCGATCAAGCTCGGCTTCGAGCGATCGCCCGGAGCGGCCGCGGCGGACGCGACGATCGCCGACGCCCACCCGCTCGTGGAGGCCAAGTTCGCCGAAGGGGGCGAAGAGCGATGGTCGCCCGTCGAGAGCGAGAACGCGCGCTGTCGCGTGCGGACGGATGCCCGGGAGGCGTCCCTCGAGGTGGACGCGCCCATCGTCGGCGTGCGCTACTCGCTCGTCTACCGGCCGGCACGGCAGGGACAGACGATCCCGACCGCGGCGGCGGAGCTGGCCGAGCGCCTGCTCGACCTGACCCGCAACGATCCGACACAGAGCAGTGCAGCGATCGCGCTGCTCTCCTACGCCGTCGGAACCTCGGCCCGCCTCGTGCTCGAGCGCTCCCGCCTGGCCCAGACGGAGCTCGACGACGCCCTCGCCCACGCGCGGCCCGACGCCGGCGCTCCGATCGTGCCGGGCCTCGGCGGACACTGGTGCGCGTACCTCTGGAACGACGCGAAGAGGGTGCTCCAGCCGACCTTCGGCGAGTTCCCTCCGAGCAGATGGGGAGACGCCTTCGGCTCCGGCGCGGGCGTGGTGGGCCACGCGTTCCGCTTCGGCGCCTCGGCGATCTGGGCCCGGAACGGCGCGGCGAATCGGCCGCCCCGCACGAGCATCATCTTCGAGAAGCGCGGCGAGGGACACACCGACGTGGACTGGGTGGTGGGCGTTCCGCTGCTCGTGGCCCCGGCCGGGCCCGCGATCGGCGTGGTCGCCTTCGCCGGATCGGCGCCGCACGGAAGGCAGGACTCGATCGGGGCCACGCTCTCGCGGATGGCGCGGGAGCTCGTCGCCCACGAGGAAGCCCAGCGAGAGGGGAAGGCGAGCGTCGCGACGTCTCCCGCCGTGGCGCGACGCGAGCGCCTGCTCGAGGCCGCGAACCTCTTCTTCTGGAGCGCGGTCGCCGAGGGCGCGCTCTTCGCCGCGGACGACCGCGCCTACGCGACCTCCGTCCTGCAGGAGCTCGCGCCCGGCGGAGCGGGCGCCGCGTCTCCCGCCCTTTCCCGTTGATCGCCCGACACCGAGCTGTTCTGCTCCGCTGAAAGGAGGAGCGATGAACCATCTCCGGCGTCTGGCGCTGCTCGCCCTGGGCCTCTCGATGTGCTCGTGCATCCCGACGGACCCGACGGGGAACTGGGGCCTCTTCCCCGGAGCGACGGGCGTGAACAGCAGCGGATCGACTCCCGGCGTGCTCGTGCTCGGCGACAGCCTGATCTACAACGCGAACGTCCAGACCCTCGCAGACACGATCCGGTTCTGGCGCGGGACCGACGCCGTCGTGGCCGCGGCGGGCGGAGCGAGCGTGGCCCACTTCAACAGCCCCACGCTGATCCACCCCGCCGGCCTCTCGACGATCGCGGAGTACGAGAGCTTCTTCGGGAACGTCCGTGTGACCGTGCTCGCGCTCGGATCGAACGACGCGCGCATCATGACCGCCGAGGCCGGGAACCAGTACGGCTACAGCTTCCAGGAGTACGGGCAGCAGCTCTCCAAGGCGATCCAGGACGCGCGCGCCCACTCGAGCTGCGTGCTCCTCGTGGGAATCGCTCCCTGGAGCCTCGCCTCGCCGCAGATCGTGAGCGACGTGAACTCCCTCATGGCCTGGGTCGCGTCGAGCGACTGGCGGATCGATTTCGCGGACTGGGGAAGCTACAGCGCCGGACATCCGGAGTGGTTCGCCTCGCCGGGCGACGTGCACCACTCGGAGGCGGGGAAGGCCGCCTACCGCGACTACATCAACAACTGGCTCGCCTCGATGCTGGGCGGAGGCTGCTGACGCCGCGGGCCCGCTGCGCGAGGATCCTTCGGCGATGAAGGCAGCCCGGCTCCACGACGCTCGAAGCGTCGATTCGATCCGCTACGAAGACGCGCCGGATCCGCGGCCGGGCCCCGGCGAGATCCTCGTCCGCGTGCGTGCCGCCGGCGTGACTCCGAGCGAGCTCCTGTGGGCACCGACGTCGGTCACGCGCAGCGGCGAGCCGCGTCCCCTGCCCCTCGTCCTCGGCCACGAGCTCTCGGGCGAGGTGGCGGCGCTCGGCCCGGGCGTCACCGGATGGGATCTCGGCGACGCGATCTACGGCATGAACGACTGGTTCTCCGACGGCGCGAGCGCGGAGCTCTGCGTCGCGAAGGCGACGGAGGTCGCGCGCAAGCCGGCGTCGATCGACCACCTACACGCAGCGGTGGTGCCGATCTCGGGCCTCACGGCGTGGCAGGGGCTGTTCGGACGCGCGGGCCTCGAGCGCGGCCAGCGCGTGCTCGTCCATGGCGGCGCCGGGGCCGTGGGCCAGTTCGCCGTCCAGCTCGCCCATTGGCGCGGCGCGCACGTGACGACCACGGTCTCCGCCCACAACGTCCCGCTCGTGCGCGGGCTCGGCGCGGACGAGACGATCGACCGGCGGGCGACGCGCTTCGAGGACGTCGTGCGCGACGTGGACGTCGTCTTCGACACCGTGGGGGGCGAGACGCTGGAGCGCTCGTGGGCGGTGGTGAGGCCGGGCGGCAAGGTCGTCACGGTGGCGGCCGACGCGGAGGGCGAGCGGACGCAGGCCGTCCGCGACGCGTTCTTCATCGTCGAGCCCCGCGCGGACGAGCTCGCGGAGCTCGCACGCCTGATCGATGGTGGCGTGATCCGGGCGATGGTCGACGCCACCTTCCCGCTCTCGCGGGCGCGCGACGCCTACCGCCACCGCCCGCGACACGGGAAGGCGGTGCTCGAGATCAATCCGGCGGCGCTTCCTGGGGCGTGATCGTGAGCTCGAGCCGCGACTCGCCGCGCAGCATCCCGAGCGGAGCGCTGCGCCCGCGCGGCCAGTCGGCGAGGGCGCGGTGGAGCTCGTCGATGCCGCGCACGGGCGCGCCCGCGAACGACACGATCCAGTCCCCGGGAAGGATGCCCGCGCGCGAGCCGGGCCCGTCGGGCACGACCTGGAGCACCTCGACCGCCGCCTCGGCGACGAGCGCGAGGCGCCGCGCGAGCGCGCGCGGGATCGGTCGCGTGCGGCCCGCGAGGCCGAGCCAGCCGCGCCGCACGCGCCCGTGCGCGAGGAGCTGCGGCACCACCCAGCTCGCCGTGGCCGCCGGGATCGCGAAGCCGATGCCCTGGGCCATCGCGATGATGGCCGTGTTGATCCCGATCACGCGGCCGCGCGAGTCGACGAGCGGCCCGCCGGAGCTCCCTGGATTGAGCGGCGCCGTGTGCTGGATGACGTCCTCGACGAGGCGGCCATCGCGCCCGCGCAGCGCGCGCCCCACCGCCGATACGACGCCGGCGGAGACGGTGGAGGCGAAGCCGAGGGGATTGCCGATCGCGATCGCGAGCTGGCCGGCGCGCGGCGCTGCTCCCGTCGCGAGCGTCGCGAAGGGAAGGCCCGTGGCCTCGACCCGGACGACCGCGAGATCGGTCGCCGCGTCGGCGCCGACGAGGCGGGCCGGAAGCACGCGCCCGTCGGGGAGCCCGACCCGCAGGTCGCGCGCGCTGCCGACCACGTGGTGGTTCGTGACGACGTAGCCGTCGGGCGCGATCGCGACGCCCGAGCCCGACCCGCCGACGGGAGCCCCTGCGCGACGCGAGCCCTCCGCCGGGCGGGGCGCGACGACGAGGCTCACGACGGCCGGGCCGACCTCGTCGACGACCGCGACGACGGCCTGCGAGTAGGCGTCGAGGAGCGCTTCGTCGCGGCCCGCGCTCGAGTCGGCCGCTGCACGGGCGGCCCGGTCCGAGGCCTCGCGCGGGAGATCGGAGGCGACGGTTCGAAGGCGGCGTGCCATGGTCCGCTCCTGCAGTCGCGGCGCGCAGACGCGCGCGCAGCAGACAAGGCTGCGCACGTCCAGGAGCGGCACAAGGCACCGGAGGTGGTTCGGAGTGCTCGAGAGGATCGTCTCCGGCGGTCAGACCGGCGCCGATCGCGCGGCCCTCGACGTCGCGCTCGAGCGCGGCCTTGCCGTCGGCGGCTGGGTCCCGAAGGGCCGCCTCGCCGAGGACGGGCGGATCCCGGATCGCTACGCCGGCCTGCGCGAGACGGAGTCTACCGATCCGGCGGTCCGGACCGCGCGCAACGTCCGGGACGCCGATGCGACGCTCGTCGTCTCGCACGGACCGCTCCGCGGCGGCTCGCTCCTCACCGTCGAGGAGGCGGAGCGCGCGGGCCGTCCCCTGCTCCATCTCGATCTCGACGCGATGCCTCACGCCGAGGCCGTGCGGCGCCTCGCCGCATGGCTGCGGACCGTCGAGCCGACGACGCTCCACGTGGCGGGCCCGCGCGCGAGCGAGGATCCGGCGATCGCGGCCGCCGTCGCTTCGCTGCTGCGAGACGCCCCTCTCGGCACCTCTCCTCTTGCGGGAACGGACTAGACTCGCGGATGGTGCCCACGCCCCCGAAGCCTGCCGTCGCGCTCGAAGTCCGCCACGCGCGCGTGCCGGGCCGGCTGCGCCTGCACGTGCCCGGCCTCCACCGGAGGGCTCGCCTCGCCTCGCAGCTCGAGAGCGCCCTGCCCGGCCGCGCCGGAATCCGGTCCGCGTCGGCGAGCGCGCGCACCGGGAACCTGCTCCTGCTCTTCGACGCGGCGCAGGACCGCGCCGCCGTCCTTCGCGCGCTCCAGGCCGTCCTCGAGGGCGCCGCGCTGCTCGAGTGCGCGGATCCGCCCGAGGTGCCCGCTCGCGAGCGACCGCGGCGTCTCGCGGGCGCGCCGGTGCGCGAGGCGGCCGTCGTCCTTCGCCGTCTGCTCGGGAGGAGCCGCGCGGATTCGCAGCCGCGGGAGAGGCTCGTCGCGGCGACGCCCGATGCCGACACGCCCGCGTGGCACCTCATGGAGGCCGAGGCCTGCGTCAAGCAGCTCGAGACCTCGGAGACCGACGGCCTCGACGAAGACGAGGCCCGGGCTCGCCTCGAGCGCATCGGACCGAACGCGCTCGAGCGTGCGGAGACCCGCTCGCGCCTCGCCCTCTTCCTGGAGCAGCTCGAGAGCCTTCCGGTCGCGATGCTCGCGGTCTCCGGCGCCGTGGCGCTCGCGACCGGCGGCTTCGCGGACGCGATCGTGATCGGGGCGGTCGTGTGGCTGAACGCAGCGATCGGGTACGCGACGGAGGCGGAGTCCGAGAAGACCCTGCGGGCGCTGACCGCCGCCCCGACCGCCGACGCCCGCCTGCTCCGCGCGGGGGCACGCCGCATGGTGTCGGGCGAGGACGTGGTCCCGGGAGATCTGCTGGTCCTCGGGCCCGGCTCGCCGGTCGTCGCCGACGCCCGCATCGTCCACGCGCGCCAGCTCGCCGTCGACGAATCGCTCCTCACGGGCGAGAGCCTCTCCGTGGAGAAGACGACCGATCGGATCGAGCGCGCCGACACGCCGCTGCGCGATCGAAACAACATGGTGTATCGCGGCACGCACGTCACGGCGGGCAGCGGCGTCGCGGTCGTGGTGGCGACCGGCCCCGCCACGGAGACCGGCCGCATCCAGCATCTGGTGGCGAAGGCCCGTCCGCCGGAGACGCCGGCCCAGGCGCAGCTCCGGCAGCTCGGGAACCAGCTCGTCCTCACCGGCGGGGTGCTCTGCGCCGGGATCTTCGGCGCGGGCATGCTGCGCGGCTACGGCCTCGTGCGCATGCTGCGCAGCTCGATCTCCCTCGCGGTGGCGGCGCTGCCCGAGGGCCTGCCCACGGTCGCGACCACGACCCTCGCCCTCGGCGTGCGGGACCTCCGCCGCCGCCGCGTGCTGGTGCGACACCTCGACGCCATCGAGACCCTGGGCTGCGTGCGCTTCGTGTGTCTCGACAAGACGGGAACCATCACGCGGAACCGCATGAGCGTGGTGTCCGTGGCCGTCGACGACCGCTGCTTCGCGCTCGCGGAGCTGCCGAGCCAGGCGACGAGGGACGGCTCGACCCTGCGCGCACTGGTCGAGGCCTGCGCGCTCTGCAGCGAGGCCAGGATCGTCGAGACGGAGGGCGGGCCGCGGCTCGAGGGCTCGCCCACCGAGCGCGCGCTGCTCGATCTCGCGCTCCGCGCCGGGCTCGACGTGGCGACGCTTCGCCGGGCCCATCCGCTCCAGCGGCTCGACCTGCGCGCCGACCGCCGGAACTACATGGCGTCGATCCACCGCACGCCGGACGGAAGGCGCCGCGTCGCCCTCAAGGGCAATCCGGTCGAGGTGCTGGCGCTCTGCACGAGCGTGCAGCGGGCCGGCGGCGCCCGGCCCCTCGACGACGAAGAGCGCTCGCGGATCGACTCGCTGAACGGCCGCATGGCCGGCGACGGCCTGCGGGTGCTGGGCGTCGCCTGCGCAGCGCTCGATGCCGGCTCGGACGAGTGGTCCGGGGAGTCGAACGGCGCGCTCACCTGGCTCGGCCTCGTGGGCATGGCCGATCCGCCGCGGGAGGAGATCCCGCAGCTCCTCGAAGCCTTCCACGCTGCGGGCATCGAGACGGCGATGATCACGGGCGACCAGAGCGCCACGGCCTACGCCATCGCGCGCGAGATCGGGCTCGCCGGCGACGGCGATCTCCACATCCTCGACGCGACCGAGTTCGAGAAGGTCCCACGCGAGGTGATGGCCGCCCTCGCGGAGCGCGTGCAGGTCTTCTCGCGCGTGAGCCCGGCCCACAAGCTCGAGATCGTGCAGGCCCTCCAGCGCGCGGGACACGTGGTCGTCATGACGGGTGACGGCATCAACGACGGCCCCGCCCTCAAGGCCGCCGACGTCGGGATCGCCATGGGCGCGGGCGGCTCCGAGCTCGCGCGCGCGGTCTCGGACATGGTGCTCGAGCGGGACGAGCTTCCGGCCCTGCTCGACGCGATCCTGCGCGGACGGACGATCCACTCGAACACGCGCAAGGCGGTCCACTTCCTGCTCTCGAGCAATCTCTCGGAGATCCTCGTGATGTTCGGCGGGATCGCCTCGGGCATCGGCGAGCCGCTCGGTCCGCTGCAGCTGCTCTGGCTCAACCTGATGACCGACGTACTGCCCGGTCTCGGCCTCGCCGTCGAGCCGCCGGACCCCGCGGCGATGCGACGGCCGGCGCGCGATCCCCACGAGCCCCTCCTGCGCCGGGCGGACTTCGCGCGCGTCTCGATCGAGGGCGCCCTGCTCGCGGGCGGCACGCTCGGCGCATGGATCGCGGCCCTCCGCCGCGACGGGCAGGGACCCCGCGCCGGCACCGTCGCCTTCATGACGCTCACCGTGGGCCAGCTCCTGCACGCGATCGGCTGCCGCTCGGAGACGCACAGCCTGTTCGACGGCCGCCTGCGGCCGGCGAACCGGCCCCTCGCGCTCGCGGTGGGCGGATCGCTCGCGCTCCAGCTCGCGACACCCTACGTGCCCGGGCTGCGCGGCCTCCTCGGCCTCGCGCCCCTCGGGCTGCGCGACCTCGCCCTCGTGGCCGCGGGCGCGGGCTTCCCGCTCCTCGCCCACGAGGCGCTGAAGAAGCTCGGCTTCTGGGCCCGGGACGAGCGTCCCGTCGACGGGGAGGGCGTGCCGTGAGCGAGTTCATGTTCACCTCGGAATCGGTGACCGAAGGGCACCCCGACAAGCTCTGCGACCAGATCAGCGACGCGATCGTGGATCGCTTCCTCCAGCAGGACCCGCTCTCGCGCATCAATGCCGAGTGCGCCGTCTCGACGGGCATCCTGTTCGTCGCCGCGCACTTCGCCTCGGAGGGACGGATCGACGTGCCGGGCGTCGCGCGCGAGGTGATCCGCGAGATCGGCTACGAGGAGGAGGAGTTCGACGCGCGACGCTGCAGCGTGATGACGAGCCTGGTCGAGCTGCGCGACGGGCTGCGCCCGAGCGACGACGAGCGGAGCCTGGACGACGACGCGATCGAGCGCCTCACGGCGGTCGACCAGGTCACGACCTTCGGCTTCGCCTGCCGCCACACGCCGAGCCTGATGCCGCTCCCGATCGTGCTGGCCCACGACCTCGCGCGCCGTCTGGCCGCGCTCCACCGGGAGGGCAAGCTTCCCTACCTCGGTGCCGACGGGAAGACGCAGGTCGGTGTCGAGTTCCACGATCGGCGCCCGGCCCGGATCCACGGCATCAGCATCGTGGCGAGCCTGCGCCGCGACGGAGCCCCGCCCCTCCGACGCGTGCGCGACGACGTCCACGCGCTCGTGATCGAGCCGGCCTTCGCCGAGTCGGAGATCCCGCTGGACGCGAGGACGCGGATCGTCGTCGCGGCGGGCGGCGACCTGCTGGTCGGCGGTCCCGCGCTCCACTCGGGTCTCACGGGGCGGAAGACGGGCGTCGACACCTATGGCGAGTTCGCGCGCCACAGCGGCGCCGCGCTCTCGGGCAAGGATCCGTCGCGGATCGATCGCATCGGCGCGTATGCCGCGCGGCACGTGGCGAAGAACGTGGTCGCCGCCGGCCTCGCGGACGAGTGCGAGGTGCAGCTCAGCTACACGATCGGCGTCGCCCATCCCGTGAGCGTCGAGCTCAGCACCGCCGGCACGGGCCGCCGCCCGGACAGCGAGATCGCGCGCCGGGTGCGCGCGTGCTTCGACCTGCGGGTGGGCGGAATCGTGCGCGCCTTCGACCTCCGGCACCTCCCGAGCCGCGGACGCGGCTACTTCTTCCGCCGCCTCGCCGCCTACGGCCAGGTGGGCCGCGAGGACCTCGAGCTGCCCTGGGAGGCGACGGGCGCCGCCGCGGCGCTGCGCTAGTCGCCGTCTCCGTCGGCGCCGGGCGCCTCCGACCCGGCGGGCGCTGCGGGGCCTCCGGATCCACCGCCTTCGGGCGCGTTCGGCGTCGCGCCGCTCGGCTGGAGCCAGGCGCGCAGCGCTTCGTCGATCAGCATGAGACCCGGCGGAAGCATCTTGCCCCGGGCGCCCTGGAGCGCCCCGAGGGCAGCGAACACGAGCGCGCGCACCCGCTCCAGGTCGACGCTGCCGTCCGGACGCCGTGGATCGATCCGGCGGAAGAGCTGCTCCGCCTGCTGCCACGCCGCGTCGCCCGCGCGCGCTCCCTCCTGCGGCTCGCTCGCGGCCGCCGCCTCGGGCGCCCGAACGAACAGGCCGCCCTCGGACGCCCGGAGGAGGATCGCGTCGATCTCTCCGTGATGCAGGACGAGGAGCGAGGCAGTCGTCGCGTTCGACTCGACCACGTCGACCTCCGGCGCGCCTTCCAGCTCCTTCGCGATGCGCTCGAACCAGGCGGCGTCTCCGCGACGTGCGGGAGCGCGCAGCCGCGCCCGCCCCGGGATGGCGTGGACGAGGCGCACCTCGTCCCGCGGAGGCGGCGACGAGGTCTTGGCGCGACGGCGGCTCACGCCGCGGATCCGTTGCCGCGGGCTTCCGCTCCCCCCGCGCCTTCCTGGGACAGCTCGTGCTGCACCTCGGCGACGAGATCCTCGAAGGCTTCCTGGAGCTCCTCGAGCCGCTCGCGGCCGCGCTCTCCGGCGAGGAGGGCCGCGCGCACGGCCGCCTTGAGCGCGGGACGCGCCCGCTCGCGCATCCCGGGCGTGAGGGCGCCTGCGCCGAAGCCGAGCGCGAAGCCGATCAGGAGATCGCGGATCGAGACGTCGTTCAGGCCGGCCATCGCACCTCCTCCCGATGGGTCGAGCATACTCGACCCCCGCGGCGCGGCCGGCATCGAGTGCGATCTCGCGCGGGAGCGCGCGCCACGGGACGGATCCCGCCCTCCTCGCCGTCTTCGGGGGGCGGGGCGGCCCGGAGCGCCCGGCTCCGGGAGCTTGACCCCCGCTCGGCGAGGGGTGGAGAATCGTGAAGGCCGAGGGATGGAGCCCTACGCCGTGCGGTGGAGCCCCGGGGAGGTGCGTCGTGATCATCGCCGTCGTGAACCACGCACGAAGGACGATCCACGACGACGAGCTCCAGAACGTGCTTCGCGCGATCAACCGCCAGATCGAGGGGGACTTCGCAGCGCATTGGGACGTCACGGCGACGCTCCGCCTCGAGGGCCGCACCCGCGTCCGCCCGAGCATCCCCGGGGCGACGGAGATCGATGGAGACGCCGTGCTCTACCTCTGGGACGGCGGCGAGTCCGACGACGCGCTCGGCTACCACGACCTCTGCAATCGCGGCACGCCCTACGGCTTCGTGTTCCCCTTGCTCTCGAAGGAGATGGGCGAGCACTGGAGCGTCACGCTCTCGCACGAGGCCCTCGAGCTGATCGGGGATCCGGAGGCGAACCTCGTGACGATGGGGCCGCATCCGAAGCAGCGCGGCCGCGACGTCTTCCATTGGCGCGAGATGTGCGACGCGGTGCAGGCGGAGCGCTACGTGATCGACGGCGTCGCAGTCTCGAACTTCGTCCTGCCGCTCTACTTCACGCGGCGCGAGGAGATCGGCTCCCGCAACGACTTCCTCGGCGGGCTCCACGCAGGCCGCTCGCTCCGCTCGTTCGGCGTGAATCCCGGCGGATACGTCGGCTTCTACGATCCGGTGCTGCGCGACTCGACCACGTTCGAGGCCGACGAGCTCGCGGCGAGGCGTCAGCGGATCAAGGACCGGATGGGCGGCGCGCGTCGCGGCATCCGCTACAGGCACTTCCAGATGGGCGCAGTCACGCCGGCCGCGAGACGCGCGTCCCGCGCCTGAGAGGTCGAGCCGTGGCGACGAGTCGAAGGCCCCGCTCCAGGCGCCCCCGCGCGCGCGCCGCGCCTCGCCGCCTCCGCACGCCGCTCGGAAGCGTCGCCCTCGAGCGGTTTCCCGGGCGTCCCGTTCGCTACGGCGAGACCGAACGGGACCTCGTCCGCAGGCTCCAGGCGCGACTCAATCGGCTCGGCTGCGGACCGATCGTCGAGGACGGCGCCTTCGGCCCGCAGACGGAGGCCGCGGTGCGGCTGTTCCAAGCGCGATTCCCCGACGCCGACGGCGCGCCGATGCGGATCGACGGTCTCGTGGGCAGCGTCACGTGGGCCGCCCTCTTCGGGTCGGCCTCCTCTCCCGCCGTCGCGACGACGGGGGATCGCCTGCTCACGGAGGTGCTCGCGGTCGCGGCGTCCCAGATCGGCGTGCTGGAGGATCCCCTCGGCTCGAATCGCGGTCCGCAGGTCGATCGTTACCTGCGTTCGGCAGGGCTCGATCCGACGAGGGGCAGCCACCCGTGGTGCGCCGCGTTCGTCTACTTCTGCTTCGCCGAAGGATCGAAGCGGATCGGGCGGAAGAACCCCGTCGTGCGGACGGCGGCCGTGCTGGAGCAGTGGGACGCGTCGCCGGTCGCGACGCGGATCGGTGCCGGACGCGCCCACTTCGACGAGTCGGTCGTCCGCCCCGGCCAGATCTTCGTGATCGACGTCGGCGCTCCGGACGGAGGCGGCCACACCGGCCTCGTGGAATCGATCGCGGCGGGCAAGCTCGTCACGATCGAAGGCAACACCAACCCGGGCGGATCGGCCGAAGGAATCGGCGTGTTCCGGCGACGAGGCCGCCGGATCCGCGACGTCAACGTGGGCTTCCTCGACTACTCGCGGACGTGACGGCCGTGAGGCGAAGCCGGCCACGAGCGCAGGACGTCACCCCATGATCAGGGGGATCGTCTCTCGATCCGCATCGTTCTCACGGCATCTCGAGATCACCGCCAGATAAGGCCGCGATCACGACTCCCCGGCCCGTTCTCTCCATGCTTCCCCCATCGAGCGCGCCATCGCACCCACCGGCACGCCCGATGGAGGATCCGAGATGTCGTCGTTCATTCGCCCCATCGCCTTCCTTTCCGCGGCCGTCTTCCTGGCCAGCGCCTCGGAGGCAGCCATCAACCTGAACAACGTCGGAGTCACGACGGGGATCGGCCTGAACGGCGGCGTGGTCACCACCGGCGGCGGGGGCGGCCTCGGAGGAGGAGGCGGCTTCGGCGGCTCGGTGAGCGACCTCCAGTCCCACGGCTACACCTGCGCGCCCGGCCACCTCGACGAGATCGAGTGCCGCTCCTGCAGCTTCGAGCCCGTGAGCGAGACCCAGGAGTGCAGCATCTACCTCTGCAAGAGCTACGGCACCTGCTACTCGAACCGCACGCGCTGGAACATCCCGCGCGACGTCGACACCGCGAACGGCTACGGGATGTGGGCGGCCGAGTTCTCGCTCGGCGCCTCGTCGTACTGGCTCGGCGACTTCAACAACGACGGGAAGCGCGACCTCGGCGCGCAGCAGGGTCCGGCCGTGCAGGCCGCCCTCTCGCGCACGACCTACTTCGAGCCGCAGCCCGGCAGCTGGACGGGCCCCGCGCCGGTCGAGAGCGCCGGCCCGTCGGCCATGTTCGACGTGAACCACGACGGAATTCCCGATGTCATCTCGGTGTCGCCCGAGGGGCACCTGAGAGTCGGCGTCTCGAGCGGGAGCGGCATCGCGGCCACGGTCGATCTGCCGGGCACCTGGTGCGAGGGCATCGGCGACTGCCTGATCGGCGACGTGAACGGCGACGGTCTCCCGGATCTGCTCGAGGTGATGCGCGGCGCGGTGAGCGGGCAGCGGCCGGGTGACGTCTGGGTGTCGCTCGGCTACGACGTCCCGGGCTTCCCGACCCTGCCCCCGGCGCCGACGCACAAGGACACGGACTCGGACGGCGTCTCCGACGCGGCCGACGACTGCATCGCGGCGGCGAATCCGTCCCAGCTCGACTCGGACGGCGACGGCTACGGCAACGCCTGCGACGGCGACCTGAACGGCGACGGCCGGGTGGACCAGGCCGACGTGAGTCTCTTCATCCCGTGCCTCGGCACCACGGTCGCGCAGCAGCCGCAGTGCGCGAGCTCCGACTTCGACGGCAACGGCGTCGTCGACTTCGCCGACGCGCAGATGCTCCAGCCGATGATCGGCAAGCCTCCGGGCCCCTCGGCCGCACACCAGACCCCGGCGATCGAGCTCTTCACGCCCGCCGACGGCACGATCCTGCCGACGGGGAGCACGAAGGCATGGGTCGCGGGCTGGGTCCCGAACGTGGCCGCGGGCGACGTCGAGCTGCGGGTCGGCGGCAACGTCGTTCCCGTGACCGGACCGAGCAACTACTTCTCGACGTTCGTGGATCTCGCGCCGGCCTATCCCGACGGCACGCCGAAGCTCTTCCACGACGTGCTGGTGGAGGCGTCGCGCAGCGCGGGTCGCGACGTCGTGCGGCGCGTGGTGCTGGTCGGCGACCACGCGGCGATCGGACACCGTGCCCACGATGCCTTCGGCGCGCGCCTCACGAGCGCCGGAATGGCCCGTGTCGCGGAGTACGTGCGCACGGAGCTCGTGCCCGACGTGGTCGCCAAGGTGCCGGGCAAGATCGACGGCTACCACTACGACTCGGACTGCGAGGTGATCGGCGGCATCATCGGCACGCCGATCTGCTGGAACGGCTACAGCGTCAGCAACACCACCCTCGCCTACCCGAGCGTCACGGTCGACCTCGACGCGAGCGCGGTCCACATCCACGTCTGGGCCCCGAGCCTCCAGTTCGACTGGAGCGTGGACGGCGTCGGCTGGTCGTGTGGCGACCACGCGACCGCCTGGGACCTCCACATGGACATGCGCTACGGGCTCGTGGTCGGCGCGGGCGGTCGGATCGAGGTGAGCGAGCTGCAGGAGCCGCAGGTCACGGCGAACGTCGACGTCTCCGGCTGCTGGGGCGCCGGCCACGGGCGGATCCAGAGCGGCGTGATCGACGGGCTCACCGGCTTCCTGAACGATCCGGACGACGTGAACGGCAGCCACGGGTCGTTCCAGACGGGCCCGATCGGCGGCGCGATCCAGGACTTCTTCCGCAAGCTCGACATGACCGGCAGCGTGACGATCGGCGGAACGCCGGACCCCGTGGTGACGACGTCCACCGCCGCCGCGATCCCGCTGGCCGCTGCAGGCCCGCTCGGCGGCGTAGGCCGGCTCGGCGATCCGCCGCTCGTGCTGGCCTACGACACGCGCTTCGAGTACGTGACGCAGAACGCGGACGGCATCTCGGCGTGGCTCGGCGTGGGCATCGAGCCCACGGCGCCGAAGCCGCAGCTCGGCGGGCCCCAGGGCGCGTACCAGCTCCCCGGCGCCACGGCGCCGGCCCTTCCGAGCGCGCTGCCGAGCGGCAACCCGTTCGACCTCGCCGGCGCGGTGACGCCGAACGGGCTGAACGAGCTGCTCGACGCGCTGACGCGCGGCGGGCTCCTCGCGAAGCAGGGCTTCTCGGTGAGCGAGGTGCCCCTCTTCGGGACGAAGGTGCCGCTCACGGCGGGGCTGCTCTCGATCGTGATCCCCGCGTTCTCGGCGTACCCGCCGCAGGAGGCGATCGTCGCGCGGGTGACACCGCCGGCGGTTCCTCCCGTCGTGAGCGGTCGCAGCGGCCCGAACGGCGAGCCGGTGGACGTGCACGTGCCCCAGGTGCTGGTCGAGCTCGTCGACGAGAGCGGCAGCGCTGCGGTCGCGCTGCGCGCCGACCTCCGCGTCGGTGTCGACGTCGGGCTCGGCTCGGGCGGCTCGGGCTCGCTCACGGCGTTCGCCCGGCACCTCCAGGTGCTCTCCTACGCGATCGTCGCGAACCCGGTCGGCGCCGATCCGCAGCAGGTGTTCCAGCGCATCCTCTGCATCGGCGAGCCGGCGAACGACCCGTATCCGTGCGCGCTCGACGGCGTCCTCCAGAACGGCCTCGACCAGCTCATCCAGACGGTCGACCTGCCGAGCCTGGCGGACGACGACCCGACCACGCCCGACCTCGGGCTCGTCGCGAAGTGCATGGAGCGGCTCGCCGACGGCAGCCTGGTCGGCACCTTCGGGCTGCTCCTCCCGGGCGAGGCGCCGCCGCCTCCGGGGCCGCAGACCTCCCTGTCGCTCGACTGCATGGGGCCGCTCACCATGGGCGGCGGGACGCTCGGCGGCAGCGGCACGGTCGGCGGCGGCGTCGGCGGGCTGACAGGGACGGTGGGCACCGTCGGAGGCGGGACGGCGAATCCCACGGCGGTGTCCACCCCCACGACCGCCGTCTCGGGCACGACCGGCGGCAAGGTGCTGACCGGCACGAGCACCAGCGCGCCCAGCAAGACGACGTCGACGACGAGGACGGGGATCACGGGCACGAAGCCCGTCCTCAGCACGCCGTAGAGGCCTCCCTGCGGCGGAAGGGCCGGGTCCGCGGGGCGGGCCCGGCCCTTCGTGCATCGACACGGCGTGGCGTCAGGCGCGCCCGAGGGCCGCGAGCTCGGAGTCGAGGCGCGCGACCCAGAGCGGCGCCTGCACCGCCGCCGCCTCCTCGCGCGCACGCTGGAGGAGCGCCTTCGCCTTCGCGCGCCGGCCCTGCGCCGCCGCCAGGTGCCCGAGGGCGCGCGACACCGGACCGAGATAGAAGAGCGGCCCCTGGTACACGGCGTGAAGGCCGTCGAACGGCGCGAGGAGCGCCTCGAGGGCGGGAGCCTGGGCGCCCTCGCCGAGGCCGGCGCAGAGCCAGGAAAGCTCGCACAGGCTCGGGAGCCAGTCGTCGCGCCGGGGCAAGGCGGCGAACCCGTCCTGCGCGAGGGCACGAAACGCGAGCCGCGCGTCCTCGCTGCGACCGAGCTCGAAGAAGAGGGACGCGAAGCCGACCCGCGCGTAGCTCCCCAACCACTGCATCCCGGCGCTCTGGGCCGCGATCGTCGTCGCCAGCTCGGCCACGCGCCCGCGCTCGCGCGCGAGGAGATGGGCATGGCCGACGAACAGGGCAACGGCGTTCGGATTGGCGGTGCGCTGGCCGAGGGAGAGCGCCTCGCGCGCGAGCTCCTCCGCGGCGTCGAGCCGGCCCTCGAGCAGCGCGAGGCTCGCGTGAGTTCCGGTCGCGAGCCACAAGAAGGCCGGGTGCCGCGACTTGTCCGCCTCGCCGCGCGCGGCGGCGAGCTCCCGGCGACACGCGTCGATGTCGCCGCGCATCAGGCGGTCGGCCGCGAGGTTCTCGCGCACCGCCCAGTGGAGCGCGATCCGGCCGCCGAGCGACAGCACCTCGCGGGCGATCGCGGCCCGCCGGTCCAGATGATCGGGTCCCTGGAGCACGAAGTGATGGGCATGGAGCGCCTCGGCCAGGCACTCGTCGTCGCCGAGAGTGCGCGCGATCGCGATCGCCTCCTCGGCCATCGGCTCGACGCGCGCGAGCACGTCGGTGTCGGGGCGCTCGGCGATGAGCCGCGCCAGCAGCTGGGCGCGCTCGCGCGTCGGAGCGGGGCCGACGGCGTCGAGGGCCTCCTCGAGCAGGCGACGACGATCGGGCGACGCGGGCACGGCCCAGAGCGCGAGGCCGCCGTAGCCGAGGGCGGCCTGCACGAGCGCCGCCTTGTCGCCGAGAGCGCGCGCCACCCGGGCGGCGCGCTGGGCGGCGTCGCGCGTGGCCTCGACCGATCCCGTGAGGAGGCGCGCCTCGGTGAGCGCGAGGAGCAGCTCGAGACGCCCCTCGGGCGCGCCCTCGAGCACGTCGAGGGCGTGGAGCGCGCGCTCGAGGTGGAGCGCGGCGTCCTCCCACGCGAGCACCGCGTTCGCCTGGGCCGCGGCGCGGAGGGAATACCGAAACGCGCGCTCTTCCTCGCCGGCGGCGATCGCCTGGTGGAAGTGATGGGCGAGACGCGTCACCGCCGGCTCGGGCTCCTCTTCGTGGAGCGCCTCGAGCGCGAGCCCGACGCGCTGGTGAAGGCGCGCCCGCTCGCCGGCGGAGAGGGAGTCGGCGATCACCTCGCGCACGAGCTCGTGGACGAAGCCGTAGCGTCCCGGCTGCCCGGGTCGGGTCTGGAGCAGGCCGGCCGCCGTCGCCTCGTCGAGGAGAGCCAGGAGCTCCGCGCGCGAGAGGTCGCTCGCAGGCTCGAGGAGACGGATGCCGAACTCGCGCCCGATCAGCGCCCCGACGGCGAGCGCGTGCCGACACGGGGCCGAGACGTGCTCGACGCGGCTCCCGATCACGTCGCGCACGCCCGGCGGAATGGCGATCTCGAAGCTCGCGCCGAGCTCCGCGGCGTCGAAGAGCGCCCTCTGCTCCAGCCACTCGACCGCCTCGCGCAGGAAGAAGGGATTCCCCGCCGTGCGGCGGTGGAGGAGCGACACCAGGCGGCGTGGGGCACCCTTGCGGCCCGCGGCCTCGAGGAAGGCGTCGACCTCCTCGGGCGAGAAGCCTTCCAGCTGGAAGCGATGGCAGTCGTCCGCGCGGGCGAGGTCGGCCAGGCACTCGACGAGGAAGGGCGTGGCGTCCCGGTCCTCGGGCCGCACCGTCGCGATCAGCATCGCGCGCGCGTGGCGCAGGGCGGGCGCGAGGTGACGCAGGAGCACGAGGGACGGAGGGTCCGCCCACTGCAGGTCGTCGAGGAAGAGGAGCAGCGGCCGCTCGAGGCTCATCTGCGCGACGAGGGAGGCGATTCCGTCGCAGAGCAGGAACCGCTCCTGCTCGCCGCCGGAGCCGCGGCCCTCGTCGCGCGCGGCGCCGGGCTCCTGGAGCGCGGGAACCAGCGAAGCGATCTCCGCCGCGCCCGCACCGAGGCGGGCCCGCAGCGCCGGCGCCTGCTCCTCGGGCACGAGCTCGCGCAGCACCTGCACCCAGGGCCAGAACGCCGGCGCGCCGCGTGCGACCGGGCAGCGGCCCATCGCGACGAGCGCGCCGGCCGCGCCGACCCGCGTCGCCAGCTCCTGGGCGACGCGCGTCTTGCCGATGCCGGGCTCGCCCGAGAGCAGGACGATCTGCCCGTGTCCGGCCTCGCTGCGCTCCCAGGCCTGGAGCAGCTCCTCGAGCAGCGCCTCGCGACCCACGAAGGCGTCGGCCTCGGCGCGCGGCGCCGGTGCGGGCCGGCGCCGCGCCTCGCCCTCCGCCGCGCTCGCGCGGATCGCGCCCTCGAAGCGATATCCCATGCGGGGAAGGGTGCGGATCACGGCCGTCGCGCCGTCGCGGTCGCCGATCGCGAGCCGCGCGAGGCTCACCACGCGCGTGAGGGAGTTCTCCGTCACCGCGACGTCGGGCCAGAGCGCCTGGAGGAGCTCCTGCTTCGAGACCGCCCGCTCGCGATTGCGAACCAGATAGAGCAGGAACTCGAGGGGCTTCGGCTGGATCTCGACGGGGCGCCCGCCGCGCCGGAGCTCCAGGCGCGAGAGGTCGAGCTCGCAGTCTCCGAAGCGATACGTCACGCGGCGGCCCCGCTCAGGCCAGGATGCCTGGGTGAAGGCTAAGCGTGCCGCGAGGCGAACGAAAGGCGATTCCCGCGATCACGGGGGCTCCGCCGGCGCAGGGTCTTCGCGTGACACTTCCGCAGCCGTCGAGCCACCTCCTGTTCGGGGTGGGACGGGAGATCCTTCATGCGTCGACGCCTTCTCGCAGCGCCCTTCGCGATCTGGGGCCTCGTGGCCCTGCCGGCCGGTGCCGCGTCGCTCGTCACCAACGGAAGCTTCGAGACCGCCACGATCAATCCGGGCGGCGGATTCCTGGCCGTGCTGCCCGGCGATACGACGTCCATCCCGGGCTGGGAGGTGTTCCAGGACAACGTCCACTACATCGGCACCTTCTGGCAGGCGTCGGACGGAATCCGCAGCATCGATCTCGACGGCACCGTGGGCGCGGCCGGCGGGGTCCGCCAGACCTTCGCGACGGTCCCCGGCCAGACCTACCTCGTGAGCTTCGACCTCGCCGGCAACCCCTTGGGCGCCCCCGCGATCAAGCCGATGCGGGTCTCCGCCGACGGCCAGAGCGCCGACTTCCAGTTCGACGTGACGGGCCGCAGCCAGGCGCACATGGGATACGCCTCGAAGACGTGGTCGTTCGTGGCGGACGACGCGTCCGCGACGCTCTCGTTCCTGAGCCTGAACCCGGCCAACATCGCGGGTTGGGGCGCGGTGATCGACAACGTCGCCGTGACGGCGGTGCCCGAGCCGAGCGCGCTCGCGCTGGCGCTCGGTGGTCTGGTCGGCCTCGCGCTGCGAGCGCGCGCGCGGCCCTCACGCTGACGCGAGAGAGCGGCCTCAGCGGACGCGCGGCGGAAGCGGCGGGAAGGCCGGCGCACGGCGCTCGACGAAGCTCGTGACGCCCTCCTTGAAGTCGGGACGGCCGAAGGACTCCAGCATCAGGCGGTTCGCGAGGGCCACGGACTCCGCGAGGCCCGATTCGTACGCCGCGTAGACCTGCCGCTTCATCTCCGCCATCGCCGCAGGCGAGCACTGCTCGCAGAGCTCGCGGGCGTAGGCGGTGGCCTCGACGAGCACCTGGTCGGGCGACACGACGCGGTTCACGAGGCCGAGCGTCGCGGCCTCCTCCGCCAGGAACACGCGCCCGGAGAGCAGCAGATCGAGCGCGCGCGCGGGGCCCACGAGGCGCGGCAGCATCCACGCGATGCCGTGCTCGGCGACGAGGCCGCGACGGGCGAAGGCCGTCGTGAACTTCGCGCCGGCGGCGGCGAAGCGCAGGTCGCACATCAGGGCGAGCACCATGCCGATGCCCGCGCACGCGCCGTTCACGGCCGCGACGATCGGCTTCGGGATCGTGAGCGGAAAGGTCTGCGGCCGGGTGTCGCGGCTCGCGCCGGGCTCGTTGCCCTGGAGCACCGCCATGTCGGCGCCCGCCGTGAAGCCGCGACCCGCGCCGGTGACGACGATCGCCCGCACCGCGGGATCGTCCGCGGCCTGCTCGAGCAGGTCGAAGTAGCGGGAGCCGAGCGCCGGGGTCCACGCGTTCAGGCGATCCGGGCGGTTCAGCGTGAGCGTCGCGATGCCGTCCTTCGCCTCGTACAGGACCAGGTCTTCGCTCGGGGCCATGGAGTCTCCTCGTCTCGTGCGCACGCGCTACGCGCGCCCAGTCTAGCCCGGCGACCGCTCGAAGGACCGGCCCGGCGGCGGCGTGGGGGCGCGGTAGAGGCCCGTCAGCACGGGGAGCCCGAGCTCGGCGCCGACCTCGCGCATCACCTCCGGACAGAAGCCGTAGCTGCGCAGGCGGGCGACGCGGCCGTCCTCCTCGTCGAGACGATAGAGGGCGTCGAGCCGCTCCCTCCCGCGACGCGTATGGAAGTGGAGCACGATGGGCTCCCCGCGGAAGAGCGCGCGCTCGAAGCGGTGCGCCTCGAACTGGAACCAGGCCGGCCATTCCGGGTGTCCGTCGAGGGCGCCGTCGAAGAGACGGACGCGCGCGCCCGGTCGGCTCGTCTCGAGCCCGCCGCCGCCCACGTTGTCGACCGTGGCATTGTCGAGGACGAGGGCGAGGAGCCCCGCCTTGTCGCCGGCGTTCATGAGCGCGGCGAAGCGGTCCACCAGCGAGACCGAGGGCACGGGCCGCGCGGAGAACGTCCTGGTGGCGATCGCATCGGCCTCCCGGAGTCGCTCGCGGCCGCGGTGGAGCGCGGCCTTCACCGCGCCGACGCTGGTCTCGAGCACGTCCGCGGTCTCCTCGAGGTCGAGATCGAAGACGTCCTTCAGCAGGACGGCGGCGCGCTCCCTCGGTGCGAGGTGCTGGAGGAGGCGCCGTCCGGCGTCGTGCAGCTCGCCGCTCGGCGCCCGCGAGGCCGCGTCGCCGGCCTCGAGCGCGCATTCGCTCAGCGCGGCCCGCTCGCGCTGGCGCCGGCGCAGCCCGTCGATCCACAGGTGCGTGGCGGTGCGGAGCAGGTAGGCCCGCGGATTCCGGACGGGCTCGGCGATCCGCCCGAGCGTCCCGAAGCCACGCAGCATCGTGTCCTGCACCAGGTCCTCGGCGTCCCAGAGGTCTCCCGTGAGACGCCTGCAGTAGGCGTGCAGGGCCGGCCGGAGCGGAGCGAGATGATCGATGTAGCGGTGCCAGGCCGCGCGCAGCTCGTCGCAGAGCGCGCCGGGAAGCTCGAGATCGGCCATCGTGGCGTCCTCCTCTCGATGCCTGTCGAGAAGACGAACGGGCGTCGCACGAGGATACGCCCGCAGCGGAGCCGCCGGTTCGATAGAGTGCGCGAAGCGTGCCTCCGGAGACCCCGCATGATCCACTACGACGTCTACGCCGACGTCCCGCCCGAGACGCTCGACGATTTCGTGCGCGAGCGGGAGCTCGGGCGCCTCGTGACGGTCGGCGCCGACGGCATGCCCCACGTCGGCCTCTACCCCTTCGTCTATGGCGGCGACACGATCGAGATCCACCTGAACCGGCGCGACGAGCAGCTCGCCGACCTGCGTGCGTCCGCGCGCTGCGCCTTCGAGGTGGACGAGGTGCTCGGCACCATCCCCTCGTACTGGATCCATCCCGAGGACGCCGTGATGGCGACGGCGTACCACCGGACGGTGGTCTTCGAGTGCCACGCGACGGTGTCCCACGACGCGGCCGTCCTCGCCGCCCAGCAGACGAAGATCCTGGCGCGCTACCAGCCCGAGGGAGGCTTTCGGCCGATCGCGCCGGAGGAGCCGCTCTATCGCGGGGCGATCTCGGCCATCGCCGCGGTGCGCCTCGCGATCTCGAGGCGCCGTGTGAAGTGGAAGATCGGGCAGAACCGGCCGATCGAGTCTCGCGCGAAGGTGGTGGGGGAGCTGCGCAAGCGGGGCCGTCCGCAGGATGGCCGCGCCGCGGACGCGCTCCAGTGGACGATCGATCGGGAGACGGAACGCGCGGCCACCGAGGAGGCGGCGCTCGTCGCCGCGCTGCCCGCGATCTGGCGCCCTACCTCCTGAGGCGTCGCTGCCGGAACCCACGGTCGAGCTGCCAGCGCGCCTTCCCGCGGACGAGCCGCGCGAGCACGAGCGCGGTCGGGGCGGGCCGCGCGACGAGGGAGAGCCGGAAGGTCTCGCGCGTGCGCGAGAAGGCGACGGCTTCGCCCGCGTTCGTCGAAGCGACGGGCACCGGGGCGCAGGGCTCCTCGGCCTGCGCGAGCACGAGCGCGAGGCGCGTGCCCCGCGCCGGAAGCGCCACCTCCTGCGTCTCGCAGACGGCGATCAGCTCGCCGCGATCATCGACCGCGGCGCCGGGCGCGACCGACAGCGCCTGCGCCTCGCCCGAGGCGAGGCTCACCACGAGGCCGCGCACGACGCCCCAGCCGAGCAGCTCGCGTACCACCCGGCGCAGCTTCTCCCGGTGATACTCCTGCTCGTCGCGCAGGTCGTCCTCGCCGGGCAGCTGCCCGGTGTAGTAGCTGACACGCTGCAGCGTCGAGCTCGCCGACGCCGGCGAGCCGCGGAGCCGGCCGGCGGCGGCCGCGAGGCGCGCGCTGGCCGAGCGCCCGCGCGGGTCGATCGGCGAGAGGTGATAGGAGACCTCCTCGGCCAGGAAGGCCAGGAGCTCGAGCGTCGTCACGCCGGGATCCTGGGCCGCGTCGTCGCTCCATGCGGGCGCGCTCGGCCCCAGGGCGTCGCGCAGCGCGTCGGCGATCCTGCGAAGCTGCTCGGCAGCGAGTCGAGGCACCGTCAGGCGCGCTCCGCGCGGAACAGCCGGTTCATCTCGCCGTAGTCCGCGATGCGCTCGTACAGGGCCTCGTAGCGCCCTTCTTCCAGGAGCTGCGTCGCCGCCCGACGCGCGACGGCGTAGGAAGCCTGGGCGATCGCGGAGCCGGCGCTCACGCGCCGCACGCCGAGCGGCCGGAGCTCGGCGATCGGGGCGAGCCCGGGCACCACCAGGACGTTCAGGGGCAGCGAGATCTCCGACGCCACGCTGCGGATCGCGTCGGGGGCGGCGAGACGCGGGACGAACGCGCCGTCGGCGCCGGCGTCGGCGTACCGACGCACACGAGCGACGGTCTCCTCCACCGCGCGTTCGGGCGGCACGAGCCCGCGCAGGTAGACGTCCGTGCGCGCGTTCACGAAGAGATCGACCCCGGCGCGCTCCGCGGCCGTCTTCGCGGCGTCGATCTTCGCACAGAGCAGCTCGGGCGGATCTCCGCCGTCCTCGAGGTTCACGCCGACGGCGCCGCCGTCGAGCACGGCGGCGATCGTCTCGCCCACGGCGGCCGGGTCGGCGGAGTAGCCGCCTTCCGCGTCGACGCTGAGCGGGACGGACACCACGCGCGCGATCTCTGCCACCGCACGGGCGAGGACGGGCGGAGGCAGCGCGTTCCCGTCCGGATGGCCTCGCGACCAGGCGAGGCCCGCGCTCGTCGTCGCGATCGCCTCGGCGCCGCAGGCCTCGATCAGCCGGGCGCTCCCGGCGTCCCAGGCGTTCGCGAGCACGAGGAGACGTCCCGGGCCATGGAGCGCGTGGAACGCGAGCGCCTGGGAGGCGGCGGCTCGGGTCGCGAGGTCGGACTCGGGCTCTGTCATGAAGACTCCTCCTTCCGGTCACCCGAGGAGATCGTGCCACCGCACGCCTCCGCCGACCCGCCGTTTCCGGACTCCGACAGGGCCATCGGATGGCTCACTCGCCGTACGCATCGTGGAGGCGCACCCAGGCCATCGGGTACGCGAGCCCTGCCTCGTCGCGTCCCTTCGGCACGAGATCGAGCAGCTGGTAGGCCGGGTTCAGGGCGTCGAGCCCGCGCGCGAAGCACGCGTACGTCAGGTGGACGTCGCCCTTCCCGTCCTTCGCGAACACGCTCGCACCGGGCGCCTCCGCGACGGGGAACGGGAGCGTTCCGAAGTTGTAGAGGCGCGCGCGGCCCTCGATCTCCGCCGGCGTGAAGGAGACGCCGAAGTCGCGGTTGAAGTCGTTCTCGGCGGACGACAGCCACTTGAAGCGCCAGCCCATCCGTCGCCGGAACGCCTCGAGCATCGCGTACGGGGCCTTCGAGACCGCGACGAGCGTGACGTCGCGCGCCGCGAGATGGGGCACCGTGCCGTCGAAGCCGTCGGCCCAGAACGAGCAGCTCTTGCATGCCTCCGGCCACGACGGCGGGTACATGAAGTGGTAGACGAGGAGCTGGCTCCGGCCCGCAAAGAGCTCGGCGAGGGATTCCTTCCCATCGGGGCCTTCGAACACGTAGCTCTTCTCGACGCGCAGCCAGGGCAGGGAGCGTCGCTCCGCCGACACCGCGTCGCGCAGGTGCGTCAGCTCCTTCTCCTTCGCGAGGAGCTCGCGCCGACGGGCCAGCCATTCGGCCCGGGGGACGACGGAACGGGGTGCTTCCATGGCGAGCCTCCTTCGTCGTATGGGCGCGCGAGCCATCCTATCACCGTGCGAGGCGCGCGGATTCGGGGCTCGGGTCGGTTGACAGCATGGCGGACGCGCCGGGAAGATCGACGAGAGGGCTCCCGCGACGGCGGAGCGCGGCAGCGCGCCACCCGATCGCGGCGCCGGGCTCCGATGGGAGGACACGCCGATGACGCTCGAGCTCGCCCGCCGCTTCTTCCTCTGGTGCACGGTCCTCGACTACGCCGTCCTCACGACCTGGTTCCTCGCCTTCGTGTTCGCCCACGACGCCATGCACCGGCTCCACGGTCGTTGGTTCACGCTCTCGCGGGAGCGCTTCGACGCGATCCACTACGCGGGGATGGCGGCCTTCAAGATCGGAACGCTCGTGCTCGCGCTCGTGCCGTTCCTCGCCCTCTGCCTCGTCGGCTGAGGCGCGTCGCGTGGTACCAGCCGAGCGGCGCAAAGTGGATCTCGCCGGGAGAACCGCTCCGGATCGATCCTCGCGCCATGAGCACCCCCACCGATCTCGAGCGGTTCTTCGGCGGGCCCGCGGGCATCCTGCGCTACGCGGTCCGAGACTTCGAGCTGCGCGGCCGCGCGATCCGCAAGGGGCAGATGATCATGCTCTCCCTCGGCGGGGCGAACCGCGATCCGGCCGTGTTCGACGATCCCGACACGCTCGACCTCGCGCGCGACACGCGCGAGACGCTCGTCTTCGGGAACGGGCCGCACTACTGCCTCGGCGCGAGCCTCGCGCGCCAGGAGCTCGCCTGCATGCTCGACGCGTTCCTCGCGATCGCCCCGCCCGGCTCTCGCGTCCGCGAGGACCTCGTGCGGATGCAGCCGATGGGGCTCGTGGGGCAGCCGGCGAGCCTGCCGGTCGAGATCGCCGAGGGCTGAGACCGCGCGGCGCTCCGCTCGACGTCCCCCGCTCCGCCCCGTCGTGGCATAGTGGGGGCGATCCCGGATCGGAGGAGCGCGACGATGCCGGATCGGTCGACGAGCTACGTGCCCGCCGCGGGACACGACTTCCTCCTCCCGCTCTACGATCCCATGCTGCGGGTCCTCGGACGCGAGCGCGCCTTCCGCACGCGGCTCCTCGAGCAGGCCGACGTCGGGCCGCACGATCGCCTGCTCGACGTCGGCTGCGGCACGGGAACCTTCGCGATCCTCGTGAAGCGGAGCCGACCGGAGGCCGACATCGTCGGGGTCGACGGCGATCCGAAGGCGCTCGCCCGCGCGCGACGGAAGGCCGAGCGCGCGGGCGTGCGGCTCGCGCTCGACGAGGCCCTCGCGACGCACCTGCCGTACGCCGACGCGAGCTTCGATCGCGTCACCTCGTCGCTCGTCTTGCATCACCTGACCCACGACGAAAAGCTCGCGGCGCTGCGCGAGATCCGGCGCGTGCTGCGGCCGGGCGGCTCGTTCCACCTGGCGGACTTCGGGCCCGCGGTGACGCCCCTCGGCAGGCTCGCTGCGCTGCACTTCGGGCCCAGCGAGCGCATGCGCGACCACCGGGACGGGCGCCTTCCGGAGCTCCTGCGCGAGGCCGGGCTCTCCGAGGTGCGCGCCCTCGGCCATCACGCGACGGTGTTCGGGACGATCCATTTCCACGCGGCGATCCGCGCGCGCGCCGACGAGGTCTCGGCGGGAGGTGCCCCGTGAAGGAGCTCCGAGGCCGCACGGCCGTCGTCACGGGTGGCGCGTCGGGCATCGGTCTCGCGAGCGCTCGCCGGCTCGCCGCCGAGGGCATGCAGCTCGTGCTCGCCGACGTCGAGGCCGCTCCGCTCGAGCGCGCGGCCGCCGAGCTCGGCGCCCTCGGCGTGCGCTGCGACGTCGGCGACCGCGCCCAGGTCGAGGCGCTCGCGGAGCGCGCCTTCGAGCGCTTCGGCGCGGTGCACGTCGTGTTCCACAACGCAGGCGTCGCGGTCGCCGGGCCGACCATCGAGATGAAGCACGCGGACTGGGAGTGGCTCCTGCGCGTGAATCTCTGGGGCCCGATCCACGGCGTCGAGGCCTTCCTGCCGCGCATGGTCGCCCAGGGACAGGGCGGCCACGTGCTCTTCACGGCGTCGTTCGCGGGGCTCGTGCCGAACGTCGGGCTCGGCGTCTACTGCGTGACCAAGTACGGTGTCGTCGCCCTCGCGGAGGTGCTCCAGAAGGAGCTCCGCCCCCACGGAATCGGCGTGTCGGTGCTGTGCCCGATGCGCGTCGCGACGAACATCGCCCGCTCGGAGCGCAACCGGCCGCGGGAGCTCGGGGGGCCCGAGGCGTCCCCCCCGGTGCAGGACCAGTCGGAGGACAACCCCGACCTCGCCGGGCGCGTGCTCCCCGTGGAGACGGTCGCGGAGCAGGTGGTCGACGCGATCCGTCGCGATCGCCTCTACATCCTTCCCCACGAGGAGATCCGTGGATTCGTCCGGCGACGCTTCGAGCGCATCGACCGGACGTTCGAGGAGACGCCATGAAGCTCTTGCGCTGGCTCGTTCTCGCGCTCCTGGCGTTCGTGCTGTGCCTCGTGGTCGTGGGCGTCGCGGCGCGCTTCTCCGACGGCCCGATCGGTCCCTTCCCGGGCGGCCCGCTCGTTTCCGGTCCGCTCGTGGCCGACGCGAACGTCGACTGGTCGGCGCTGGCGAACGTGCGGGAGGTCGAGCTCCAGCTCGTGACGCCCGCGAGGTCGCGCACGACCTGGTTCCTCGTGAACGAGGGCAAAGCCTACGTCCCCTGCGGATTCCCCAACGCCGGACACATCAAGCAGTGGCCCCACGAGCTCGCGCGCGACCCGCGCGTCGTCCTGCGGATCGACGGCAGGCGCTACGAGCTGCAGGCGGTGAAGGTCGACGACGCGGAAGAGTGGCGGACGCTCGCGCAGCTCTCCGCCACGAAGTACGGCCACGGCGTGCCGACGCGCCCCGACGACGTCTGGTACTTCCGGCTCGAGCCGCGCGCCGCCGGAGCGGCGGCAGCGCCCTAGCCGAGCGGGCTCGCGGGAGCCCGAGGCCGCAGGACGCGGTACTCGCGCCCGTCGGCCGCGCGGCGCGCGGTGAGCGGGTTCGCGGTGGCCGAGCCCGCCGCGTCGTAGTCGACGAAGCGGTAGAGCAGGTGCTCG
>DATKKW010000068.1:0-96645 GCA_035542715.1 Myxococcota bacterium
AGATGCTTCTGGCGCAGCGCGGCGTCGACGACCCCGAGCCCCTCGCGCGGCGCGAGGCAGAGCACGCCGATCTTCCCGTCGTGCACGTTCTTGTGCACCTCGAGGGCGGCGTCGCCGGCCTGCTCCAGGGGGAACGTCTTCGAGAGCGTGGGATGGATCGCGCCCTTGCAGACCAGCCGGTTCGCCTCCCAGGCCTCGCGGTAGTTCGCGAAGTGGGAGCCGACGATCCGCTTCAGGTTCATCCACAGGTAGCGGTTGTCGTAGACGTGGTTGTATCCGCTCGTCGAGGCGCAGGTCACGATCGTGCCGCCGCGGCGGGCGACGAAGACGCTCGCCGCGAAGGTCTCGCGGCCCGGGTGCTCGTACACGATGTCGGGATCCTCTCCGCCCGTGAGCTCGCGGATCTTCGCCCCGAAGCGCCGCATCTCCTTCATGTTCTGCTCGTCGCCGCTCCAGAACCTGTAGCCCTCGGCCTTGCGGTCGATCACGCGCTCGCAGCCGAGCTTGCGCACGATCTCGGCGCGGTGCGCGCTCGACACGACGCCCACCGGGAACGCGCCGCCGTTCAGGGCGTACTGCGTGGCGTAGCCGCCGAGGCCGCCCGAGGCGCCCCAGATCAGCACGTTGTCGCCCTGCTTCATGCCTGCGCCGTGCTTGGACACGAGCTGTCGGTAGGCCGTGGAGTTCACGAGGCCGTTGCAGGCGGCCTCTTCCCAGGTCAGGTGCTCGGGCTTCGGCATGAGCTGGTTCGACTTCACGACGCAGAGCTCGGCCATCCCGCCGAAGTTCGTCTCGAAGCCCCAGATCGTCTGGCCGGGGTCCATCATCGCGTCGTCGTGTCCCTCGGGCTCCTCGAGGTCGACGTAGTTGCAGTGGACGACGACGCGATCCCCGGGCTTCCACTTGGCGACGCCCGAGCCGACGCGCAGCACGACGCCCGACGCGTCGCTCCCGACGATGTGGTACGGCAGGTCGTGACGCTTCCAGAGCGCGCTTCGCTTCCCGTTGCGCTCGAGGAAGAGGAAGGTCGGAAGCGGCTCGAAGATCGAGGTCCAGACCGTGTTGAAGTTGATGGCCGAGGCCATCACGGCGACCACCGCCTCGTTCGGGCCGAGCTCGGGGAGCGGCACCTCGTCGAGGTGCAGCGACTTCCGCGGGTCCTTGTCGGCCGACGCCATGCCCTCGAAGAGCTTCTCCTCGCCCTTGTGGGTGGTGACGGCGCGGAACGTCTTCGGCAGCGGCAGGCCGAGGAAGTCGTCCGCCTTGGCGCGGGCCTCGATGGCTTCGACGATCGGCCTCATGGATCCAGACATGGCGGCTCTCCTCCGCGGGTGGGTTCCGGCCGGCCGATCCTACCCCGCCGGCGGCTTGCTCGCCCCCCCGGATTTGCGTTAGCGTGCGCGAGGTTGCGAGCAAGGGACGGCTCGTCTCGCGCTCCTTCCTCCGCTCCCGCGACCGCCGCTCCCCGAGCCGACACCGGAGACGTCCATGCGCTTCTACGAGTACGAGTCGAAGGCCCTGTTCGCGAAGCACGGCCTCCCCCTCGGCAAGAGCGGGCTCGCCCGAAGCCGCGACGACGCGAAGCGCATCGCCGCCGAGATCGGCTGCCCCGTCGTGCTGAAGAGTCAGGTGCTCTCCGGCGGCCGGATGAAGGCGGGCGCCGTGAAGTTCGCGAGCTCGCCCGACGAGGCCGCGGCGCACTACGACGCGATCGTGCCGATCGTCGTCAGCGGCCAGAAGTGCCGCGCGGTGCTGGTCGAGGCCAAGAGCCCCGTCGCCCAGGAGTACTACGTCGGTGTCACGTGGGACGGCCGGGCGAAGAAGCCGGTCGTGATCGTGAGCGACATGGGCGGGATCGACATCGAGGAGGTCGCGGAGAAGCACCCCGACCACGTCTCGAAGACGCACTTCTCGTCGATCCTCCCGATCTCGCCGCGGATCGCGAAGGAGGCGATCGGCGCGACGGGCGTCTCGGGCGACGCCCTGAACCGGCTCGTGCCGATCGTGTACGAGCTGATGAAGATCTTCCTGGCCTACGACCTGACCCTGGCCGAGATCAATCCCCTGGTCCGGCTCGCGCCAGCGCCAGGCGCGACGGACGGGCGCTTCGTCGTGCTCGACGGCCACGTCGACATGGAGGCCGAGGCCCGGGGCAAGCACAAGAAGCTGCTCGACGAGCTCGGCATCGGGCCCGAGGAGACGCGCCAGGCGCGGGAGGCGACGCCGTTCGAGATCGCGGGCGCGAAGGTGAACGCCGTCGATCACCGGGGCGTCGCCGGCAACGTGGTCGAGTTCGACGGCGACCTGGGCCTCGTGATCGGCGCCGGCGGCGGCTCGCTCACGCTCTTCGACGCCGTCCGCAAGCACGGCGGAAGGCCGGCCAACTACTGCGAGATCGGCGGCAACCCGAGCGTCGGCAAGGCCAAGGAGCTGACGAAGCTCATCCTCTCGAAGCCGGGCGTGAAGAAGATCGCGGTCATGATGAACGTCGTCTCGAACACGCGTGTCGACATCGTCGCGCGCGGCGTGATCAAGGGCTGCATCGAGGCCGGCAAGAAGCCGTCGGACGTGATCGCGATCTTCCGCATCCCGGGCGCCTGGGAGCAGGAAGGCTTCAAGATCCTCTCGAAGTACGGCGTCGACTACTGCGACCGGTCGGTTTCGATGTTCGAGGCCGCGGGCAAGGCCGTGGCGAAGATGAAGGGCTGACCACGCATGTCCATTCTCGTGAGCAAGCACACCCGCTTCATCGTGCAGGGGATCACGGGCCGCGAGGCCGTGAACCTGACGCGCGAGTGCCTGGACTACGGCTCGAAGGTCGTGGGCGGCGTGACGCCGGGCCGCGCCGGCCGCGACGTGTACGGCGTCCCGGTCTACGACTGCGTGCGCGACATCGTGAAGAAGCACGGGCCCGTCGAGGGCTCCGTGGTCTCGGTGCCCCCGGGCTTCACGCGTGACGCCGTGTTCGAGGCGATCGAGAACGGGATCAAGCTGATCGTCGTCGTGACCGAGAACATCCCGCGCCAGGAGGTGGCGCAGATGGTCGAGCTCGCGAGCCTGCGCGGCGCGCGGATCATCGGCCCGAACTGCCTCGGCACGATCGTGCCCGGCGAGTGCAAGATGGGCGGGATCGGCGGGCCCGCGGCGAACACGCGCCAGGCCTACACCAAGGGACCGATCGGGATCATGTCGCGCTCCGGCGGCATGACGACCGAGATCGCGAGCACGCTCAGCGCGGCGGGCCTCGGCCAGAGCACGGCGGTCTCGATCGGCGGCGACGCGATCATCGGCTCGACCTACGCCGAGCTGATGCCGCTGTTCGAGGCCGACCCCGAGACGAAGGCGATCGCGATCTACTCCGAGCCCGGCGGCCGCATGGAGGCGGAGCTCGCGGACTGGGTGCGCGAGCACAGGAGCCGCCTCCCGATCGTCGCCTTCATGGCCGGCCGATTCATGGACGAGATGAAGGGCATGCGCTTCGGCCACGCCGGCACGATCGTCGAGGGCAAGGAGGACACCACCGCGGCGAAGATCGAGCGCATGGAGCGCGCCGGCATCTCGGTGGCCGAGCGGATCGAGGAGATCCCGGCGCTGATCCGGAAACGGCTCGCGGAGAAGGGGGTCACGGTCTGATGCCGGGCATGTTCATCGACGTGAAGGTGGATCCCGCCGTCGCGAAGGATCCCGCCCTCGCGAGGAAGCTCGCCGAGGTCTGCCCCGTCAACATCTTCGCCGCCGGAGACGGCGGCCTGCGCGTCGTCGAGGAGAACCTCGACGAGTGCACGCTCTGCGACCTCTGCATCCAGGCCGCGCCGAAGGGCACGGTCACGATCGTCAAGCTCTACGAGTAGGAGGGAGCCCCCATGCGGTCGCCCCGCGACTTCCTGAAGCCCCAGGCCGTCGGCGCGCCGGCGCCCGTGACGGAGATCCCCGTCAAGCCGTCGCGCATGATCCACTTCTTCGATCCGTCGAACGAGAAGATGGCGGCGAAGCTGCCCGAGATCGCGCGCAAGACCGACGTGCTCCTCGGCAACCTCGAGGACGCGATCCCGGCCGACCGCAAGGAGGCCGCGCGCGAGGGCCTGGTCAAGATCGGCCGTACCGTCGACCTCGGCGACACCGCGCTCTGGACGCGCGTCAACTCCCTCGACAGCCCGTGGGTGCTCGACGACCTGTTCCGTCTCGTGACGGAGATCGGCGAGCGGCTCGAGGTGATCATGGTCCCCAAGGTCGAGGGGCCGTGGGACATCCACTTCGTCGATCGCCTGCTCGCACAGCTCGAGGCGAAGGCCCGGCTCGCCCGTCCGATCCTCGTGCACGCGATCCTCGAGACCGCCCAGGGCGTGGCCCACGTCGAGGAGATCGCGCAGGCGAGCCCGCGCATGCAGGGCATGAGCTTCGGACCGGCCGATCTCGCGGCGAGCCGGCGCATGAAGACGACCCGCGTCGGCGGCGGGCACCCGGGCTATCGCGTGGTCGAGGACCCGGACAAGAACAACCCGAGCGCGCCGCGCGCCGCGGCCCAGCAGGACCTCTGGCACTACTCGATCGCGCGCATGGTCGACGCCTGCACCTCGAACGGCCTCCTGCCCTACTACGGGCCGTTCGGCGGCATCGACGACCCGATCGGCTGCGAGGCCCAGTTCCGCGCGGCGTTCCTCATGGGCTGCGTCGGCGCCTGGTCGCTGCACCCGAGCCAGCTCGAGATCGCGAAGCGCGTCTTCTCGCCCGATCCCGCGGAGGTCGCCTTCGCGAAGCGGGTGCTCGAGGCGATGCCCGACGGGCGCGGCGTGCTGATGCTCGACGGCAAGATGCAGGACGACGCCACCTGGAAGCAGTGTCGTGTGATGGTGTCGCTCGCGGAGATGCTGGCGAAGAAGGACCCCGAGCTCGCGAAGGCCTACGGGCTCTAGTCGACGCGCGTCGCGGCGCAGGGGGAGGCAGCGCGTGGCCAAGCTCGTGACGTTCTGGTTCGACTACCTCTCGCCGTTCGCCTTCTTCTCGCAGCGCCGGATCCGTCCGATCGCGGCGCGGGAGGGCTTCGGGCTCGACCCCGTGCCCTACTACCATCCGCAGACGGCGGTCGCGCCCGGCGTCGTCGGCATCGCGCCGGCCAAGCTCTCCTACATCGTCGAGGACATGATCCGCGGCGCGAAGAAGTACGGCCTGGCGCTGAGCCCTCCCCAGGATCTCGACCTGCTCGCGAAGCCCCCGAAGGCGCCGAGCCAGCGCCCGGGCTTCCTCGCGTTCCAGTGGGCGAAGGCGCAGGGCAAGGCGTGGGAGGCGAGCGACGCGCTGTTCGAGGCGCGCTGGCTGCGCGGCGCGCGCACGGGAGAGCCCGAGGTCGTGGCCGACGTGCTCGGCGCCGCGGGCTTCGATCGGGCCGCCGCGCTGCGCGCGATCCGCGACGAGACCCACGGGAAGGAGCTCGACGAGATCGCCGCCCGCGCAGAGCGCGAAGGCATCTTCGGCATTCCGACCTTCGTCTACCGGGGCCAGCGCTTCTGGGGAGACGATCGCGTCGACGCGCTCGTGGAGGCGGTGCGGGCGGGCTGAGGCCTTGCGACGCGCTCAGGTGTTCTGCGCCGTCATCCCGCCGTCGACGACCACCACGGCTCCGTTCAGGAACGACGCCGCCGGAAGCACGAGCGAGAGCGTGATCTGGGCGACCTCCTCCGGCTCGCCGTAGCGCCGCAGCGGGACGCGGCGGCGCGCGAACTTCTGCTTGTGCTCGTCCGGGATCTCGGCGGTCATGCCCGTGCGGATCGGCCCCGGGCAGATGCAGTTCACCGTGATTCCCTCGCGGCCGAGCTCGACGGCGAGGGAGCGCGTGAGGCCGATCACGCCGTGCTTGCTCGCGGTGTAGGGCGTCATGCCGGCGGTCGCGCCGAGGCCCTCCGTCGAGGCGACGTTCACGATGCGGCCCTCGCCCCGCGCGCGGAGCTGCGGCAGGCAGGCCCGCACGAGCCGCGCCTGGGCCGAGAGGTTCACGGCGAAGGTAGCGGCCCAGTGGGCTTCCCAGTCGGCGCCGTCGATCGGCGTCGGCAGGCTCACGCCCGCGTTGTTCACGAGGATGTCGACGCCAGCGAAGCGCGACACGACGCCGGCGACGAGCTCCGGAATGCGCGCCGCGTCTGCGAGGTCGAACGCGAGCCCGGCCGCCTGGCCGCCGGCGTCGGCGATCTCGCGCGCCACGCGCGCGACGCCCGCTCCGTCGCGGTCGACGACGGCGACGCGGGCGCCCTCGTCGGCGAACAGGTGCGCGGTCGCGCGGCCCATGCCGCTCGCCGCGCCGGTGACGATCGCGACCTTCCCCTGAATCGAGCGCGAGAGCTTCGTGAGACGTGCCATGGCGGGTCTCTTACAGCAGGAGACCGCCGCCCGCGACCACGATCTGGCCGCTCACGTAGTCCGACTCGGGCGAGCAGAACAGGTAGACCGCGCCCGCGGCCTCCTCCGGCGTGCCGGGCCGGCCGAGCGGGATCAGCTCGCGCATGCGCTCCACGTACGCGGGATCGAGACCCACCTTGAGCTCCCGCGCACCGACCTGGATGCGCGCCTCGCCCCGCGTCAGGGGCTGTGTGAGGCGCGTCTCGATGTAGCCGAAGGCGACGCAGTTCACGTTCACGCGGTAGCGGCCCCACTCCTTGGCGAGGCTGCGCGTGATGCCGATCTGAGCCGCCTTGCCCGCCGAATAGGCGATCTGCGTCGCCGCGCCGTACAGGCCCGAGATCGAGGACACGTTCACCACCTTGCGGTGCACCGGCTCGCCGGCCGCGGTCTCGCGCGCGACGGCGTCGCGCAGGTACGGCACGGCCGCGCGCAGGATCCGGAACGGCGCCGTCGCATGGACGTCGAGCATGGCGTACCACTGTTCGTCCACCGTCTTCTGCAGGCTCGTGTTCCAGATGTAGCCGGCGTTGTTCACGACGATGTCGAGCCGCCCGAAGTGCTCGAGGATCGCCGCCACGGCGCGCTCACCGAAGTCGGGTGCCGCGACGTCGCCCGGAAGGGGCTCGGCCTCGCCGCCCTCGTCGCGCACCGCCGCAACCGTCTCGTCGGCGGGCCCCGCGTCGAGGTCGTTCACGAGCACGCGGGCGCCCTCGCTCGCGAGCTTGCGTGCGATCGCGGCGCCGACGCCGCGGCCTGCGCCCGTGACGAGCGCGGCCTTTCCTTCGAGCTTCCCCAACGCGCGGCCCTCCCCGGCGAGATGCGTACCCCGCCTCGCGAGATCGCGCCGCCCCGCGCTGACGCTCGCCGCCCCGTGGCTTATCCTGCGCCGCGCATGCGCCCCGGCCGTCGAAGGCTCTCGCTCCTCGCGCTGGCGATGGTGACCTTCTCGGCCTGCGCCACGCCGATCGGCGTGAACCGTGAGAATCCCCAGGACGTCCACCGCAGCCTCGTCGCGAACGTGCTCTCGACCGGCCATCCGAGCGCGCCGTCGCGCCAGGTGCTGCAGCGTCTCGACCTCGGCGACCTCTACGACGACGATCCGAAGGCCGCGCTCGAGACGCTTCGCGAGGGGCTTCCGCCCAAGAACGACGAGGACCGCATCTTCGCCCTGGCGGAGCTCTCGTTCCAGACGGCGGATCGCACCGGCGACCGGTCGTACTACCTCGCGGCCGCCGTCTACGCCTACGCGTTCCTCTTTCCCGAGGACGAGACGGCGCCGAACCCCTTCGACCCGCGCATGCGCCTCGCCTGCGATCTCTACAACCGGGGGATCGCCGAAGGGCTCACGGACCCGGACGACGTCCACTTCCGCGTCCACGACGGCCCGTATGCCCTCCCCTTCGGCACCCTCGACGTCGAGATCGATCCCACGGGCTTCCGCTGGGGGCCCTACGTGCTCGGACCCTTCGTCTCGGCCGCGGACTATCGCGTGCGCGGCCTCGCAAACCGCTACCGCCGCCCGGGCCTGGGCGCGCCCCTCGCCGCCGGGCTCCACATGCCGCCGGGCATTCCGATTCCGAAGTACGGCGTCGCGCGCTCGCTCAAGGTTCCGGTCACGGCGGTGCTCGCCCTCGACGGCGCGCGCGCCGGCCTCGCGAGCGGCGAGATCCACGGACGTCTCTCGCTCTATGCGGAGAACGAGACGGCGACGGTGACGCTCGGAGGGCGCGAGGTGCCCCTCGAGTACGAGACCACGACGCCCCTCGCCTACAGCCTCGAGGGCGCGAAGATCTGGGACTGGGAGCTGACCGGTCTCCTCTCCGGCAGCGCCCAGCTCGGGGCCGGAGGGAACCTCTTCTTCCTCGAGCCCTACGAGCCGGGCCGCATCCCGGTGGTGCTGGTGCACGGCACGGCCTCGAGCCCTGCGCGCTGGGCCGATCTCGTGAACGAGCTCCAGGCCGATCCGGGGATCCGCCAGAACTACCAGGTCTGGCTCTTCACCTACAACACGGGCAATCCGATCATCTACTCCGCGAGCCAGCTGCGCGACGCCCTCGACGAGGCCGTGAGCGCGCTCGACCCGGGCGGCCACGACCCGGCGCTGCGCGACATGGTCGTGATCGGCCACAGCCAGGGCGGGCTCCTGGCCAAGCTCACGGTCGTCGACAGCGGCTCGAAGTTCTGGGAGAACATCTCGAACAAGCCGCTCGACCAGCTCGCCCTGTCACCCGACACGCGGCAGCTCCTGCGTCACGTGCTGTTCGTGAAGCCGCTGCCCGAGGTGAAGCGCGTCGTCTTCGTCGCGACGCCGCACCACGGCAGCTACCGCACCTACTCCCTCGTGCGCGACGTCTTCACCTGGCTCTTCACGGCGCCCGTGCAGATCGCGAAGGTCGGCATCGACCTCGGGCGCGCCCTCGGCGCGGACGAGGACGCGACCTTGCGACGGCGCCTCGAGCACCTGCCGAGCAGCATCGACAACATGACGCCCGGGAACCCGTTCCTCGTGGCGCTGGCCTCGATGCCCATCGCTCCGGGCGTCCACGTCCACTCGATCATCGCCGCCGAGGGAACCGGGAAGGCGGAGGACCTCTCCGACGGCGTCGTGCGCTACGAGAGCGCGCACATCGAGCCCGTCGACTCCGAGGTGCTCATCCGCTCGGGACATTCGGTGCAGGCCCACCCGCAGATGATCGCGGAGGTGCGCCGGATCCTGCTCCTCCACCTCGGGATCTCGGAGCCGGCGCCGAACGAGGCGAAGGATCCCGCGACGAAGGAGCCGCCGCAGCCCCCGGCGCCGCCGCCGGGCGCGGCGGCGCCGGCCGGGCCGGCGCCGCCCTAGGAGCGCCGCGCTAGCCCGGCAGCGCGAAGTGGAACTCTTCGCGCACGATCTTCCCGTTCTGGACGGTGTAGACCGCGATCTCCTCCATCTGCGAACGCTGGCCGGTCGACTTCTGGGTCGCGTCGACCTTGTACTTGAGCGCGAACCCCGTGGCGCCGACCCACGGTCCCTCGACCTGGAGGGAGTGCACGTCGTGGTCTGCCTCCCAGCCGCGGTACTTGGCGAGGACTGCCTTCTTGCCCTTCCACGCCATGGAGGCGCCGACGCCCTCGACGGACTCGATGCCGGGGGCGAGCCACGTCCGCTCGACCTCGTCGAGCTTCCCCTGGCGCGCGAGCTCGGCGACGGCCTGCGCAACCTCGAGGGGTGTCGGCCCGCGGCCCGTCTTCACCGCCTTCGGCGCGAGGCTCGCCGCCGACCGTCGGGCCGCCGGCTTCTTCGCCGTGCGCTTCGTCGTGGCCTTGCGTGCCGCCTTCCTGGTGCCTCGGGCCGTTCCCTTCGCTGCCATCGCGTCTCCTCCTGGATGTGGGGTGCGTCTCGCAGTCGAGTGTGAGCCACGGACGTGCGTCGCGGCAAGGGCGTGGCGCGACGTTCACGGAATCAGAACGGCTCCTTGAAGGGACGCACGTCCAGCTCGAAGGTCCACGTGCTCGGGTGCTGCACGTGGAGCGACCAGTAGACGTCGGCGAGGGCGTCGATCTGCAGCATCCCCTCCGCGCCCCGGCTCTGCTTCAGCTGGGGGAAGCGGGAGTTGAGCTGGTCGCCGTCGATCCCGCCGTCGATCACGACGTGGGCGACGTGCAGGCCCTGGGGTCCGAACTCGCGCGCCATGCCCTGGGCAAGGGCGCGCAGGCCCGCCTTGGCCGACGCGAACGCCGTGAAGGGCGGCCTCGCCCGCAGCGAGGCCGTGGCGCCGGTGAAGATCAGCGTGCCGCCGGCCGGCAGCATGCGGCGAGCAGCCTCGCGGCCCGCGACGAAGCCGCCGAAGCAGCACACCCGCCAGAGGTCCTCGAAGAAGGCGTCGTCCATCTCGAGCAGCGGACGGAACCGGTTGTTTCCGGCGTTGTAGACGACGAGGCGGAGCGGGCCCGCCTCGAGCGCGACGTCGAAGGCGCGCGCCACGTCCTGGGGGCGCGTGACGTCGCAGACCGCGGCCTCGGCGCTCCCTCCCGCGCCGCGGACTGCAGCGGCCACCCCTTCGACCTTCTCGCGCGTACGGCCGGCCGCGACGACGTGGAGCCCTTCGCGGGCGAAGCGGCGGACCAGGGCTGCGCCGAGGCCGGCCTCGGCGCCCACGCCGAGCACGAGCGCCGCCGCGCCGGCCGAGGAGGCCCTCACCACCCTCGACCGCCCGCCGCGCCGGACGCGCCGGCCTGCGCAGGCTCGTCGACGCCGGGCTCGCGGTCGCCGAAGTGGGCGGCGAGCGCCTCCGGCGTCGCGACGCGCGCCCGTCGCGCATGCGCGAAGATCGCGCCGGCCGAAGCCTCGAGGCCCGGGGAGGCGATCCAGACCTCGCGCGCGTGCTGCGTCACCGTCGGCGGACCGGAGAAGCGAGCGCGCTCCGCGACGGCGGGAGCTGCGCGGGAGTACGCGTCGGCGAACTCCGCGGCGTCCCTCTCGCTGTCCCACAGCGTGAGCCACACGAGCTCGCGACGGTCGTCGCAGCGCGCGGCGAGGTAGCGATCGCCGTCCCAGCCGATCCAGGCCGCGGGCGGAACGTCCGGCGCGAGGTCGGTGAGCAGGAGCGAGAGCTCGAGCTCGCCGGCCGTGTTCTCGTCGACGAGGCGGCATCCCCGCGGCAGGGCGTCGCGGCCGGCCGCGAGATCGATCGCCTCGAAGGCCTCGTGTCGTCGCTCGGGATGGAGCACCTGCTCGGTCGACGCAGGCGGCGATGCGAGCAGCTCCTTGCCCTCCCGCCACGCGAGCGCGTAGCCGTTCGCGTAGGGGAAGAGGAGGCTCGCGCGGAGGAGCGGCGGCGCGACCGCGAGGGCGCCCCCGCCCTGGGGAGACATCCCCGCCTCGAGACCGCCGCGGAAGCGCGCGGGATCGGGCGGCGGAAGGTCCACCGCGAGGAAGCCGTAGAGCGTCGCGTCGCCTTCGAGGGCGGCCTGGAGCGCGCTCGCAGCGTCGGCGTGGGAGCGCAGCAGCGCGCCGTGCTCGAACCAGAACGGATGGTGCTCGTGCTGGAGCGCGTGCACGAGCTCGTGGGCGAGCACCATCTCCCGCGCGACGTCGCGGCCGCCGAGCCCGGCGAAGACGCGGCTGCCGAGCGGTGCGTCGGCCACCACGTAGAGCGTGCGCTCGTGGGGCAGGTAGAAGCCCGCGCCGGCCTCGCCCGTGACCGCCACGTAGCTCGAGAGGAGATCGCGGCCTTCGGGCCAGAGGCCGAGGGTCACGAGCGCCTCCTGCGTCGCGGCGAGCTCCTCGGGCGAGGCGTCCGCCAGGAGCGCGCGGCGCACGACCGCGGGCACCTCGTCCGCGTGGATCAGCCGCGAGGGCACGTCGTGGGAGAGCGTGAGGCCGCGCACCTCCTCGATCGCATGGCGCAGGCGCGCCGTCTCTTCGGAGAGGAGCGCGTCGCCTTCGAGCGCGGAGTGGGCGCAGCCGGCGCAGAGCGCGAGCAGCCCGACCGCGAGCGCGCCGTGCGCGAAGCGCGCGACGTTCACACCGAGAGCTCCAGCATCCTCTCGATCGGCCGGAGGGCGCGCAGCCGCAGACCCTCGGGCAGGGTCACCTCGGGCCGCAGGTCGCGCAGGCAGAGGTAGAGCTTCTCGAGCGTGTTGAGGCGCATGTAGGGACAGCGGTTGCAGGCGCAGCTCTCGTCGAGGCCCGGGGCCTGGAGGAGCCGCTTCTCGGGCACGCGCCGCTCGATCTGGTGGAAGACCCCGTCCTCGGTCGCGATGATCAGGGTCTTCGCCGGCGACTTCACGGCGCGCTCGATGATGCCGGTCGTCGACGCGATGAAGTCGGCCTGGGCGAGCACCGCCTCGTCGCACTCGGGGTGCGCGAGCACCTCGGCCTCCGGGTGCTTCACCTTGAGCTCGGCCAGGCCCTTCGCGCTGAACTGCTCGTGCACGATGCAGCTTCCCGGCCAGGCGATGAGGTCGGGCCGCTTCGCCTCCTTCGCGACCCAGCGCGCGAGGTGTCGGTCCGGCGCGAAGATCACGGGCCGGCCGGCGAAGTGCTTCACCATCTTCACGGCGTTCGCCGAGGTGCAGATGAGGTCGCTCATGGCCTTCACCTCGGCCGAGCTGTTGATGTAGGTCACGACGGCCGCGCCCGGATGCTGCGCGACGAACTTCGCGAAGGCGTCGGCCGGGCAGCCGTCGGCGAGCGAGCAGCCCGCCGCGAGGTCGGGCACGACGACCTTGCGCGTCGGGTTCAGGATCTTCGCGGTCTCGGCCATGAAGTGGACGCCCGCGAAGACGATCACCTCGGCCGAGACCTTCTGCGCGGCGCGCGCGAGCTGGAGCGAGTCGCCGACGACGTCGGCGAGGTCCTGGATCTCGGACTCCTGGTAGTAGTGCGCCAGGAGGATCGCGTGGCGCTCCTTCTTCAAGCGCTGGATCGCGTCCTCGAGGTCGTCGGGAAGCTCGGTCGGGGCGTGGAGGGCGAGGGGGTCGCTCATGGATCGAAGCTAGCGAAGCGGTCCCCGCCGCTCACGCGGGGCCGGGGCCGATCAGGAGCGTCGCGACCCCGCAGGTCCCGGAGCGCACGGTGCAGACGCGCGTCCCGGGCTTCCTGCCCGGCCGCACCTCGGACACGTCGACGCCCGCCGCGGCGAGCCGCGCCCGCGCAGCGTCGACGTCCGGCGTGCGCCAGGCGAGGCCCGACAGGCGATCGGTGTCGGCGCCCTCGGCGCGTTCCGGCGGCGGCTCGAGCCGGCCCACCAGCTCGAGCGTCACGCCGCCGACCCGGAAGAAGAGGATGCGCAGGCCTCGCGCCTCGAAGCGCCGGTCGAGCGCGAGGCGGACTCCGAGCGCGTCACCATACAGTGTGCGCGAGGCTTCGAGGTCGGCGCTCTCCACGACGACGTGGTCGAGGGCCTCGACCGCCGCGTCCCGCTCGACCCGGAGCGCGGCCGGCGGCAGGGCGTCCGACGGCGAGAGGTGCTCGATCGCGAACAGGAGCACCCCCCGCGCCGGGCCGCGCGGAAGCCACACGTTGCGCCAGCGCCGCTCGCGTCCGCTCGCCTCGTCGCGGCCCGAGCCCGGCTGCGGGTCGCTCGCCGGAAGCCCGCGCGCCCGGAGCGCGGCGGCGCAGGCGTCGGCGTCGTCGGTGCCGAAGGCCATCCCCGTGAGCCCTTCGCCGTCCCGGGCGAGCCGTCGCGAGAGCTCCGTGGCGAAGGCGCCCTCCCCGCTCGGCGCCACGAGCTCGAGGTAGGTGTTCGCCATGCGGAACAGGACGTTCGCCGTACCCCAGGCGGGATGCGCGCCGCGCCAGGAGGGCTCGCGTCCGAGCAGCGTCTGGTACGCCGCGGCCGCGGCGTCGAGCTCTCGCACGGCGACGATCACGTGGTCGAGCGTGCGCAGGCCGGGCTCCGCCTGCGTCACAGGTCCCAGAAGAAGTCCTTGTTCGTGAGCTCCCGGTCGTCCGGCTTCGCGGGCTCGCGCACGCCTTCGGGCAGCGGAGCCTCGGCGCCCCGCGCGATGCGCTCGACCTGCTCCTCGAGGTCGCGCGTCTCGTTCTCCCAGTACTCCTCCGTCCCGAAGTGCGGGAAGGCCGACGGGAACGCGGGATCGCTCCAGCGCCGCGCGATCCAGGCCGCGTAGCGCACGAAGCGCAGCGCGCGCAGCGGCTCGACCAGACGCAGCCAGCGCGGGTCGAAGGGGCGGAACTGCGCGTAGGCCTCGATCAGGATGGCGCGCTGGCGCTCCGCGAAGGCGTCGCGACCCGGGAGCAGCATCCACACGTCCTGCACGGCGGGCCCCACGACGAAGTCGTCGAAGTCCAGGAAGAACCAGCCCTCGGGGCCGTGCAGGAGATTGCCGAAGTGGCAGTCGCCGTGGATCGCGTGGAGCGGAACGTCCGCGCTCCAGCGCTCGTAGATCGCCGCGGCCTCCAGGGCGGCGGTGCGGTAGCGCCGCGCGCAGGTCGCCGGGAGGAACCCGTCCTCGAGGAAGCGCAGCGGCTCGCGGCCGAAGCTCTCGGCGTCGAGGGTCGGCCGGTGCTTCGGCCCGAGCGCCTCGCCGACCGAGTGGATGCGCGCGAGGAGTCGCCCGAGGATCGCGACCTCGGGGTCCGCGAGCTCCGCGGGCGAGCGCCCGCCGACCCGCGGCCACACCGCGTAGTGGATGCCCTCGGCCTCGTGCAGCGTGCGACCGTCGGCGAAGCGCAGCGGCGCCGCGACCGGGATCTCCTGCTCGCGCAGGGCCCACAGGAAGCGGTGCTCCTCGAGGATCGCCTCGCGGCTCCAGCGCCCGGGCCGGTAGAACTTCACGACCACGTGGGAGCCGTCCTCGAGGTGGACGTCGTGCACGCGGTTCTCGAGGCAGGTGAGCGCCGTGACGTGCCCCGTCGGCCGCAGGCCCGCGGCCTCGACGGCGCGCAGCACCCACTCGGGCCCCAGCCGGAAGAAGGAGTCGGCCATCGCGCGAAGGTAGCCGCCGATTGGCCCCCCCACCCCGCTTCGATAAGCTCGCCCCATCGTTGCGACGACGGGGATGGCGATGGCGGAGCGCGAGAAGCCCTGGGTGTTCCGGACCTACTCGGGACACACCTCGGCGAAGGCCAGCAACGAGCTCTACCGCACGAACCTCGGCAAGGGGCAGACGGGACTCTCCGTCGCCTTCGACCTCCCGACCCAGACCGGCTACGACAGCGACCACCCCCTGGCCCGCGGCGAGGTCGGGAAGGTCGGCGTCCCGATCTCCCACCTCGAGGACATGTGCGCCCTGTTCGAGGGCATCCCCCTCGAGCAGATGAACACCTCGATGACGATCAACGCGACGGCCGCGTGGCTGCTCGCGCTCTACGCCGCCGCCGCCGAGCGCCAGGGCGCCGACACTCGTCTGCTCCAGGGCACGACCCAGAACGACCTGGTGAAGGAGTACCTCTCGCGAGGGACCTACGTCTTCCCGCCGGAGCCGTCCCTGAAGCTGATCAGCGACATGGTGGCCTACACCGTGGACGCGATCCCGAAGTGGAACCCGATCAACGTCTGCTCCTATCACCTGCAGGAGGCCGGGGCCACGCCGGTGCAGGAGATCGCGTACGCGATGGCCACGGCGATCGCCGTGCTCGACGCCGTGCGCGCCCGCGAAGACGTGCCGAAGGAGCGCATCCCGAGCGTCGTGGCCCGCATCTCCTTCTTCCTGAACGCCGGCATCCGCTTCGTCGAGGAGACGTGCAAGACCCGCGCGATGACAGAGCTCTGGGACGAGATCACGCGCGAGCGCTACGGCGTCGACGATCCGAAGGCCCGCCTGTTCCGCTACGGCGTCCAGGTGAACAGCCTCGGGCTCACCGAGGCGCAGCCCGAGAACAACGTGATCCGGATCGTGCTCGAGGCGCTCGGCGTGACGCTCTCGAAGAAGTCCCGCTGCCGCGCGCTGCAGCTCCCGGCCTGGAACGAGGCCCTCGGCCTGCCGCGCCGATGGGATCAGCAATGGTCGCTCCGCATCCAGCAGATCCTGGCCTACGAGACCGATCTGCTCGAGTACGGCGATCTCTTCGATGGCTCGCCGGTGGTGGCGAGAAAGGTGGCCGAGCTGAAGGACGGCGCCCGCGAGGAGCTCGACAAGGTGCTCGCCATGGGCGGCGCCGTCGCGGCGGTCGAGAACGCCTACATGAAGCAGCGTCTGGTCGAGAGCCAGACCGCACGCGTCCGCGCGATCGAGTCGGGCGAGCTCCGGGTGGTCGGCCTCAACTGCTACACCGAGAGCGAGCCGTCGCCGCTCGCCGCGGCGGAGGGCCAATCGATCCTCAAGGTCGACGAGTCGGCGGAGCGCGAGCAGATCGAGCGCCTGCGCGCCTTCCGTGCGAAGCGCAACGCGGCCGAGGTGAAGGCCGCGCTCCAGGGTCTGCGCGACGGGGTCGGCGCGGGCGGGAACGTGATGCCGCCCTCGATCCGCGCGGCCCACGCGGGCGTCACCACCGGCGAGTGGGCCGACGCCCTGCGCGCGATCTTCGGCGAGTACCGCGCGCCGACCGGCGTCGCGGGACGGCGGGCGGAGATGGCGAAGGCGAGCGATCGCACGGAGAAGGTGCGTGCGCACGTGAAGCGCGTGGCCGACGGGCTCGGCCGGCCGCTCAAGATCCTGGTGGGGAAGCCGGGCCTCGACGGCCACTCGAACGGCGCCGAGCAGATCGCGGTGAAGGCGCGCGACGTCGGCATGGAGGTGGTGTACGAGGGCATCCGGTTGACGCCGGACGAGATCGTCCAGTCGGCGCGCGACGAAGGCGTGCACGTGATCGGCCTCTCGATCCTCTCGGGCTCCCACGGCGTCCTCGTGGTCGACGTGCTCGAGAAGCTGCGCGCGGCCGGACTCGGCCACGTCCCGGTGGTCGTCGGCGGGATCATCCCCGACGACGACGCCCGCAAGCTCGTGGCCGCCGGCGTGCGCCGCGTCTACACGCCGAAGGACTTCGATCTCGCGAAGATCATGGACGAGATCGCCGACGTGGTGGCGGAGGCGCGCGCTGCCGCCTGAGCTCGCCGCGCGCCTCCTCGCGCGCGAGCGCGACGCCGTCGCCGAGGCGCTGAACGCGATCGACGATCGGAGGCCGGGGCGCCGCGAGGCTGCCCTCGCCATGCTCGACGCCGTGGAGCGCGGCCTCCCCTTCCCCGGCGCCCATCGCGTCGGCCTGACCGGAGCGCCCGGCGCGGGGAAGTCCTCGCTCCTCGACGCGCTCGTGCGTCGGCTGCGCGCGCGGGGCGAGACCCTGGGCCTGATCGCCGTCGATCCCTCGAGCCCGCGCACGGGCGGCGCGCTGCTCGGCGACCGCGTGCGCGTGCGGAGCGGCGCGACCGACGCCGGCGTCTTCTTCCGCTCGATGGCGGCGCGCGACCGCCTGGGCGGGCTCGCCGACGCGACGCGCTCGAGCGTCGCCGTGATGGCCGCGGTGTTCGACCGCGTCTTCGTCGAGACCGTGGGCGTGGGCCAGAGCGAGACCGACGTCGCGACCCTCGTCGACACGCTGGTCTACGTGGCGCAGCCCGGCGCGGGCGACCTGCTCCAGTTCATGAAGGCGGGCGTGCTCGAGGTGCCCGACGTGTTCGTCGTCAACAAGGCCGACCTCGGGCCCGTGGCGCGGCGCACCCAGAGCGAGCTCGCCGTCGGCCTCGGGCTCGGCGAGCGCCCGGACGCCGGGCCCGACGGCTGGTCGCCGCCCGTGCTCCTGGTGTCGGCCCGGAGCGGCGAGGGCACCGCGGCGCTGGTCGAGGCCCTCGACGCCCATCGCGCGTTCCTCGCCGGCGCGAGCGGGCCGGCCGGCCTCGCCGCGCGCCGGCGCCGCGCGGCGGAAGCCTTCGTCGTGGAGACGCTCGAGCGGCGCTACGGGGCATTCGGCCTGGAGACGCTCGGCGGCGCGGAGGGCCTCGTCGCACGCGTGCACGAGGCGCGGGACGAGTCGGCCTTCGCGCTCGTGCTGCGCCTCGGCCGCGAGATCGAGGACGCGCTGCGGAAGCCGCGTCCGTGAGCGACGAGTCGCTGCGCGATCTGCGGATCGGCGCGCGCCCCGCGCCGAAGCGCTCCGCCGCCGGTGGCGCGCTCCGCGCGGTCGGCCTCGCGCTGCTCGCCTCTCTGCTCTTCGGCTTCGCGCTCGGGCTGTGGCTGCGCTGCGAGGTGGAGCGCCCCAAGCGCTATCTCGGGGAGACGCCGAGGAGCGGCCCGACGCTCACGCGCGTCGCCGTCTAGCGCTCGCGGCCGACCCACTCCGTCTCGGCCTGGCCAGCCCGCCGGTTCTCCACGCGCGCGAGCGTGAAGAGGAGGTCCGAGAGGCGGTTCAGGAACTGGAGCGCCGGCTCCGCCAGGCGCTCCTCGTGGTGCAGCGTGACGACGCGCCGCTCGGCCCGGCGGCACACGGTGCGCGCGACGTGGAAGGCGGCGGCGCAGGGCGTCCCGCCCGGCAGGATGAAGCGGCGCAAGGGCTCGAGCTCGTGCTCGTAGCGGTCGATCGAGCGCTCGAGCTCCTCGACCTCGTCCTGGCGCGGCTCCGGGATCTGGCTCTTCTGGCGACGCTCGTCGTCGGGCGCCGCGAGGTACGACCCGAGCTCGAAGAGCGTCGCCTGGGCGCGCTGCACCAGCGCCCGGACGTCGTCGTGGGTGGTCGCCGCGGCGCACGCGCCGAGCGAGGCGTTGAGCTCGTCGACGGCGCCGTAGGCGTCGACGCGGAGGTGGTCCTTGCTCACCCGGGGGCCGCCGAAGAGATCGGTCTCGCCGTGATCGCCGCGCTTGGTGTAGATCTTCACGGGCGCCGAGTATACGCGTCGCGCCTCGCGGGCGGCGCCCGATCAGCGGCGGCCTTCGAGCTCGGCCTCGAGCTCCCGCTCGAGCGCGCGGGCGCGGTCGGGATCGAGTGACGCGAGGGCCCGTGCCGTACCCACCCCGGGCGGCGCAGCCGGCCGGGCGCCCTGGCGTCGCAGGAACGTGACGACGAGCGCGAGGCCCGCCGCGAACGCCACCACCGGCAGGACGTACGCCGTGAGCCCGAAGCCCGTGGCCTTCGGCGCCTGCAGGATCACGTCGCCGTAGCGGGCGAGGAGCTCGTTCTCGACGTCGGCACGGGGCCGACCCGCCGCGTCCTGGGCGACGATCCAGGCCTTGAGCTCGGCGGCCTGGCTGCTCGGGCAGTCGTTCAAGGTGCGGCCGGGGCAGTAGGGGCTCATCAGCTCGTTCGCGACGTCGTAGGCCCAGCCGCCGGCGGGGGCGCCCTGGTCGGCGGTCGCCGACGCCGCGGCGAGGGCGAGCGCGCCGGCCAAGCCCCACGCGACGGCCCACGCGACGAACGCGCGCGGCTCGGGTCGTCGTTTCCGGCTCACGATCCCTCCCCGGAGCCCGTCAGATGTCCCAGTGGAGCTGGCGCTCGCTCTCGGCGCAGCCGCGGCGCGTGCCGACGAGGAGCGCGGGTGGGTCGATCTGGACCTTCGAGCACGGAGGCACGGACTCCGTCAGCCAGACGTTGCCGCCGATCACGCTCCCCCGACCGATCACGGTGTCACCGCCGAGAATGGTGGCGCCGGCGTAGATCACGACGTCGTCCTCGATCGTCGGGTGGCGCTTCGTGCCGCGGATCGTGCGGCCCTGCACCGCGAGCGCGCCGAGCGTCACGCCCTGGTAGATGCGCACGCGCTCGCCGATCTGGCAGGTCTCGCCGATCACGACGCCGGTCCCGTGGTCGATGAAGAAGCGGCGACCGATGCGTGCCCCGGGGTGGATGTCGATGCCGGTCAGGCCGTGGCCGAACTCGGTCATCATGCGCGGAACGAGCGGCACGCCGAGCTGGTGGAGCTCGTGGGCGAGCCGGTAGATCGCGAGGGCGTCGAGGGAGGGATAGGAGACGACGATCTCGGCGAACGAGGCCGCCGCCGGATCGCCGTCGAAGGCGGCCTCCACGTCCTCCGCGATGAGCTGCCGCACGGCGGGGAGCCGCGCGAAGAAGTCGGCGACGACGTGCTCGGGCGTGAGATCGGCGGGAAGGGCCACGCTGCCGAGGATGCGCAGCAGCCGCTCGGCCGAGCCCCGCACCTCGGCACGTAGCGCCGAGCGCTGGCGCTGGCGCTCGACCACGCTGCGCACGCGCTCCGTCCAGGAGACCACCTCGGACCGGTCGGGGAAGCCTTCGCTCGCGGCCTTCGAGAGCGCGTCCTCCGCCGAGCTCGAGAGGGCCGCGATGGTGGCGTCCAGGACGTCGTCGAGCCGCGTGTCGTCCATCGGTGTCTCCTCCGACGCCGTTCCCCCGAAGGCCAGGCCAGCGTAGCCGCGGGCCGGAGCCGGCGCAGCCCGAGCCGGCGGAGCCGCCGGGCGGCTGCCGGGCCGCCGCGTCGCGTCACGCGCCGGCGCGGCCCGTCGCGTGGAGCGCTGCTCGAGATCCCGACGAGCATCGAGACCGGGCGGCGCACCCTCGGGCTTCCAGCGCGCCGCTTCCGCGCCTATCTTGCGTCCACCTCGTCCCCCCCGAGGCAGCCGCCGGGCCCTCTCCCGGCACGAGGGTCCCGCTCCGGGCCGGCGCGCGTCGGCCGGCCCGTGGGGCCGGAGAGCGTCCTGGCGACGATCTACAGCCACTCGCGCCTCTCGAGCTTCGAGAACTGCCCCAAGCAGTTCCACTACCGCTACGTGCTGCGCATCCCGAGCGAGACGGAGTCGATCGAGGCGTTCCTCGGCAAGCGCGTGCACGAGGTGCTCGAACGACTGTACGGCGTGGCCCGCGAGGGCCGCGGACTGCCGTCGATCGAGAAGGTCGTGCACCGCTTCCGGGCCCTCTGGGACGAGGCGTACGACGCCGTGCGCGTGCGGATCGCGCGCGAAGGCCTCGACGCCGGCGCCTACCGGGAGATCGGCGAGCGCTGCCTGCGGAACCACTACCGGCGCCACTACCCGTTCGACGCCGAGGAGACGGTCGGCCTCGAGGAGCGGGTCACCTTCAGCCTCGCATCCGACGGAGGCTATCGGATGCAGGGCGTGATCGACCGCATCGCCCGGACGCGGGACGGCGCCCTCGAGATCCACGACTACAAGACGGGCGCCCGCGTGCCGAACCAGCGCGCTCTCGACGAGGACCGCCAGCTCGCGCTCTACGAGCTCGGCGTGCGGACGCGCTTCGGCCACGAGGCGGAGGTGCGGCTCGTCTGGCACTACCTGCAAGCCGGCGTGACGCGCACCTCGTCGCGCACCGCGTTCCAGCTCGAGGCGCTGCGCGAGCGCACGATCGGGCTGATCGACCGGATCGAGGGCGAGCAGCGGTACGAGCCGCGTCGCGGGCCGCTCTGCGGCTGGTGCGAGTACCGCGCCGTGTGCCCGGCGTTCGCGGGCGAGGCAGCGGCGCGCGCCGCCGAGGAGGCGGCCATCGCCACGCCGGCCCCGGCGCCGCCGGAGGTCGAGCCGGTGCCGGCGCAGACGCAGCTCGGGCTCTTCGCACGGGGCTGAGACCCGGACGCCCCTGCTAGGCTCGTCCCATGGCACTCCGCATCGAACGCATCCCCACCCTGCGCGACAACTACACCTATCTGCTGCTGTGCGAGGAGACCGGCGAGGCGGCGGTGGTCGACGCGCCGGAGGCGGCGCCCGTCGTGGCGCGGGCCGACGCGCTCGGAGCGCGCGTCACGAAGATCCTGTCGACGCACCACCATCCCGACCACGCGGCCGCGAATCCCGAGCTCGCGAAGCGCTGGGGCGCGCCGGTCTACGGTCACGCCTCCGACCGCGCGCGGCTCGCAGGCTTCACGAACGGCCTCGAGGAGGGCGACTCCGTCTCCGTCGGGCGCCAGCGCGCGCGGATCCTGTTCATTCCCGCCCACACGCGGGGCCACATCGCCTACGTGTTCGACGACGCGCGCGCCGTGTTCTGCGGCGACACGCTGTTCGCCGCGGGCTGCGGGCGGCTGTTCGAGGGCACTCCGGAGATGATGTTCGCCGCCATGCGCAAGCTCGGCGCGCTGCCCGACGAGGTGCGCGTCTTCTGCGGCCACGAGTACACCGAGAGCAACCTGCGCTTCGCGGCCCACGTCGAGCCCGAGAATCACGCGGTGGCCGAGAAGCTCGCGCGGGTGCAGGCCGTGCGCGCGAAGCGCGCGTCCGACTGGCACGACGCGACGCCGGACGAGATGACGGTGCCCTCGACGATCGGCGAGGAGCGCGCGACCAATCCCTTCCTGCGGGCCACGAGCGCCGCCGAGCTCGGCCGGCGCCGCGCGCTGAAGGACGCCTTCTAGCGCCCGAGGCTCCCGATCCGCCGGATCAGCGTGCGCCAGGGCGCGATGACCCGGCCTTCCGCCCACTTCGTGATGCGCTGGATCGCGTCCAGGGCGTCGCCCTGCCCCGGCCAGTGCAGCCTCACGACGTCGGGATGCACGTCGTGCAGCAGGCGAGAGAGCGTCGCCGCGAGCACGAGCAGGTCGTCGACCAGGCCGAGGGGCCCGAACAGCACCTCCGGCACGAGGTCGATCGGCGAGAGGATGTACCCCACACCGAGGAGCGTCACGGCCTTCGCGCCGAGCGGCACGCGATCGTCGCGCAGCAGGCGGGTGAGCAGCACGACGGTGTCGGGCAGGAGGAGCAGGAGGTCGAGGAAGCCGCTCGTGGCGCCGGCGCGCGGAGCGACCACCGTCGCGCGCAGGCGATCGTAGAGCCGCCGCTCCCGCGGGTTCAGCTCGATCGTGATGCGCTGCTCGCTCACGGCGCTCCCCCTCACGGCACGAGACCCTCGCCGCCGTCGACCTGGATCACGTTGCCCGTGCACCATCCGCAGGCCGGATCCGAGAGCGCGACGAGGACGCCGGCCACGTCCTCGGGCGTCGTGAGGCGCCCGCGCGGATGACGCGCGCGGGAGCGCTCGATCATCGCCGCACTGCCGGGGATCGCGCGCACGGCGGGCGTCTCGGTCACGCCGGCGCAGATCGCGTTCACCGCGATCTCCCTCGGCGCGAGCTCGACCGCGAGCTGGCGCACGAGGGCCTCGAGCGCCGCCTTCGCCGCGGCCACGGGCCCGTACGCCGCCATCACGCGCTTCGAGCCCTCGCTCGTCATGGCGAAGATCCGCGCACCGCTCTCCCACAGGTCCGCCGCGACGAGCGCCTGCGTCCAGTCGACGAGGCTCGTCGCCATCACGTCGAGGGTCATCGCCATCTGCGCGGGGCTCACGGCCTCCTTCGCGGTGGCCGAGACCAGGGGCCGGAGCGTCCCGAAGGCCAGGGAGTGGAGCAGCACGCGCACCCGCGGCCCGCCCCCCGCGGCCTCGCGCAGGGCCTCGACGATCCGCGCGCGCTGCTCGCCGTCGGCGGCGTTCGCATTCACGAAGAGCGCGCGGGAGCCCGCGGCCTCCACGTCCTTCCGTACGGCCTCGGCGTTCGCGACCGTGGACTTGCGGTCGAGGTGGACGCCGCAGACGTCGAGGCCCGATCGCGCGAAGGCGCGCGCTGCGGCGGCGCCGAAGCCGCTCGAGGCGCCGAGGATCAGGGCCCAGCCGCGCTCGCCCATCAGGATCGGCCCTCCCTACTGCGCATCCCGCGTCCCTCCCGCGCCCTCTCCCTGCTTCTCGAGCAGGAGCGGCGGTACGACGCCGAAGGCGAGCGCTCCGACGATCGCGCGACCCTCCGTCTCGCCGAGCGTCACGCCGAGCAGCGCTGCCACCGTCGGCGCGACGTCGATCTGGCGCATCGTCGGGATCCGCACGCCGCTCCGCACGCCCGCGCCCGCCGCGACGAAGCCGGCGCCGAGCCCGCCCGGAGGCGCAAGGTATCCGGCAGCGCCCTTCTCCGCTGCGAAGTGGAGGAGCGGTCCGCTCGAAGCGGGCCCGAAGCCGTAGCCCGGCGCGGCCTCGAGGCCGAACCAGGCCTCGGGGTCGGCGCCGTGGCGATAGAGCTCGTCGGCGGAGAGCACGTGGAAGGCGTGGGTCGCGGCCGCGGCATCCTCGAGCGCACGCCGCGCGAGCAGCGCGTCGTCCTCCGTCCGTGCGTAGACGAGGGCGGAGCCGCCGTTCGTGCGCGCGAAGGCCGACCAGCGCACGAGCGAGAGTCCGCCCTTCGGATTCGGCACGAGGAGCCCCGCGTCGGCGAGGGCGACGTTCGGCTCGATCACGGTGTGGAGGCTTCCGACGGGCGCGTCGCCCGCGACCACGAACGCGGTCTGCGCGGCGAGGCCGGCGTCCGAGACGCACGTCACGAGGCGCCCGATCTCGCCGTCGATCGCCGTGAGCGCCGCGCGCGCAGCGGGCGATTGGGGGCCCTCGGCGAGGAGCGGCGGCAGGCTCCCCGAGAGGCGCACGAGGAGGAGCCGCGGCCGCACCGGTGCGCGGATCAGCTCGCAGGCGAGCCCGACGATCGCGGCGTCGCGGGCAGGACCGTCGAACGCCACCGGCAGGGCGTCTGCGCCGAGCCGCTGGGCGCTCGCGAGCAGGGCGGGCGACGTGCGCGACGCGAGCTGACGCGGCCAGGTGTCGCCGGCCCAGGGCACCGGCGCAGGGAAGTTCGCGAAGAGCTGCGCCGCCTCGGGATCGGTTCCCGGCCAGCCGAGCGCGGCGACCCGCTCTCCGCGCGCACCGAGCACGCTCCAGAGCGTCGGCCCCGCCGGCGAGCCGTAGTCCGCCGGCGCGGGCACCGCGAGGCCATGGTCGCCGATCGCGTACTCCCCGGTGACCTCGTTCTTCGCGGGGAGCTCGCCCGTGGCGAGCGCTGCGTGGACGGGGAGCGGCGTCGCCGGAAGCACGGTCTCGACGTGATCGGCCACGACCCCGGACGCCGCGAGCGCGGCCACGTGAGGCATCGTCGCGCTCGGGCCGGGGGTGACATCGGCCGGCGTCATGCCGGCGACCGTGACGAGCACGACGAGCTTCGGCGGCTCGGGAGAGCCGCTCGCGGGCGGCTTCCATCCAGCCCGCTCCGCGCCGCCTCCGGTCGCGCATCCCGTCGCGAGCGCCGCCACGACGAGGAGGGCCGTACGCGCAGGCCGGGTCCGCGCTCCGACCACTAGATGAAGATCCCGCGCCGACGCTCGCGGCCGCGCCGCAGGAGCCGCTCGATCGCGGCGCGCACGGCGTCGACCTTCTCCTGCACGACCGCGTCCTCGTCGGTCGGCGCGCCGTCGAAGCGCATCGGCTCGCCGAAGTGGATGTGGTACTTCACGGGCAGCGGAAGGATCCCGAGCGGCCCGAGCCACGGGAAGCCGAGCGTGAGCGGGAACGCGGGCATCCCGAGCAGGCGACCGAGGGCGGGGAGGTTCGCGAATCCCGGCTGCTGCTCCTCCGATCCCACGATGCCGACGGGAACGATCGGCGTGCCGGTCTCGAGGGCGAGGCGCATGAAGCCCATGCCGAAGGGCTGCAGCTGGTAGCGCTTGTCGAAGGTCTTGTTCATGCCACGCACGCCTTCGGGGAAGACGAGCACGCACTCCCCGGCCTCGAGCATGGAGACGCAGTTGCGTGGCGTTCCCACGAGCGCCCCCCCGCGCTGCGCGAACACGCCGAACCACGGGATGCGCGGGATCCAGAACTCACCCATGGGGCGTGCGATCCTGGGCGGCTCGGCCTCCAGGAACATGGCGGTGGCGAGCATCAGGCCGTCGAAGGGAAGCTGTCCGGCGTGATTCGCCACGAGGAGCACGCGGCCGGCCGGGACGCGGTCGATGTCGTGGGTCTCGACGCGGAAGTAGTAGCGGTAGAGGAGCACCGCGGGCAGCGTGGCGCGTCGCACCGCGTCCGGGTGCAGGCCGTAGGCGTCGTAGCCGAACTCGTTCAGCCGGGTCGGGACCTTGCGCAGCCGCTCCTCGATCTCGCCCTGGAGATCGCGAAGGCCGAGGGGGAGCAGCGCACCGCCGAGATCGCCGAGCGCCCGCGTGAGATCCGAACGCTGCCCGCGTCGCGCCGCCATCAGCGTCTCACGCTTTGGAAGATCTCTTCGAGCCCGAACAGCGGCCGGAAGCTCGTCGCATCCACGAAGCGTTTGCCGGAGAGCGTCACCGGATACTTGAGGTAGTCGAGGGCCCCGGTCGGATACGGCCAGAGCCCGAGCGAGAAGAGGCGCTCGAAGATCGGACGAACGAGGGGCTCGGGCAGCGGCACGGCCCGGCCTCCGGTCTCGCGGATCGCCGTGTGGAGCGGCACCGCGCCGGGGCCGGCCACGTTGAACACCCCCTGGAGGCCATGGTCGAGCGCGAGCGCGATCGCCTCGCACACGTCCTCCTCGTGGATGAACTGCATCATCGGATCGAAGCCCATCATCGTGGGCTGCCACGATCGACGGAGGTACTCGCCGATCATGGAGTGGACGTAGTAGCCGAGCACGTTCACCGGCCGCAGCACGCAGGTGCGGATGTGCGGGTACTTCCAGATGAACGCCGAGGCGAGGGTGTCGACCTCGACCAGGTCGCGGATCTCCGGGTAGGAGCGGCTGGCCGAGAGCGGCTGATCCTCGTCCATGTAGAACGGGTTCTCGGCGAAGGCGCCGTAGACGTAGCCGCTCGAGATCACCACGAGCTTCTGGACGCCGTAGTGGGCGCAGTGGTCGAGGAGCTGCTTCGTGCCCCGCACGTTCACGTCGTGGCGCGTGCCGGCCTCGGTGCGGAAGTGTCGGATGAAGCCCATGTGGACGATCGCGGTCGGGAGCTCGGTCCGGACGACGTCCTCGAACTTCTTCTTGCGCAGGTCGACCACGTGGAGGCTTACCCCCTTGGGTCGCCCATCCCAGGGCACCCGGTCGGCCCCGACCACCTCCCAGCTCTCGAGGAGCCGCCGCGCCACGAGCCGCCCCTGGCCGCCCGCGATGCCCGTGATCAATACTTTTTCCATTGCCGCTCCGAGGAGTTGCGAAGGAGCGTACCGGCTCGTCCGGGCCCCATCTACTCCGATTCCGCAGCAAGCCGTGTTATATAGCTGGCCCCGGAGGGTTTCGGCGTTTGGAGCCTTCGGCGCGCTTCGAGGAGGTGAAGATCCCGCTCGCGGAGCCGATCCACGGCCTCGAGAGCGTGTCGGGCGTGCTCGGACTGCCGGAGTGGTGGCCGACGGGTGCTCGGGCCGCAGTCGTCCTGGCCCACGGCTCGACCGGCAGCTACGCGGATCCCCTCCTGGTCGAGCTCCACCGCGCCCTCTCGGAACGCAAGTACCTGACCCTCCGCTTCAACTTCCCGTTCGCGGAGGCCCAGAAGAAGCGTCCCGACCCGCCCCACGTGCTCGATCGCACGCTGCGCTCCGCGATCGCGCTGCTGGGCCGCGACCCGACCGCCTCGCCCGCCCATCTGTTCCTCGCGGGCAAGGGCCTCGGCAGCCGCGTGGCGGCCGACCTCGCCGCGAGCGGGCCCCGCGTCGATGGCGTCGCCCTGCTCGGCTACCCGCTCCACGGCACGAACGACACCACGCCCGCGAAGGTCGAGCATCTCTTCCGGATCGTCTCTCCGCTGCTCTTCGTCCAGGGGACGCGCGACAAGCGCTGCGACCTCGGGACGCTCCGCCGGACGCTGACGCGCGTCGGGACTCCGACCACGCTGCACGTGGTGCAGGAGGCGGACCAGAACTTCCACATCCCGAAGAAGACCGGACGAAGCGATGCCGACGCCGTGGCCGAGATCCTCGCCGTGATGGATGCCTGGATGCATCGCGTGCTCGGGGAATGAGGAGGGACCGGTGAGCTCGGAGCGCGATCTGTACTTCCGCCAGGAGCCGGTCGGCGAGATGGCGAACTTCGCCTACCTGATCGGGAGCCGCAGCACGCGAGAGGCCGTGATCGTGGATCCCGCCTGGAGCGTGGACGGGCTGCTCGATCGCGCGCAGGCCGACGGCATGAGCGTCACGGGCGCCCTCGTCACGCACTACCACCCCGACCATTGCGGCGGCTCGCTCTGGGGCCACTCGATCGAGGGCGTGGCGCGGCTCCTCGAGCGCAATCCGGTGCGCGTGCACGTGAACGAGCACGAGGCGGAGGGCGTGAGGCGCGTGACGGGCGCCTCGCCCGGCGATCTCGCGCGACACGCCGGCGGCGAGGTGATCGCGCTCGGTGGCGTCCGCATCCGGCTGCTCCACACGCCGGGTCACACGCCGGGATCGCAGTGCTTCCTGGTCGAGGAGGAAGGCCAGCCGAGCGCCCTCGTCTCCGGCGACACGCTCTTCCTCGGGAGCTGCGGACGCGTCGACCTTCCGGGCAGCGATCCCGAGGCCATGTACCGGAGCCTCTCGGGCACGCTGAAGCAGCTCCCGGACGAGACGCTGCTCTTCCCCGGACACATGTACTCGTCGGAGCCGTACTCGACGATGGGCGAGCAGAAGCGCAGGAATCCCTTCCTGCGCGTCACGACCCTCGAGCAGTTCCTGGGCTTCGTCGGCGTCTAGGGCGGAGGCCGGCCGCTACTTCTTCTCTTCCGCGGGCGCTGCCTTGACGATGATCTCGCCCTCGAGGCGCGTCGCCGCCGAGGCAGCGCTGTCGGAGCCCGTCGGCCGCACGACGAGGTAGCGGTAGCGGCCCGGCTTCAGCTGGCAGAAGCTCGCGAACTCCCCTGCGTGGATCGGCGAGGAGCGGATCTCGTCTTCCTTGATCGAGAAGTTCACGAGGCTGTGGCAGATCATCGACTTCGCCACCTCGCGCTCGAACACGATCTCCGACGGCAGCTTCGAGTAGCTGATCCAGGCGACGAGCTCGCCCTCGTTCAACACGACGGCCTTCGGGCGCACCTCCTCGTCGGCGATCAGCACGAGCTTCGGCTCGACCATGCGATACGAGGGATCGAGCAGCGGCACGGGCCCGGGACCCGTGTACGGGATCTCCTTCGGCCGCGTGTCCTCGGCCGCCGTCGGAGGAGCGCCGCCGGCGAGCATCGCGATCGCTGCCGCCCCCAAGGCGACGAAGAGCGGGCGGCGAGCGGACGAGAGACGGGAATGCTTCGGCATGGCGCGCGGGATCCTCCTCTGGGTTTCGCCAGCCTTATACCAGACGCCTCGCGAGCTTGCGCCGGAAATCTGCGGATGCGTCGAGCTTCGAGGGAGCGCGCGAGGGCGTCGCCGCTCGGCGTATGGGCAGCGCTCGCCCCGCTCCTCTTCCTCGCCAAGTCGTTGAATCCGAGTCAGTTTCAGTCGTACGGGCGTTGAAAGGCCGGAGCCCCCCGGTTACCGTTCGCGCGCCGCGAGGCACCCCTGGCCCGCCGGTCCCGGCGCGCCGCTTCCCGGAGGCGAAGACACCGCGATGAAGATCATGGTCTGCCTGAAGCAGGTCCCGCACCAGGACGCCCGGCTCGACGTCCGGAGCGACGGTGCGTGGATCCAGGAAGACAACATCAAGTTCGAGATCAACAGCTACGACACCTACGCCCTCGAGGAGGCGCTCCGCATGAAGGACGCCGGAGGCGCGGAGGTCGTCGTCGTGTCGATCGGCCCGGAGCGCGTCGGCCAGGCGCTCCGCACCGCGCTCGGCATGGGCGCCGATCGCGCGATCCACGTGAAGGACGCCGAGGCCGATGCCTCCGACGCGCTGGGCGTCGCGAAGATCCTCGCCGCGATCGCGAAGGCCGAGAGCCCCGACGTGATCTTCCTCGGCCTCATGTCCGACGACGGAAACAGCGCGGCCGTCGGCCCGATGCTCGCCGAGCTCGCCGGCTTCTCCTACACGACGTCGGTGATGAAGGTGAGCGCGAACGGCGCGATCACCGCCGAGCGCGAGCTCGAGGGCGGCGCCCTCGAAGTGGTCGAGCTCAAGAGGCCCGCGCTGCTCGCGGTGCAGACCGGCATCAACCAGGTCCGCTACGCCTCGCTCAAGGGCATCATGGCCGCGAAGAAGAAGCCCATCGAGACCAAGACCGTGGCCGACCTCGGCCTCTCCGGGAAGGTCGGCGCGGGCGCCGTGAAGATCAAGATCGACAAGGTCTACACGCCGCCGAAGGGCAAGGGCGCCGAGATCCTGAGCGGCTCGGCCGACGAGGTCGTCGGCAAGCTCGTGGGCAAGATCAAGGAGCTCGGCCTCCTCTAGGCCGGCTGCAACGGAAGGGTCGATCGGATGGCAAGCGTTCTCGTCGTCACCGAGGTCCAGAACGGAAAGATCCGCGAGGCGAGCTTCGAGCTCCTGGCCTTCGCGAACCGCATCGCGAGCGCCCAGGGCTTCGAGCTGAAGAGCCTCGTGGTCGGAAAGGGCGTCGCGGGCGTCGCCCAGGAGCTCTCGCAGAAGGGCGGGGGCGAGGTCTACGTCGCCGAGCACGACCTGCTCGCGAGCTACGGCGCCGACGCCTGGAACGTGGCGGTGAAGGCCGCGATCGCGGTCGCGTCGCCGAGCCTCGTGCTGTTCTCCCACACGCCGATCGGCTGGGACCTCGCGCCCCGCATCGCCGCGGCCCTCGACGCGGGCTACGTGAGCGACTGCTTCAACGTCGAGGAGGGCGGCCAGCTCGTCTTCCTGCGACGCGTCTTCAACGGCAAGCTCGACGCGCGCTTCGTTCCGACGTCGCTGCCGGTGGTGGCGACGTTCCAGCCCGGCGCCACGGCGCCGTTCGCGGGCTCGAGCGCGGGCAAGGTGACGCCGCTCTCCATCTCGCTCGCCGCCGGAGAGCTCAAGACGAGCTTCCAGGGCATCCGCACCGCGGAGAAGAAGGGCGTCGACCTGTCGAAGGCCGACATCATCGTCTCCGGCGGCCGCGGGGTCGGCGCGCCGGAGAAGTTCCCGGAGATCATCCAGCCCCTCGCCGACGCCCTCGGCGGCGCGATGGGCGCGTCGCGGCCGGTCGTCGACGCGGGCTGGCTGCCCCACGAGTACCAGGTCGGCTCGTCGGGCCAGACCGTGACTCCCAAGCTGTACATCGCCGCGGGCATCTCCGGCGCGATCCAGCACCTCGTGGGCATGAAGAACTCCAACTTCATCATCGCCATCAACAAGGATCCGGACGCGCCGATCTTCGAGGTCGCGAACGTCGGCGTGGTGGGCGATCTCTTCGAGATCGTGCCTGCGCTCACGAAGGCGGTGAACGCGGCCAAGGGCAAAGCCTGAGACAGGCCGGCACACCCGGCCGCGCGTTGCTCGACGGGGCGACGGAACGATCCGTCGCCCCGTTCGCTTTCGTCTCCGCGCTCGCCGTCGTCGCCGTCCCGCCGTTGACACCCTCTGCGTCCCACAGTTAGCTAGGGCCGTCGCGCTCGAGCTGGATCCAGAGCTGCCCTCCCGCCGAAGCCTCGCTCGATCGCATCGCCATCACGGGAGGGCAGTCGATTCCGCGTCGCATCGCATTCATGAACGAGAAGGGCGGCAGCGCCAAGACCACGCTCGCTGCGAACGTGGCGGCGTACCTCGCCCTCGAGCGCGGTCGACGCGTGCTCGCGGTGGACCTCGATCCGCAGGGCCAGCTCGGGAAGGTGCTCGGGCTCGACACGGCCGGAGCGCGGCGCACCGCGCTCGAGCTCGTGCTCGGCGCGCTCTGCGACGATCCGCTCGACGCGCCGGGCCCCGACGCCGACGAGCGTCGGACGCGGGGCCCGAGCGAGCGCGGCGATCTGCCGATCCGAGCCACGCGCATCGATCGGCTCGACGCCATCGTCTCGAACAAGGCGCTCGGGCTCGTGCCGACGCTCGAGTCCGGAGAGGACGATCCCACCTCGCGCCTGGCGCGCGCCCTCGATCGCAGCGTCGAGCTCCGGCGCTACGACTACGCGCTGTTCGACTGCCCCCCGTCGTTCGGGCCGCTCACGCTCTCGGTGTTGCGCGCCGTCGACGAGCTCGTGGTCCCCGTGCCGCTCACCTTCCTCGCCCTCGACGGCTGCGCGGAGCTCATGCGCACGCTGGCCACGATCCGCACGCGCTTCGGGCGCTCGCAGCTCGCCGTCACGATGGTCGTGCCCACGTTCTACCGGCGGACGCGCCTCGCGCACGAGGTGCTGGAGCGCCTGAAGACGCGCTTCCCGAAGGAGATCGCGAGCATCGTGGTCGGCTATCACGTGAAGATCGACGAGGCGCAATCGCGCGGCCTCTCGATCTTCGAGTACGCACCCGGCGATCGCGGGGCCCACGCGCTCGCCGCCGTCGCCCAGGAGCTCGAGGCGCGCGCGCCGGCGCCGCACGGAGCGCAGCCGTGAAGGAGCGCATGGAGCCCCTCCGCCTCGACGGATTCGCCGGCGCCGAGATCCCCTCGGTCGGCCCCGAGAAGATCGCCCTCGGACGCGATCCCTTCGCCGACGGACCCGAGATCGATCCCCTGCTCGATCGGCTCGACCTGCTCGGCGGCCCCTTCGCGCCGGAGCGGCGGACGGCGCGCGATCTCCTCGGCGCGGCGAGCGGACCGAAGCTCCGCGTCGGCACGGGCGCACCGCGACGACGCCGGCGCACGACGGCGCGTGCGCCGCGGCTCAAGGACGTCGTGTCGCCGCCGCCGCGCGACTGGATCGACCGCCTGCTCGGAGCGGACGAGCGTCGGCGCATGGCCGCGCTTGCGAAGCTCGTCGGGCCGGGCGCGCAGCGCGACCGCTTCGGCCTCTCGCCCGAGGCCGTGCGGCGCGCGCTGCCGTTCTTCGAGGCGATCTACCGCCGCTGGTTCCGCGTGCAAAGCCAGGGCCACGAGCATCTGCCCGTCGACGGTCCCGGGATCCTCGCGGCGAACCACGCGGGCCTGCTGCCCTTCGACGGCGCCATGACCGTGCTCGACGTGGTGCTGCACACCGATCCGCCGCGCCTCCCGCGCGCCCTCGTCGACCGCTTCGTGGGACGCCTTCCGTGGGTGCGCGACTTCTTCGCGAGCGTCGGACAGGTCGTGGGCACGCGCGCGCTCTTCGGCGAGCTGCTCGACGACGGCCAGCTCGTGCTCGTCTTTCCGGAGGGCATGGACGGCATCAAGAAGCCGATCGCGCAGCGCTACCGGCTGCAAGGCTTCCGTCCGGGGCTCGTCGAGCTGTCGCTGCGTCACGGCGCTCCGATCGTGCCGATGGCGATCGCCGGAAGCGACGACCAGGCGCCGATTTTGTTCGACCTGGCGCCCCTCGCGCGACGGCTCGGGCTGCCGTTCCTCCCGGTCACGCCCACCTTCCCGTGGCTCGGGCCGCTCGGCCTCCTGCCCTACCCCGTGCGGTATCGCATCGTGTACGGCGAGCCCTTCGCGTTCCACGAGCGCTACGGCCCCGACGCGGCGGACGACCCGCGTCTCGTCCGGTACCTGACGCAGCAGGTGCGCAGCACGGTCCAGCGCCTCCTCGACGGGCAGCGCTAGCGATCCCGGGAAACGCCGTGGGAGGCCTCGCGGCGCCGTCTGGCCCGACGAGGCTCCTCGGCTATCCTGCGCGCCACTCCAGACACGAACACAGCCGCACGGGGAGCGCCATGGGATCGGTCGACACCTCTCAGTTCCGCAACGGCCTCAAGATCGAGCTCGATGGAGAGCCGTTCACGATGATCTACTTCCAGCACGTGAAGCCCGGCAAGGGCGGCGCGTTCGTGCGCACGAAGGTGCGCAACCTGAAGAACGGCCGCGTGCTCGAGCGGACGTTCCGATCGGGCGAGCGCGTCGAGGAGGCCGACGTCAGCGAGTCGAAGATGCAGTACCTCTACCAGGACGGAGAGAGCCTCGTCTTCATGGACAACCAGACCTTCGACCAGATCCCCTTCACCGCGGAGCAGGTCGGCGACGCGCGGAAGTGGCTGAAGGAGAACCAGGAGGTCGAGGTCCTGTTCTGGCGCGGGAAGCCGATCAACGTCGAGATCCCTTCCTTCATCGAGTTCACGATCACGCAGTGCGACCCCGGCCTGAAGGGCGACACCGCGACGGGCGCTACCAAGCCCGCCACGCTCGAGACCGGCGCGGTGGTGCAGGTGCCGCTGTTCGTGAAGGAGGGCGAGCGCATCCGCGTCGACACGAGGACCGGGGAGTACGTCGAGCGCGTCGCCTGACCGCGGCCCCGTTCGCGCGGTCGTCTTCTCGGGCGGCGGCGCGCGCGGCGCGTACGAGGCGGGCGTCCTGCGCTTCGTCCTCGACGAGCTGCCGCGCCGGCTCGGCCGTCCGGTGCGCTTCCAGCTCGTGCTCGGCACCTCGGTCGGCGCGATCCACGCCTGCTACGTCGCGGCCACGGCCGACGGGAGCGCCGAGCGTGGCACGCACCTCGGGAAGATCTGGCGCTCCTTCCGCCTCGACGAGATGCTGCCGCTCTCCCCGGCCGACCTGCTCCGCGTGCCGCGGCGCCTCCTCGGCCTGCGGCGCGTCTCGAGCGAGCTGCGGGCAGGACGCCTTCCCCAGCGCCTGTACGGCGCCCTCGACACCGCCGCCCTCGAGCGGGTGGTCGTGCGGGAGATTCCGTGGGACCGGATCCAGCGCAACGTCGCGGCCGGCGCCCTCGACGCCCTCTGCGTCACCGCGACGCGGATCGGCACGGGTCACGCGGTGGTGTTCGTCGAGTCGCGCGACGGGCGACCGCCGCGCTGGACGAGAGACCGCACCGTCGTCGCGGTGCCGGCGCGCCTGCGGCCGCAGCACGCGCTCGCCTCGGCGGCGATCCCGCTCCTCTTCCCCGCCGTGCGCATCGGCCGCAGCTACTACGCCGACGGTGGCCTGCGCCTCAACACGCCGCTCTCGCCGGCGCTGCGGCTCGGCGCCGACCGCGTGCTCGTGATCGCCCTCCGCACCTCCGCGCTCGAGACGACGGGCGGCGACCTGCCGGGCGATCCGGGCGTCGCCGCCTACGGGAGCCCGGCGTACCTCTTCGGCAAGGTGCTGAACGCGCTGCTGCTCGATCACGTCGACACCGACCTCGCCCAGATGCACCTCATGAACGAGATCCTGCGCGACGGCGAGCGCGCCTTCGGCCCGCAGTTCCTGGACCGCATCAACGCCGTCGCCGAGCGCGAGCGCGGGCTCCGCTTCCGTCGCGTCGAGGACCTCGTGCTGCGACCCTCGCGCGACCTCGGCGTGCTCGCGGGCGAGGTGCTCGAGCGCAAGCGACGCGCGGGAGGGCTCTCGCCGATCCTGCGCTTCTTCCTCGGCGCGGCGAGCGCCGGCGGCGGCACGTCGTTCGAGGCCGACCTGCTCTCCTACCTGCTCTTCGATCACGAGTTCACGGACCCGGTGGTCGAGCTCGGCTACGCCGACGCCAAGGCGCGCGAGGAAGACCTCGCGCGCTTCTTCGAGGACGCCCCGCTCGAGGAGCGCGCCCTTGCGGGGTGACCAGCTCGCGCGCCAATGGCGGCTGATCCAGCGTCTCGCCCGAAGCCGTGCCGGCGTGGGCCTCGAGGACCTGGCCTCCGACCTCGAGTGCACGCGGCGAACCGTCTACCGGGATCTCGACGCGCTCCAGTTCGCGGGCTTCCCCGTCACGTCCGAGCGTCGCGACGGCCGCGTCTTCTACCGCTTCGTGGCCGGCTTCCAGCTCGACGACGTGCCCTTCACGCCGGACGAGGTGCTCGCCCTCGCCTTCTCCGAGGACCTGCTGCGCACGCTCGAGGGCACCGTCTTCCACGACTCGGTGCGCTCCGCCCTGGCGAAGATCCGGGCCGCGCTGTCGCCCGAGCTCGCCGAGTTCCTGTCGCGCCTCGGCGAGTCCTTCCGCGTGCTGCCGGGCCCGCACAAGAGCTACGCGAGCCAGCGCGACACCATCCAGAAGCTGAACGAGGCGGTGCTCGCGCGGCGCACGGTCGAGATGCGCTACCGCACGGGAAGCACCGGCGCGGTCTCGACCCGCTCCCTCGACCCGTATCGCGTCTGGTACCGCGGCGGCGCCCTCTACGTGGTCGGGCACGATCACAAGAGCGGCGAGATCCGGACCTTCGCGGTGGATCGCATCGAGCGGCTGCGCGAGACCGACGGCCGATTCGCCGTTCCCGCGAGCTTCGACTTCGACGCGTACCTGGGCGCGTCCTTCGGCGTGATCGCCGAGCCGGCGTCGAAGGTCCGGATCCGCTTCGAGCGGCGCTGGGCGGGCTACGTCGCAGAGCGCACCTGGCATCCGAGCCAGCGCGTGCGGCCGCTTCCGGGCGGCGCCCTCGAGCTCGAGATGGAGGTCGGCGGCACCGCCGAGCTCCGGAGCTGGGTGCTCTCCTTCGGGAGCGGCGCTCTCGTGCTCGAGCCCGAGACGCTGCGCGACGAGGTCGTGCGCGAGCTGCGCGCCGCGGTGGCGCGCTACGACGCGCCCGGCCCCGAAGGCAGGACCGCCGCGCCCTCCGCACGGAAGGACGCGGCGGTCACCAAGGCGAGGAGCGCTGCCGCCCCGGGCGGCGCGGCGCGCCGCCCGGCGACGGGCGCGGACGGACCGCGCCGCTAGTTCGTGAGCTCTCCGCTGCCGACCTGCAGCCCGACGCGCTCGAACAGCGCCTTCCGGTCGTCGACCATCATGCCGAGCTTCTTCCACTGGTCGCGCGTGCGCTCGCTGATCAGCCCGAGGCGCAGCAGGTTCGGCACGACCGTGTGCATGTACGTGAGCGCGTTCACGTCGGCGAAGTTGGGGAGCGACGTCGTGATGCGTACCACGTTCTCGGCGTCGAGGCCGTACTTCGGCCCGAGCAGGCGCAGCATGTCGAGCTGCTGGTTCGCGTTCAGCGCCTCGAGGATGGAGAACGCCCAGTCCTCCATCTCGCTCTTCTGCTCCGGCTCGCAGGTCTTGACCACGCGGCGCATCATGAGCACGCCGAAGGCGGCGTGGCGCGACTCGTCCTGCTCCACGCGGCGGATCATCTCCGTGAGCAGCGGGTTCCGCGACTGCGAGCGCATCAGGTCCATGATGCCCACGGCCATGCCCTCGAACAGCGTCTGCATGCCGAGGCACTTCTTCTGCACGGTGTCGGCCTCGAGCAGCTTGTCGAGGAGCACCTTGAGCGTGGCGCCGATCGGATAGATCGTGCCCACCTTGCGCTGCAGGAACTTCGAGAGCACCTCGATGTGGCGCGCCTCGTCGGTCACCTGGCTCGCCGCGTACCACTTCTCGTCCATCTTCGTGCAGGCGTTCGTGAGCTGGCCGCAGAGCTGGAGCGCGGCCTGCTCGCCGTGGAGCAGCTGCGAGAGGATGAAGGCGAGCTCGTCGAAGGCCGCGGCCTTCTGCGTCGCCTCGTCCTTGCCCATCATCTTCAGGATCGACGCGAGCATCGAGCCCTCGCCGGCGATCACCCAGTCGTCGTTCGTGACGGGGAGCGACCAGTCGAGGTCCACCTCGGCGTTCCACTGGTGGACCTTGCCCTTCTCGTAGAGGTTCCGCAGCTCGGCGACCTCGCTGCCGTAGTTCCACTGCCACGAGAGGGTGAGCGGCACCGCGACGTTGATCTCCTCGCGCAAACGCTCGATCTCGGCCACGTCGACGAAGTCGATCACCTCGAACTCGCCGAAGCGCTTGCGATGTTCCTGAAGGAGCTTGTCCATGGGGGTCTTCCTGCCTTCCTTTCCTTGCGCTCGTGCCTAGGCCACGAGGCCGTGGTGGAGAAGCGAACGGACGGCGTCCTTGCGGCGCCGCACCTCCTCTGCCGAGAGCAGCGGACGGCCGATCAGCTCGTCGCCGAACTCGCCCGAGGCGAAGTGGTAGACGGTCGCCCCGATCAGGGTCTGGAGCGTGTGGGGCACCGACACGCGCCGGAACGCGCCGCTCTCGATGCCGGCCCGCAGCAGCCCGTCGACGCCGGCGAGGATCGAGGAGATCGCGCGCTCCGCCGCCTCGATCTCCGGGGTCGGCTCCGGGGGCAGGTCGTCGTCCTCGACGAGGCTGCGCAGGAGGAGCCGCGCCGTCGCGGGCTGCTCGGCGAGGGCGTCGATCAAGGCGTCGAGCCAGCGGTCGAGCTTCTCGGCGGGGTTGGCACCGGTCGCGAGCGCCGGGCGCACGCGCTCCTCGATCCGGCCGAGAACGCGGGCGATCACCTCGCCGTAGAGCTGGAGCTTGCTCTTGAAGTGGTGGAAGAGGGACGACTTGCCGAGGCCGACCACCTCGGCCACCTCGCGCATCCCGACGCCCGCGAAGCCGCGCCGCGCGAACAGCGCCTCCGCCACCTCGAGGATCTTCTCGCGGGAGGTGATGGAGTCGGCGGCGTTGTCGCTGTCCTGCACGCGGGCCATCGGCGATCTCCGGCTCCGTCCGCTCGGCGTGACGGGTCGGTGGGCACGGACCCGACCGACCGCTCGGACGTAAGCTGTACCCGACCGATCGGTCGGACGTCAACTGGGCTTGAGCAGAATCGACCGGCTCCGGGGCCCGGCTCAGGGCTTCACGACCTCGATCTCCCCGAGGCCCTCGAGCTCTGGGACCAGGACCGACGCCGGGCCGACGACGACGATGGCCGCCCGCTCGGGATGGAGGCGCGCCTCCGCGGCCGCTGCGACCTGCTCCGGTGTGATCTGGACGATCCGGCTGCGATAGACGTCGAGGGAGTCGGGGGGGAGGCCCTCGACGTCGAGGGCGATCAGCGCGCTCGCGATGGCCTGCGAGGTCTCGAGGCCGAGCACGAACCCGCCGGCGGCCCGGGTCTTGGCTTCGCCCAGCTCCGCCGGGGTCGGCGGCTCGGTCTTCGCCCGCTCGAGCTCGGCCAGGATCAGGTCGATCACGCGCCTCGTCTCCGGAACACGGGTGAAGGTCGCGACCGAGAAGGGACCACCCTCCCGGCGCATCGCGAACCCCGCGCCGATCGAGTAGGTGAGACCCGCCTCCGAGCGCACCCGCTCCATGAGGCGCGAAGAGAAGCCTCCGCCCCCGAGCACGTCGGCGAGGAGCAGCGCCGCGTGGCGCGCGGGCTCGCTGCGCCGCATGCCCTCGTGGCCGACGACGATCTGGCTCTGGCCGAGGTCGGGCCGGTCGACGATCACGACCCTCCGCGCCTCCGGCGTCGGCGTCGGCGCGAGGGGCGGTGCGGCCGGCGGCGCCCCGCCCCGCCAGCCGCCGAAGGCTGCGCGCGCCGCCTCGAGGAATTCCTCGTTCGAGACGTCCCCGACGGCGTAGAGGATCGCGTTCGAGGGCACGAAGTAGGTCGCATGGAAGGCGCGTGCCGCCGCGGCGTCGAAGCGCGCGACGCTCTCCGGTGTGCCGTCGGAAGGTAGCCCGTAGCGCTGGCCGGGATAGAGCGTGCGGGCGAAGGCGCGCGAGAGGAGCGTCTCGGGCTCGTCCTTCGCCTGCTCGAGGCCGGCCTGCTGCTCGGACCGCACGCGCGCCGCCTCGCCCGGCTCGAAGCGCGGCCGCAGCACGGCGTCGGCGAGCAGGTCGACGAGCGCCGGCTCGTCGCGCGAGAGCCCGGCGACGCCGATCGAGATCGAGTCCCAGTCGGCGGAGGCGTCGAAGCCCGCGCCCAGGTCGTCGACCGCGCGCGCGAAGGCGGGTGCGTCGCGCGGGCCGGCGCCGCGCTGCAGCAGCTCGGCGGTGTAGGAGGCGAGGCCCGCCTGCTCCACGCTCTCGCTCGCGACGCCGCGCCGCAGCACGATGCCGAGGGCGAGGCGCGGAAGCCGATGGTCCTCGAGCACGAGCACCTCGAGGCCGTTCTCGAGCGTGGTGCGGTGCAGCCGCTCGGCCGGCACCACGGGCCCTTCCTGCACCTTGGGCGGCGGCTGCTCCCAGGCCGGGCGCGCGCCGAGGGCGCTGCAGCCGGCGAGGACCGCCGGAAGCAGGAGGAGCGCGGGCAGGCGGCCGGTGCGGATCACGGCGCCTTGCGCCCGCGCGGCGGCGCGGCCCCGGCCGACGCGTCGCCCTCGCGCTGCAGGCGTACGACGTTCCGTCCCTCCGGTGCGAGATGGGTCTTCGCCACGCGCTCCACGTCGGCGGCAGTCACGGCCTCGAGCTCCGCCAGGCGCTCCTCGAGCGGACGGATGCGGCCGTAGAGGATCGTCTCGCCGGCGAAGCGGCTCGCGAGGCCGTGGGTGGTCGTGAGACCGGAGACGATCCCGACCTCGATCTGCTTCTTCGCCTTCGCGAGCTCGTCGGCGCCGACCTCCTCCCGGCGGAGCCGCTCGACCTCGGCCAGCAGCGAACGCTCGGCGGCGTCGGGCGAGACCCCGGGCCGCACGGCGACGTAGGCGTAGAAGAGGCCGGCGCTCGCGAGATCCCAGTAGCCCCCCGCCGCCGCGAGGGCGAGCTGCTCGCGATAGACGAGGCGCTCGTACAGGCGGCTCGAGCGACCGCTCGACAGGATCTCGCCCAGCACCTCGAGGGCGGGTGCGTCGGGATCGCCCGCCTTCGGCGCGTGCCACGCCGCCGCGACGACCGGCGCCCGCACGTCGAAGTGGACGACCGCGCGGCGCTCGCCGCGCTGCGCGGGCTCCTGCGTCGGGTTCCGCGGGATCTCCGCGGCCGGCTTCATCTTGCCGAAGCTCTCCTGCACGCGGCGCAGGGCGTCGGCCTCGTCGAAGCTTCCGACGATCACCATCACGAGGTCGTTCGGCGCGTAGTAGGTGTCGAAGAACGCGCGGCACTGGGGCACGCCGACGGCCTCGACGTCGCTGCGCCAGCCGATCACGGGCCAGCGGTACGGATGCGCGATGAAAGTCGTCGCGAAGAGCTGCTCGAGGAGGCGGCCTTGCGGGTCGTCCTCCGTTCGCAGCCGCCGCTCCTCGAGCACCACCTGACGCTCGCTCGCGAGCGTCTTCTCGCTGATGTCGAGGTTCGCGAAGCGCTCGGCCTCGAGGGCGAGGGCGAGCGGCAGCGCGTCGGGCGGCAGGTCCTCGAAGTAGGCCGTGACGTCGTTGGTCGTGAACGCGTTCACGCGCCCGCCGCGCGCCTCGAGGAGCTGCGCATGGCGCTCCGGGGGAAGGTTCGTCGAGCCCTTGAACATCATGTGCTCGAACAGGTGCGCGATGCCCGTGTACCGCGTCTCGTCCCGCGAGCCGGCCTTCACCCAGATCTGGAGCGAGACCACCGGCGTGGTCGAATCGACCAGGGTGAGGACGGTCATGCCGTTCGCGAGGGTCGTGGTGCGCACGCGCGAGGCGGGATCGTCGAGCGTGGCCCGGGCGGGCCGAGCGCCGAGCGCTGAGAGCAGCAGGAGCGAGGCGGCGATCCGCCGCAGTGCCGGCTCGAAGCGGCGCCCCACGCGGAGCGCAGGCGAACGACCGGCGGCGGGGGGCATGCGGCGTTACGGTAGGAGCGCGCTCCGGTCGTGTCGAGGAGAGGGGCGCGCGAGCGACGACGCGAGGTCCGAGGAGGAGCGGTGGAGGCGAGCAGGCCGGCCGGAGGAGCGAGCCCGAGCGCCGTGGACGAGCGCGCGGCCGCGCGAGGCGAGGACGCGATCCTGCGCGACGTCCTGCGGAGCGTCCGGCGCATCGCCGTGCTCGGGCTGAAGGATGGCCCGGACGAGGACTCCTGGCGCGTCTCCCGCTATCTCCAGCAGCACGGCTACACGATCGTGCCGGTGAACCCGAAGCTCGCAGCGACGCTCGGCCTGCGCGCCTTCCCGACGCTCGCGGCGGCGCCCCCGCCGCTCGACCTGGTCGACGTCTTCCGCGCCTCGCTGCACGTGCGCGGCCACGTGGACGAAATCCTCGCCCTCTCTCCCCGACCGAAATGTGTGTGGCTCCAGCTCGGCGTACGCGACGACGAATCGGCGCGCCGGCTCGAGAGCGCGGGCATCGCCGTGGTCCAGGACCGCTGCATCATGGTCGAGCACCGGCGCCTCCTCGGCTGAGCCCCATGGCACGCGACGACGCGCGCACCGTCTACTCCTCGAGCCAGGGCCGCATCTGCCCCCACTGCCGCCGGCCCGCCGCGCAGTGCATCTGCCGCAGCTCCCCGCGCGCCGCCCAGGGCGACGGCGTGGTCCGCGTCCGCCGCGAGGTCGGCGGCCGGCGCGGGAAGACCGTCACCACGATCTCGGGCGTCCCGCTCCCGGAGGACGCTCTGCGCGACCTCGCCGGCGAGCTCAAGCGCCGCTGCGGAAGCGGCGGCTCGGTCAAGGACGGCGTGATCGAGATCCAGGGCGATCAGCGCGACGCCGTCGTGGCGGACCTCGAGGCGCGCGGCTTCACCGTGAAGCGGGCGGGCGGCTGACACGCTCCGGTGACGCCGAGGGGATCGGGACGGCGCGCAGGGCGACCAGCACGCGCCCTCGCGCGTAGCCCCGCGCCACCTCCCCCACCGCGTCGTGCCCGAGCCCGAGCGCCGGAACGTCGCCCTCCCAGACGAGCGCGACCCGCCCCGGGTCCGCGAGGAGCCGATCCCGCACCGAGCGCTCGGCGAGCACCTCGACCTCGGCGCCGCCCGCGAGCAGGCGGACCGCGCTGCGCACGCTGGAAGGCGCCTCGAACGCGCGCGCGTCGCGCACGGACGGGGCGGCGAGCAGCGCCCGGGGCGACATGAAGGCGTCGAGGCGATGGAGCGCGAGCAGCCCGAGCGCGAGCAGGCCGACGCAGGCGGCGGCCGCGCGCTGCCATGGCGCGAGGCGGAGCCTCGGCGGCGCGGGCCAGAGCGTCACGAGGAGGAGCAGGAGGCCCGCGCAGACGGCGCCGGCGGCGATCGCGGGATCGTGCGCGACGAACGCGACGAGCGCGTCCCGCTCGTGGCGCGCGCCGACTCGGGCCAGCGCGAAGGGCACCGCCAGCAAGCCCGCCCCGAGCAGGACGCCGAGCGCCGCCGCGGCGCGGACCGCGCGGCGCGGTGCGCCCTCCACGCGCTCTGCCAGGAGGAGCGCCGCCGCCGGCAGGACGGGCAGGAGATAGTGCGGCTGCTGCGTGCGGAGGAGCGAGAGCAGCACGAGCGGAAGGACGATCCAGCCGAGGAGCGCCGCGCGCCCCGCCATCGTGCGCGGCGCGCTGTCGGACGGCGACGCAGGCGGCCGGCCGACACCGAGCAGCGTCCACGGGAGCAGTCCGGCGGCCGTCACGAGCAGCAGGTAGCCGGGCGGGCGAAGGTGCGGAGCGTCTCCGGTCATGCGGCGCACGGCCTGGCCGAGCGTGATCGCGCGCACGTAGCTCGCGCCCTCCACGCAGGCGGCCGCCGCGAGCCACGATCCCGCGACGGCCAGCGCGACGCCCAGCGCGACGAGGTCGCTCGCGTCGAGCGCAGCGGCCGGGCGCTCCGGGCCCGAGCTCGATCTCCTGCGCTCGCCGAGCCAGGCGCCGACGCGCGCTCCGAGCGGGAACAGCAGCAGCACGGGCCCCTTCGTGAGCAGCGCAGCGCCGAGGACGAGGCCCTCCGCGCCGACGAGCGCCGCGCGAGCCGGGCCGCGGCGCTCCGCGCGCGCGACCTTCGCCGCGATGGCTGCGCAGACGAGCGCGGTCGACGTGGCGTCGAGCATCCCGACATGGGCGTAGGCCAGGAAGAGCGGCGCCGTGGCGAGGACGAGCGCGCCGCGCGACGCCGTCTCGGTCTCGAGGCCGAGGCCCCGCCCGAGCCGGGGCAGGAGCGCGAGCGTCGCGGCGGCGGCGAGCAGCGAGACCACGCGCGGAGCGAGCCCCACCGGCACGCCGAGCTCGCCGACGGCCGCGCTCGCCCAGAAGAAGAGCGGCGGCTTCTCGCCGTACACCTCGCCGTGGAGTCGGGGCACGATCGCGCCCTCGCCGGCCGACATGGCGCGTGCCACGTCGGCGTAGCGTGTCTCGTCGGGCGGCCACGCATCGCGGAGGAAGAGGCCGGCGCACAGGACGACGAGGACGAGGCCGACGAGCGTCCGATTCAATCCCGCACTCGGTAGCGGAGCGCGCGGCTCTGCATCCAGCGCACCGCCAGCACGTCGAGCAGGCCGACGAAGAGGCGGTTGCCGATGCCGTACTTGGAGCGCCCCGCGTGGCGCGGGCGGTGTGCGACCGGCACCTCCACGACGCGGGCACCCTCGAGCCGGAGCAGCGTCGGGAGGAAGCGGTGCATGCCGCGGAAGAGCTTCACGCGGCGCAGGTAGACGCTGCGCATCGCCCGCAACGAGCATCCGACGTCCGTCACGTCCTCGCGCGTGGCCCAGTTCCGGAAGCCGTTCCCGATCCGGGACGAGAGCTTCCGCACGAAGCCGTCCTGGCGCGCGGTGCGCACGCCGTTCACGCAGTCCGCGCGATCGAGCAGGGCCACGAGCCGGGGGATGTCGGCCGGGTCGTTCTGCAGGTCGGCGTCGAGGGTGACGGTGATGTCGCCCGCCACCGCCTTGAAGCCGGCGTCGAGCGCGGCCGTCTGCCCGTGATTGCCTTCGAGGGCCAGCACGCGGACTCGCGGGTCGCGCGTCGCGAGGGCGCGCATGCGAGCCAGGCTGCCGTCGCGGCTCCCGTCGTCCACGAAGATGATCTCCGCCGGGGGGAGCTTCTCGAGGGCGGCCGACACCTCGGCGTGGAGCCGCGCGAGGTTCTCCTCTTCGTCGTGCACGGGGATCACGACGGAGATCGCCGGGCCGGGAGCGCTCACGGCGCAGCGGGCCGCGAGGCGTCCGCCGGCGGTCTGGCGCCGACGCCGAACTGGCCGAGGCGCTGCTCGGCACGGGCGAGCGCCTCCTGGTCGCCTTCCAGGGCCAGCACCGCGACGAGGTTCTCGAGGGGGAGGCGCCAGGTGGGATCGAGCTCCGCCGCACGCTCGAGGGCGCGCCGCGCGCCGCGGCGCTCGCCGTTCGCCTGGAGGCCGACCGCGAGGTGCTGCTGTCTGCGAGCGTCCCGGGGATCGGCGTCGACCTGCTGCTGCAGGAGCGTGAGCATCGCGGCACGCGTCGGTGCGGCGAAGGCGTCGTCCCACTCGTCGTAGGCGAGCACGCCGTAGCGGAACGGACCGCGCCCCGCCGGTCGGAACAGCCGATCTCCCACCTCGCGCATGGCGTCGTGATCGAGGGCCGCGAAGGTGCGCGGCTCCGGGCGACAGCCCGGGCCGTAGCCCTGCAGGTCCCAGGCGACGAGGCGATCCTGGCGGAGGTAGAGCCACGACGTGAAGCCGTTCTCGCGCGAGGCGGCGGCGGCGTCACAGGCCTGCGTCACATCGACGAGCAGCGCGCCGTCGCTGGGAGCTCCGCCGGGCGCGATGGCCGCGTCGGGGGCGAGCTCGCGGGCCCCGCCGCGGCCGAGCGCGCGGACGCGCACGCGCTTCGGGCCGAAGCCCGCATCGGGGTTGTAGAGGACGGCGAGCACGCGGGCGAGATCGTCGCCCGCGGACACGCCGAGGAGATCCTCCTCGGCGAGCCGCGGATGCGCGGAGAGGTAGGACTGCCAGGGATCCGCGGCGCGCGCGGGCGCGGCGCCGACGAGGCCCGCGAGGAGGAGCGCTCGGACGATCAGGCCTCGCGGCACAGCAGGAACCAGCTCCCGAGGTCCTTCCCGCCGCGCGCTGCGGAGCCCACGGTCACGTGCTCCGAGACACGGCGCAGCGTATCGACCATGTTCCCGTAGACCAGGCGACCGAGACCGACCTCGTTGCGACGCACGGCCGGCCAGCCGGCGGGCAGGGGCGCCGCGGGCGGTACCTCCCGGTAGTCGATCAGCACCTCGGGCGCACGCGGGTCCTCGCGAGCCACGAAGTATCCGGGACCGGTGACGAACGACATGGTCTGGAAGTTGAAGCCGTAGAGCCGGTCGGGGCGCGCGGGGTCGGCGCCGGACGGCCGGCAGAAGCGCTTCTCGAAGTGCGTGAAGGCGGGGAGCGTGTTCCTGCCGTAGTGCCGGACCGGCTCGAGATCGGCGCGCTCCGGCGCCACGAGGTCGCGCAGCGACACGCGGCCCACGCCCTTCACCGCCTCGTAGAGCCGTCGCTGCTCGCTGCGCCCGCAGGCGCGGATCGCCTCGACGCGCTCGCCATGGCTCAGGGCGTCGAGGAAGCGTGCGATCTCGAGGGGCTTGATCGCCGCGGCGCGCAGTCGCGTCAGGAACTCCTGGGCCGGGGACCCCGTTCCGCTCATGGCTCTTGCCTCCCTCGGGCCTACCGTCGCACGGTGCCGCAGACGAGGGTAGCCCGGAGTTCATCGGCCCTTCACTCCATGCGCCCGACGGCACGGCTCTGCGGTATCAAGCGCCGCGATGGAAGCACCGAGCGCCCGGGCTCTCTCCTTCGCCGTCGTCGCCGCCGCCTGCCTCCTGCTGCTGCCGGGCCTCGGCGGCACGGGTCTGTGGGCGCCCGACGAGCCTCGCTATGCGCAGGTCGCGGAGGAGATGCGCGCAGGGGAAGCGGGCTGGCGCGGGCTCGTCGTCCTCCATCTGAACGGCGTGCCCTACGACCAGAAGCCGCCGCTCTACTTCTGGGCGGCGGCCCTCGCGGGCGCCCCGCTCGGGCGCGTGACGGAGACGGCTGCGCGGCTCCCGTCGGCCCTCGCCGGGGTCGCCTCGATCGGCCTCTGCCTCGCCTTCGGCGCGAAGCTCGTGGGTCCGCGACGGGCCGCGCTCGCGGCCGCGCTCCTGCTCACCTGCCAGGAGTTCGCCCATCTCTCCCGGCGCGTGCAGCTCGACGTCGTGCTCACGCTCTTCGAGACGGGGGCGCTCTACGCGTTCTGGCGCTTCGATCGCGCCATCGGCGCGCCGCGCCGCAACCTGCGGCTCCTCCACGCTGCGCTCGGGCTCGGCGTGCTCGTGAAGGGTCCCGTCGGCTTCCTGGTTCCCCTCCTCGTGATCGCGACGTATCTCGCGCTCGAGCGGCGGCTGCGCGAGATCCTGCGTCTCTTCTCTCCCGGCCTCCTGCTGCTCTCGCTCGGTCCCGGCCTGGCCTGGGCCGCGGCGGCGGTGGCGCTCACGCCGGCGGGATATTTCCAGGGCGCGATCGTGAAGAACCTGCTCGGCCGGTTCTTCCGCGGCACCGCCCATCCGCGCCCGCCCTGGTACTTCGTCTGGAACTTCCCTCTGCTCTTCCTGCCCTGGGCCTTGCTCTGGCCGCTCGTCTGGCCCGCCGCGCGCGCGCGCCTCGCCGCGGGAGCCGATCCGATCCGGGCGCGCGCCTGGCGCTTCCTGCTGGCGTGGGCGGCCGCGAGCTTCGTGTTCTTCTCGCTCTCGGGCGGGAAGCGCCTGCTCTATCTCGTCCCGACGGCGCCGGCTGCGGCGCTCCTCACGGCCGACGCGCTCGCGTTCCACCTCGCCGACCGCGCCCGCGTCCCGCGCTGGCTCGCCCGGGCGGCCGGCGCCGGCGCGGCGCTCCTCGGCGTCGCCGGCTTCCTCGTCGCGCTGGCGGGGCCGCGCCTGCCGATCGCACCCCTCCCCCGCTCCCTCGGCTTCGCATGCCTCGGCATCGCCGGCGCCGCGACCCTCGGCTGGCGCGCGGCCGCGGAGCGCGCGTCGCCATGGGGACCGATCGGCGTGCTCGTCGCGGCCGTGGTCGCCACGGAGCTCGCGCTCTTCGCGCTCCTCTTCCCCGCCCTCGACGCGGAGAAGTCTCCGCGCTTCCTCGCCGAGGCGGCGGCGAGCGTCACGCCGCCGGGAGGTCGCATCGGCATCGTCGGGAACGAGGGCCTCGTCGGCGGGATCGCGTACTACGGCCGCCGTCGCGTCGCGCGCCTCGAGTCGCCCGCGAGCATCGAGCGCTTCCTCGCGGAGGGCGGGCGCGCGCTCGTCGTGAAGCCGAGCGAGGTGGAGCGCGTCTCGGCGTTCGGCCCGGTCGAGGAGATCGCGCGGGCGCGAAGGGGACGTCGCGCGCTCGCCGTCGTGACACCACAGGGCGATCGGAGCGCGCCCGCGCCGCCCTGAGCCCGGGCCGACCGCGAGCACGGCACGGCCCATCGCGCCACCGCACGCGCGGAGCGCGATCCTCTCGGGGTTTCGCGGCGGGGCTCGTGGGCTAATCTCGCCGCCGTTCCCAGCGGCTTTGGCGACGCACCGGTCCGAGAGCTCGGAGGCCCCCCATGACCGAGAAGGCGCAGCTTCGCGTCGGCGACAAGACCCTCGACTTCGACGTCCTCGTGGGCAGCGAGGGCGAACGCGGGATCGACATCCGCAAGCTCCGCGACCAGACGGGGGTCATCACGTTCGACCCGGGCTACGCCAACACCGGAGCATGTCGGAGCGCGATCACGTTCATCGACGGCGAGCAGGGTATCCTCCGCTACCGCGGCTATCCGATCGAGCAGCTCGCGGAGAGGAGCACGTTCCTCGAGGTGGCGTACCTCCTGATCCACGGCGAGCTCCCGCGCCGCGACGAGCTGCACGAGTTCACCGAGTCGATCCGCCACCACTCGATGCTCCACGAGGACATGAAGCGCTTCTACAGCGCGTTCCCGAAGGACGCGCATCCGATGGCGACCTGCTCCGGCGCGATCGGCGCCCTCGCCACCTTCTACCCCGACTCCCTCGACCATCGCGACCCGCGACAGGTCAACGTGTCGGTGCACCGGCTCCTGGCGAAGCTTCCGACGATCGCGTCCTACGCCTACAAGCACTCGATCGGCCAGCCGTTCCTCTACCCGGACAACCGGCTCTCCTACGTCGGCAACTTCCTCTACACGCTGTTCGCGACGCCGTGCGAGGAGTACGCCGTCGACCCGGTCGTGGAGAAGGCGATCGACCTCCTGCTGATCCTCCACGCCGACCACGAGCAGAACTGCTCCACGAGCACGGTGCGGCTCGTGGGGTCGTCCAACGCGAACCTCTTCGCCGCGATCTCCGCCGGCATCAGCGCGCTCTGGGGACCGCTCCACGGCGGCGCGAACCAGGCGGTGATCGAGATGCTCGAGCGCATCCGCGACGAGGGCCTCTCGGCGCGGCAGTTCGTCGATCGGGCGAAGGACAAGAACGCGACGGACCGCCTGATGGGCTTCGGCCACCGCATCTACAAGAACTTCGACCCGCGGATGACGATCATCAAGAAGGCCTGCGACGACGTCCTCTCGAAGCTCGGCGTCAACTCGAAGCTGCTCGAGATCGCGAAGGAGCTCGAGGAGATCGCCCTCAAGGACGAGTACTTCGTCGAGCGAAAGCTCTACCCGAACGTCGACTTCTACTCGGGCGTGATCTACAACGCGATCGGCACGCCGGCCAACATGTTCACGGTGATGTTCGCGATGGGCCGCCTGCCCGGCTGGATCGCCCACTGGATCGAGATGCACGCCGACAACGACACCAAGATCGGTCGGCCGCGCCAGATCTACATCGGGGCGACGGTGCGTCCCTACGTCCCGGTCGACCGCCGTTAGCGGCGGAGGCGACCCGGGAGCCCCCGACGACGGTCCCGTCTGGGTCGACGGCACCCTCCGGCCGCGCACGGCCGACGCGGTGCGCGCCGACGACTCGGCCTTCGGCGAAGGTCGGGGCTGCTACACGAGCGCACGGGTCGAGGGCGGCGTCGCGCGGCACGCGGCGCGGCACGCGCGACGTCTCGCCCGCGACGCGGCGACGCTCCGCCTCCCTCCGGTCGACGAGGAGCGCTGCCTGCGCGCCTTCGCCGAGCTCTCCCGCGCGGCGTTCGGCGATGATCCCGGCATCGTGCGGCTCCAGGCGAGCCGGGACGGCGCGGGGCGGCCTCACCTCGTCGGCGTGCCGCGCGCTCTCGGACCTCCGCGCCCCGCCTGGACCGCGGTCGTGGCCCCGTTTCCCCATCCGGGCCCGGCTCCCTGGGGCGGCGCGAAGGTGACGGGACACCTCCACCACCTCGTCGCCCGCGAGGCCGCCCTCGCCGCCAGCGCGGACGAAGCGCTGCTCTTCGACGCGTCCGGTCGCCTCGTGGAAGGTGCGCGCACGAACCTGGTCGCCGTCCTCGCCGACGGCACCCTCGTGGCCCCCCCGGCCGCGCGGGGCGCCGTGGCGGGCGTCGCGCTCGCGATCGTGCGGGAGCGCGGCGAGCGGATCGTGGAGCGCGACCTCGGCCGGGACGACCTCTCGGCGGTACGAGAGCTGGTCGCGCTGAACGCCGTGCGGGGCGCCGTCGCGCTCGTGCGTCTCGACGGCCGCGCGGTGGGCGACGGCGCGCCGGGCCCGACGGCGACGCGGCTCGCCGCGCTCCTCGACACGGAGGCGTGAGCGGTCGCGCCTGCTACGTTGGCCGCCCGGCTCGATACCCATCCCAGGGAGACGTCATGGAGATCCAGGGCTGCGGAGCGGTGGTGAGCGGCGGAGGCTCGGGCCTCGGCGAGGCGACGGCGCGCGCGCTCGCGGCCCGCGGCGCCCACGTCGCGATCCTCGACCTCGCGAAGTCGAAGGGCGCCGAGGTGGCGAAGGCGATCGGCGGCAAGAGCTTCTTCGCGGAGACGGACGTCGCGAACGAGGCGCAGGTGACGGAGGCGATCGACCGCGCGGTGTCGAGCTTCGGCGCGGTCCACGTGGCCGTGAACTGCGCCGGGATCGGTGTCGCCGGACGCACCATCGACAAGGAGGGGAAGCCCTTCGACCTCGGCTGGTTCACGCGCTGCATCCAGGTCAATCTCGTGGGCACGTTCAACGTGATCCGGATCGCGGCGTCGCGCATGTCGAAGCACGCGCCGAACCCGGGCGGCGAGCGCGGCGTCATCGTGAACACGGCGTCGATCGCGGCCTTCGACGGACAGATCGGCCAGGCTGCGTACTCCGCCTCGAAGGGCGGCGTCGTGGGCATGACGCTCCCGATCGCCCGCGATCTCTCGGCGGTCGGGATCCGCGTCTGCACGATCGCGCCCGGCACCTTCGACACCCCGATGCTCGCCGGCGCGCCGGAGCACCTGCGCCAGGCCCTCGCCGCGAACATCCCCTTCCCGCGCCGGCTGGGCGATCCCGCCGAGTTCGCCGCCCTCGCGTGTCACATCGTCGAGAACCCGATGCTGAACGGGGAGACGATCCGGATCGACGGCGCGCTGCGGATGGCGCCGAAGTAGGGGCGGGACGAGGCGGAGCCGGAGGTGCGGCTGGAGCGGACGGTGAGGTTGTGCGATGGGATCGCTCGGACGACTCGCGATCAGCTTGCCGCTGCCTGGGCTCTCGGCGCGCGATTGCGTGGAGCTCGCGCAACGCGCCGAGACCGAGTGGGGCTATCCGGCGATCTGGCTCGCCGAGACGGCGGGGCCCGACGCCTTCGCGCTGGCGGCGGCGATCGCGCAGGCCACGCGGCGCATCACGATCGGGACCGGCGTGGTGCCCGTGTACAACCGCACGCCGGCGGTGCTGGCGATGGCGGCGAGCACGTTGGCGCAGCTCTCCGGCGGGCGGTTCGTGCTCGGCATCGGATCGTCGAGCCACGCGATCGTCGACGACTGGAACGGCGTCCCGTTCGAGAAGCCACTCACGCGCGTGCGCGAGACCGTCGCCGTCCTGCGTCAGGCCCTCGCGGGCGAGAAGACCGCGTTCGAGGGGCGCACGCTGCGCTCCCGCGGCTTCCGGCTAGGGAGCCTGCCGTGCCCGGCGGTGCCGATCTACGTCGGCGCCCTGCGCGAGAAGATGCTCGCCCTGGCCGGAGAGCTCGGCGACGGCCTGGTGGTGAATCTCTTTCCGGTGTCGGCGCTGCCCAAGATGCTGGCGGCGCACCGCGCCGGCGCGGCGAAGGCGGGCCGCGACGCGAGCGGACACGAGGTCGTGTGTCGCTTCCAGGTGGCGGTCACGGAGGACGTGCCGGCCGCGCGCCGCCTCGTCCGCGCCGCGTTCGCCGGCTACGTGGCGCAGCCCGTGTACAACGCGTTCTTCGCCTGGTGCGGCTTCGAGGACGAGGCGCGCGCGGTGCGCGAGGCCTTCGCGCGGCGCGACCGGGCGGCGAGCACCGCCGCGATGAGCGACGACCTCGTCGACCGGGTGACGATCCTGGGCTCGGCGGAGCGTTGCCGCGCGCAGCTCGCCGAGTTCGTCGCGGGCGGGGTCACGACGCCCGTGCTGTCACCCCTCACCGCCGACCGGCGCGCGATCGAGGCGACCTTCGAGGCCTTCGCGCCCGCGCGCCTCGTACGGGACGCGTGAGCGCGGCGGCCCCGACGGCTGGCCCCGTGCTGATCACGGGGGCCACGGGGCTCGTCGGATCGCGCCTGGTGCGAGCCCTGCTCGCGCACGGTCGGGCCGTGCGCGTGCTCTCGCGCGACGCGGAGGCGGCCGGCGAGCGCTTTGCGGCCCTGGGCGGGTCGGTCGCCGCGTTCGCCTGGGACGGCACGAGCCCGCCGGCCGCGGCCCTCGACGGATCGGCCGCGGCGGTGCATCTGGCGGGCGAGCCCCTGTTCGGCGGCCTCGTCGGGGCGGCGCAGCTCGGCGCGATCCGCGAGAGCCGCGTGCGCTCCACCGAGCGCCTGGTGGAGGCGATCGGAGCGCTCGCTCCCGCGCGACGTCCGCGCGCCCTCGTCTGCGCGTCGGCGGTGGGCATCTACGGCGATCGAGGCGAGGAGGCCCTTCCGGAGGACGCGGCGCCCGGCGACGGGTTCCTCGCCGAGCTGTGCGTGGCCTGGGAGCGGGCGGCGGCGCGCGCGGAGACGCTCGGCGTGCGTGCGGTCCGGCTGCGCATCGGGATCGTGCTCGCGCGCGAGGGTGGCGCGCTGCCGAGGCTCGCGCTGCCGATCCGATTCGGTGTCGGAGGCCCGCTCGGCTCGGGGCGGCAGCTCGTGCCGTGGATCCACGTCGACGATCTGGTCGCGATGATCTGCGCCGCGATCGACGACCCGCGCTGGAGCGGGGCCGTGAATGCGGTCGCGCCCGAGCCGGCGCGGAACGCGGAGCTCGTCCGGACGGTGGCCCGCCTGCTGCATCGCCCCGCGTTCCTGCGCGTGCCGGCGCTCCCGTTGAAGCTCGCGCTGCGCGAGCTCGCGGGCGAGCTCCTCGGGAGCCGCCGGGTCGTGCCCGCGAAGGCCCTCGCGGCGGGCTTCCGCTTCGCGCACCCGCAGCTCGAGGAGGCCCTGGCGCGCGAGCTCGCGCCCGACCGTGCCGGGCGTCACTAGCGAGGATCAGCTCTCGCTGAACAGGGTCGGCAGCACTTCCTTGAGCGTCACGGGCTCGCTGCCCGCGCGCAGCTCGTAGAAGCCCAGGCTCACCTCGGGACCCTTCGTCGCCGGGAAGCGATCGGCGAACTCGGCGCGCAGACGCGTCAGGATCGACTCGACCTGCGCGCGCGTGACGTCCGCCAGGAACAGCACCGCGCGCTCGCGCGTGAGCCGGAACACGGCATCTTCGACGCGGAGCGCGCTCTGCAGGTACGCGAGCAGGTCGGGGAACAGGAGATCGCCCTCGGGCCCCGCGATCCCGACCACCACCGAGCCGAGCTGGTGATCGAGCGCGAGCTCGCAGGCGCGGTCGAGCAGCTCGCGGAGCCGCCGCGGATCCTCGGGCGATCGGGTGCGCTTGGCGAGGAGCGTCATGGAAGCCTCATCGGCCCGCCGGCGCGGGGCCTGAAGCCCTCGTGGGATCCACCGTGGCGTCACCGGCCGGCCCCTCCGTGCGCAGCGCGTCGCCGACCGAGCGCGCGAGCTGATCGAGCGAGTACGGCTTCGGAACGATGCCGCGCAGGCCCTCGGCGAGCAGCGCGTCGATCACGTGCGGATGCCCGAAGCCGGTCGACACCAGCACGCGCAGCTCGGGCCGCCGCGTCCGCAGGGTGCGGAAGCACTCGGCGCCGCCCATGCGGGGCATGTCGAGATCGAGGATCACGAGGTCGAAGCGGCCGGCGTCGCGCTCGAAGATCTCGACCGCCTCGACGCCGTCGACCGCCACGGCGACCTCGTAGCCCAGCCGGCGCAGCATGCGCTCCGCGAGCCCGCGCACGGCAGGCTCGTCGTCGGCCACGAGGATGCGGCCGCGACCGCGTGGCGCGACGAGCCCGGGAGGCGTCGCCTCGCGCTCCTGCGCGCGGGCTCGCGGGCCGGCGAGCGGAAGGCTGATCCGGAAGGTGGTGCCTTGCGGCGCGTTTCCCTCGACGCGCACGCCACCTCGGTGCGCGTTCACGATCCCGTACACGACGGCGAGCCCCATGCCCCATCCGTCGCCCGTGTCCTTCGTCGTGAAGAAGGGCTCGAAGATCCGCTCCCGCAGCGCGTCGGGGATTCCGACGCCCGTGTCGCGCACGGCGATCTCGAGGATGCCGGGGCCGCCGTCCGCGGCGGGAAGGCGGCGCGTCTCGAACACCAGGCTGCCGCCCTCGGGCATCGCGTCGCGGGCGTTCAGCGCGAGGTTGAGCAGCACCTGCTGGATCTGGCTCGGATCGCCCAGCACGTTCGCGTCGGGCGCCGCGAGCCGAACCGACACCTCGATGTTTCGGGGGATCGTGCGGGCGAGGAGCCGCGTCAGGTCCTGGATCGTGCCGTGCACGTCGACGCGCTCGAAGCGGCGCTGCGCGCGCCCCGCGAAGCCCAGGAGCTGCTGCGTCAGGTCCGCCGCGCGCCGCGCCGCGGTCTCGATCACCTCGGCCGCCTCCCGGCGCTCGGCCTCGCTGGTCTGACCGTCCCGCAACAGGCTCGCGTGGCCGAGGATCCCCGCGAGCAGGTTGTTGAAGTCGTGCGCGATGCCGCCGGCGAGGGTGCCGACCGCCTCCAGGCGCTGCGCCTGGCGCACCTCCGCCTCGAGCATGAGCTCGCGGCTGATGTCGCGCAGGACGGCCACCCAGTGCGTGACCGCGCCGCCGGCGTCGCGCACCGGCGAGAGCGTGAGCTCGGCCGTGAACTCGGCGCCGTCCCCGCGATGGCAGGTCACGCGATCGGCGACCGCCCCGCCCTTCGCGATCGCGCGCTCGAGCGCCGCGAAGAGCTCCGGGGTGCGCTGGCGACCCACTCCGGCCCCGAGCGGCCGTGCCAGGAGGTCGGACCGCGGCGATCCCGCGAGACGCTCGAACGCCGCGTTCGCGTACTCGAGGCCGCCCTCGAGATCGAGGATCAGCACGGCCTCGGCGGCCTGCTCCACCGCCTGCGCGAGGCGCTCGCGCGCCTGCTCCCCGCGCATGCGCTCGAGCTCCGCCGCGGCGCGTGCCGCGAAGATGCGCAGGAGCGGCTCGGCGAGCTCGGGATGGGGCAGCGCCCCGCGGTGCATGCCGACCAGGACGCCGAGCGCCTGGCCGGCTGCGTCGCGAAGCCCGGCCCCGACGGCCGAGCGCCCGCCCAGGTCGCGCAGCAGCGCGTCGCCGGGGAAGCGCTGCGGGGCGCCGTCGGCGAGGAAGAGGAGGCCCTCGTCGAGAGCCCGCGCCCCCACGGTGCCGGACGCCGGGAACCGCACGTGCTCCACGAGACCGCCCTGGCACCAGCACGCGAGCGTATCGAAGCTCGGCGACGCGCTCGCGGGCGCGCGCCCTCCGAACGCGGACGAGAGCGACGCCACGTAGGCGCAGTCGACGCCCAGGGCCCGCGCCAGGCTCTCGGTCAGCACCCCGAAGAAGGCGCTCCGGTCGGAGCCCGAGACGCCGGCGGCGACGACCCGCAGCGCCGCGTCGGCCTCCTCGCGGCGGGTCACGTCGCGCGACACGACGACGGTGCTCTGCCGGCCGTCGGCCCTCGTGAACACGCCCCCCGACGACTCGAACCAGAGCCAGTGGCCGTCCTTGTGGCGCCAGCGAAACCGGATCGGATCGGGCTCGCGAAGATCGACCAGCTGCCGGAAGCGTGCGAGGACGTCGGGCAGGTCGTCCGGATGGATCCGCTCGGCGAACGAGCTGCCGATCAGCTCCGCCGCATCCCAGCCCGCGACCTCCCGGATGCGCCGGTTCACGTAGACGAAGCGCGCGTCGGGGCTGATCTCTGCCACGATGTCCGTCGCGTTGTCCGTCAGGAGCTCGAAGCGCGCGTCGGTCGTCGTCTCGCGCGCCGCCTCCAGCTGTACGCGCTCGAGGGCGGCGGCCAGAAGCCGCGCCGCGCCGCGCAGCAGGCCGGCTGCCTCCTCCCCTCGGACGCCTGCGAGGCCCACCGCGCCCCACAGCGCGCCGCCCACGCGGACGGGCTCGAGGCGCGTGGCGTCCTCGGTCTCGACCGCGTCGCCCGCGGCGAGACGGGCCTCGTGCTGGGCGAGCGCCGCCTCGCCCGCGTGCCGCAGGAGCGCGCGCTCGGCGCCCGCGGCGCGCGCGAGGCCCGGAAGCACCGCACGGAAGGTGTCGACGGGGTAGCGGTGCGTGGTCACGAAGAGGGCGGCGAGCTCCGCGAGCCAGCCGAGCGCACCTGCGGCGGGCGCTCCGCTCGCGCGTCCGCCGGCGGGGGCGGGATCTCCGGAATCGCTCATCGTCGGGCCTCCGACGCGCGCGAGCGCGGCGCGATGCTACCGCGCCGCGGGCTCAGGCGCGGCGCGCGCGGGCGTCGAAGACCCGCACCGCGAGCCCGGTCGTGGCGAGGGCGAGCACGAGCAGGATCGCCGTGCTCCGGATCGGATCGATCTCCGAGACGCCGACGAGGCCGTAGCGGAGGAGGTCGACGCCATAGCTGAGCGGGTTCACGAGGGCGAGGGCGCGCGAGGGCGCCGGCAGGGTCGAGACCGGGTAGAAGATCCCGGAGAGGAAGTAGAGGGGAACGGTCACCAGCGCCGAGAGCAGGCGGAACGACTCGAGGGAGCGCAGCCGGCTCGCGAGCGCGATGCCGAGCGCGACGAAGCTCGTCGTGATCCCGACGACCGCCAGGACCACCGCGCCGGCATGGGCGACGCCGACTCCCGAGAACGGCGCGAGGATGCCTACGAGGACCGCCACCAGCGCGAGCGATGCGACGACCCGCGACGCGATCTTCCCGACCACGATGCTCGCCCGCGAGACGGGCGCCACGAGGAGCGCGCGCAGGAATCCGCTGTCGCGGTCCTGGATCAACGTCACGCCGCCGCCCACCGCACCGGATCCCACGAGGAGCGCGAGGATGCCGGTCGCGAGGTGCTCGAGATAGCGGGTGCCGGTCGGGAGGCGCACGACGCCGTCGAGCCCGAAGCCGATGAAGCCCACCACGACGAGGGGGAAGGCGAGCTGCCCGATCCAGTAGGCGCGGTCGCGCCGGTAGCGCAGCCACTCCCGACGGAAGATCGTTGCGGCGTCCACGAGGCCGCGCGCGCTCATCGGAGGCCTTCCTCGAAGGGGTGTCCCGTGTGATGCAGGAAGACGTGCTCGAGCGTGGGCCGATGGAGCTCGACCTCCTGCACGCCATGGGCGCGGACCGCGTCGAGGAGCGCGGGCAGGCGACGCGGCCCGTCGGCGACCACCACGCGCAGCCGCGCGGGTCCGCCCTCGCTCGCGGGCTCCGTGACGACCCGCCGCACGCCGTCGAGCGCCTCGAGTCGCGACGCGGCGCCCTCCGCCCGCTCGAGGACCAGCCAGATCACGTCGCCGCCGAGCGCGGCCTTCAGCGCGGAAGGAGTGCCCTCGACGACGACGCGACCCCGGTCGACGATCGCGATCCGATCGCAGAGCGCATCGGCCTCCTCCATGGAGTGGGTGGTGAGGAAGACGGTGCGCCGTGTCGCCCCGTCGGAAGCCGGCTCGCGCAAGGAGCGCAGCGCCTGCCAGATTGCGGCGCGCGCGGCGACGTCGAGGCCGAGGGTCGGCTCGTCGAGGAAGAGCACGCGCGGCGCGTGGAGGAGGCCGCGCACGATCTCGAGGCGGCGCTTCATGCCGCCGCTGAAGCCGCGCACGGGTCGGTCGGCCGCGTCGGAGAGGCCGGCCAGGGCGAGCGCCTCGGCGACGCGCCGCACGCGCTCGGGCAGGTGGTAGAGGCGCGCCTGGAGATCGAGCTGCTCGCGCGCCGTGAGCTCGGGATCGAGGCTCGGCTCCTGGAACACGAGGCCCACGTCCGCGCGCGCCGCGTCGCGCTGCGCCACCACGTCACGGCCGAGGAGCCGGGCCACACCCGCGGTCGGCCGGGCGAGGGTCGTCAGGATCGAGATCGCCGTCGTCTTCCCCGCGCCGTTCGGTCCGAGGAGCCCGAAGCAGAGACCCTGCTCGACGCGGAGCGTGAGCCCGTCGAGGGCGAGGACGTCCCCGTATCGCTTCACGAGGCCCTCCGCCTCGACGGCGGGCGGGGCGATCGACGCGTCGGGATCGGTCCGGCCGGACGGCTCGCGACCGGAGGGCGGGAACGGAGGAGAGGTCACGCGCGGCCGACGGTAGCGCGGGCCCGATCGGACGCGGCGGCGGCGCAGAGGGCCGACGTGTGCCAAGGTCGCTCCAGCCCCCGAGAGGTGACCACGGCCTTGCTCCGACGCCTGCCCTTCGATCGCCTCGCCCTCGGGGTCCTGGTCTACACCCTCGCCGTGATCGCCTGGGGCGCCTTCGTGCGAGCCTCGGGCTCCGGCGCGGGCTGCGCCGACCACTGGCCGCTCTGCAACGGAGAGATCGTCCCGCGGGCGCCCACGACGGCGATGGCGATCGAGTTCACGCACCGCGTGACGTCGGGCCTGCTGCTGTTCCTGGTCGCGACCCTCGTGCTCGCGGCCTTCGGCCGCTTCGCGCGCGCACATCCCGTGCGCCGGGCCGCGCTCGCGGCGGCGGTCTTCACGGGGTTCGAGGCCGCCATCGGCGCCGTCCTCGTACTGCTCCAGAAGGTGGGCCAGGACGCCTCCGTCGGTCGCGCGTTCCTGATGGGCTTCCATCTCGCGAACACCTTCTTCCTGCTCGCCGCCCTCGCCTGCGCCTGGTGGTGGGCGCGCGGCGGCGCGCTGCCGCCCCTCCCGCGCGCACCGCGCCTGCGCGCGGCCTTCGTCTTGGGCCTCGCGGGAACGCTCGGCGTCGGGGCGGCGGGCGCGGTCACCGCCCTCGGCGACACGCTCTTCCCGGCGGCAAGCCTCGCAGCGGGCATGGCCCAGGACCTCTCGCCCACGGCCCACTTCCTGCTCCGCCTCCGCGTGATCCACCCCGTGCTCGCGCTGCTCGTGGCCGCCTACTGGATCGCGCTCGCGTCGCGCTTCGCGAGCCGGCCGGAGCCGCTCCCGGGGCGCCCCGCGGCGCGCGACCTCGCGCGCGCGGTGCTCGTCCTCGTCTGCGCGCAGCTCGCCGCGGGCGTCCTCAACCTGCTGCTCCTGGCGCCCGCGGTGCTCCAGCTCCTGCATCTCGTGCTCGCGGACGTCCTCTGGATCGCGGGGCTCCTCTTCGCGCTCGAAGCCCTCGCCGCCGAGGCGCCCGTGCAGGCTGCGTGCTACAACGGCGCGCGATGCGTCCCTATCAGATCTTCGCCGCGATGAGCCCCGCGCGCGGGCGCGAGGTGTTGCACGCGATCGGCGACGCGGCTCCCGGAGCGCTCGTGCAGGCGATGGGCGTGACCTGCGCCGCGATGCGCGTGCGGCCCGTCTTCCTCCAGAAGCAGCCCCTCGAGAAGCGCCTCGACCTGGTGAAGAGGACGCTCTCGCGTGTCTCCACCGACGAGCTCGCCGAGGAGCTCCTCGCCGTCTACTTCCTCCACTGCCGCAAGGATCTCCTCGTCGAGTGGCTCGACCTGGCCGGGGTCGAGCACGACGACGGAACGCTGAAGAGCGATCGGCCGCCCGCGCCCGACGACGCGAAGCTCGCGGACGCGGTGTCGCGCTTCCGCGGCGCGGGCGATGGATCCTCCTCGGCGGACCGCGAGCTCCTGCTGCGCGCCTTCGCGGCCCAGGGGGCGGTCGACTGGCCGGCCCTCGAGCGGGAGCTCGAGGGCGCGGACGCCGCGAAGGCGTCGTGACGGCGGACCAGCGGTGAACGGCGGCGTGGGGGTGCGCGTGCCGGGCTCACGGATCGGGGAGCGATGAGGATCGGCGTCGACGTGGGGCCGCTCGCGGTGCGCACGGGCGGCATCCCGCGCTACGTCGAGAAGCTCGTCGCGAGCCTCTCGGGCCTCGAATGCGGTCACGACTTCGTGCTCTGCGGCGCGATCGATCCGGCCCTCGCCCCGCCGGCGGTCCGACCGCTCGCGTGGGACGGCCGGCGCGTTCCGCTCGCACGCTGGGCGAAGCAGCTCCATCCCATCGGCGCCGGGAGCCTCGATCTCTTCCACGCCACGAACTATCTGCCGCCGCTCCTCGCGCGCGTCCCGACGGTGCTCACCGTCCACGACCTGAGCGTGCACCTCTTTCCGGAGAGCCACGGCTGGCCGCGTCGGCTGCGGCATCGCCTGCTCCCGGCGATGTGCCGCCGCGCGGCCCGGGTGATCGCGGACTCGCTCAACACGAAGCGCGACCTGGTGCGCCACTACGGCCTGCCCGACGAGCGCATCGACGTCGTGTACCTGGCCGCCGGCCAGGAGTTCACGCCCGTGAGCGACGAGGCGGCGCGCTCCCACGCGCGGCTGCGCTACCGGCTGCCGGAGCGCTTCGTGCTGTACGTCGGCTCCCTCGACCCGCGCAAGAACCTCGTCGCACTGATCCACGCCCACGCGCGCCTGCGCCGCGCGGGCTGTCCGCTGCCGCTCGTCCTGGGCGGCGTCGGCGCGCCGCGCCACGTGGAGCGGCTGCGCGCCGAGGCGCTGGCGCACGGGCTCGTGCCGGGGGAGACGCTGCTCCTGCCCGGTCACGTGGAGGACGCCGACCTGCCCGCGCTCTACAGCCAGTGCGAGCTCTTCGTCTACCCGTCGCTCTACGAGGGCTTCGGACTTCCGCCCCTCGAGGCGATGGCGTGCGGCGCGCCCGTCCTGGTGCCCGACAACTCCGCGTTCTCCGAGCTCTACCGCGGCACGCGGCTCCTCTTCGACCTCGACGATCCCGCCGCGCTGACCGAGGCGATGGCCGCGGCGCTCGGCGATCGCGCGCGGCGCCAGCAGATCGCCGAGGAGGGACGCAAGCGCGCCGGAGCGCGCTCCTGGGAGGACGTGGCGGCGGAGACGGTCGCGTGCTTCGAGCGCGCGCTGGAGACGGGCTGAGGTGGGAGCCCGCGCCGTCGCCGGCTCGTTCCAGCAGCGTCTCGACGTCGTCCTCGTGCTCCTCGGCAAGGAGCTCAAGGTCCGGTACAAGAACACGGTCCTGGGCTACGCGTGGTCGATCGCCTACCCGCTCGTCTTCGCGCTCGTCTTCTACTTCGCCTTCAAGGTCGTGGCCCGCATCCAGATCGAGAACTACGCGCTGTTCGTGGTGATGGGGCTCTTCCCCTGGCAGTGGTTCCAGAACTCGGTCACGAGCGCGAACGGCTTCTTCCTCGCGAACGCGCCGCTCGTGAAGAAGGTGAGCTTCCCGCGCTCGCTCCTCGTGCTGACCGGCGTGCTGAACGATCTCGTCCACTTCCTGGCGTCGCTGCCCGTGATCGTCGCGCTCATGCTGTGGGCGGGCGAGCGGCCGACCCCGGGCTGGATCTGGAAGGTGCCGCTCCTCGTCGCGATCCAATTCGGTGTCACCTACGGCCTCTCGCTCGTGGTCGCGACGGCCAATCTCTTCCTGCGCGACCTCGAGCGCCTGGTCGGGCTCGGGACGTTGCTCTGGCTGTACGTGACGCCCGTGCTCTTTCCCTGGGACATGGTTCCCGAGTCGATCCGCTGGACGCTCTGGATCAACCCGATGGCGCTCGTGATCTCGAGCTGGCGCCAGACGTTCGCCGCGGGCCCCCTCGCGCCCGGCGTGGTCGCCGCTGCGGCCGCATGGTCGCTCGGGCTCTCGCTCCTCGGCCAGGCCGTCTACCGGCGCTTCGAGGGGAGGTTCGCCGAGCTTGTCTGAGCCCGAGGCGCAGCGTCCCGCCGCGGAGCCCGCCGTGCGCTTCCGCGGCGTCACGAAGGAGTACCGCGTCGGCGGCACCGTGGCCGTCGGCCTCAAGAACCTGCTGCTCCGTCTGCCCGAGGTCGCAAAGGATCTCCGCCGTCGCCCGCGCTTCGAGGCGCTGCACGACGTGAGCTTCGAGATCGACCCCGGCGAGTGCATCGGGCTCATCGGGCCGAACGGCTCGGGCAAGAGCACGGCGCTCGGCCTGATGGCCGGCGTGCTCCGGCCGACGGTCGGAAGCGTCGAGACGCACGGCCACATCTCGCCGCTCCTCGAGCTCGGCGCGGGCTTCCATCCCGAGCTCACGGGAGCGGAGAACATCCTGCTGAACGGCGTGCTGCTCGGTCTCACGCGCCGCACGGTGCGCGAGCGGTTCGACGAGATCGTGGAGTTCTCCGGGCTCCGCGACTTCATCCACCGGCCGGTCCGCAACTACTCCTCCGGCATGGTGGCGCGCCTCGGCTTCTCGGTCGCCGCCCACGTCGATCCCGACATCCTGCTCGTGGACGAGGTGCTGGCCGTGGGCGACGAGGCGTTCCAGCGGCGCTGCCTCGAGAAGCTCGAGCAGTTCCACGAGGCCGGCGTGACGATCGTCCTCGTGAGCCACGCGCTCGCGTTCGTGGAGGCGCTGTGCGACGGGGCGATCCTGCTCGAGCGGGGCGAGGTCGTCGCGGCGGGGCGGCCCGACGAAGTGATCTCGATCTATCGGGCGCGCGTCGAGACCTAGCCGCACGAGCCGGGCGCTGCCCTCGACCGAGGGAGCGGTATGATGCGCCCGGGGGGAAGCGCATGAACGGCTTCTGGGAGCTCCTGATCCGTCCCGCCCTGGAGGCCGCCGGCGCGCGAGAGATCGTCGAGGTGGGCTCCGAGGGCGGGCTCCACACGCTGCGGCTGCTCGAATGGTGCGCCGCGCGGGGTGCGCGCCTCCACGTGATCGAGCCCGAGCCGCAGTACGACGTCGCCGCGATGCGCGCCGCCCATCCCGGCCGCCTCGTCTTCCACGAGGCCACGAGCCTCGAGCGGCTCGACGCGATCGGGCCGGTCGACGCGGTGCTGCTCGACGGGGACCACAACTGGTACACCGTCTACCACGAGCTCCTCGCGCTGGAGGCCGCGAGCGCGCCGGGCTTCCCGCTCGTCCTCCTGCACGACGTCGCATGGCCCTTCGCACGGCGCGATCTCTACTACGCGCCGGGCCGCATCCCGGGCCCCTACCGCCATCCGTACGCGAAGGGCGGCGTGCGGCGCGGGGAGTCGAAGCTCCTCCAGGACGAGGGCCTCGCGCCTGAGCTCTACAAGGCGCTCGAGGAGGGCGGACCGCGCAACGGCGTGCTGACGGCCGTCGAGGACTTCCTCGAGAAGACGTCGCTCCGCCTGCGCTTCGAGCTCGTCCCCGTGGACTTCGGCCTGGGCTTCCTCGCGAGCGAGGCGCTGCTCGCCGCGCGTCCCGCGCTGCGCGAGCTGCTCGACGGGCTCCAGGCGCCCGACTTCGGCCTCCGCCTCGCGCTCCACATGGAGGAGCGGCGCATCGACTGCATGGTCCCGCTGCAGCGCGAGAACGATCGCCTGCGTCGCGAGGTGACGCGCGTCGTGCACGAGCTCGGCGAGTACCAGGCCGAGCTCGGGCGTCACGAGGTCGAGGTGAAGCGCCTGCGCGGCATGCTGGCCGACGTGCACGCCGAGATCGCCGCCGCGCGCGTCGAGATCGCCGCGTCCCACGCCGAGCGGGCCGCGGCGCAGGCCGAGAGCGCCGCGGCGCACGCCGAGGCGGCGCGGGTCGTGAGCTCGCGCTCGTGGCGTCTCACGGCACCGCTCCGGCGGGCCGCCGCGCTGCTGCGAGGGCGAGGAGACACCGGGCGGTGAAGCTCTCCGTCGTCGTGGTGGTGTACAACATGCAGCGGGCGGCGCCGCGTACGCTGGGCTCGCTGGCCTCGAGCTACCAGCGCGGCGTACGCGACGAGGACTACGAGGTGATCGTGGTCGAGAATGGCTCGTCGCGGCCGCTCGACGCCGACGCCGTGCGCGCCCTGGGCGAGAACTTCCGATACTTCTTCCTCGAGGGCGCGAGCCCTTCGCCGGCGCCCGCGGTCAACTTCGGCGCGAGCCAGGCGCGCGGCGAGTCGATCGGCGTCCTGATCGACGGTGCGCGCATCGTCACGCCGAACCTGCTCCGTCTCGCGCTGCGCGCGCTCGAGGCCCATCCGCGCGGCGTCGTCTGCAGCACCGGCTGGACGCTCGGCCGCCATCCCCAGAACTGGGCCGTCGCCCGCGGCTTCGACGAAGCCCAGGAGGACGCGCTGCTCGAGGAGATCGACTGGCCGCGCGAGCCGTACCGGCTGTTCGAGATCTCGACCCTCGACGGCTCGTCGAGCTTCCTCGGCCCGATCGCCGAGACCAACACCCTCTTCCTGCGCCGCGCGCTCTGGGACGAGCTCGGCGGCATGGACGAGGCCTTCGACCAGCCGGGCGGCGGCTTCGTCAACCTCGACACGCTGGAGCGTGGGCTCGCGCTTCCGGGCGCGGAGATGGTGCTGCTGCTCGGCGAGGCGAGCTTCCACCAGATCCACGGCGGCGTGTCGACGAACTCCCTCCCGCACCAGCTCGCGAGCGACCTCGAGCGCTGGCACGTCCACTACCAGAACCTGCGCCAGCAGGAGTGGCGGCTTCCGAAGCCCCGCGTCACGTACTACGGCACGATGCCCGAGGCGTATCGGCTGCAGCTCCGGCAGTGGGCGACCCGGGAGTCGCTCGGACAGCTCGAGTTCCTGCGCGACCAGCTCGCGGAGCTCCAGGCGCAGGCGGAGCGCGCGAACGCCCTGGCCGACGGCGCCCTGCGTCGGGTGGCCGAGCTCGAGCGGGGCGCCGCGCGCGCCGCGGCTCCCCTGGCGGCTCCCGTCCCGGCACGCCGCGCCGAGGGCGCGCCGGTCTCCCTGGCGGAGGAGCTCGCCGACACGCGCGCGGCCTTGCAGGCGGCGCGCGCCGAGCTGCACGACGTGCGGAGCAGCCTCGCCTTCCGCGCCGGGCACGCGGCGAGCCGGCGGCTCAAGGCGCTCGCGCCGCCGGGCTCGCGCCGCGGGCGCGCCTCCCTGCGCGCGCGCGCGCTGCTGCGCTGGGGCTTCCGATGGCGCCTCGGATTCGCGAGCCGCCCGGCGCGCCAGGAGCTGGCCGACGCGTGGCGCGCCCTGCGGGCGGGGCGCGCGGCGGCGCCCGAGCTGCAGCAGGTCGTGCCGTTCGACGGCGAGGAGGTGTTCGCGATCGAGGAGTGGCAGGAGACGCCGCTCCTCCACGAGGCCGACGTCGAGACGCTGATGGCGTCCCTGTGGAAGTCGAGCGAGCGCTCGCGGGGGCCGGGCGTCGCATGAGCCAGCGCAAGGCCAGCCTGATCGTCCTCGCCTGGAATCGCTGGGACCTGACGCGGCGCTGCCTCGAAACGCTGAGACACTGCGAGCTGCCCGACGCCGAGGTGATCGTCGTCGACAACGGCTCGACGGACGAGACGCCGCGCGAGCTCGCGCGGCTCCCCTCCGTGCGCGTCGTGACGCTGCCCGAGAACACGGGCTACGTGCGCGGAAACAACGCGGGCATCGAGGCGGCGGATCCGGACTCGGACGTCGTGCTGCTGAACAACGACGTCGAGTTCCACCAGCGCGACTGGCTCGCCCGGATGCGGAGCTGCGCCTACTCGGCCGACGACGTGGGCGTGGTGGGCTGCCGGCACCTGCTGCCGGACGGGCGCCTGCTCCACGCGGGCAGCTACATCCTGCCCGACACGCTCTGGGGACAGCAGATCGGCGGCCTCGAGAAGGACGTCGGCCAGTACGCGCGCTGCCGCACCGTGCAGGGCGTCGTCTTCGCCGCGGCCTACCTGCGCCGCGATCTCCTGAACGCGATCGGCGGGCTGTCGAGCGACTTCCACTCCTACTTCGAGGACACCGACTACTGCCTCCGGGCGGCAGCGGCGGGCTGGAAGACGCTGCTCTGCGGCGAAGCGACGATCGTGCACGCCCAGCACGGCTCCTCGGGAAGCGAGGCGGCGACGCTCGGCCTCTTCCGGCGCAGCCAGGCGACGTTCCGCAAGAAGTGGGAGGGGCGCCTGCGCGAGCGCGAGGGGCCCGAGTTCCTCTGGCAGTCGGTGATGACGCTGCCCGGCGGCTACGCCGAGAGCAGCAAGGCCCTCGTGCACGCCTTCGTGCGTCGCGACGCGCGCCCGCTCTATCGCTACGCGTACGGCCTCGGCACGCCGTATCCGTTCGCCGAGCCCGCCGCGACGGGCGACTACCTGCTCGACGTCGTGCGCCAGCGCGTCGTCCCGGAGCGGCCAGACGTCGCCGTGGTGTATGCGCAGGGCGACGTCTTCGCGCGCAATCCGGGGCGCTGCCGCGTCGGCTTCACGATGCTCGAGGTCGACGGCTTCCCCGCCGAATGGGTGCGCCAGGCGCAGGAGATGGACGAGGTCTGGACGCCGACGGAGTTCAATCGCGAGGGACTCCTGGCTTCCGGCGTCACGCGGCCGATCCAGGTGATGCCCCTCGGCGTCGATCCCGACCACTTCCACCCCGGGATCCGTGGCTTCCCGAGCCCGCACGGCGAGTACGTGTTCCTCGCGAACCTCGAGTGGGGCGAGCGCAAGGCGCCGGAGCTCCTGCTGCGGGCGTTCCGCGAGACGTTCTCCGCCCGCGAGCCGGTGCGCCTCGTCGCGAAGATCCTGAATCGCGATCCGAACGTGAGCGTGAAGCAGGCGATCCGAGACCTCGACCTGCCCGCGAGCGGCGGGCGCATCTCGTACCTGCTGAACCACGCCCTGCCCTACCACCAGATGGGCGCGCTCTACCGCTCGGCGGACTGCTTCGTCTCGGCGAGCCGCGGCGAAGGCTGGGGCATGCCCACGCTCGAGGCGATGGCCTGCGGCCTGCCCGTGATCGCCACCGACTGGGGCGGCCATACGGCGTTCGTGAGAGAGGACGTCGCCTTCCCGCTGCGCGTCTCCGGGACGCCCCTCGCGCGCGCGAAGTGCCCCTACTACGACGGCTTCCGCTGGGCCGAGCCCGACGAGGAGCACCTCCGCCACCTGCTCCGCTTCGTCTACGAACGGCGCGAGGAGGCCCGCGTGCGCGGCCTCGCGGCGGCGCGCGACGTGCACGCGCGCTTCACCTGGGACCACGCGGCGGCGCGCATCGTGTCGCGGATCGACGAGCTCGTCGGGCGCGAGCGCGCCGGGAGGCCGCGTCCATGCCGATGAAGACCCTGCTGTCGCGGCTCTCGCAGCGCGCCTCCGCGCACGCGGCGCCGCGCGCCGTGCGGAGCGAGGCCGTGGCCCCGACACGACCGGGCGTCGACGCGCTGCGCGAGGAGATCCTCGAGCACGGGCTCGACGCCCGGCGCGCGCGCGCCCTCGCGGAGGCGCTCGAGGCCGACGGACGCCTGCTCGAGGCCGTCGAGGCGTTCGCGACCGCGAACCGCCTGCAGCGCGATCCCGTCGTCGAGCGACACCTCGTGCGCCTGCGCCATGCGGCCTTCGCGCAGCTCGACCGCTCGCTCCCTCCGCCCTCCTGGCCGCCCTACGTGCCGGAGGACGGGCCCCGCGCCGCCGGCCCTCCCCAGGTGACGCCGCGCGAGCTCACGCCCGCCGTGGTGCGCAACGGCATCCTGCGCCACGGCTGCGTCTGGGTGCGCGGGCTCGTCCCGCCGGCACGGGTCGCACGCCTCGTCGAGACGATCGACCGGACCTTCGACGCCCACGACGCGTGCGCCCGCGGCGCGGGGCACTCCGAGTACTTCGACGCCTTCGAGGCGATCCCGAACGGCGAGGAGATGCGCGGCTGGATCCGCGACGGCCTCGGCGTGCTGACCGCGGACTCGCCCCGCGGCCTCCACGAGTTCCTGGAGACCGTGCGCGAGCTGCGCCTCGACGAGCTGATCGGGTCGTTCCTGGGAGAACGGCCGGTGCTCTCGGCCGAGAAGTGCACGCTTCGGCGTGTCGACTCGTCTCCGACCATCGCCGCGTGGCACCAGGACGGCGCCTTCATGGGACAGGGCATCCGCACCGTGAACGCCTGGATCGCGCTCTCGCGCTGCGGGCGCGACGCGCCCGGCCTCGACGTGATCCCGGTGCGCCTCGACGAGCTCCTGCCGACGGGCGAGGACGGCGCGATCTTCGACTGGTCGGTGGCGCCGCAGACGATCGCGCGCGAGGTCGCCGGCGTCGCGGTCTGGCGACCGGAGTTCGAGGCCGGCGACGTGCTGCTCTTCGACCATCTCTGCCTGCATCGCACGGCCGTCGATCCGGGCATGGAGCGGCTGCGCTACGCGATCGAGAGCTGGTTCTTCGCGGCGTCGGTCTACCCCGTCGGAAGCCAGACGCCGATCCTCGTCTGAGCCCAGGGTTGCCCCCGCTCCTCGCGCCGGCGCTCTACTTCGCCGCCTCCCTCGGGCCGGTCCTCCTCGCGGCGCTCTACGCCGAAGGAGCCCACCGTGCGCGCGCTCGGGCCGATGCGGGTCTGGCGCCGCCATGGATCGCGACCGCGCTCCTCGTCGGCTGCTGCGCCGGCGCGCCCGCGCTCCTCGCGCATCTCCTGGCCCGCCCGCCCGCGGACCTCGCGGCCGCCGCGGCGGATCCGCGGATCCTCTGCTTCGCCGCCCTCGCCGGCCCGGCGCTCGCGCGCCTGGACGCGAATTGGCGGGCCTTCGCCGCCGCGGCAGTCAGCCTGCTCGTCGTCGGCGCGTTCGCCGGACCCGTCGCCCTCGCCGCGAATCTCGCAGTCTGCCTCGCGGGCTACCTCGTCTTCCGGCTCGTGGCTCCGACGCACCGTCGCGTCGCCGCCGTCCTGCAGGCGATCCTGCTCCTCGCGGCCCTGGCTGCGCTCGGCGCGCTCCGCCTGTGGAACGGGCCGGTCGCCCTCGCCGTCTGGGGACTCTTCGCCTTCGTCGGCATGCGCCAGATGAGCTTCGCCGCGAGCGCGTCCCTCGAGCCGCCGCCGACGCTCGGAGAGCACCTCGCATTCCTCTTCCTCTATCCCACTTGTCAGGGCGCGATGGAGGTCTTCCCCGAGTTCCGCGCTCGGAACCTCGCGGGCGAGGCCACCGTCGCGACCGGCGAAGCCCTGCGCCGGATCGTCGTGGGATCGCTCCTGCTCGCGATCGCGCTCCGCGTCGACGCCTCGATGGACCGCGTGCTCGACGCGGGGCACGCCTTCTCGACGTGGGTCGAGGTGCTGCGGCTGTTCGTGCGGAGCGCCCTCGGCGTGACGGGGATCTGGGCGATCTACGAGGGCGGAGCGCTGCTCCTCGGCTTCCGCCTGCGGCCGAACTTCCGCGGCATCCTGCTCGCGGAGAGCCCGTCCCAGTTCTGGCACGCCTGGCGCGGCACGATGACGAACTGGCTCGTGCGCCACGTCTACGTTCCGCTCGGCGGAAATCGCCGCGCGCGGACGCGCAACGTGGCCGCCGCCTTCGGCGTGAGCACCGCGTGGCACTGCGCGGGCACCGCGATGCTTCACGGCGAGCAGCTCAGGCTGGCGCACCTCGCGCCCGTCGTGTGCTGGGGCGCCTTCTCCTTCGCCGGCGTCGCGCTGCACGGGGCGCTGCGCGCGAGGCGGATCGTGCCCGCGCGCCCCGCTCTTCCGGCGGCGCTCGTGCGCGGCGCGAAGATCGGCGGCACCTGGATCTACGGGAGCTTCACCGTGACGCTGCTCGATCTCTCGCTCGGCGACCCGGCCCGCTTCTCGCTCTTCCTGCGGCGGATCAGCGGCCTCGGCTGAGGCCCGCGCCGACGCTGCCCGCTCGCAAGAACCATCGGCACGAAGCCGCTCACGCGCGGCTCCCGCTCGCGGCGGCGGCGCCCTCGCGCAGTCGATCGGGCGCGACGTGCGCCGGCACGCCCATCACGCCGCCGAGCTCTCGCGCGGCGGAGCGACGCGGACGGCGCTCGAGCCGTCGAGCAGATGCTGCAGCCCGAGCTGCGCCGCCACGGGACGGAGCTTCGCGAGGGCGCCGGCCTCGATCTGCCGCACGCGCTCGCGCGAGATCCCGAGCGCGTCGCCGATCTCCTGCAGCGTGTGCTCGGGCTGGCCGCGCAGGCCGAAGCGGCGCAGGAGCACGCCGCGCTCGCGGGCGTCGAGCCGGCCGAGCATCGTCGCGAGGCGGCCCTCCAGCCGCGCGCAGTCGAGCCGGTCGCTCGGCGCCTCGGCCGCGGGATCGCGCAGGGTGTCCTCGAGGGTTCGTGCCTCCATCCCCGGGACGGGCCCGTCGAGCGACACCGCGGGACGACGCACCTCGTCCAGCCAGTCGAGCTCGTCGGGCGCGACGGCGAGGGCCCTCGCGATCTCGTCCCGGCGCGGCTCGCGGCCGAGCTCCCGGGCGAGGACGCCGCTCGTGCGACCGTAGCGGACGAGGAGGTCGTAGACGTGGGAGGGCAGACGCACGGTGCGCGAGTGATTCTGCACCGCGCGAATGAACGCCTGCCGGATCCACCAGACGCCGTAGGTCGAGAACTTGAACCCGCGCCGGGGGTCGAACTTCTCCACCGCGCGCACGAGGCCCAGGTTCCCCTCCTGGATCAGGTCGAGGAATGGAACGCCGAGCCCGCGGAAGTCCTTCGCGACGGAGACGACGAGCTTCAGGTTGCGTCGGATGAACTCGTTCTTGCGCACGAGCATCGCATCGTGGCGGGCCTCGATCTCGCCGAGCGCGCGTCGGAACTCGGCCGCGGGCATGCCCAGCCAGGCCTCCTGCACCGCGATCTCCTTGCGGCTCGCGGCGCGATCGAGGGCATCGCGCCGCGCACGGAGGGCGCGCTGCAGATCGACGATCACCTCGAGCGAGAGGCCCGCGGAGTCGAGCGCGCGCCGCAGGCGCGCCAGATGCCGCGCGCGGTCCGTCGTGGCGCAGCTCCGTCGGAAGCGGGCATCCGCCTGTGCCAGGGAGCGGGACGCCCGCGCGAGGCAGAGGTCGATCCGGGCGCCGTGGTCGCGACCGCTGCCGTCCCGGAACGAGTCGCTCAGGGTCGCCGTGATGCGCTCCGCCTTCCGGATCTCGTTCCAGCGGGCGATCACCGCGCGTGCCGATCCGGGCACCGAGAAGACCGCGGCGCGCCAGGCCTGGGTGGCGGCCCGGAGCGCTCGCGCCAGCGACTGCTCCTCCTCGCGGCTCAAGGTGGGCACGGGCGCGATCTCGCGCAGGTAGGACCGCAGGTGGGCGTCCTCGTCGCGCGAAGCCGCTGCGGGCTCCCGAGCGCGCTCGCCGATCGGATCCTTCCCCGGCGGCCTCGGGGTGCTCGAAGCGATCGAATCCGTCGAATCGCCTTCAGGGAAGCGGTCGTCCATGGTGCCATGCCTCGTGTTCCGGGCGCGCTCAATCGTTCAAAACGTTCCTTCTAGATGAGATTCTCTGACTTTTCTCCATCGTCAAGAAGAATGATTCTCCATTCGACCGATTTGGACGTTTACAATCCATCGACGCTTCTGGAGCCCCAGGCTAAGGTCGCGAGGGCTCCATCCAGGAGGTCCGCCGTGTCGAGTGCTTCGTGGCAGCCGGAGAAGCTCTTGTCGCCCTTCCAGCTCGCCCGCGCCCTCGGCGTCGGAGAGTCGACGGTGAAGCGCTGGATCGACCAGGGCCGCATCCCGGCGCGCCGGACGGCAGGGGGCCACCGCCGGATCTCCTTCGAGCAGGCGATCGCCTTCATCCGAGGGCACCGCCTCACCGTGTCGGATCCCGGAGCCCTCGACCTGTCGGCGGACCAGCCGACGCCCGATGCCCTCGCGGCGCTGCTGCGCTCGCCCTCTCCCGAGACGGCCGTCCCCTGGATCGAGCGGCTCTACGCCTCGGGCATGGACGCGGCCGAGCTCGCGGACGGCTGGCTCGCGCCCGCGATGTCGGCGGTCGGCCACTGCTGGGAGGCCGGCGAGCTCGCGGTGACCGACGAGCACGCGGCGACGCTCCAGGTCTCGCGGGCGCTCCACGCCGTGCTCCGGCTGCACCTCCCGGCGCCCGATCAGCCCCTCGCGTTCGTCGCCGCCCTCGCGGGCGATCCGTACGTCGTTCCTTCGCTGTGCGCGGAGCTCGTGCTGCGCGAGGCGGGCTTCCGGGTGCGGAGCTTCGGGCCGAACACGCCGGCGGACGATCTCGCGCAGGCGATCGGGCGCGCGTCCCCGCGCCTGCTCGCGCTCTCCTTCTCGCTCGCCGAAGGCACGCAGGCGACGCTCCGGCAGCGCGCGGCGCTGCGCGACGCCGCCCGCGCCGCGGGCGCGGCCGTCGTCGTGGGCGGTCGGGGCGCGAGCGAGGCGCTCGTCGACTCCCTCGGCGCCGCCGCATGGTGTCGGACGATGCGCGAGCTCGCGCGCCTCGCGCACCACGTCGCCGGCACGCCCCTCGCGAAGCCCGGGGGCCGGCGGCGCAGGGCGCCATGAGGGCGCTGCTCTGGCTGCGCGACGACCTGCGCCTCGACGATCACGCCGCCCTCGCCGCGGCCGCCGCGGGCGCAGACGAGCTCCTGCCCGTCTTCGTGCTCGACGACGCGCTCCTCGCGAGCCCGCGCACCGCCGCGGCCCGCGTCTCGTTCCTGCTCGCGTGCCTCGACGCGCTTCGCCGGGAGCTCGAGGCCCGGGGCTCGCGCCTCGTCGTGCGCCGGGGCGATCCCGCGGACGCGCTGGCGCGGCTGCTCCACGAGACGCGCGCCGACCGCCTCCACTTCGGCCGGACGGAGACGCCCTACGCGCGGCGCCGCGACGCCCGCGTCCACGCCGCCGCCGCGCGGGCCGGGGCGATCGTCCGCGAGCACAAGGACCGCGTGGTCTTCGAGAGCGGCGAGATCCGCAGCACGAGCGGTCGTCCCTACGCGGTGTACACGCACTATCGAAACGCCTGGCACGCCCGGCGCCGGGAGCATCCGGAGCCTCCCGTGCCGACGCCCCACCGCCTGCCGCCGCCGATCGGCGGAGTCGCGAGCGATCCGCTCCCGGACGCCGCGGCGCTCGGCGCGACGCTCCCCGCCGGCGCCGCGCTGCCTCCGGGCGGCGAGGCCGCGGCGCGCTCGCGCCTCGCCCATTTCCTCGCGCACGGGCTGCGCGACTACGCGCGCCTGCGCGACGTCCCGGCGCTCGACGCCACGTCGCGCCTCTCTCCGTACCTTCGCTTCGGCGCGATCTCCGCTCGCACCTGCATCGCGCAGGCGGAGGAGCAGATGCGCGAGGACCCGCGCGCCCTTTGCGGCGGCCGCAAGTGGATCGACGAGCTCGTGTGGCGCGAGTTCTACGCGAGCGTGCTCGCCGAGAGCCCGCGGGTCCTGCGCGAGTCGTATCGCCCGGAGTACGACACCCTCGAGTGGAACGACGATCCGGAGGCGTTCGCCGCCTGGTGCGAGGGGAGCACCGGCTATCCGATCGTGGACGCGGCCATGCGCCAGCTCGCCCATACCGGCTGGATGCACAACCGCCTGCGCATGATCGTCGCGAGCTTCCTCACGAAGGACCTGCTCCTCGACTGGCGGCTCGGCGAGGCGCACTTCCAGCGAACGCTGGTGGACGGCGACCCGGCCTCGAACAACGGGGGCTGGCAGTGGGCGGCCTCCACGGGCACCGACGCGCAGCCGTACTTCCGGATCTTCAATCCGGTGTCGCAGGGCGAGAAGATCGACCCGGACGGGGCGTTCGTGCGTCGCTTCTTGCCGGAGCTCGAAGGCGTTCCCCACGCGTTCGTGCACCGGCCCTGGGATGCACCACGGCCGCCCCGCGCCTATCCCGCGCCGATCGTGAGCCACGCCGAGCGGCGCGTGCTCGCGCTGCAGCGCTACGAGGCCGCCCGTCGTCGGGCCGGCGGGTCCTCGCCGACGCCGGGCGCCTCCCGTACCGCGCGCCACCCGGGCTCGATCTCCCGGGCCTGACACGTCGGAAGACCTCGTCCTTCCCTCCGTGCGGAGACCCTGGCATCCTCGCCTTGCCGCCGAGGCGGATCCGGGCGCGCGCGCCATGAACCCTTCGGCCTGTCCCGGCATCCCAACTGCACCCCGCATCCGGGGCATCGAAGGAGGTTCCGAATCCATGAGCCTGAAGAACATTGCGCTCGCGACGGCCGCCGCCGGCCTCTTCATCGCCGCCGCCGCCGCGCCGGCGCTCGCAGCCGAGGGCGACGCCGCGAAGGTGAAGTGCGAGGGCGTGAACAGCTGCAAGGGTCAGGGTGCGTGCAAGAGCGCCCACAACGCCTGCGCCGGCCAGAACGCCTGCGCCGGAAAGGGCTTCCTCTCGCTCACGCAGGCCGAGTGCGACGCGGCCAAGGCGAACCACGCCGCCGAGAAGAAGTAGCCCGAAGCCCGACGCGCGCGGGGCATCGGTCCCGCGCGCGTCGTGGAGAGCTCCCGATGCGCGTCCCCTCGCGTCCGTCCGACGCCGCGCTCCTCGGAGTCGGTGTCGGCCTGCGCCCGCGTCACTATCCCGACGTGCTCGGCACGCGGGCGCCGCGGGGGCTCGGCGTCGATTTCTTCGAGGCGATCAGCGAGAACTATCTCGTCGACGGCGGACGGCCCCTGCGCGTCCTCGACGCGGTGCGCGCGCGCTCGCCCCTCGTGCTCCACGGCGTCTCGCTGAACGTGGGCTCCGCCGATCCGCTCGACGAGGGCTACCTCGCGCGCCTGCGGGCGCTCTCGGCGCGCGTCGAGCCCGCCTGGATCTCCGACCATCTGTGCTGGACGGGCGTCGCGGGCGAGAACCTGCACGATCTCCTGCCGCTTCCCTACACCGAACGTGCGGTCGCGCACGTCGCCTCGCGCGTGGCCCACGTGCAGGAGCGGCTCGGCCGGCGGATCGCGCTCGAGAACGTCTCCTCGTACCTGGCCTACGCCGAGGACGAGATGCCCGAGTGGGAGTTCCTCGCGACGATCGCGGAGCGCGCGGATTGCGGCATCCTGCTCGACGTGAACAACGTCTTCGTCTCCGCACACAATCACGGCTTCGACGCCGCCGCGTACGTGGCCGCGATCCCGCCGGAGCGCGTGTTCCAGATCCATCTCGCGGGCCACAGCCAGGCCGGCGAGCTCTTGATCGACACCCACGACCATCCGGTGCGCGACGAGGTCTGGGCCCTCTACGAGCGCGCCCTGCGCCACGTCGGACCGGTCTCGACCCTGATCGAGTGGGACGACCAGATCCCCGACTTCGCCGAGCTCGCCGCGGAGGCCGCCAAGGCCCGGGCGATCCTCGCGCGTGTCTGCCATCCGGAGGAGCACGATGACGGAGCCCGGCCGGCCGAGCCTCGCCGAGACGCAGCGTCGGCTCTCGCGCTGGATCACCGCGCCTGAGGGGGTCGCAACGGTCCTCGTCGGGGACGAGGAGCGGGCGGCGGCGGAGCTCCTGCGCGACGATCGCGGGCTCGCGCCGGCGGCGCGGCTCGCGGTCTATGGAGACGCGTGGTTCACGCGTCTCCACGACGCGCTCGCGAAGGACTACCCCGTGCTCGCAGCGGACCTCGGCCCGGAGGTCTTCCACGACCTCGTGAAGGTCTACCTGCTCGCGCACCCGTCGCGCTCCTTCTCGCTGCGAGACTTGGGCTTCGCCCTCGCGCACGAGCTCGCGGCAGGCCCCCTGGCCGAGGTGTTCGCGCGGCGCTGCGCGCACGGGGCCGACCTCGCGCGGCTCGAGTGGGCGCTCGTCGAGGCCTTCGACGCGGCGGACGCGGCGCCTCTCGAGCGGGGCGACCTCGCCTCCGTCGCGCCCGAGCGCTGGGCCGAGCTCGGCTTCCACTTCACGCCGTCGCTTCGCATCCTGTCCCTCGCGTGGCCCGTCCACGAGCGGCTCCCCCCCGCGGACTCCACCGACGACGCGATGCCGCCGCCGGGCGAGGCGTTCGCCGCGCGCTCGACCCATCTGCGTGTCTGGCGCCGCGACGAGACGGTGCGCTGGAAGGAGATCGACGCCGAGGAGATCCGGCTCCTGCGACTCGCGCAGGCGGGCGCACCGTTCGGCGCGCTGTGCCACGAGCTGGCCCACGACCGGCCGGAGGATGTGGCGGCGCTGCGCGCAGCCGGCCTGCTCGAGGGCTGGCTCGCCGGGGGACTCCTCGTGGGGCTGCGCTCGTGAGCGCCGCGGCGCGCCGCGCGGGGCTATCCGCCGAACCGCTTCGCGGCGGCGCCGGAGATGCGGCGCGCGAGAGAGCGCGGGAGCAGGCTCGTGAAGGCCGCGACGGCGCGGTTCGCCCCGCCGGGCACGCACACGAGATCGCCCCGGCGCAGGGCCTCGAGCGAGGCGTCGACCACCGCGATCGGCTCCATCCAGGCGAAGTCGGGCACGCCGGCCGTGTTCATGCCTGCGCGCTCCTGGAACTCCGTACGCGTGAAGCCGGGCTGCAGGAGCTGCAGTCGCACTCCGGTGTCGCGCAGCTCCTCGTGGAGCGCCTCGGTGAAGCTGTTCACGAAGGCCTTCGTCGCGCCGTAGGTGGCGTTGTACGGGGTCGGCGCGAGGCCCGCGAGGGACGAGACGTTGATCACCGCGCCCTGGCGCCGCTCGAGCATGCCCGGAAGGACCGCACGGGTGAGCCGCAGCGGCGCGATCACGTTGAGCCGGACCTCGTCCTCCTCGCGCTCCACGTCGAGCTCGGCGAAGGAGCCGTAGGTCCCCAGGCCCGCGTTGTTCACGAGCAGGTCGAAGGTCGGCTCCTCGCGGAGGCGCTGCTCCACGAGCGCGAGATCGTGCGGCCGGGCGAGATCCGCGACGAGCACCTCGACGGACACGCCGCGCGACTCGCCGAGGCGCTTCGCGATCGCTTCGAGACGGTCCCGCGAGCGCGCCACCAGGACGAGATCGTATTGGTCCCGGGCGAGCCGCTCGGCGAAGGCCTCGCCGATGCCCACCGACGCGCCCGTGACGAGCGCGCGGCGGCGCGGCCCGGAGGGCCCCGAGTCGAAGGACGCACGGCCCTCGCGCGGGCGCGTATCCGAGGAGCCGGTCGGGTCGGACGTCGTCATGAGCGGACCTCCTGCGTCGCGGGGCCCGCTCGGCCCCGCCCGACGAAAGCTGACACAGGCGGCGCGCGTTGGCCCATCCTCGGGTCGGGGGCGTGCCCGTGAGCGTCCCGGACTTCGCCGGCGCGCTCGCGGCGAGCGGCGCCGAGCCCCTCTGCCGCTCCCTTCCCACCACGCTCCAGGTGAACGTCGGGAAGCGATGCAACCAGGCGTGCCATCACTGCCACGTCGACGCCGGGCCGAAGCGCACGGAGCGCATGGCGCCCGCGACGGTGGATCGCGTGCTCGCGGTCCTCGCGGCGAACCCGTGCCTCGAGACGCTCGACGTGACCGGCGGCGCGCCCGAGCTGCATCCCCGGTTCCGCGATCTCGTGGCGGGCGCGCGGCGCCTCGGACGCACGGTGATCGACCGCTGCAACCTCACGGTCCTGCTCGAGCCCGGCCAGGACGACACCGCGGAGTTCCTGGCGGCGGAAGGGGCTTCGATCGTGGCCTCCCTCCCCTGCTACGACGCCGCGAACGTCGATCGACAGCGGGGCCGCGGCGTGTACGAGAAGAGCATCGCCGCCCTGAAGCGCCTGAACGCGCTCGGCTACGGCAGAAGCGGCGGGCGCCTGCGGCTCGACCTCGTCTACAACCCGGTCGGCCCCTCGCTCCCCCCCGACCAGGCGACCCTCGAGGCACGCTATCGCGCGGAGCTCGACGCGCGACACGGCATCGCCTTCGACCGGCTGCTCGCCCTCACGAACCTCCCGATCGCGCGCTTCGCGATGCAGCTCGAGCGCGAGGGCCGCCTCGCCGAGTATCTCGCGCTGCTCGCGCACCACTTCAATCCGGCGACGCTGCCCGGGCTCATGTGTCGCCACCTGGTGTCGGTCGCCTGGGACGGCGGGCTGCACGATTGCGACTTCGACCAGATGCTCGGCCTCCCGCTCGCGGCGGGCCCGCGGACCCTGTTCGAGCTCGACGACGTCTCGGCCCTCTCGGGCGGGCCGATCGCGACCGGGGTGCATTGCTTCGGCTGCACCGCCGGCGCAGGATCGAGCTGCGGCGGGGCCCTCGCGCCGGAGCCCTCGTCGTCGCCCGGTTCGTGACGTCGGGATCGCGGGGCCATCGGAGGCGGGGAGCAGGAGTGGCCTTGCAGGAGGCGGAGGGGAGCACTGTGACGTCCGACCGGGACGAGCCGACCGGTGTCGCCCGCGCGCGACGCCGGCTGCGGCTCGCGCTCGGTGCCGTCGTCCTCGCGGCGCTCGTCGTCCTCGCGCGTCGGGCCGGCGGCGAGGTCCCGCGCTTCGCGGCATGGGTGGCATCGCTCGGAGCGCTCGGGCCCGTCGTGTTCGTCCTTTGCTACGCGCTCGCGGTCGTCTTCCTCGTGCCCGCCTCCGTCCTGACCCTCGCCGCCGGCGCGATCTTCGGCGTCGCGAAGGGCGTGGCCCTCGTCTTCGTGGCGGCGACGCTCGGCGCCTGCCTCGCCTTCGCGGTGTCGCGCGGAGTGGCCCGAGGCTGGGTCGAGCGGCGGATCGCGGGCGACGCCCGGTTCGCCGCGATCGATCGGGCCGTGGGTCGCGAGGGACGCCGGATCGTGTTCCTGCTGCGGCTCTCGCCGCTCGTCCCGTTCGTGCTGCTGAACTACGCGCTCGGGCTCACGCGCGTGCCCTTCGTCGACTACGCGCTGGCGTGCGTCGGCATGCTCCCGGGAACGCTGCTCTACGTCTACTACGGGAGCGCGGCGGGGCTCGCGGCGGCCGCCGCGGCGGGCGCCGCACGCGAGCGCACGACGGCCGAGTGGACGCTCTTCGCCGTGGGTCTCGTGGCGACGATCGTCGCGACGACGATCGTCACGCGCATCGCGCGCCGCGCGCTCGCCGAGGCGACGCGGTGAGAGGCGAGCTCCTGGTCCTCGGCGCGGGCGAGGCGATCCCGGAGCGGGAGTGGCTCGAGGCGGACGGCCTCGGCGGCTTCGCCTCGGGAACGGCCACGGGCGAGCGCACGCGGCGCTACCACGCGCTGCTCCTCGTCGCGACGACGCCGCCCACCGGACGCTTCGTCCTGGTGAACGGGCTCGAGGTCGAGGCCGAGACCGCGGCGGGCCGCTTCGCCCTCTCCTCGGAGCGCTACGCCCCGGACGTGCTCGCGCCCGACGGCGCGCGCCGTCTCGCGCGCTTCGCCCTCGCGCCCTGGCCCCGATTCACGTGGACGCTCCCGGACGGGACGTGCATCGAGCACGAGCTCTTCGTGCCCCGCGGCGCGCCGGCCGTGGCGCTCGCCTGGCGCGCGAGCGGCGCGCCGCCGGGCGGCGTGCGCCTGCGCGTGCGGCCGCTCTTCTCGGGCCGCGACTACCACGCGCTCCATCACGAGAACCCGAGCTTCGACTTCGCGCCGGAGGCCGGCCCTGACGGGTCGCCGCCCGAGAAGCTCCTGTTCCGGCCGTATCCGGGTGTGCCGGGCGTCGCGCTGCGCTCGAACGGCCGATTCGAGGCGGAGCCCCTCTGGTACCGTCGGTTCCTCTACACGCGCGAGCGTGAGCGCGGCCTCGACCACCTCGAGGACCTCGCTGCGCCGGGCGTCCTCCACTACGACCTCGCCGCGGGGGACGCCTGCCTCCTGCTCGCGGCGACGCTTCCCGGGGAGACCTCGCTCGAGGAGGGCCTGCCCGTGGCCGAGGCCGTGGCCCGCCTGCGGGCGCGCGAGACCACGCGCCGCGCGTCCTTCGCCACGCCGCTCGCGCTCGCGGCGGATGCCTATCTCGTGAAGCGCGACGGCGGGCGCACGATCGTCGCCGGCTATCCCTGGTTCACCGACTGGGGCCGCGACGCGTTCATCGCGCTACGCGGCCTCTGCCTCGCGACCGGGCGCCTCGACGAGGCGCGCGACATCCTGCTCGCCTGGTCGGGCACGGTGTCGGAAGGCATGCTCCCCAACCGCTTCGTCGACGCCGGCGACGCCGCCGAGTTCAACTCGGTGGATGCGTCGCTCTGGTACGTCGTCGCGGTCCATGCCTGGCGCGACGCCCTGGCCGCCGCGGGGCGGACGCCCGCCCCCGAGCACGCGAAGGCGATGCAGGAGGCCGTGGCGGCGATCCTCGACGGCTACAGCCGCGGGACGCGCCACGGCATCCGCGCCGACCCCGACGGCCTCCTCGCCTGCGGCGTGCCGGGCGTGCAGCTCACCTGGATGGACGCCCGCGTGGGCGACCGGGTGGTGACGCCGCGCATCGGCAAGCCGGTCGAGGTGCAGGCGCTCTGGATCAACGCGCTCCGACTCGCCACCGAGGCCGACGCGCGCTGGCGCTCGCTCGCCGAGCGGGCCGCGGAGAGCTTCGATGCGCGCTTCTGGAACGAGGCGCGCGGCTGCCTGTTCGACGTCGTCGACGTCGACCATCGGGCGGGCGCGTGCGACGGCGCGCTCCGTCCGAACCAGCTCCTCGCCGTCGGCGGGCTTCCCCACGTGCTGCTCGAGGGCGAGCGCGCGCGGCGCGTGGTCGAGCTTGCCGAGGCGACCCTCCTCACGCCGCTCGGGCTCCGCACCCTCGCGCCGGGGGAGCCGGGATACCGCCCGCGCTGCGCCGGCAACGTCGCGGAGCGGGACGCCGCGTATCACCAGGGCACCGCCTGGCCCTGGCTCCTCGGGGCCTTCGTCGAGGCCTGGATCCGCGTCCGCGGCGGCTCCGCCGCGGCGAAGCGCGAGGCGCGCGCACGCTTCCTGCTCCCGCTCGAGCGACACCGCCGCGAGGCGGGCCTCGGCCACGTGTCGGAGATCGTCGACGGGGAGCCGCCCTTCACGCCGCGCGGCTGTCCGTTCCAGGCCTGGTCGCTGGCCGAGTGGCTGCGCCTCGAGGCGCTCCTCGTCGAGCGGGTCGAGCGTTGAGCGCGCCCGGCCTCCTGCCCGACGACGCTCACGACCGCGCGCTCCTCGCGGCCGTCCATCCGCCCGGCTGGACGAACCCGCCGCCGGCCGGCCGCTACCACCTCGTCGTGATCGGCGGAGGCACGGCCGGGCTCGTGACCGCGGCCGGAGCCGCGGGCCTCGGCGCACGGGTCGCCCTCGTCGAGCGACACCTCCTCGGCGGCGACTGCCTGAACTACGGGTGTGTCCCCTCGAAGGCCGTGATCCGCTCCTCGCGCGTCGCGGCCGAGCTGCGGGGCAGCGCGGCGTTCGGCGTGCACGCGCGTGAGGTCGAGGTCGACTTCGGCAAGGTGATGGAGCGCATGCGGGGCCTGCGGGCCGCCCTCGCGCCCCACGACTCCGCCGCGCGCTTCTCGAAGGAGCTCGGCGTCGACGTGTTCCTGGGCGGCGCGCGCTTCGTGTCGGAAGACGCCGTCGAGGTCGCGGGCGCGCGCCTGCGCTTCCGGCGCGCCGTGATCGCGACGGGCGCGCGCGCGGGTGCGCCCGACGTGCCAGGCCTCGCCGAGGCGGGCTACCTCACGAACGAGACGGTCTTCTCGCTCACGGAGCGGCCCCAGCGGCTCGCCGTGGTCGGCGGCGGCCCGATCGGCTGCGAGCTCGCCCAGGCCCTGCAGCGCCTCGGCTGCGCGGTGACGCTGATCCACGACAGGCCGCAGCTCCTCGAGCGCGAGGACCCCGACGTCGCGGCGGTCGTGCAGCGCGCCCTCGAGCGCGACGGCGTGCGGCTCCTCCTCGGCGTGCGACTCGCGCGCGTGTCGCGCGCGGGGGACGAGCGGCGGCTCGAGGTCGAGACGACGCAGGGCCCGCTCGCGATTCCGGCCGACGCCGTCCTCGTCGCGACGGGCCGCCTGCCGAACGTCGAGGGCCTCGGCCTCGAGGCTGCCGGCGTGGCCTACGACGCGCGGGGCGTCCGCGTCGACGACCGTCTGCGCACCACGAACCCGCGCGTGCTCGCGGCCGGCGACGTCTGCATGGGCTGGAAGTTCACGCACGCGGCCGACTTCGCGGCGCGCATCGCGATCCGGAACGCCCTCTTCTTCGGGAGACAGAAGCTCTCCTCGCTGGTCATGCCGTGGTGCACCTACACCGATCCCGAGGTCGCCCACGTCGGACACTCGGAGCGGACGGCGCGCGCGGCGCGGATCGAGATCGAGACCTTCCTGCGTCCCCTCGCGGACGTCGACCGCGCCCGGCTGGACGGCGACGAGGACGGCCTCGTGAAGGTCCACGTCCGCCGGGGCAGCGATCGCATCGTGGGCGCGACGATCGTGGCGCGCCACGCCGGCGAGTCGATCGGCGAGCTCGCGGCCGCGATCCAGGCGGGGATCGGCCTCGGCGCGCTCGCCCGGGTGATCCACCCCTACCCGACGCAGGCCGAGGCGATCCGCCAGCTCGGCGACGCCTACCAGCGGACCCGCCTCACGCCCCTCGCGAAGCGCGCGTTCCGCACGTTCTTCTCGCTCTGGCGCTGAAGCCGGCGCGGCGCGAGGCGTGGATTCCAGGCTCCGCGACGCGTGGCGCGGCCTCAGCGTCGCCGGCTGCGGAGGATCGCCGCGACGAGCTCCTCGGGGACGTCCTCGATCTCGGGCTCCGCGCCGGGGAGCAACGTCTCGCGGGCCAGGCGGATCGTCGCGCGATAGCCGTCGAGATAGGCGACGCAGGGAGGGCACACGGCGAGGTGCCGATCGAACTCGCTGCGCTCCTCGGTCGAGAGCTCGCCGTCGACGTAGTCGGCGAGGAACTCGATCACGTGTCGGCACGGGAGGTGGGGGCGGCTCACGAGGGACCTCCGGCGCGGAAGTGCGGATCGAGGATCGCGCGCAGGGCCTGCCGCGCGCGGTGCAGGCGGGTCTTTGCGGCGTTCACGCTCACGCCGAGCAGGCTCGCCGTCTCCTCGGTGTCGAGCTCCTCGACGTCCCGCAGGATCAGGATCGTGCGGTAGCTCTCGGGAAGCCGATCGATCGAGCGCCGCACGAGGTCACGCGTCTCGCGGCGCGAGAGCGTCTCGTCGGAGCCTTCGCGCCAGGGCGTGCTCGGCTCCGCGGCGTGTCCGTCCTCGAGGAAGGTGGGGAGCAGCTCGTCGATCGAGGCCTCCGGCTTGCGGCGCTGGGTGCGGAGCTTCATCAGCGCCGCGTTCACCACGATGCGATGCAGCCAGGTCGAGAGACGCGCGTTGCCCTCGAAGCGGTCGAGCGCGCGAAATGCGGAGAGGAACGCCTCCTGGACGGCGTCGCGGGCGTCCTCGTGGTGGCGCAGCATGCGCTGGGCCACCGTGAGCATCCGTCCACCGTGGCGCTTCACGAGCTCCGCGAACGCCGCCTCCTCGCCGCCGCGGAGGCGGGCCAGGAGCTTGCGCTCCGCGGCGAGATCGCCCTCCGGCGAGGCTTCCTCCGAGCGGGACATCGGGTCGCAACCTAGCGCCCGCGCGGGCTCGCCGACCATCCCCGATCTCCCTCGCCGGCCGGTTCCGCGAGCCGCATCGCCCCGAGACCTCGGATGCCGCCCGTGGTCCTCGGTTACGGCCGGCGTTTCACGCGATCGGGCTGCGGAAGCCGAGGAGGAAGTCCGCGAGGCGCACCATCGCCGGATGGACCATGAAGTGGCGGTACCGCCAGAGAGGCGAATGGCAGGCCGAGGCCGGGAGCGTACCGTCGAGCACCTCCGCCACGGCCCGGGCCGCACGCTCGCCGAGCGCATCGAGGCAGCGCTCGCCGAGCTCGGCGGAGGCGCCCGCCGGCGCGCCGGAGTAGGTCTCGGTGAGGAAGAATCGGAGGTTTCCGCGGAACGACGCGAGCATGTCGAGGAAGCCCAGGAGACCGCGTCGCTGCGGCCGCTCGCGCCCGCCCTGGGCTTGCGCGAGCCAGCTCTCGTAGGTGACACGCGGAAGCGACTTGTACTCCGGGTCGACCCACTCGCCGGCGAGGGCGAGGAGCTGTGACGTCTCGAGCAGTCCGCCGTGCGTGTCCCCGGCGAGGTCGGCCCTGCGCACGCCGGGCAGGGCTCCGATCACGTCCTCGAGCGTCTCGCCGCTCCCTCTCCCGGTGAGACGCGACAGCATGAGCGAGAAGAGCGCCACCATGCGGATGCCGCGCTCCTGCGACACGCGCTCGCAAGCGCGCTCGATCGCGACGAAGTGGCGCGGACCGCCGTGGAAGTTCGAGACGAGGACGTCGCGGAAGCCCTGGGCCGCGAGCGAGCGGCCGAGGTCCTCGAGCACGCGCACGGTCGTGCCGGGACGGAACGCGATCGAGCCCGGCTGCGGCACGACGTCGGATGCCGCCCAGATCCAGGGAAGCGCGAGGAACGTCCTCTCGCGGTGTCGCTCGGGGAGGAAGCGCAGCGTGCGCGCGAGGAGCCCTTCTCCCTCGAGCAGGTCGGTCGCGAGGGGGAGGTGCGGACCGTGCACCTCGAGCGGCGAGCACGTCACGAGCACCACGCAGCGGGCGCGGTCGAGCCGATCGAAGGCCTTCTTCGTCAGGGACTCCCAGCGCAGGACGACGGGACGAGCGGGCATCGGCTCTCCTTCCTCGGCGCGGCACATCCTACCCGAGCCCGGCGCGCCCCCGCGCACGAAGCCGGGAGCCCGTCGCCGGGCGGCTTTCGTGCGCGGCCACCCTCTGCGATCCTGCGCGCCGTGTCGTTCCTGCGCCTCCTCGGCATCGGCGGCCCTCGCGAGCCGGACGAGCCCGAAGCCCTGCGGCAGATCGCCGACCGTCTCGAGGCCCTGCCTCGCGACGAGGCCGTGCGGCTCGCGGCCTTCGCCTGCGTGCTCGTCCGGGTGGCCCACGCCGACCTGCGGATCGACGAGGCCGAGAGCGCGGCGATGCAGCGCATCGTCGCCGAGGAGGGAGGCCTCGATCCGGCGGCGGCGGGCCTCGTGGTCGAGATCGCGAAGAGCCGGGCGCGCCGCTCCGGCGGCACCGACGACTACCTGGTGACGCGCGAGTATCGGCGGCTCTCCTCGCGCGAGGAGCGCGCCGCGCTGCTCGGCTGTCTCTTCGCCGTCGCCGCCGCCGACGACACGATCAGCGACGCCGAGAGCCAGCAGATCCTCGCGATCGGCGAGGAGCTCGGGTTCACACGCGCCGAGGTGCTGTCGCTCCGCGCCGCGTGGCGCGAGAAGATCTCGGTGCTCCGCGGCCGCTAGCGCAGCGCGACGAGGAACGCCGTGGCCTCGCCCTCGATCGCGTGCTCCTCCAGGCGCCGCGGGCGGAAGCCCGTGGTCTCGAGCAGGGTGATCAGCTCGGCGATGCGCTCGTCGCTCGCGCCGTAGCGCCGGCGGTCGAGGCGGCCGCCGCCGTCCTGCCGGCGTCGCAGCCCGACCACGAGCCGACCGCCGGGCCGCAGCACCCGTGCGATCTCGACGAGGCCGCCCTTCGCCGACGGCCAGTGGCCCAGGGAGTTCACGCAGACCGCCCGATCCACGCTCGCGCGCTCGAGCGGAAGGTCGGCCGCGAGGGCGAGCTGGATCGCCGCGCGGCCCGCGCGAATCGCCGCGCGGTTGCGGAGCCGCGCCTGGGCCACCATCGCCGCCGACGCGTCCGCTCCGACCACGAAGCCGCGCGGCGCCCGCTCGAGCGCCGCAGCCACGGCGAGCCCCGGCCCACAGCCGACGTCGAGCACGCGGTCCCGCTCCCCGATCTCGAGGAGGTCGACCGCGAGCTGGTTCGCGCCCCGATTCCGGCGCGACATCACGAGCCCCGCCAGATGGCCGAGGGCACCTTCCGGATGACCGAACTGGCCGAGGAGACGGCCCACGAGATCCGACGACATGGCAGGTCCTCCCAGCGCGCCGCGGGTGCGGGGCGGCGCGCGCGGCCGAGCGTCGTGCGCGCGGATTTCGGCCGTATGTGCCGTCTACGAAGTTGTGTGAAGCGCGGGCGGCGCCGGCGCGAGCACGACCTCGAAGCGGCTCCCGCCGCCGGGCCGGGGGAGACACCGTGCCGTGCCGCCGTGATGGCGCGCGATGCGGGCCACGAGGGCCAGGCCGAGGCCCACGCCGCCGCCCTCCCCCTCGCGCATGCCCGCGGGCCGGTAGAAGGGCTCGAAGATGCGCTCGCGCTCCGCCTCGGGCACACCCGGCCCCCGATCGTCGACCCGGAGACGGGCGCCGCCGTCGGCGAGCGGCTCCACCGCCGCCTCGATCTTCGCGCCGCCGCCGTGGCGACGCGCGTTCTCGAGCAGGTTCCGCACCAGCCGCCGCAGGGTGCGCGCGTCGCCGACGATCCGCGTCGGGGCGCCCTCGAGCTCGGCGTCGGCGCGTGCGCACTCCTCGGCGAGGAGGGCGAGCAGGTCGACGTCCTCGTGGCGCTCCGGCGTCGCTCGCGCGTCGAGCCGGCTCGCGAGCAGGATCTCCTCGATCAGGTCGTCGAGCTCGGCGATGTCGCGCTCGATCTCCGCGCGCAGGGCGGGCCGATCGTCCGCCCCGAGCATCTCGACCGCCATGCGGATCCGGGCGAGGGGTGAGCGGAGCTCGTGGGAGGCGCTCGCGAGGAGCGTGCGCTGCGCGCCGACCAGCCGCTCGATCCGCTCCGCGGCGGCGTTGAAGCGCTGGGCGAGCTCTGCCACCTCGTCGCGTCCCTCCACCTCGACGCGCGCCGAGAGGTCGCCCGCACCGAGGGCCTCGACGCGCTCGCGCAGCCGCTCGAGTCGGCGCGTCGTCCTGCGCACGAACGGGTAGGCGCCGATCGCGGCCGCGGCGACGAGCGAGAGCAGGACGGCGAGGAGCGCGGCGTGGGGCGGCGCGTGGCGGCTGCGGGCGACGAGCCAACGCCCGTCGGGCAGCCGAAACGCAATGGTGTCGCCTCCGAAGCGACGGGGCGGGACGAAGGTCTCGTCCGGGCCACGCGGCTCCGGCGCCGGGAGCGGCTCGCCCACGGCCGCGAGCAGGCCCCCGTCGGCGCCGCGCAGCGTGAGCGGATCGTCGAAGCGCTCCGCCAGCGCCTGGAGGCCAGCCTGCACCTCCGCGCTCGGCGCGCCGGGCGGCGGAAGGCGATCGCCGACGAGGGCCGCGATCACGTGCATGCGCGGCATGCCGGGCGGGTCGGGCCGCAGCACGAGCCAGGTGACCCACGAGAGCACGGCGAAGAGCGCGAGCGTCGCGAGGAGGGTGAGCTGGATCTGGAGGTAGAGCCGCCGCATGGGGCTCACGCGTCCTCGTCCTGGCGACGGGCGAACAGGTAGCCCACGCCGCGCACCGTGAGGATGCGGCGCGGCCGGCGGGGATCGTCCTCGATCGCAGCGCGGATGCGCGAGACGTGCACGTCGATGCTGCGATCGAAGGCGTCGACGCCGTGACCGCGCACGCGGTCCATGAGCACGTCGCGCGAGAGCACGCGGCCGGCGCTCGCGGCGAGCGCCTCGAGCAGCGCGAACTGGTGGCTCGTGAGGGGCCGCTCTTCGCCGTCGACCCGCACCACGCGGGCCTCCCGGTCGATCTCCAGCCGGCCGAAGCGCAGCGGCGCGCGCTCCGCCGGCGCGGCGCCCGGCTGGCGTCTTCGCAACACCGCGCGCAGCCGCGCGAGGAGCTCGCGCGGGCTGAAGGGCTTCGGCAGGTAGTCGTCGGCGCCGAGCTCGAGGCCGACCACCCGATCCGTCTCCTCGCCGCGCGCGGTGAGCATCAGGATCGGCACGTCGGACGACGAGCGGATGCGCCGGCAGAGCTCGAAGCCGTCTCCGTCCGGGAGCATCACGTCGAGGAGCAGCGCGTCGAATCGTTCGCGGGCGAGACGCTCGAGGCCGCTTCCTGCGTCGGCGGCGACGCCCACCTCGAAGCCGGCGGCGCCGAGGTACTCGCGCAGGAGCGCGGCGAGGCGCTCGTCGTCGTCGATCAAGAGCACGCGAGCCGTCACGCGGGCGCCTCCGGAGGCCATGCTCCGCGGCCCGACGCTAGCTCGCGCCGGGCCGCGCACCGCTCCCGGCGCCGGAGACCCGGCGCCGTGCGTCACGGCTCTTCGTGGAAGCGCCGGTGGCGTTCCGCGAGCTTCGCCCGCTGCGCGGGCGAGAGCACCTCCGCGGTGTCGGCCAGGGCGCTCGTGAGCGCGCTCGAGGCCTGCGCGGCCAGGGCGAGCTCCGCGGTCCGGGCCTGCTCGAGGGCGGCGCGGTCGACGGTCTCGCCCGAGAGCGCGGCGAACATCGCCTGGCGGTTCGCCCGGTGCTGCGCGGCGAGCGGCGCGAGCTCGTCGGCGAGACGTGCGGCGATCGCCTGGATGCGCGCCTGCTGCTCGTCGGTCGCGTCGGCGAGATCTGCCAGGAAGCTCGCCCTTCGCTCGAAGTGCGCGCGCATCTCCTCCGGGCTTCCGAAGCCCGGACCGTGGCCCGGGCCCGGGCCCCCGAAGAAGCCGTGCCGGCGCGGCAGCGCGCCGGCGGCGCCCGGGCCGAACGCGACGAACGCCGCCACCAGGGCGCCGACGAGCCCGAGGGCGCCGGCTCCGATGAAGAGCAGGCGCCGCCGCCTCGGCGGCCGGGGGAGATCGTCGGAGGGAGTCGGAAGATCGTCGGATCCCGTCATGGAGGCTCCTTTCCTCGGACCCGCACCGTCGCGGGTCACGAGGAAGCATCGGAGTCCGCCGTTTCGGGCGTCCTGCGCCGAGGTAAAGCTTTGTAAAGGTGCGCTGCCCGCCGGCTCGCGCCGCGGCTCAGCTCCGGACGAGCAGCAGGGTGCGCGGGTCGAGCGCCACGTGCAGCGCCGACACGTCGGGGTTGTCGTGGTCCTTGAGGGCGCGGAGCCGGACGGAGCCTTCGGCCGGCTCGAGCGCGAGGATCACGCTCACGGCGTCCTCGACGCGCGCGAGGGACGGGGGCACGCCCTGCACCTTGTCGCCCGGGCAGGCCGCCGAGAGCCAGAGCTCCGCGCCGAGCTCCCCCGCGAGGGCCTTCAGCTCGAGCACCTCGTCGCGCGACGCGGCATCGAGCTCGTAGCCCTCGACGATCACGAGGGTCGGCTTCGCGCCCGCCTCGCCCTCGATCTTCAGGGCTTCGCGCAGCTTCGCCGCGCTGAAGCCCGAGGCCGGGTAGGAGCGGATGCTGCGGCGGCGCTCGATCTCGGCACGCGTCGCGGCGGCGCCGTCGAGATGCGTGCTCGCCGCGAGGTCGTCGAACACGGTGTCGTAGTAGGCGCGCACGTGCGCCACGCCGTCGCCGAGGGAGACGTGCAGCACGGGCTGCCCGCGCAGGAGCTCGTCCAGGGCGACGCCCACCAGGAAGGCGCTCTTCCCGACGCCGCGGCCGGCCAGGATCACGCCGAGATTGCCCGCGCCGAGGCCCCCATGGAGGCCCTTCTCGAGCAGCCGCATCGGGCTGCGCGCGTTCAGGAACTTGCGATACATCGGCCTCCCCTGCCGGGCGCCTCGCTGCGCGCCGGCGCGAACCCACTGCTGTCGGAGCCCGCCGTGCGCGGGGCCCCGATCATTCCTCGTCGGTCTTGATCTTTCCGCCGTACTTCTCGACGAGCGCCTTCTGCACCTCCCCCGGTGCCGGCACGTAGCGCGCGAACTCCATGGTGAACTCGGCCTTGCCCTGGCTCGCCGACCGCAGGTCGGTCGCGTAGCCGAACATCTCGGCGAGCGGCACCTCGGACTCGACCCGGCAGAAGCCCTCTTCCTCGGTCGTGCCGATGATCGTTCCGCGGCGCTGCAGGATGGTCTTGATGTACGAGCCCTGGAACTCGACGGGGCCCTCGATCGCGACCTTCATCACGGGCTCGAGCACGATCGGCTTGGCCTTCTGGTACGCCTCGCGGAACGCGCTCCGCGCCGCCACCTGGAAGGCCATGTCGGAGGAGTCGACGGCGTGGGCCTGGCCGTCGTTCACGCAGGCGCGCACGCCGATCACCGGGAAGCCGATCAGCCGCCCCTTCTGGATCGCGGTGCGGAAGCCCTTCTCGACCGAGGGGATGAACTCCGTCGGGATCGCGCCGCCGCGCACCTCGTTCAGGAACTCGAACTCGGCGCCGCCCTCCGGAATGGGCTCGATGTAGCCGCCGACCTTGGCGTACTGGCCCGAGCCGCCGGTCTGCTTCTTGTGCGTGTAGTTGTAGTCGGCGCGCTGGGAGATCGTCTCGCGATAGGCGACCTGGGGCGCTCCGGTCTGCACCTCCACGTTGTACTCGCGGCGCATGCGCTCGACGTACACGTCGAGGTGGAGCTCGCCCATGCCCGAGATCACGGTCTCGCCGCTCTCCTCGTCGACGCCGGCGCGGAACGTCGGATCCTCGCGCGTGAACCGGCCGAGGGCCTTCGACATGTTGTCGGCCGAGGCGTTGTCCTTCGGCTTGATCGAGAGCGAGATCACGGGCGCCGGCACGTGCATCGACGACATCGCGACCTGGACCGACTCGTCCGTGAAGGTGTCGCCGGAGGCGCAGTCGATGCCGAACAGCGCGACGATGTCGCCGGCCATGGACTCCGTGATGTCCTCCATCTCGTCGGCGTGCATGCGGACGAGACGGCCCACCTTGTGGCGGCGCTTGGTCCGGCTGTTGATGATCGACATGCCCTTCGAGAGCGTGCCCTGGTACACACGGATGTAGGTGAGCTGGCCGTAGCGGCCCTCGTCGAGCTTGAAGGCGAGGGAGACGAGCGGCTTGCCGGCGTCGCTCGAGAGCACGATCGGCGCCTCGTTGGCCGAGAGGTCGACGCCCGTGTTCTCGACGTCGAGCGGGCTCGGCAGGTAGCGCGTGACGCCGTCGAGCAGCTTCTGGACGCCCTTGTTCTTGTAGGCCGAGCCCATCATGACCGGCGTGAACTCGAGCGCGAGCGTGCCCTTCCGGATCGCGTCGTGGATCTGCTGCTCCGTCGGCTTCCCCTCGAGGATCGCCTCCATGAGCTCGTCGGAGAACATCGAGACGGCGTCGAGCATGTTCTCGCGGGCGGCCTCGGCGTCGTCCCTGAGCGACGCCGGGATCTCCTCCTCGCGGATGTTCTCGCCGTTGTCGCCGTCGAAGTACACGGCCTTCATGCGGACGAGGTCGATCACGCCCTGGAGGTCGTTCTCGAGCCCGATCGGGAGCTGGACCATGACCGCGTTCAGCTTCAGCTTCTCGCGGAGCTGCTCGGTGACCTTGAACGGGTTCGCGCCGGAGCGGTCGAGCTTGTTGATGAAGGCGATGCGCGGGACCTTGTAGCGACGCATCTGGCGGTCGACGGTCATCGACTGGGACTGCACGCCGGCGACGCCGCAGAGCACCAGGATGGCGCCGTCGAGCACGCGCAGGGAGCGCTCGACCTCGATCGTGAAGTCCACGTGGCCGGGCGTGTCGATGATGTTGACGTGGTGGTCGGCCCAGGCGCAGTAGGTCGCGGCAGAGGTGATCGTGATGCCGCGCTCCCGCTCGAGCTCCATGAAGTCCATGGTGGCGCCCACCTGATCCTTGCCCTTCACCTCGTGGATCTTGTGGATCCGCTTGGTGTAGAAGAGGATCCGCTCGGTGAGGGTGGTCTTGCCCGAGTCGATGTGGGCGCTGATCCCGATGTTCCGGACGCGATGGATGTCGTACGCCATGAGGTCGGGGAGCTTAACGCATCGCGGCTCTGCGGCGACCCCCGGACGCGTGCGGGGCTAGGCCTCGGCGGAGTTCCAGAGGCGGAGCGTCGCATCCAGGGGCACCGCGGCGCGGCGGCGGCCCGTCGCCGCGTCGGCCAGCGTGTAGAGCCACGCGAAGATCGCCTGCGGGCCGCGCAGCGCGAAGCGCGGGAAGGGAAGCTGCTCGGCCCGGGCGCTCCCGCAGACGCGCGCCGCCTCCAGGGCGGCTCCGGGAAGGTCGGCGTAGACCACGAGCGCCCAGTCGGGAGCGCGTCCCGCGACCGCCCGAGGCCGAAGGCGCGCCCATCGCGTCCCGAGGCGCCGGCCGACCGCGGTGTCCGCGATGCGTTCGAGGAAGGCGTCGATCGGCGCCAGCTCGCCGCTCCGCCAGGCCCGGACGAGGGCCGCACCGGCCGCGAGGCGAGCGAGCTCCAGGCGGGCCGACGGCGCGTGCAGCGCGTCGCCCTCCTCCGCGAGACGGGCAGAGACCTCGAGGCCCCGCAGCGTCGTCACCGATTCGTCGAACGCGAAGCGGTGCGCGAGCTCGTGGGCGAGGAGCGTCGGGATCGCGGGCCGCGAGGTCTCCCAGGACGTGATCCGCACGACGCGCGTCGGGCCGAAGCCGAGCGTCAGGTACTGGCTCCACGGTCCCGCGAGCCGCGCCTCGAGCCCGCGCCGGTACCCGATGCGCGGCAGCCGGCCGTAGCGCCGGCCCACGAGGTCCTCGAGGCGCGGCTGCAGGCGCGCGGCCTCGCGGCGCAGCGCCGAGTCGTCCTCGAGCGCGGGCGCGATACGCGTCGCGGCGTCGCGCAAGAGGCGCTCCGCCCGCGCGAGGAGCCTCTCCGACGCCTCGCCGCGCGTGCTCAGGGCGCGTCCTCCGCCGCCCGGGCCAGCACGAGCGGGAGCGCTGCGCGCATGTGATGCGCCTCGGCCTGCGCGTCGTACGCGTGCTCGCGTCCGACGACGCAGCTCCGCCGCGCGTCGCAGCGCGCGAGGCAGGCGGGCTCCCGTCGTCGCGCCGCGCCGCAGGCCGCGACGTCGAAGCGCGCGCCCGCGAGCGCGTCGCCGTGACACGCGCTGGCGCAGGGGGCCGCGCAGCCGTCGCACGGGGCGAAGTCGGCCAGGGCGGGCGTCGGCGCCAGGCACGCATCGACGAGCAGGAGCGCCCGCAGCGAGAGCCACGGGCCGTAGCTGGGGTGGACGAGCAGGCCGAGACGGCTCGGGACGCCGAGGCCCGCGGCCGCGCCCAGGGCGACGAAGTCCGCGAAGACGCCGGCGCGCGTCTCGAAGGGATGGACCGCCCGCGCGGCGACGCCGCGGGCCGCGAGGGCCGCGACGCTCTCCTGCGTCAGGCGCACCAGCCATGCGTCGAGGGGGTCGACCGCGAGAGACGACTCCGGCGCGCGGCGGAACGCGCGCCAGAGCGCGCGGCCGCCGGCGCCGATCACGACCGCGGCGCGGGCATCGGGCAGCAGGACCGCGCTTCGCCACGGCGGCGGAACCCGCGCGTCGTAGCCTTCGATCGCGAGGACGCCGCGCAGGCCGAGCCCCGCCGTGTCGAGGGCGCTTGCCAGGTCGGGGAACGTGGCGTCGAAGGACGGCGCCGACACGCGCGCGCGTCCTACGCGGCCGCGGAGTCGAGACGGTCGCCGACGCGCAGCGGCGTCTCGCCCGGCGCGACCTTCTTGCCGTCGCCGAGCTTCACGCGTCCGATGCGCAGCGCTCCGCCCCGCCCCGCGACGACGACGTCCTCGGGCCCGACGCGCACCAGGGTGCCGGGCGGCGCGCCGGGCTCGCCGGCCACGAAGCGCCCGTCGTAGAGACGGATCGGCGCGCCGTGCAGCCTTGCGTGGGCGCCCGGCTGCGGATCGCATCCGCGCACCAGCCGATCGAGCTCGACGGCGCTGCGCCCGAAGTCGATCGCGGCAACCGCGTCGTCGACCAGGCCCTGGAACGTGGCGCGCGACTCGTCCTGCGCGCGCGGCCTCGCCGCGCCGCGGTCGACGAGATCCACCGCCTCGGCCACGGCCTCCACGCCGAGCGGATAGAGCTTCTGGAAGTAGAGCGAGGCCGCGTTGTCGGCGCCGTCGATCGGGACGCCGCCGCGCTGCACCACGATCGGCCCCGTGTCGACGCCCGCGTCGGGCTGGAACACGCTCACGCCCGTCTCGCGCTCGCCCAGGATGATCTGCCAGGGAATCGCCGCGCCGCCGCGGAAGCGGGGCAAGAGCGACGGATGGAAGCAGAGCGAGCCGGCCGCGGGCGCGTCGACGATCTCGGACGGCAGGATGACCGTGGTGTAGGGCATGACGTTCAGCTCGGCCCCGAGCGACCGGTACTCCGCGACGAGCTCGGGGATCGCGACGCCGGAGCGTCGGAAGCGCGCGTGGCGCAGGAGGCGCAGGCCGCGGGCCTCGGCCTCCGCGGCGAGCGGATCCGGGCGCCCCTTGTCGGGGGGGACGTACACGCCGACGACGTCGTGCCCCGCCTCGAGGAGCCGGAGCAGCACGTCCTTGCCGAACGCCGCCTGGCCGAACACCGCGATGCGCTTCGCCATCTGGCAGACCCTACCAGATCACGGCGCGGCGGATCGGTCGCCCACCTTCCCGCGTACCCGCGCCGGGCTTCCGAAGGCGAGGCTGTGGGGCGGCACGTCGTGCACCACGACGGAGCGCGCGCCGATCACGCAGTGGTCGCCGATCGTCACGCCGCGCAGCACGGTCACGTCGGAGGTGATCCAGACGTGGTCGCCGAGCACGATCGGCGCGGTGCGCTCGGGCTGCGCGTCGTCCAGGGCGTGCTGGTCGGAGTCGATCACGCGGCTGCCGGGGCCGATCCAGGCGCGACGCCCGCAGCGGATCTCGCGCTTCGCCGAGAGGTGGCAGCCGTTGATCCAGCTCCCGGGGCCGAGCACGAGGCGTGCGCCGTCGAAGGCTGCGAGATGATTCGGCGCGAGCTCGGTGCGAAGCCACGTGTCCGCGCCGATCTCGATCGTCGCACCGGCCCCGACCTGGAAGCGGAGCGCGCCCGGCTCGCGCTCGGTGACGACACCCGGCCCGATGCGCAGACGCGCGCCGGGGCCGAGCTCGAAGCGCGCGACCGCGAGGTTCGTGCTCGCGCTGGGATGGATCTCGACGCCGGGGTGGCGCCGCCTGAGGCGGCGCAGGCGCCAGCGATCGAAGGCCTGGATCGCGCGGAGCGCGACGCCCGCGAGGGGTCGCACCGCGCGTCACTCCTCCGGCTTGTCGCCTTCGCGAAGCCGGAACGTGATGAAGCCGTGGCTCGGATCGTACGGGGAGAGGCCGACCTGCACGCGATCGCCCGGGATCACGCGGATCCGGAAGCGTCGCATGCGGCCCGAGAGCTGGGCCGTCACGTTCTGCCCGGTATCCAGGGTGATCTGGTAGCGACCTCCGCCGAGGATCTTGTCCACGGTGCCGGTCGCCTGGATCAGGTCGTCACGCGCCAAACGGCTCCTCCATTCCGGTTCGCGGACCGGCGCCTTGCAGAGAGGCCTCGCCGGCGGGCGGCCCTGGAGACCGTCCGCCGGCGCCGGCCCATCTCTCTAGTAGCGGTCGCCGCCGTAGCCGCCCCGGCCGCCGCCGCCGCCGTAGCCACCGCGGCCCCCGCCGCCGCCGCCGCCGTAGCCACCGCGGCCCCCGCCGCCGCCGTAGCCGCCGCCACCGCCCGAGCGGCGCTCCTGCGCCTCGGACACGCGAAGGCTGCGGCCGCCGAACGGCTGGCCGTCGAGGGCCTTGACCGCATTGGTCGCGCCCGGGTCGTCCATCTCGACGAAGCCGAAGCCGCGCGGGCGGCCCGTCTCGCGATCGTTGATCAACGCGACGGACTGGACGGCGCCGTGCCGCTCGAACAGCTCGCGAAGCTCGTCCTCGGTGGCCGAGAACGGGAGGTTGCCGACGTAGATCCGCTTGCCCAAGAACCACACCCCGCGCCCGTGGCGCGGCGATCCGCGACGAGCGCACGTTCGGCGCGCTCCGCCCCGGAACGTCCGATGCGCGGAGAGCCCGATGAGTTGAGCCGTCGAGTCACGCAGAAGTGTCAGGAAGCCGTATCGACCCAGACCTTCTCGAAACCGACGGGAAAGGCATGCCTCGTGAAGATCTGGCTGCGGTGGGACTGACTCAAGACCAACCCGAGACCGTCGACCCGAACCAGGACGCCTCTCGACGGCAACCCTAGCACGACGGAGAGGTCGGGCGAGAGCCCTTCGGAGGGACGCGGCCGTTCGTCGTCGAAGGCGCGTACCGGGCGCCGATACGGGTTCCGATCCGGGACCCGCTGGCGTAGGCTCGGGTCGACGCGCTCGAGCGCCGGGAGGTCGACGTGAGCCCCGATCACACTTCCGCGGTTCGCACCGTCCTGGTGGCGACCGATTTCTCCCCCACCGCGGCGGCCGCCGCGCGTTGGGGGGCCAGCCTCGCCCGGATGCACGGGGCGCGGGTGGTCCTCGTGCACGCCCTGGCGCCGCCCATCCCGCCCGCCGGGAGCCCCGACTTCGTCGCCCTTCCGCCCGACTACGAGCTGCACTTCCGCGAGGCGGCCCAGCAGCGCCTCTCGGCCCTGGCCGACGAGGTGCAGCGCTCCGGCACCGCGACCTCGTTCGATCTCCTGGTCGGCCCGCCGTCCGCCACCGTGCTCGAGGCGTCCACCAAGCACGGGGCCGACGTGATCGTCGTGGGAACGCGCGGGCTCACGGGCTTCCGTCACCTCCTGCTCGGGAGCACGGCCGAGCGGATCGTCCACGGCGCGAAGGTCCCGGTGCTCGTCGTCCACCCGAGCGATCCCGACGCGGGGCGCGGGCTCCGCACCGTGCTGGTGCCGACGGACTTCTCCGAGGACGCGACCCTCGCGGTCAAGACGGCCCAACGGCTGCTCCACGCCGCCGAGCCCGGCGCGCGGCTCCTGCTGCTCCATGCCTACCACCTGCCCGTCGAGTTCACGGCGCTCGGAACCATGCCCGTCACGCCGACGCTCTTCGCCGACGCCCAGGAGCAGGCGCGCGTCCATCTCGAGGAGATCGCGAAGCCGCTGCGAAGCCAGGGCCTCACCGTCGAGACGCTCGCCCGGGAAGGCTACGCCCCGACGGTGATCGAGGAGGTGGCGCGCAGCGAGTCGGTGAACCTGATCGCGATGGGAACCCACGGGCGCTCGGGCCTGCAGCGGCTCCTGCTCGGCAGCACCGCCGAGCGCGTCGTCCAGCACGCGCCCTGCCCCGTGCTCGTGGTCCGCCGCCAGGGCTGAGCGCGCCCGGGCGCCGTGCTAGGTTGGGCGCCCTCCGACGACCCGGCCCCATCGGGACCGCGCGTTCGGAGCGCGGAGAGGTGCCGGAGCCTGGTTGAACGGGCCTGACTCGAAATCAGGTGTACTCGCAAGGGTACCGGGGGTTCGAATCCCTCCCTCTCCGCCATCTTTCAATCACTTACCGAGACTGAGGCGAAGCCAGCGGCGCAGGTGGAAAGCGCGCGGTGGGCAGGCGGTGGGCAGATGGCGCCTCGGCTCGGCGGCCGGGAGCGTCGGTGCGGCGGCCGCCGCAGGCGCTCGGGGTCGGTCTGCGGGGACGCCGCCCAGCCGAAGGGCTCATACTTCGCGCGCCGCACCACCTTCGCGCGGCTCGCGACCGCCGGCGCGTCGCTCATCGCGACGGGAGCCACGGGGACACATTCGATCGAATGCGTCGCGAGCCCCGCGGAGAAGAGGACGAGTGCAGCCCGCGCCCACCGCGCAACGGGTAGGCACCACGGCGCTCGTCGTCGCGATCGCAGCGTGGTAGGAGATCCGAGCGAACGCCATTCCGATCGTCATGCCGGCCATCATCCCCGCGATCATGCTGGCCCAGTCGAGCAGCACGATCGCGGTGGGGCCGAGGCGCTGCGTCCCGAGTCGCGCGAGCTGCGAGCCCGCGCTCATGCCCGCGACCATCGCGATCGCGCACGCGATCATCTCGAGGCGCGCGCGTCGTGCGTCGCAGTCCGGGCGATGCACCAATGCCGTCGCGGGCATCCCGAGCGCGAGCATCCCGACGGTCATCCACGACACCAGGTGCGCGAGGCGCGGCAGCCCCGCGAGCGCCGGCAAGCTCGAGGACGCGCGGCACCAGAGCGGGGCGAGGGGAGCGCGCGCGTGGGCCGCGAGCG
>DATKKW010000069.1:0-19467 GCA_035542715.1 Myxococcota bacterium
CGCGAGATCGAGGTCACGCCCGAAGCCCCCAAGGAAGTGAGGAAGTCCTGATGGCGCTCGCCCCCCTTCGTCCCGAGACCCGCAACCTGATCGACGGCCGGCTCGTCGGCGCCTCCAACGGCGCCGTGTTCGAGAACGTGAGCCCGGCCACGGAGGAGGTGCTCGGCACGTGCGCCGACGGCACGAAGGACGACGTGCTCGCGGCGATCGGCGCCGCGCGGCGCGCCTTCGACGAGACGCCCTGGCCGACCGACCCGGCCCTCCGCGAGCGCTGCCTGCGCCAGCTCGCCGGGGCCCTGAAGGAGGCGAAGGAGGAGCTGCGCTCGATCGTCGTGCAGGAGGCGGGGTCGCCGGTCCTCCTCACGTACAGCGTCCAGTGCGACCTCGCGATCGACCAGTTCGGCTACTGGCCGGAGCTCGCGACGAGCTACGTCTACGAGCGCGCGATGGCCGAGACGCGATTCTTCGGCCAGCCCCAGCGCAGGCTCCTGCGGCGCGAGGCGACGGGCGTCGTGGGCGCCATCACGCCGTGGAACTTCCCGCTCTACCTGAATCTCGCGAAGCTCGGGCCGGCGCTCGCGGCCGGCAACACGATCGTGTTGAAGCCGGCCCCCGACACGCCGTGGTCGGCGACGGTGCTCGGCCGGCTCGTGGCGGAGAAGACGGAGATCCCGCCCGGCGTCGTGAACGTGGTCGCGTCGTCGGACCACGCCGTGGGCGAGATCCTGGCGAGCGATCCGCGCGTCGATCTCGTGACCTTCACGGGCTCGACCGCCACCGGCCGGCGCGTCATGGAGTGCGCCTCCGCGACGATCAAGAAGGTCTTCCTCGAGCTCGGCGGCAAGTCGGCGAACGTGATCCTCGACGACGTCGACCTCGCCCACGCCCTCGGAGGCGTCGCGACGATGTGCACCCACGGCGGGCAGGGCTGCGCGCTCACGACGCGCCTCCTCCTTCCGCGTTCCCGCTACGCCGAGGGGCTCGAGATCGTGAAGCGCGCGTTCGAGGGATGGAGCTACGGCGATCCCACGGACCCGCGAAACCTGCAGGGACCGCAGGTCAGCCGGCGGCAGCAGGAGCGGGTGCTCGGCTTGATCGAGCGCGGACGACGCGAAGGCGCGCGGCTCGTCGTGGGCGGCGGCGTGCCGAAGCACCTCACGAAGGGCTTCTACGTGGAGCCGACGCTCTTCGCCGACGTGGACCCCGACGCGACGATCGCGCAGGAGGAGATCTTCGGGCCGGTCCTCGTCGTGATCCCGCACGATGGAGACGACGACGCCGTGCGCATCGCGAACCGCTCGATCTACGGCCTCTCGGGCGCCGTCGCGAGCGCGAGCGAGGAGCGTGCGCTCGGCGTGGCACGGCGCATCCGCAGCGGAACGCTCTCGGTCAACGGCGGGATGTGGTTCGACGTCGACACGCCCTTCGGCGGCTACCGCCAGAGCGGCGTCGGGCGCGAGAACGGGCTCCTCGGCTTCGAGGAGTACCTCGAGACGAAGGTGATCGCGCTGCCGGGAGCGCCCGCCGCCGGAGCGGGGCGATGACGAGCGCGGACGTGACGCTCGCTGCGCCGGTCGACGCGGGCGCGCACCACGGGGGAGCGCCGCCTCCCCGGGTCTCGGGAGGGCTTCCCTTCCTCGGCCACCTGCTCGAGCTGCGGCGCAGGCCGATCGAGCTCCTGGGCCGCGCCCACGCGCAGTGCGGCGAGGTGGCGGAGCTCCGCCTGGCGCGGCTTCCGCTCGTGATGCTCTACGGAGAGGAGGCCCAGGAGGCCTTCTTCCGCGCGCCCGACGAGCAGCTCGACCAGGCCGCGGCCTATCCGTTCATGAAGCCGATCTTCGGGGCGGGCGTCGTGTTCGACGCGCCGCCGGAGCGCCGCAAGGAGGCGCTGCGCAACCAGTCCCTGCGCGAGAAGCAGATGCGCGGCCACGCCGAGGTGATCGCGAACGAGACGGAGCGCATGCTCGCGCGCCTCGGCGAGCGGGGCGAGATCGACCTCCTCGACTTCTTCGCCGAGCTCACGATCTACACCTCGAGCGCCTGCCTGATCGGGAAGCCGTTCCGCGAGGAGCTCACGCCGGAGTTCGCGCACGTCTACCACGACCTCGAGCGCGGCACCGACGCGATCGCCTACGTGAACGCGAACCTGCCGATCCCGTCGTTCCGCAAGCGCGACCAGGCCCGGCGGCGGCTGGTCGAGCTCGTGACCGACATCATGGAGGCGCGGCGGCGGGCGGGCGAGCCGAAGGGCGATCTGCTCGACGTGCTGATGCGGGTGCGGCAGGAAGACGGGCGCCCGCGCTTCACGGCCGACGAGATCACCGGGATGTTCATCTCGATGATGTTCGCGGGCCACCACACGACCTCGGGCACCGCGGCCTGGACGCTGATCGAGCTCCTGCGCCATCCGGACTACCTGCGAAGCGTGGTCGAGGAGCTCGACGCCCTCTACGCGGACGGGAGCGAGGTCTCGTACCACGCGCTGCGGGACATCCCGCGACTCGAGAACGGCATCAAGGAGGCGCTGCGCCTGCACCCGCCGCTGATCCTGCTGCTGCGGAAGGTGGCCTACGACTTCCACTACAAGGGCTACACCGTCGCGGCGGGGAAGCTCGTCGGCGTCTCTCCCGCGATCTCGAACCGGCTGCCCGAGTGCTTCCGCGAGCCCGAGCGCTTCGACCCGGAGCGCTACGCGGAAGGCCGCGAGGAGGACCGCCTGCATCCCTTCGGCTGGATCCCGTTCGGCGGCGGGCGCCACCGCTGCGTCGGCGGGCCGTTCGCGATGATCCAGCTGAAGGCGATCTTCAGCGTGCTCCTCACGCGCTACGAGTTCGAGCCGGCCCAGCCCCCCGAGAGCTACCGCAACGACCACTCGAAGATGGTGGTGCAGCTCGCGCAGCCGTGTCGGGTCCGCTACCGGCGGCGCGCCGCCCGGGCGGGCGCGTGAAGGTGGTCGTCGACCTCGACCTGTGTCAGGGCCACGGCGCCTGCGCCGAGGAGGCGCCCGAGGTGTTCGAGGTCGACGAGAGGCGCGGCACGGTGGTGCTGCGCGACCCGAGCCCGCCCGAGGCGTTGCGCACGAAGGTGGCGGCCGCGGTCAAGCGCTGTCCGACGCGGGCGCTCCGCGTGGTCGAGGAGTGACGCCCGGTCTCGTACCCGAACCCATGGAGGCTCCATGCCCGCCTTTCCCCGCGCAGAGATCGAGGAGATGATCCGCCGTTTCGTGGCGGCGAGCGACGAGTGCGGCCGCACCGGCGACTGGGAGGCGCTCGCGCGCTTCTACACGGACGACGCCGTCTACAGCTGGAACCTCGGCACGCAGTACGAGTTCGTCGCGCGCGGGCGGGAGGAGCTCCGCAAGCTCGCCTTCGGCACCGAGATGGCCGGGCTCGACAAGTGGACGTACCCCTACGTTCGCACGCTGGTCGACGACCAGAAGGGCGAGGTGATCGGAATCTGGCGGCAGCTCGCGCCGTTTCAGGGGGACGACGGCAAGCCGATCGAGATCGCGGGCACGGGCGGCTCGTGGTTCCGCTACGCAGGGAGCTGGCAGTGGAGCTGGCAGCGCGACTTCTTCGATCACGGCAACGCCGGCGCCGTGTTCATCGAGCTGCTCCAGAAGGGAAAGCTCTCCCCCGCCATGCAGGAGCGCCTGAAGAAGGGCTCGCGGCAGCCGGGCTGGGTGAAGCGCGCGAGCTTCGACTGGTACGCGACGATCGCGGATCGCGAGGACGGCTCGGACGGCGATCGGGGCTAGGCGCCGCGGCGCGGACGGAAGGGAGGGCGGATGCGGGACATCCTGGGCTATGCCGGCAAGCAGGTCGTGGTGAGCGGAGCGGCGTCGGGCATGGGGGCGGCGGTCGTCCGGACGCTGGTCGAGCTCGGGGCCGAGGTACACGCCCTCGACGTCAAGCCGGTCTCGGCGCCGGTCTTCCGTGCGCTCGAGGTCGACCTGCGGAATCGCGAGTCGATCGACGGCGCCGTGCGCCGTCTGCCGGAGCGGGTGGACCGGCTGTTCCACTGCGCGGGCCTCCCGGGCGCGCCGTTCTCGAACCTGGACACGATGCTCGTGAACTTCGCCGCTCTCCGACACCTGACCGAGGCGCTCCTGCCGAGGATTCCATCGGGCGGAGCGGTGGCGAGCATCACGTCCGTCGCAGGCATGGGCTTCCGCAAGAACCTCGAGAACGTGAAGGCGCTCTGCGCGACGAAGGACTTCGACGAGGCGCGCGCGTGGTGCGAAGGCCATCCGAAGCAGGCGAACGGCTATCTGTTCTCGAAGCAGTGCATCATCTGGTACACGATGCAGCGTGCCGTCGAGCTCGTGGCGCGCGGCATCCGGATGAACTGTCTCTCGCCTGCGCCGACCGATACCCCCATGCTGCCGGCCTTCCACGCCCAGGTGAACCGCGAGTTCATCGAGAAGCACTTCCAGGCGCCGGTCGGCCGCAACGCCACGCCCGAGGAGATGGCGGAGCCCCTCGTCTTCCTGAACTCCGACGCCGCCCGCTTCGTGTCGGGCGTGAACCTGTTCGTCGACTACGGCTACCTCGCCGCCGTCGAGGTCGGCGTGCGACCCGCGCTGCTCTGATCCGCTACGTGCCGGCGTCGCGGTACACGAGCGCGACGGCCGCCTCGGGCGCCAGCGCGCGGAACGTCATGCTCTCCGTCAGGAAGAGGCGCACGCTGCGCTCGCTGTGGCTCCGGTAGCCGATCGAGAGGTCCTGCCCGATCGAGAGCTCGAAGTCCCCGCCGCGCACGCTCAGCACGAGGGCGCCGTTCACGGCCGGGGCCCAGACGAGCGGGCCGTCGACCGCGCGCCGCACGATCTCGAGGATCGGGTAGCCGCCGTGGGCGGTGGCCTGCATGAGCCCGGCATAGCAGCGCGGACCGAGGGCGATCGCGTAGGGCCCGTCCACGCCCGCCTCGCGGAGCACGCGCGTCGCGCTCGCGACGGCGCGCGGGTAGAGCTCGAAGTCGTCCGAGAGGGCGATCGCTTCGTGGGGCGACCGCCGATCGATCCCCGCGATGCCGCCGGCCCCGTAGCCGTGGAACACGGCGGTGTCCTCCGCCCGGGCGATCCGCTTCGCGGCGTCGTGCAGCGGCGAGAGCTCGGGGTCGGCGCAGCCGCGCTCGATCGCGTCGAGCTCCGCGCGCTCGAGCTCGAACTCGGTCCGCAGCTCGACGAGCGGCAGCACGGCGCGCCGTGCGGCCGAGACGCCGTGCAGCGGCGCCGCCTCGATCCCTTCGAGCCGACCGAGGTTGACGCTCGCGGCCTCGAGGCCGAGGGGTCCGCGTACGTCGACGAGCTTCCGTGCGGCGAGGCAGACCTTCAGCACCGCACGCGCCTCGTCGTCGATCGTCCGCCACGCAGCGCTCGTGATCGGTGCGAGCTCGCGATGGAGGAGGCTCACAGCGACGACCTGCCCTTCAGGCTCCCGATCCCGAGCGAGCCGTCCTTCGGGGCGCCAGCCGCGCCCTCGCCGCCCGCCGCCTCGCGCGCGACGATCGAGTCGCTCCGGAAGAGCCGCGCCCGCAGCTCGGCGTCGAGCTTCGCGTCTCTTCGTCGCAGCCACTCGAGCAGCATCACGAAGTGTTCCTTCTCCTCGTCCCGGTTGTGGGCGAGGATCTCCCTCAGCGCGTCGTCGGTCGCGGCGTCGACGCGCTGGTCGTACCAGTCGGCGGCCTCGAGCTCCTCCATCATCGACGTCAGGGCGCGGTGATTGTCCTTCGTCTCCCGGCGCAGGACGTCCTCGGACTCGTGATAGCCGGCGGAGTTCGCCACAGCTTCGCCCTCCCGTGCTTCGAGCGTTTAGCCCGTCCCGCGGAGCTCGGCCAGGAAGCGCTTCGTGCGTGAGATGACCGCCTCCGGCCGCTCGCGATGCGGCGAGTGACCGCAGCCCGCGAGCACCTCCACGCCCACGGAGCCCCCGACGCCGCGCTGGATCGCCGTGACCTGCCGGAGCGTTCCGTACGGATCGGCGTCGCCCTGGAACACGAGCACCGGCACGCGGATCCCCGGGAGACACGCCTCGATGTTCCAGCTGCGGAAGACGGAGTCGAGCCAGACGCGGTTCCAGCCATGGAACGCGACGTCGACGTTCCCGCCGTGATGGCGCGCGAGACGATCGCGCAGGTCGGTCGTCGCGTACTCCTCGCCGATCCGGCGGATGCTCTCGACGGCGCAGTCCTCGACGAAGACGTGGGGCGCCTCGAGCACGAGCGCCTCGATCCGCGGATCGCCGCCGAGGCCGGCGTGGAGCAGCGCGATCGAGGCTCCGTCGGAGTGACCGAAGAGGACGGCGCGAGCCACCTGGGCCGCATCGAGCACGCGCGGGAGGTCGCGCGCCTCGTCGTGCAGGTACGAGACGGGCCGCGGGAGGCTCACGGGATCCGAGGCGCCGTAGCCGGCGCGGCTGTAGAGAAGGGCGCCCCAGCCGGTCGCCTCCGCGAGGCGTGCGGGGAAGTCCCGCCAGGCGGAGCACGAGCCCAGCCCCTCGTGCAGGAACACGAGCGTGGGCGCGTCTTCCGGCGGCGGGCCGAGCCGGACGCACTCGAGACGGCGGCCGTCGATCGCGAGGAACCCATCCGACATGGCCTCGTGTTGGCCGCGCGGGAGACGCACGTCCGCGGCAGGCCGCGGGTCGCCCGTCACGACGCCTCCTCGCGGAGCGCGGCGGCCCAGGCGCGGAGGTCGTGGCGGCGGATCTTGCCCGTCGCGGTCTTGGGCAGGGCGTCGCGGAAGGCGATCCAGCGCGGGTACTTGTGCGGCGCGAGGCGCTGCTTCACGAGCGTCTGCAGGGCGCGCGCGAGCGCGCTTCCCGGCTCGGCGCCGGCCTTCGGCACCACGAAGGCGCACGGCTTCACGAGGCCGAGCTCGTCGGTGCGCGCGACCACGGCGACCTCCGCCACGGCCTCGTGCTCGAGCAGCGTCGCCTCGACCTCGAACGGCGACACGAAGATGCCGCTCACCTTGAGGAGGTCGTCGGTCCGGCCCTCGTGGTAGAGGAATCCGTCGGCGTCGCGCCTGACGCTGTCGCCCGTGCGCAGCCAGCCGGGCGCGAACATCGTCGTTGCGGTCTCGTCGCGGCGGTTCCAGTAGGCGGTCGCAGCGCTCGGACCCGCGGCGAGGAGCGTCCCCACGTCGCCCTCGGCGACGTCGCGGCCGGCCTCGTCGACCACGCGCACCGAGTATCCCGGGACCGGCGTCCCGCTCGACCCCGGCCGCGCGGAGCCCGGCCGGCTCGAGACGAAGATGTGGAGCATCTCGGTGCTGCCCAGGCCGTCGAGCACCTCCACGCCGAAGCGATCGCGCCAGCGCTCCAGCAGCACGGGCGGCAGGGCTTCGCCGGCCGACACGCAGAGGCGTATGCGCCCGAGCGAGTGGGGAAGCGAGGGATGCGCGAGGAGCGTCGCGTAGAGCGTGGGGACCCCGAAGAAGATCGTCGGCTGCTCGCGCTCCACGAGGCCGAAGATCTCCTCGGGAGACGGCCGCCCGGGGTGGAGCACCGCCTCCGCCCCGAGCCAGAGAGGAAACGTGAGGCCGTTCCCGAGGCCGTAGGCGAAGAACAGCTTCGCGGCCGAGAGCAGGCGATCGCCCGGCCCGACGCCGAGGACCGCGCGCGCGTAGCACTCGGCCGTCGCGCGCAGGTCGGCATGGCGGTGGACGACGCCCTTCGGCGCTCCCGACGTGCCGGAGGTGTAGAGCAAGAACGCGGCGTCGTCCGCCTGCGTCGGCGCGGCGGGCGGCGCGTCTCCGCCGGGATCGCCCAGACCCTCGAAGCCCTCCCTCCCGACGACGATGCGTGCCACCCCGGCAGGGAACGCGCTCGGCGGGACCTCCGACGCGAGGGCCGCGTCGACGAGGGCGGTGCGCGCACCGGAGTCCTGCGCGATGAACGCCACGTCCTTCGGGGGAAGGAGCGTGGAGACGGGGACCGGGATCACGCCGGCGCGCAGCGCGCCGAGGAACGCCGCCACGAACGCCGGCGTGTCGCGAAGCACGAGCAGCACGCGATCGCCGGAGGAGAGTCCCTCGCGTGCGAGAGCACGCTGGGACGCGAGCACGAGCTCGACGAGGGCGCGGCCGGAGACGCTGCGGCCCTCGCAGCGGTAGACGGGCTCGTCGCCGCGCGCCGCGGCGCGAGCGGAGAGCTCCCCGCCTGCGTTGAACGCTTCGCCCGCCGCGGGGATCACCCGCGGCCCCAGCGTCCGCGTCGGTAGGCGTCGAGGTTCTGCTGCGTCTCCGGGTCTTCGCGGCAGCGGCGCTGGGCGTCGACGTAGGACTCGAGGAAGCGCTCGAGCGAGAGCTCGTGGGCGGCGAGCGTCAGGCGCTTCGTCGCGCGTACGGCCTCGCGCGGGGCGGAGGCGATGCGCTGCGCCAGGCGACGGGCTTGCGTGTCGAGCTCGGCCAGCGGCACCACGCGGTCGACGAGACCGTGACGCAGCCCCCGTCCGGCGTCCCAGGTCTCGCCGAGGAGCATGAGCTCGCGCGCGGCGCCGGCCCCGACGAAGCGCTCGAGGCGCCAGGTGGCGAGCCCCGGGACGATCCCGTGCGTCACCGCGGAGAGTCCGAAGGTCGCGTCGTCCGCTGCGACGCGGAGGTCGCAGCACAGGGCGACCTGGAGGCCCCCGCCGAGGCAGGGGCCCTGGACGGCGGCGACGGTCGGTGTGGGCAGAGCCTCGAGCCGCACGAGCGCGCGGTCCCAGCGGGCGAACCAGTCGTCGGGGATCGCGTCGGTGGCGAGGGCGCGCAGATCGATCCCGACGCAGAAGGCGCGTCCCTCGCCCGCGACGACGATCGCGCGCGCGGCCGGATCCGTCGACGCGGCCTCGATCGCCTCGGCGAGATGGCCGAGCGTCACGTCGTCGGTCGCGTTCAGCTTCGCCGCACGCGTGAAGAGGAGACGTCCGATCCCGTCGGCGTCGGCCGGCCGGTAGCACGCGTGGCGCTCCGCGGAAGGGCTCGGTTCCGGCATCGCAGCCATTCTAGAGCACGGGGTCGCGCGCGCTCGCACCGCGCGCCTCGTGCCGGAGCGTCGGCGGGTGGAGCGCTTCCGCGCCGTGCTGCACGCGACCTGCCGTCGGGTTGCGCGTCGCACTTCTCTGTCATTTTCGAAGGGCGACCGGACGATGAAGGGGGAGCAGTCGGTACCGACCGCTGCAACCGAAGGAACGAAGCATGCGCCGCCCCCTCCTCCTCGCAATCCCCTTCCTGCTCGCGGGCGCCTCGGCGCCCGCGACCCCGATCACGCCCGCGGCCTTCGGCCCGAGCGCGGTCGCCGAGGGCTTCGAGGGACTCGTGCTCGGCCCGAACGTCGGCACGAGCCCGTTCTCGAACATCCTCGAGCCCGGGAAGGTCTCGGCGTACACGTTCGCGTCGGGCGTGACGCTCTCGGCGCCCGTCCCGAACCCGGGCACGATGAGCAACGGCGCCTTCGTGCACGACTTCGCGCTCCCGATGGGCGCCACGAACACTTGGGGCGCGAACGGCAGCGTGTCCTCCGCCGCGAACGTCCCGTTCGGCACGGCCTACCTCGGCGCCTTCGACAACCTCGGCAGCGGACCGGTATCGCTCACGCTCGACTTCGCGAGCCCGATGCTCCGCGCCGGCGCGTACGTGACCGGCGCCGCGGGCACGACGGTTCGGCTCGACGTCTACGGCGCCGGCAACGTGCTGCTCGAGAGCCGCACGCTGGCGACGGTGCCCGTCGCGAGCTGGAGCACGAACTTCCTGGGCCTGGAGCGCCTCGAGGGCATCGACCGCGTGGTGTTCACGGGCACCGACTTCGGCCTCGACGGCCTGACCTTCGAGGCCGTGCCGGAGGCCTCGACGGTCTCGCTCCTCCTCCTCGGCCTCGCGGCCTTCGCCGCAAGCCGCGCGCGGCAGGTCCGCGACGTCTAGTCGTAGTCCTCGTCCAGGGAGCGGAGGAACGCGGCGAGCGCGCGGGCGTCCGAGTCCGTGAGCGCGATGCCGGCGAGCTCCTCCGCTCCGTTGCGCAGCGCTCCCACGCGCTCGAGCGACGACACCCTTCGGTAGAACGCGATCACGTCCTCGAGCGTGTCGAAGCCGCCGTCGTGCATGTACGGCGCGGAATGCCCGAGGTCCCGCAGCCCCGGCGTCTTGAACGCGGCCACGCTGCTCTCGAGGAGGGCTTCCGCACGGCAGTGTCGCAGCACGCGGAGCAGCGCAGGCGCTCCTCGGTCGGCCGCCCCGTCGCGGCCGAGCTCCTGCAGGCAGAGCGCGTGCCAGAGCTTCTCCTGGGGCGCCGGGAAGTCGGGATTCGCGAAGATGTTCCAGACCCCGAGGTCCGTCGCGCCGGGCCGATCCGCGGCGGGCACTGCGCGGAACGGCTCCTTCGCGTGCGGGTGGCGCACGGTCGCCGGCAGGTAGTCGTCCGGACGGCGGCTCCGCTGCACGAGGCTCGGGATCGCGATCCGGGCGAACGCGCCGTCGCCGTGGACGCCGTCGTAGCCCATCTGCGTGACGCCCGTGTTGTGGAAGCCGAAGTCGGTGAAGGCCGGCGCCGGATGGCACGCGGCGCAGTTCCCCACGCCGGTCGTTGCCGCGGTGCGCAGCCCGGGAGCAGGCGGCAAGGCGAGGAAGATGCGAAGTCCGGCGAGCTCCTCGGGACCGAAGACCCGGTCGGCGTCGTGGAACTCGAACGGGCCCTCGCTCACGAAGACCGGGCTCTGCACGCGGGCAACGGCCTCCCGCAGCCGGGCGGTGTAGGCCTGCGCCGCCTCACCGCGCCGCGGCGCACGCGGCAGGTCGTTGCGCTCGAGGAAGCGATCGAAGGGCGAGCCGACGAAGCGGCCGCGCGCGTCCTGCTCGAACACGAGCTGTCGGACGTAGACGGCGATCAGGCGCGCGACGGCGTCGAAGATCTCGGAATCGCTCGCGTGCGACACGTCGATGCGATAGGCGGGGGGAAGCCGCAGCTGTTGCGGCACGCCGGGATCGGTCCCGGACAGCACCACCGCATAGGCGCCGCCGAAGGCCATCGCGAGCGCACCCGAGCCGTCGTCCTCGCGGATCACGCGGGCGACGTGCGCGATCGCGAGGTCCGCCTCGGCGGGGAGCCAGCCGTAGTTCCGGCCGCTCAGCGTTCCCTTCACCAGGGCCTCGAGGCTCGGGAACTCTCCATCGAAGTGGAGGACCACGCCGCCTGGACGCGCGAGCGATGCGTTCACGAGGGGAGGGGAGTTGCGCGGCGTGCTGAGACGTCCATCGTCGCGCGCCGGGATCGGGCTGCGGCGCGCGAAGTCGCCGTAGGTGCGCATGCCTCCGCCGGGAACGCCGAGCTGCTCGTCGACGAGATGACAGGCCCGGCAGTTCATCGACTGGCCGGCGAAGGGGCCGTCGAGGGGTGCCCCGCGCGTCAGCGTCTTCTCCATCACCGGGTCGCCCACCGCGAGCGGCGCGTTCACGCCCGTCATGTGGGACGCGAAGAACTGGGCGAAGCGGGTCTCGAGGAAGAGGCGCTCGCCGACCGCGACCTCGGGCGGATCGGCCTCCTCGGCTCCCTGGGCAACGCCCTCTCTCGCCGCGAGGCCGAGCGCGAAGAGGGCCAGAGACAGCAGCAGCGTTCGGCTCGACGGTCGCAGCAGACGGTTCACGGTCGCAGCTCCTCCTACCCCGGCAGGAGGGCCGGGGCGGGGCGGAGCCTACCGGGATTCAAAAGAAATGAAAAGCACTTTCTTTTTCGGCAAGGGCACCCGCGAATCGAGAGAGGCTCCGTCCTCCTGGGACCGCGAGCTCACGGCTTCATCACGGCGCTGATCGCGTAGTCCGGGTCGGCCTTGCGGGCCGGCGAGCGGCGGGCGAGGGCGGCCTCGATCTGGGGCGTGAGGCGCGCGAGCTTCTCCCGCTCGCGCTGCGCCTCCTTCTCGTGGAACTCCGGCATGACCTCGCGCGCGAAGAGCTCGAGCGACTCGCAGATGTGCTCGTGCTTCGTGTGGCCGGACTGCGAGACGAAGATCACCTGGTCGACGCCGGCCTCCTGGTAGCCGCGCAGGAGCTCCCGGATCTGCTCGGGCGTGCCGATGGCGCCGCGCAGCGACCCGAGGCCGCGCTCGATCATCTGCGCGCCGAGCTGCTGGCCCGTCTTCGCCGCGATCTCGCGGTCGAAGCCGAACTGCGCGCGCCGCTGCTGGAACTCCTCCCAGATGTCGGTGACGCCCGGCTTGTGGCTTCCGAAGATGTAGAAGTGGGCGAGCGAGTACCCGAAGAAGTGTCCCCCGTCGAGCCCGCGGTCGATCGCGGTCTGCTCGTCGCGGTGGCACATCATGGGCAGCACGACCGCGATGTTCGGGTTCACGGCGAATCCCGCCGGCACGCACTCCTCCGAAGCGACGAGCCGGTAGTACTCGTCGACCCATGCCTTCGCCTCGGCCGGCTCGACGAACGAGAAGGAGAGGGCGCCGATCCCGTTGCGCGCCGCGAGCTGGATCGTCTCGCGACGGCTGCACGCGACCCAGAGCGGCGGGTGGGGCTTCTGCAGCGTCTTCGGGACCACGTTGCGGACGGGCATCCGGAGGAACCGGCCGTCCCAGCCCGCGAAGGGCTCCTCCACGAACATGCGCGTGATGGCGTCGAGGTTCTCGTGCCACTGCTCGCGTTTCGTCGCCCGATCGATGCCGAAGCCTGCGAGCTCCGCCTCGCTCGAAGTCTCCCCCGTGCCGAACTCCACGCGGCCGTCCGACACCAGGTCGAGGGTCGCGATGCGCTCTGCCACGCGCGCGGGGTGGTTGTACTGGGAGGGCAGCGGCACGATGCCGTGGCCGAGGCGGATGCGCTTCGTGCGCTGCGAGCACGCCGCGAGAAAGATCTCCGGCGCCGAGGAGTGGCTGTACTCCTCGAGGAAGTGGTGCTCGACCTCCCAGACGTAGTCGATGCCCAGCCGATCCGCGAGCTCGACCTGATCGAGCGCGTCCTTGAAGAGTCGATGCTCGTCGCCGGGCTTCCAGGGACGCGCGATCTGGTGCTCGTAGAAGACGCCGAACTTCATCGTGGGCTCCTTCGTCGGGTGGGCGTGCGCGAGCGGGCCGTCCTCGCCGGTGCGGCGAGGGCGGGGACGCCGCCCAGGGTGAATCGGACGAGGCCGTCGAGCAGGTGGTCGCGCAGCGCGGGGCGCGCGTTGGCCGGAGCCTCGAGGTACTGCGCCACCGCGCCGAGGCAGAGCGCGACGATCAGCTCGGCGGCGAGCTCCGCATCGAAGGCCTTCTCCTTCCCGCCGGGCGCGAAGCGCCGATAGTCCTCGGCGAGGTCTGCGAGCCAGCGCTGACGGTCGGCGCGCAGGAACTTCCGCACCTCGGCGTCGCCGCTGTCGCGCTCCTTCAGCGTGATGCGCAGCACCTCTTCGTCCCGGTCGACGTTTTCGAAGACCAGGGCGTAGGAGTCGCGCGCGATGTCCTCGATGCGACGGCCCGGGGCCGGCGCGTGGGCGGCGCGGACGCGCTCGCGGAAGCGCTCGGAGTGCGCGCGCAGGATCGCGAGCAGGAGATCGGTCTTGTCACGGAACTGGTGGTAGAACGAGCCGACCGACACGCCGGCCGGATCGAGGATGTCATCGCGCAGGCTCGTGCCGGCGAGGCCCTTCGCGGCGAAGGCGGCGCGGCCCGCGGCGAGGAGGCGGGCGCGCGTCCGCTCGGCGCTCGCGCTCGGAGGGGGAGGGCTCACGGCCGGCTAGAATAGATGTTCTAGAACATCCATTCAAGTCGCCGTGGGGAGGGCGTGACCGCCCCGGACGACCTACAGCGGGAGACCGCCGCCCTCGTCGATCCGCTCCCGGATCTTCTCGCGCCGCTGCTGGAGCTCGCGATGCGTGATGGCCTCGACGTCGCCCTCGAGGCCCATCGAGGCCTTCATGCCGGTCAGGTCGAGCTGGGCCTGGCTCGGGTCGAAGCCGATGTCGCGGGCGATCCTCTCGGCGTGGTTCTCCGCGAAATACGCATAGATCTTCGCGATCTCCGCGAACATGTTGAGATCGGGGGCGAGCTGCGCGATGGCGCCGTCGAAGAACAGCATGCCCTTCACGTAGAGCATGAGGGGCTTCGGAAGACGAGCGCCGTGGCGCAGCAGTCCCTTCACCACGTCCTGGATCTCGGCCACGAGCTCGTGGCCGGCCATCTTGGTCGGGTCCTTCACGGGCTCGTGAACCTTGAGGACGCGCATCAGGTCGTCGAGGTCGGCCTCGGGGCCGAGGGCGCCGAGGTCGCGGAACGACTCGAGCTGCCCCCGCACGTCGTTCACCGCGCCGGTCATCATCATGCGCAGGAAGGCCGTGCGCTGCCGCTCGTCGAGACGTCCCGCCATGCCGTAGTCGAACAGCGCGACCCGGCCGTCCTCCATCACGAACAGGTTCCCGCCGTGGAGATCGCCATGGAAGACGCCGTAGATCATGGCGCCCTCGAGGAAGGCGATCATCAGGGAGCGCAGCACCTCGGCGGTGTCGATGCCCGCGGCGCGCATGCCTTCGACGTTCTCGTAGGAGAAGCCGCGCAGGCGCTCCATCACGAGCACGCGTCGGGTCACGAGCTCGGGATGGGGTCGCGGGACGACGACGATGCGCTGGCCCGCGTCCTTCAGCACGTGCGCGATGTCGAGCATGTTCTCGGCCTCGAGCCGGAAGTCGAGCTCCTCGACGATCGTCTCCGCGAAGAGCTCGACGAGCGCCGGTGGATTCGCGAGGGCCGCCACCGGAATGCGTCCCACGAGCCAGGGCGCGATCCACGCCATGGCGGCGATGTCGAGCCGCACCTGCTCCGCCACGCGCGGCCGCTGCACCTTGACCACCACCTCCTCGCCCGTGCGCAGCTTGGCCGCGTGCACCTGGGCGATCGAGGCCGCCGCCAGCGAGCTCTCGTCGAAGCGCTCGAACACCTCGGCGAGGGGCTTGCCGAGATCCTCCTCGACCACGCGCTTCACGGTGGCGAAGGGCTCCGGCGGAACCTGGTCGCGGCACTTCTTGAACTCCTCCACGAGCTCTTCGGGAAAGAGCCCGCGCCCCGACGACACGATCTGGCCGAGCTTGATGTAGGCGGGCCCGAGCTTCTCGAAGGCCACGCGCAGACGGCGCGAGAGCCCCGCATGGGACGCCGCTCCGCCCCGCCGCCTCTCGATGAGGCCCCAGCCCAGGAGCGCGCCGCCCGCGAGCACGCCGGCCTCGACGAAGCGGAGGAGCGGGGGGAGGCGGCGCGGCCGCACGAGCTCCGGCACCTCGGCACGGCTCGCGGCGCGCAGGGCATCGAGGCCGGTGCGCCAGCGAAGCTGGCTCGGCTCGATGCGCCACGGGCCATGATCGGAGAAGACGCCGGGCTCCTCGCCGGGAGCCGGGGAAGTCGCTTCGTGCAGGAGCATGGTTCGAAAGCCTAGGAGCCGATCCCGCCGCCAGCCACGCACGGTAGCGGGCTCCGGCGATTCAGGGAGGCCGCCGGACGGCCGATCCGGGACCTACGATGGGTTCCGAGGCCTCGGCCATGAGCGCAGCCGATCGCACCCCCGACGCCGAGCGCGCGGCGCTGCTGCGCGCGATCGACGCCCACGCGCCCGAGGCTCTCGCTCTCGCGCGACACCTGACGGCGCACCCCGAGCTCGCTCTCGAGGAGCACGATGCCTCGGCGCGCTACGAGACGTGGCTGCGCCGCGCAGGCTTCCACGTCGAGCGGGGGACGGGCGGGATGGCGACCGCGTTCGTGGCCCGTTGGGGCGCGGCCGGCGCCCCGGTCCACGTCGCGCTCCTCGCCGAGATGGACGCGCTGCCGGGCATCGGCCACGCCTGCGGCCACAACCTCTCGGGCCCGGCGAGCCTGCTCGCCGCCGCGGCCTGGGCCGAAGCGATGCCGCGCGAGGCTCTCGACCTGCACGTCGTCGCCTGCCCCGCGGAGGAGATCGGGGTCGGGAAGCGGCGACTCGTCGAGGCGGGTGCGTTCGCGGGCCTCGACGCGGCGCTCATGGCCCACGCTTCGGACATGCGCCGCGCCCACCGCCTCTTCCTCGGCAACCGCAAGTTCGAGTTCGTGTACCACGGCCGTGCGTCCCACGCGGCCGCGTATCCGGAGCAGGGGATCAACGCGCTCGACGCCGTGATCCAGCTCTTCGTCGCGATCGGCTCCCTGCGCCAGCAGCTCCCGCGCAGCGCGCGCATCCACGGCGTGGTGAGCGACGGCGGGCGGGCGCCGAACGTGATCCCGGAGCGCGCGGCCGCGCGCGTCTGGGTGAGAGCCCTCGACGACGCGACGCTCGAGGCGACCGCGGCGCGGGTCGAGGCGTGCGCCCGGGGTGCCGCGGAGGCGACCGGCACGCGGCTCGAGGTGCTGCGCAACGAGGCCGAGTCTCCGGCGCTGCGCCCGAACCTCGCGCTCGCCGGCGTCTACCGCCGCCAGCTCGAGCGCCTGGGCCTTGCCGAGACCGATCACGCGCCGGACGCGTCGATCGGCTCGAGCGACATCACGCACGTGTCGCAGGTCGTGCCGACGATCCATCCGAACTTCCCGATCGCCCGGCCCGGCGAGCGGCTCGAGCTCCATACCCGCGCCTTCGCCGAGGCCACCACCACGCCGGCGGGCGAGGCCGGACTGCTCGAGGCGGCCCGCGCCCTCGCGCTCACCCTGCGCGAGCTCGCGCGGGAGCCGGAGGTCCGGGCTGCGATCGCGGCCGACGATCGCGCGACCCGCCGCTAGCCCTCCGGCTCTTGCCGGCCCGCAGCTCCTGCGCGTAAAGTGCTGCGCGGGGGGTGAGTTCTTGTCGACCGTGCTGTCGTCTCGCGAGCTCGGGTTCGCGGGGGCGCGGCGCCGGCTGGCCGAGCGGCTGGCCGCGTCGGGCATCCGCGACCGCCGGGTGCTCGAAGCCTTCCACGCCGTCCCGCGTCACCTGCTGGTGCCGGAGGCACTCCGCAGCCACGCCTACCGCGACGAGGCGGTCCCGATCGGCGACGGCCAGACCATCTCGGCGCCACAGGTCGTCGCCCTGATGACCGAGGCCCTCGCGCTCACGGGCGCCGAGAGCGTGCTCGAGGTGGGCACGGGTTCGGGCTATCAGGCGGCGATCCTCTCGCGGCTCGCGGGCCGCGTCGTCTCGATCGAGCGCGTCGGCCGCCTCGCCGCGCTGGCGCGCACGTCCCTCGATCGGCTCGGCGTCTCGAACGTCGTCGTCCACTGGGGCGACGGCACGCTCGGCCGTCCCGTCGACGCGCCCTACGACGCGATCGTCGTGACCGCGGGCGGTCCTGCCGTTCCGAAGCCGCTCCTCGAGCAGCTCGCCCCGGGCGGACGCCTCGTCGGTCCCTTCGGCGCGCGCGACGAGCAGACTCTCCTGCGCGTGCGCCGGCTCGCGAGCGGCGAGTACACGCGCGAGATCCTCGCACGCTGCCGCTTCGTCGGCCTGATCGGCGCCCACGGCTGGGCGGCCGCGTAGACGTCGGCCCGTGGGCGCATCCCGCGCACGCGCGAGCCCGTGCCCCTGGGCCGAGGCGCGCGTTCTCTGGCGCGCATTGCTGCTGACGGTGGCGCTCGGGTCGCCCGTCGCGTGGCTCGCCGCGTGCGGCGGAGGCCGCGCGAGCGCGCCGGTCGAGTACGTGGTCCAGCGCGGCGACACCCTCTACTCGGTCGCGCGTCGCTTCGGCGTGTCCGTCGAAGAGCTCGCCCGCGCGAACGGCATCGACGACCCGAGCGCGCTCTCCGTCGGCCGGCGCCTCGTCGTGCCCGGTCACACGCGCCTCGCGCACGTGGTCGAGGGCGCCGGCGGGAAGCGATGCGCGGTCGACGACGATGCCCGCCGCGCCGCCCACCAGCAGGCCGAGGACGAGGCTTCCCTCGAGTTCGAGTGGCCCCTCCAGGGCGGCGTCACCTCCTGCTTCGGCGAGCGCCACAGCCGGCCTCACGAGGGCATCGACGTCCAGGTTCCGGACGGCACGCGGATCTACGCCGCCGAGTCCGGCAAGGTGATCTACAGCGGGCGTCTCGGAGGGTACGGCCAGCTCGTCGTGCTGAAGCACGCCGGCCCCTACAGCACCGTCTACGCCCACCTCTCCGAGCGCAACGTCGACGTGGGCGAGTTCGTGGAGAAGGGCGCCGAGATCGGCGAATCTGGCAGCTCCGGGAACGCGACGGGGCCGCATCTCCATTTCGAGATCCGGCGCTCCCAGCGTCCGACCGATCCGCTGCTGTACCTGCCCTAGCCGGAGCCCGGCGACCGGCGCGAAGGAGACCGCCCCCGATGTCCGCTCCCGACCTCTACGACGCCCAGGTGCTGCGGCGGTTCATCCGCGACATCCCCGACTTCCCGAAGCCCGGCATCCTGTTCCGCGACGTGACGCCGCTCCTCGCCGACGCGAAGGCGCTGCGCTCCGCGGTCGAGGCGCTCGCCGCTCCGTTCCGGAACGACGCCGTCGACCACGTGATCGGCATCGAGTCGCGCGGCTTCCTGTTCGGCGCGCCGGTCGCCCTCGCGCTCGGCGCCGGCCTCTGCCTCGTGCGGAAGGCGGGCAAGCTGCCCTACGAGACGCGGAGCACGACCTACGCCCTCGAGTACGGCTCCGACACCGTCGAGATGCACATCGATGCCGTGAAGCCCGGCCAGCGCGTGATCGTCGTGGACGACCTGGTCGCGACCGGCGGCACCGCCGCCGCCGCCGTGCGCCTCGCCCGCGAGAGCGGCGCGCTCGTCGAGGGCTGCGCGTTCCTGATCGAGCTCGGTGCGCTCGGAGGCCGCGCGCTCCTCGACGTGCCGCGGGTGCACTCGGTGATCGCGTACTGAGGCGCCGTCGCCGCCGCTCGCGCACGCCCGGCCCGATCCGGTACCGTGCCGGCTCGCGCCCCCGTAGCTCAGGGGATAGAGCAGCGGTTTCCTAAACCGCGTGTCGCAAGTTCGAGTCTTGCCGGGGGCGCCAGGGAAACCCTTGATTCGACGGCTGAATTGCCGGACGAATTGACCCGCACTGACACCAGTCAGCGTACCTTGTGTGCGAGGAGTGTGCGGGTATGCCCATGGATGGCAACGCGTGGCGGATCTCGACCTCCTTAGAACGCACAAGGCGGACGTCTTCAAGATCGTCGTCAAGGCCGGCTTTGATGCGGGACTGTTCGAGTGGATTCGCGTTCCTTCCACCTACAAGACTGGCGATACCGTCGAAGCCCTCTGCTTCCGAGGCACGTCCTATCGGTTCGTGTTCGACACCGGCGGAGCCGGGCAATGGCGCACGTTCTACAGCCCTGGGAGCGACAAGCGGTTCGAGGGAAGGCAATACCCGAATTGGGCATCGGCGCTCAACGGAGTCTTCGACTGGCTGCATACGCTGCTCGCCGAAATCTCGACGCCAGATCCATGGGCGGAACTCGCGGGGCAGGTGGACGCCCTCCTCGGGTTCCACGGTGGGTCGTCCGAGAACAGTCCCTTTGCGCCGCATGAGCGGGCGCAAATCCTCGCCAGCCTGCGGGCGATGCGGATCGAGGTTCTGGCGCTGAGTG